>DATKWD010000019.1:0-103510 GCA_035529695.1 Acidimicrobiales bacterium | reverse complement strand
GCCAGAAGGACAGGACGATCACGTCGATGCCTGAGCAGTGCCACCACAGCGACGATTGCCGTCAGCGCCATGATCCAGAGGGCGTGGGCCCACACGGGGCGGTCGGCGAACACGGGCGATGGCACTTCGATGGTCGGGGCGGTGGAGAGTTGAACGTACGGGTTCCAGCCGTTCCCGCCGATCCCGCTGAGACCGGTACTGAGGAACAGGACTCCGACCACGGCCGCGATGGGAACGAGACCGAACCGGATCCACCGCGCCAGCGCAACGCCGAGAGCGACACCACCGACGGGCAGAAGCAGGGCGCCGACGACGTCGCCGGCGCTGTCGGCGGACAGCCCGCCATGCAGGCCAGGCGACCTCAGCTGCAGGGCAGCTGCGAAGGCGATCAGGAACGCCGCGGTGACCGCCAGGGGCGCCCAGGCCGCCGCCAGGTGACCGGTCGTTCTCGTGTCGAGGCTGGTCGGGCAGACGCCGAAGACCTCCTCGGTACCGTCGCGAACCGATCGCGTGACGGCGCGGTGGCTGGCCACCACGACCATCCCGACGAGCGGATGAACGAACCAGGGGCTCGCCTGCACCATCTCGGCCCAGGCTTGGTTGTTCTCGTCGCCGAAAAGCACCGCGAACATCAGCACGATCACCGCGCAGAAGCCGAGCCCGATCGCGAACCACGGGCTCCAGAACAGCAGTCCACCTTCGACCCGCCCCAATGCGCGGGTGGTCGCGAACGGTCCCGAATTCCCACGGCTCGCCGTCGCAACGGCCGGGTGCTCTGCGGTCGTCGACCAACCCGCGTCGGCCATCGGCCGACCCGACCCGCGCCAGGTCCAGATGATGGCCATGGCCAACACCGGCACCATCAACAGGCCGAGAACCGGGCTGCCCGTGAGCAACCCACCCACGAGAAGCGCTCCAAGGAGACCGAGCGCCATGGTCTGGACGCGGTTCACGACGGCGCCGCCATCGCGGGCTTCGCCGCTTCGCCGGCGAGCAACAAGTAGCCGTCCTCGACCGTCGGCGGCACCAGCTCGGCGCCCGACGGTGGCTCGCCGATGTGCCGGACACGCCCGTCTCCGGTGACCCACGCCAGCTCGGCCTGCGTGTCACGGGTCGAGGCGATCCAGACCCGGTCGGCGGCGCGGCTGGCGAGGTCGGGCGGCGTGCCTTCGAAGGCCACCCGACCACCGAGCAGCACCACGACTCGCTGACACAACGCCGCGACGTCATCGGTCTGGTGAGTGGACAACAGCACGGTTGCGTTCGCCGCTGCGGTGCCGAGCAGCTCGCGGAACCGCAGCCGTTGTTCGGGGTCGAGCCCGGCGGTCGGCTCGTCGAGCACCAGCAGGTCGGGGCTGCCGAGGAGCGCCTGGGCGATGGCGACGCGCCGTCGCATCCCACCGGAGAGCCGGCCGATCTTCTTGTGCATGACCGCCTCGAGCCCGACCTGGGTGAGGACCCGGCGAACTTCGTCGTGACGAACGCTCCGATCGCTCCACTCCTTCAGGATGGCCACGTAGTCGACGAAGTCGAATGCGCTGAAGTTCCGGTGGAACCCGGGCTCCTGGGGTAGATAGCCCAGTCGACGACGCACCTCGAGCCTGCCCGAACCGGTCGTCGGATCGTGACCGAGGACCTCGAGCCGACCGCTGTCGGCCGTCATGGCGGTTGCGACGATGCGCATCAGCGTGGTCTTGCCGGCACCGTTGGGTCCGAGCAGGCCGGTGACGCCCGCCTCGAACCCGACGTCGACATCGTCGACGGCGACGGTGGCGCCGAACGCCTTCGTCAGCCCCTGCAGCGAGACGGTTCGTGTCATCTGATGACCTCCATGGTCTGGAAATGGGCTCGCCTGACGACGACCACCCAGGTCGCCCCGGCAAGGACGACGAGCGCTGCCACCTGTCCGGCGGGAGTGAACACGACCGCCTCGGCGTAGGCAGCCGTGTGACCCTCGGCCCATCGAGTGACCAGGACGAGCAGTGTCCATGCCAGTCCGAGACCTACCGCCGCGGACTCGGCCCGAAACCACGTGGTCAGTGCCATCGCGCAAGCGGCCAGCGCCCATGCCGGGAGCACCCACGCCAGCACCGGTACGCCCAGCTTGCCGACCGCCAGATCGGCGATGCCGAGCGCGAAGAACACGACTGCCAACACCACGACCGATCGACGCAGGGCCAGACCCAGCCCGTGGAGGGGGGTCACGATGCCGGCCTCGCCGGCCGGGTCGGCCACCGACGAGAACGTGCCGGCCACCGCGAGCAGCGGAAGGAGCGGAGCGACCACCAAGAACGCTCCGGCTGTGTCGGTCGACCGGCTGCTCACCACGGCACCAGCTGCGATGGCGACGACGGCAAGAAGGCCGGCAAGGCTGAGGCCGGGAGTCGCTCCGAGAAGTCGCGCCGTGCCCTCCGACACTCCGAGTCGACACAGCACGCGCTCCACCACCGAGAGGTGGGGTTCGTCGATCTGCGCGGCGACCGCACTCCACGACTGCTCGAGGAAGTCGGTCGACGTGCGCGAACTCACCGCTTCGCGGCACTGATCACACGCCAGGAGGTGAGCCTCGAGCGATGCCGCCCGCACACCCTCGACCGCGCTGGGGTCGGCGGCGAAACGGTCGAGCAGGTCGGAAGGCGCGTGCCAGTCGTTGACGGTCATGCCAATGCTCCTCTGAGTTGCACTCGGGCCCGCATCATCCGGGTCTTGACCGTGCCTGCGGGGATCCCGAGCAGATGCCCGGCCTCACGGGTCGTGAGGCCGTCGAGCACCGTGGCCTGCACCACGGCTCGCAGCTCAGGCGAGAGCCGATCGAGCGCCCCGGCCAGGTCGCCGTGTTCGATGCCGAGGAGTACCTGATCCTCCGCGTTGACGACGACGTCGGAGTCGGGCACTGCTTGGGTCAGCCGGTCGCGTTGCCAACGGCCGCGGGAGCGCAGGACTCCGATGAGCCGACGAATCGAGATGCCCCAGATCCAGGCAGCAGGTTCGCCGCTGCCGTCCCATCGTGCCGCGCTCTTCCACACCGCCACGAACGTGTCCTGGACAGCTTCGGCGACGACATCGGTGTCCGAGCAACGCCGTTGGAGCCGGAGCGTGATCCACGCCGCGTGCCGATCGTGGATGGCACGCAGTGCGTCGCGGTCGCCATCCGCGATGGCCGCCAGCAGCTCGGCATCCGTACGGGCACCCATCGGCGACCTCCGGGCAACAGTCTCCCCCGCCACGCGACCTCGTGCACCCCTCCGACGGTCCATCACCGATGCTGTCGCGGCGAACGGCCGAACCGGTTCACAACGACGGCGCGACACACGGCACGCATGGTCGACCACTACGAACTCCTGGGCGTGGCCACGACCGCCACGACGGCCGAGATCCGCGCGGCGTTCCGACGAGCCGCCAACGAGTTCCACCCAGACCACCGCGACCCCGTCAGGGACGGGGCCGGCGGCGGCACCGACCACATGGCTGCCTTGAACAACGCGTGGTGGACGCTGCGAGACGAACAGCGGCGATCGGTCTACGACACGCACACCTCGGCGACGGACCGTCCGGCCGAGCCTGCCCACGAGCCCGACATCACCGATGCGGACTCGGGCAACCCGACGAGGAGCCGCCATCTGCAACTCCTGATCCTCACCATGGCACTCGGAACCGTCGTCCTCGGCGTGATGTTCGTCATCGCCATGTCGCAGTCCGGCTACTGACCATCGCCGGCGACTGTCGGTTGTGCACCGTGCTCGGAACGAGCGGGCGGCGTCACACGGAGTCGAGCGTCGGCCACGGTGGACCATGGCGCAGTGCGCCGAGGAGCGCTCGACCTACTCGTCGACCGTCCGGGTAGTCGTCGACTCGATCCCAGCGCCACGCTGCGACCATCGCGAGGATCACGGCGCGGCACTCGCTGAGCAGCTCGTGATCGATGTCGGGATAGTGCTCGCTGACGTCTTCGGGCGCATGGGCGATGTCGAACTCGACAGGTCCGCGGCAGCACGTCTCGAGGTCGATGAACAGCGGCCCGTACTTCGTGCTGAGCAGGTTGCCCGGGTGCGGCTCGCCGTGCAGGAGTTGCTCGGCGGCGCAGCGATCGGCGATCGCTCCCTCCAGGCTGCGCAGCTTGTTGCCGAGGAACTCCCGGTCCGGGTCGGCGAGCGTCGGACTGTGGTCGCGGCTGACAACGATGTGTCGAGCCTCCGCGATTCGGTCTGTGAAGTGCGGCGTCGCGATGTCGAGCTGCCCCATGCCGGCATGCAGGCGCTCGAGCGCACGCGCGAACTCGGCCGGCGGGTGCACTCCAGGTGGCACAGGCTCGTAGTAGGTCCACAAGTTCATCGCGAAGCCGTCACGCACGTGGACGCGCGGCTCGACTCGAGGATCGAGCAGAGCCACTGGGCTCTCGGTTCCCGCGAGCAGTCGGGCGAGCTCGACCTCGAACGCTGCGCTTGTCTGCAGGGTCATGGGCGCGACCCGGACGACGACGTCGCAAGGCATCAGCCGCAGCATGAGCCGGGTCGAGTCCTGAAGAACGATCGCGTCGGCGACGGTCAGACCGAGCGCTGACGCGGTCGATCTGGCCGCGGCGACCGCACGCGCAAACTCTGATTCCTGCATCTCTTGGTTCCCCCTCTGCATCATTCCGCGAGGACTCTCCGAGCCGACGGCCCGAGGCAGTCCGAGTCTGCCACCGGCCAGTGGATCTCGGGCGATCGTGGAGACCAGTGCCGACCCACCGGGGGGACCCATCTGGAGACGACTGCGTCGGGCAGACGGGCCGGTTGCTGCTGCGACTGGGACCGACGCGGCCACCAATTGGCCTAGCTTCGGCGACATGGCTGTTGACCTCGACCGCGTCATCCGATTCGACCTCGACCATCGCGGCGTGGGCACCATCACGCACGCATTGCGCCTGCTCTACACCGGCGAGTTCGTCGACGCGGCCGAAGCGCTCCGCCTCGGCTATCTCACCGCCGTGGTCGATCCCGTCGACCTCACAGCCGAGGTCCGCAAGCTCACCGACGCCATCCTCGAGGGATCACCGTTCGCCCAGCGGCGGATCAAGGACCTCGTGATGAACGGCCTGACCAGCGACGTCGGAAGCCACATGCAACGCCACGTCACCGCGCTCAGCGACTGCTTCAAATCAGACGACCACCGAGAAGGCGTCGCGTCCTTCCTCGAGAACCGCCCCGCCGACTTCAAGGGCACCTGACCGGCTGCCTTCGGCGTCGCGCGTGCGATCACACCCGCTGCTGTGTTCCTCGACCGGGGGATCATGGCGCCGGAGGATGAACGGCGGCGGTTCGCCCTAATGCCGAACTGCTGCGGCGAGTTGGATGACCGCCCTTTCGATCACCTCGCTGGGTGCGGCGATGGTCATGCGGGCGAAACCGGCACCCTCGCGCCCGAACCAGTGTCCTGGGCTGAGTGCGAGGCCAGCGGCCGAGGCGAGCCAAGCCGGAATGGCAGAAACCTCGAGGCCGAGCCGGCGGAGGTCGAGCCACGCCAGATAGGTGCCCTCGGGGGCGATCAGGCCGATCTCGGCGGGGAGACCCTGCTGCAGCACGTCGATGTTGGCCGAGATCAGCGCGAGGAACTCGTCGAGCCAGGGCGCTCCGTGCTGATAGGCGGCTTCGAATGCGGCGAGGCCGAAGACGTTGTTGCGGGTCAGGTGGAGCTGCGAGCTCCTTGTCCGGAACCTCTCCGCGACGGCGGCCGAGTTCGTGATCAGCAGGGTGTCGCAGACGCCGGCGAGACCGAAGGTCTTGATGGGCCCGTGCGGCGCCGCCCACGCCACATCGTGGGGTTCAGCCGCGAGCGCAAAGGGGATGAAGGTGTGTGGAGCGTGCGCGAGATCGGCGTGGATCTCGTCGGCGAACACGAACACGTCGTGTTCGGCGCAGATCGACGCGACCCGCTCGAGCTCGCTCTTCGACCACACACGCCCGACGGGGTTGTGAGGACTGCACAAGATGAGCATCCGATTCCGAGGGTCCGACGCCTTCGCCTCGAGGTCATCGAAATCGATGCGATGTCGCTGGTCGGTGAAGACGAGCGGATTACGAACCGCCGCTCGACCGCCGGCAACGATCAGCGGCTTGAAGTCCGTGAACACCGGTGGCTGCAAGATCACCCCGTCGCCTGGCTCGGTCATTTGCTCGATCAGCACCCCCAGCGATGTGCCGACGCTGGGGCTCACCAGGATCTGCAGTCCCGAGAGGTCCCAGCCATGACGTCGGGACATCCAGCTCTGGAACGCTTCGAGGATCGAATCGGGCCGTGTCTCGTACCCGTACCAACCCGTGAGAGCACGGGCACTCAACGCATCGACGATCTCGGGCGCCAGGTCGACACTCGGCTCGGCGATCCACAACGGAAGCAGGCCCGTGTCCGCGCCGAAATGGCGACCCAACGTGTCGGGGTCGGTGCCTTGTCGACGATCCCGTTCCGATGTCATGTGTTCTCCTCGTCCCCGGCCCGCGCCTGGACTCGGATCGTCGTCCACGGAATCTAGGTGGTGGCCCGACTGGTTGTCGCGACGCCCGACCCAGTCGCTACGTAGCGGTGCGGCTGATCGCGAGGCCCTGCTCGAGGAGCTGGTCGAGTTGGGTCCGCGCGGCAAAGACGACGAGTTCTCGCGCGGTGGCATTCGCTCCGCTCACGTCGCCGACCGCCTGTCGGATCTCGGCTTCAGTGAGCAGGATCGCTCCGATCAGTCCGGCCCAGGTGTCCGACCGACGCTGGGCGCGCCGACGGGCGTCTGCGATCCAGTTGAGTGCGTCGTCAGCTTGGCCGGCCTGGGCGTGATGGAGCGCCAGAACTCGCCCACTCGCGCCTTCCCAGCAAGGGTCACCGAGGTGGCAGCTCGTTGCGAAGCACCGCTCGAGGTCATCGGGTGCTTCGGACAGAGGACGCTCGGCGAGATGGGCCTCGGCCAGCGCGGTCACCGGCCACGGCTCGAACGACATCCACTGGAGTTCGTGGACGACACCGAGGCACTGGCCCAGCCAGAGCTTCGCGTCTGGGATGCGGTCGTCTCCCAGGGCGGCCCAGCCACCGAGCCCGAGGGCCCAGCCCTCCCAACGTCTGTCTCCGACGGATCGAGCGCACTCGACGGCGGTTTCGTACTCGACGAGTCCGTCGTCGGGGCGGCCCCAGTCGGCGAGATTGAACCCGGCCACCGCGTGGATGCCGGGCAGGAGAGCGGGGGCACCGTCTGCGACCTCGAGGGCCAGGCTCAACTGGCGCTCGGCCTCGGGGCGCCGACCAGCGAGCGTGTCCGCGTAGGCGCGTTCGCGCAGTGCGCCAACGGCAGTGGCCACGTCACCCGCACTCCGCGCGAGGTGGAGGGCTTGTTCGAGCAGGACGCTGCCCTCGTCATCGAACCCGCGAACGGAGTGCACCAGAGCGCTGCCCAGCTCGAACAGGCACTGACCCTGCAGTGCCGAATCACCCGCCGACTCCGCATGGGCTCCAGCGCTACGCAGGCAATCGAGACCGGCATCCACAGCGCCCGCCGACATGGCCGCTTGGCCCGCGCGGAGCAGCGTTGCCGCGACCGCGCCAGGTGACACGCCCGGCGGGGGCGCGGCGACACCGACCCGGGCAGCGCTGCGCAAGGCCGGACTGGGATCGCAACCGAACTCGGTGCGGAACAGCGATTCGACCGAGATCACGTGCTCGAGCGCTGCTTCCGGATGGCCCGCCACGACGAGTGCTTTGGCGAGAAGCACCTGCGGCCCCTCGTCGTACGGCGATCGGCGGGCCGCCAACTCGGCCAGCTCGACCGCCCGCTCATGGTCGTTCTGCGAGATCGCCTTGATGGTCCCATCCCGCAGCGCGGCAGCGATACGCGACGACACATGTTGGCGAGCGACGAGCAACCACGTCGAGAACTCGGGTCCACACGGTGGATCGATGCCTTCGAGCAACTCGCCGACGGCTGCGGTGTCGACAACTCCGTCGCGCAGTGACTCCACGTCGACGCTCACCCACTCGGGCAGTTCCCGGTCGACCGGGTCGCCGGTCAGGACGTCGGTGCTGCCGATCGCCTTGCGCAGGCTGGCGAGACACCACCGCAAGGACCCCAGCGGGTCTGCGGCATCCGGAAACAGCTCCGCGCTCAACTCGCGGCGCGTCAGCGGTCGATCGGCCATCAGAACCCGAGCAAGGAGCGCCCAGGGCTTCCGGCCACGCACCTCGTGCGGTTTCCCGTCCGGGCCCTCGATCCGTGGCTCGCCGATCAACCTGATGTGGAGCATCTCCCCCACCCTCACACACCTCCCGACCGTTCGGACACGACCTCGCCGGCCATCAGTCGATGACCCAGCCGTGTGCGGATCCGTGTGCAGACGCCGACGACGCACTTCCAGACGAGCACACGCCTCCGCAAACGTCCCGCATCGATGCTCGACCAGACGCCGCTTCCTGGCGTCACCGACAACAAGGAGCCTGCCATGCCGCAGTTCATGATCGAGCGAAACATCGAGGGAGCCAGCACCCTGAGTGCCGCCGAACTCGCCGACATCTCGACCCAGTCGAACCAGGTCGTCGACGGTCTCGGCGTGCCCTACAAGTGGGTCACGAGCTACCTGGCGGGAGACAAGGTCTACTGCATCCACGAGGCCGACGACGCCGACACGATCCGCGAGCACGCTCGCCTGTGTGGCTTCCCCGCAGATCTGGTGGCGCCGGTCTCGGCGGTCATCGGCCCCGACACCGCCAACTGAGCCTGGGGTCCATGCAACGCCCGTCGGGGCGAGCGGTTCTCCACCATCCCGACTCGATCGGCGACCATGGACCGGTGAACCAAGCGACCCATGATCACGAGCACGCCGATCTGACCGCCGACGCCGGTGTCCGCCGAGTCCTGAGGATCTCGATCGCCGTCATCGCCGTCGCCACGATCGCCGGACTCATCCTGTGGTGGCCGAGCGGTGGCGCGTCGCTCACGACCGGCGTCGACGGCCAGGGAGACCGCGTCAACGCCACCGTGATCGGCGACACACCCGTCGACTGCGCCGGGCCGGACCTCGGCGAGTCCCTCCAGTGCGACGAGATCCGGATCGAGATCACCAGCGGCCCCAACTCGGGCACCACCAGCAGCTTCCAGCTCTTCCCCGACGCCTCTGCCGCCACCCCCGAGTTCGAATCCGGCGACCGGATCGTGGTCATCGAGTTCACCCTCGGCGACACCGGCGAGATCGCCCACAGCTTCGCCGACTACCAACGAAGCCGCCCGCTCATCGTTCTGGCCGCACTGTTCGTCATCGCCGTCGTCGCCCTCGGCCGCTTCCAAGGCCTGCGCGCCCTCGCAGGACTCGGCGTGTCCGCCGTCGTGCTGTTCGGCTACGTCTTCCCCGCACTGCTCGACGGCCAACCGCCACTCGCGGTCGCCCTCGTGTCGGCATCGGTCATCGCATTCGCGGCCCTCTACCTCGCACACGGGATCAGCGACACGACCACCGTCGCCCTCCTCGGAACCATGGCCGCCCTCGGCCTCACCGGCATCCTCGCCGCCATCTTCACCGCCGCCGCCCAGATCACCGGACTGGCATCAGAAGATCAGATCTACCTCCTCGTCTCGTCCGAAGGCATCGACCTCCGCGGGCTGGTCCTCGCCGGCATCGTGCTCGGCACCCTCGGGGTCCTCGACGACGTCACCGTCACCCAGGTCTCCGCAGTGGCACGCCTACGCGAAGCAAACCCCGACTACACCGTCACCGACCTCTACCGCACCGGCGTCCACATCGGGCGCGACCACATCGCATCGACTGTCAACACACTCGTCCTGGCCTACGCAGGCGCCGCCCTCCCCCTGCTGCTCTTCTACTCGAACGTCGGCATCGGCATCTCCGAATCGATCACCTCGGAGATCATCGCCGTGGAGATCATCCGCACCCTCGTCGGCAGCATCGGCCTCGTCGCCGCAGTCCCGCTCACCACGATTCTCGCAGCCGTGGTCGTCACCGGAACCGGGCTCCCCCGGCGCCGAACGCCACGGCCGAAGACACGCGATCGAACCGAGCGGCCGACCGCCGCCGCCGCCAATCCATCTGCTCAGTGGGACGAGTTCACCCCTCGCGGCGAGGACTTCTGACGACCAGACTTGCGGCGACTCCTGCGATGGAGGCAGGTCGCTTCTTGTCCGTCACACACCATCACGCCGACTTCGGCCATGAGTTCCGTGGCGGCGGAACGAGTCCGTTGCGCGTCGGACTGATCAGCTCCGATCGAGCAGTTCGCGCTGGTGTCCGGAGGCATGCGCGGCCTTGCCGACCAGCGCGACGATTCGCTCGACCAGATCGGGGACTGCGCTCGCGACTTCGTCGGCGACCGGCTCGAAGTGCTCGAAGCGCTTCGCCTCGACACCGAAGATCACGAGCGAGCGGGGAAGCCGGCCGAGGATGCGGCCGAGCTCGACCGCCTCGGCGAGGCCGATCCCGTGGCTCGACAACAGGCCGCTCTCGAGCCGCAGACCATCGGCCAGGGCATCGATCACCGACACTTCGCCCGGCGAGCGGCCGCCCACGGTCGCGTCGACGACGATCACGTCCTGG
Source organism: Acidimicrobiales bacterium (assembly GCA_035529695.1). Taxonomy (GTDB): domain Bacteria; phylum Actinomycetota; class Acidimicrobiia; order Acidimicrobiales; family Salinilacustritrichaceae; genus DATKWD01. The sequence continues at coordinate 92,954 of DATKWD010000019.1, read as the reverse complement.
TCGGGCTCCCACCGCATGGGCAGGTCGGACAGATCGCCCTCGGCGACGTGGACGAGCACGCTGCCGCCGCACCGGCCGCGAACTGCGTCGGCGACCAGGGGGCCGACGCCGTCGTCGCCGCGATCGCGGTTCCCGACCCCGATCACCAGGGGTCGAGGAGGTGGCCGCTCACCCGTCGCCACCTCAGGTGTCCTCGACCGTGAGCTTCAGGAAGTGGGTCGAGCACGAGATGCACGGGTCGTAGTTCCGGATCGTCTGCTCGCACTTCAGTTCGAGGTCGTCGAGTTCGAGGTGCAGGTTGTCGCCGACGAACTGACGGAGATCTGATTCGATCGTCGGCTGGTTCTGTGCGGTCGGAGGGATGATCTGCGCCGCGAGGATCTTTCCGTCGTCGTCGACCTCGTAACGGTGGTACAGCAGACCCCGAGGAGCCTCGGTGGCGGCCCAGCCGACGCCGGCGCGGGCCGGCACCGCGACGAACGGCTCGTCGGGAGGGGTGTAGGTGTCGATGATCCGCAGCGCCTCGTCGATGGCGTAGAGCGTCTCGAGTCCCCGCACGACGATGCTCTTGAACGGGTTGGTGACGACCGGCCCGAGGCCGACCTCCGCGGCCAGATCCTGCACATCGGTGGTGAGCAGATCGAAGTTGTTGGCGTAGCGGGCCAGCGGGCCGACGTGATACCAACCTCGCTCGACGAGGCGCGAGTGCAGCGAGGTCGAGTGGGACACGTGCTCCTCGACCGAGAATTGCTCGAACTCGGACGCATCGATGTCGAGGCCCTTGTTCGACACGATGCGCCCCTCGTTGAACGGGTACTCGTCCGGATGCCGCAACGAGACGAACTCGTAGTCCTGCGAGAGCTCGGGGAAGTCGAAGCCGGCGGTCCAGCGAATGAGGTCGATGCAGATCTCCCGGGCCTCTTCGAGCGGTGTGCGGAGCGCCTCGAACTCGTGCCGCGACGGCGCCCGGTAGAAGCCGCCGAGACGCACGTTGACCGGGTGGATCGGGCGGCCGCCGAGCAACTCGACGACGTCGTTGCCCGTCTTCTTGAGGGTCAGGATGCTCTCGACCATCCTCGGATGGTCGGCCGCGATCGCAATGCCCGAGTGGTAGCCGAGGAAGTCGGGCGCATGGAGGAAGCCGACGTGGAGCACGTGACTCTCGATCCACTCGCCGCAGTACAGCAGCCTGCGTAGGTCACGGATCGTGCCGGCCACGGTCACCCCACAGAGTCGCTCGATCGCATGGACCGAGCTCATCTGGTAGGCCACCGGACAGATGCCGCAGATCCGGGCGGTGATGTCGACCGGTTCGGTGTAGTCACGCCCACGAAGGAATGCCTCGAAGAAGCGGGGGGGCTCGTAGATCTCGAGTCGGACGTCGGTCACCTCGCCATCGGCGACCTTCACGTGCATGGCCCCCTCGCCCTCGACCCGGGCGAGCACCGGCACGTGGAAGTCGACGTTCTTGTGGGTCATCGGGGGTCCCTTCGATCGGCTTCGTCGCGGAAGGGCTGATCCCAACCGGCGTAGCTGCGGAAGCTGCGGGCGATCGCGGCGTCGCTGAGGCCGAGCTGCGCGAACTGGTCGGCGAGCGCTTCGGTGTTCGGGCTCTCCATCGGGCCGAAGCAGCCGTAGCAGCCCCGGTTGTACGACGGGCACAACGCGTTGCAGCCGCCTTGGGTCACGGGTCCGAGGCAGGGCGTGCCGTGGGCGACCATGATGCACGGGTTGCCCCTCGCCTTGCACTGCACACAAACGCTCGTGGTGGGGATGCGGGGCGGTCGTCCGGCCAGGTGGGCCGAGATCGTCTCGACGAGCTGCCCGCGGTCGATCGGGCAACCACGGAGTTCGAAGTCGACCTCGACGTGGTCGCTGATCGGCGTCGATGTCGCGAGGGTCGAGATGAACTCGGGGTGGGCGTAGACGATGCCCATGAACTCGTTGATGTCTGCTCCGTTGCGGAGGGCCTGGATGCCTCCCGAGGTGGCGCAGGCGCCGATGGTGATGAGCACGCCCGAGTTCGCCCGGATCTCCTGGATCCGTTCGAGGTCGTGCGGCGTCGTGATCGAGCCCTCGACCAGCGACACGTCATAGGGTCCCTCGACCATGCCGCTCGAGGCCTCAGGGAAGTAGGCGATGTCGATGCGGCCGGCGACCGCGAGCAGGTCGTCCTCGCAGTCGAGAAGACTCAGCTGGCAGCCATCGCACGAAGCGAACTTCCACACGCCAAGGGTCGGGTTGCTCATGTCACCTCACAGCTCTCGGACCGGATGGAAGGGTTGGATCTCGACATAGCTGGCGATCGGCCCGTCACGACAGACGATGAACGGCCCGAGTTGGCAGTGGCCGCACAGCGCGTTGCCGCACTGCATGTTGCGTTCGAGGGTCAACCAGATTCGCTCGGCAGGGACCCCGAGGTCGATGAGCGCCAGCGCGGTGAAGTGCATCATCACGTCGGGGCCGCAGACGAAGGCAGCGGTGTTCGACCAGTCGAGGTCGACGCCCTGATCGCCGCCGAGCAGGGCGGGCACGACACCGACCGGTCCGGCCCACGCATCGTCACCGACGTCGACCGTGACCGCCACCTCGGCACCAGCGTCCTCCCAGGCCGCCAGATCGTCTCGGTAGATCAGGTCGCTCGGCGTCTTGGCGCCGTAGATGACGGCCAGGCGATCGAGGCCGGATTCGCCGACCGCCCGGTCGGACACTGCCTGGTGGATGGCCGCGCGTAGCGGGGCGATACCCAATCCGCCGGCGGCGATCAGGAGGTGGTCGGTGTCGAGTGCATCGAGCGGCCAGTGGTTGCCGAACGGTCCGCGGACGGTGATCACGCCACCGATCGGGGTGTCGATCAGCGCGTTCGTGATCGCCCCGGCCCGACGAATCGTGTACGCGTGGTGGTCGGTCGTGTCGTGCGCCGAGCTGATCGAGATCGCGGCCTCGCCCACCCCGAAGGAACCCAGCATGCTGACCTGCGCGGGTTCGAAATCGGGAAGCGACCCCTCGACCGGCTCGATGTGCAAGCTGACGATGTCGGTGCCTTCCACGACCTTGTCGAGCACTCGGTAGGGCCGGGGCACGAGCAATGGCGAGATGTCCGGCGCCGTCACCTGATCGGTGGTGGTCATGATTCGGTTCCTTCCCGCATCGCGCGGACCTCTTCGGTCAGGTCGATGCCGACCGGGCACCAGGTGATGCACCGGCCGCAGCCCACGCACCCCGATTCGTCGAACTGATCGATCCAGGTCCCGAGCTTGTGGGTCATCCACTGGCGATACCTCGCCTTGGCCGATGCTCGGTGCGGACCCGGACCGAGCGTCGAGAAGTCGAGGCTGAAGCACGAGTCCCACACTCGCCACCGTTCGGTGTGGTCGCCGGTCAGGTCGGTGACGTCCTCGAGGTCAGTGCAGAAACAGGTCGGGCAGGCGAGGGTGCAGTTCCCGCAGGTCAGGCAGCGCTCGGCCACGTCGTCCCATCGCGGGCTTTCGAGGTTCTCGTACAGCAGCTCCTTGATGCCGTCGGTGTCGAGGTGACGCGTGATCCGGTCGGCGGCGTCGTCGACGACGTGCCGTGCCGCTTCGGCCTCGGCGGCAGAGGTGGAGGTCGTCGTGAGTTCGGCGAGGACGTCGGCGCCGGCGTCGGACCCGATTTCGACCACGTAGCGGACGACGTCGCCGTCGACCAGTTCGGTCAACGACAGGTCGTACCCCGGACCAGCGGACGGACCGGTGCCCATCGACGTGCAGAAGCAGGTCTCGGCCGGGTCGCCGCAGTTGACGGCGACGATGAAGAGGTCGGCCCGGTTGGCGCCGTAGGTCGGGTCGGGATGCGGCCCGCCCAGCAGCACCCGGTCCTGCTTGGCGATGGCGGCCAGCTCACAGGGCCGAACGCCGATGAACGCCCGCTTCGGCGTCTCGGGCTCGTGCATCTGCACCCGGATCCCGACTGCGGTCTCACCCGGCTCGGTCTGCTTCGACATCTCCCAGACCTTGGTGCGGGCCGGGTGGAGCAACTCCTTCCACGACTGCGGACCGACCGCGTAGCCGAAGCGAGCGCCGTCGCTCCGTGGGACGAGCCGGTAGCGACCGCCCGACTGCTCGTCGGTCCAGCCCGACGGCAGGTCGTCGGCCGAGCGGAGGACATCGTGGGCGATGACCCCGTTGTGGACCTGCGGTCCGTAGGTGGCATAGCCCCGCCCCTGCAACCGGCTGATCAGTGAATCGAGACCGGCGGCATCGAGCGTGACTACATCGATGGTGTTGCTGAGACTCAAGACCCGGATTCCTCTCCGGCCGCAAGGACCAAATGTGCGGACATGGTGCGCGCTCATCGGTGCGTCGCGGTACGGCCATTGGTCCCAAACTCTCCGATTCTGCTGCGCTCGACCACCGGAGTCAGGACCTCAGTCCCTAGCGCCCGCTCGTGACGACGGCGCAGAGTGCACGGGTGGCACACGACACCTTGGCTCCCGCGAGCCGGGTCGTCGTGACTCGCGAGGACGACGTGGCGGTCCGCTTCGACGTGAGCGGCGTGGTGCAAGGGGTCGGATTCCGCCCCTTCGTGTACCGGCTCGCCACCGAGGCGCGACTCGACGGCGTCGTCGGCAACGACTCGACGCGTGTGTTCATCGAGGTCACGGGGCTCAACGCTCGGATCGAGGAGTTCGCGCAGCGCCTGGTGGACGAGGCCCCGCCGCTCGCGCACATCGAGACCGTGACCCGCACGGCGATCCCGGTCCGGTCCGGGGCGGGCTTTCGCATCGCCGACAGCACTGCGGTCGACGGCGAACGCACGCTCATCCCACCCGACACCGGGGTGTGTCACGACTGCCTCCGCGAACTGGCCGACCCGGCCGATCGCCGCCACCGGCACCCGTTCATCACCTGCACCAACTGCGGCCCACGTTTCACGATCATCCGGGACCTGCCCTATGACCGACCAGCCACGACGATGGCGGGCTTCGAGATGTGCGACGCGTGTGCGCACGAGTACGCGGACCCGTCCGATCGCCGTTACCACGCGCAGCCGATCGCATGCCCGAACTGCGGACCGGTCCTCGAGTTCCGCGACGACCGGATCGACGCAACTGAGCGTGTCGTCGATCCGATCGAGGCGGCAGCCGCTGCATTGAGGAGCGGTGACATCGTCGCCATCAAGGGCCTGGGCGGGTTCCACCTCGCGTGCGACGCCGCTGACGACGAGGTGGTCAGACGACTTCGGGAGCGCAAACACCGCCCCGACAAGCCGTTCGCGCTGATGGTGGCCGATCTCACCGCCGCGGCCGGCCTCGCCGAGATCGGGCCGGTCGAGGCGGATCAGCTGGTGTCACCTGGCCGGCCCATCGTCCTGCTGCGTTCCCGTGAGGGAGCGAGCACGGCCATCTCGGACGCCATCGCGCCAGGAAGTCCGTTGCTCGGGCTCATGTTGCCGTCGACTCCGGTTCATCACCTGCTCTTCGCTTCGGGTGCCCCCGCGCTGGTCATGACGAGCGGCAACCTCAGCGGAGAACCGTTGGCGTATCGCGATGCGGATGCATCGGCACGACTCGGTGACATCTGCGACGCCTGGCTCACCCACGATCGCCCGATCCACGTGCCCTGTGATGACTCGGTCGTGCGCATCGTCGGCGACGAACTGCTTCCCATTCGGCGGGCACGGGGCTTCGCTCCCCTGCCGGTTCCCGTCGCAGCCATCGATCGGAGCGTGCTGGCGGTCGGGGGCGAGCTCAAGAACGCCTTCTGCCTCGCATCGCCTCGCCATGCCTGGATGAGCCAGCACCTCGGCGACATGGAGAACCTGGCGACGCTCGACTCGTTCGAACGAGGCGTCGAGCAGTTCGGGCACATCTACGACATCGCACCCGAGGTGGTCGCGGTCGATCTCCACCCCGGCTATCGGACGTCTCGCTGGGCGAAGACGAACCACGCGGGACGCGTGGTCGAGGTGCAGCACCATCACGCACACATCGCCTCGGTGATGGCCGAGCACGGATGCGATCCCGACGAACCGGTGATCGGCTTCGCGTTCGACGGCACCGGCTATGGAGACGATGGAGCCATCTGGGGCGGCGAGGTCTTGCTGGCCGACGCCCACGGCTACGAGCGCATCGCCCACCTCGCACCGATCGACCTGCCGGGCGGCGATGCCGCCATCGGCAACCCGTGCCGCGTCGCACTCGCCCACCTCGCGGCGGCGGGTGTCGAATGGTCCGACGATCTGGCGCCGGTTCGCGCCCTCACCCCATCAGAGCTCGTCGTCCTTCGCCGGCAACTCGATCAGAAGATCGTATGCGTGCCGACGACCAGCATGGGGCGCCTGTTCGACGCAGTGGCGTCGTTGCTCGGGCTCCGGCATCGGATCAGCTACGAGGCACAGGCCGCCATCGAACTCGAGGTCGCCGCCGACGTCGCGATCCATCTCACCGGTCGGTACCGCTTCGGTGTGGACGGGCCGCTGATGACCCCCGGGCCCGTCCTCAGAGCCATCGTGGCCGACCTCCGGGCGAACGTTCCGATCGGGGAGATCGCGCGTGCCTTCCACGAGGCCGTCGCCGAGGTGGTGGTCAGCACGGCCGAGCGGCTCCGGGACGAGCGGGGCGATCATGCCGTGGCCTTGTCGGGAGGCGTGTTCCAGAACGCCCTCCTCACCGTCATGTGCACCTCGCGACTGAGCGACGCCGGGTTCGTCGTCCTGACCCACCACCTCGTGCCCCCGAACGACGGCGGCCTGGCCCTCGGACAGGCCTTCGTCGCCGGACACCGCCGACCCGCCCGACCAACGACCAGAGCGGACTTCTGACATGTGCCTCGCCGTCCCCGGACAGATCATCGAGACCCGCGAGGAGGCCGGCATCCCCATGGCCACCATCAGCTTCGATGGCATCCGCAAGGACATCTGCCTTGCCTACCTGCCCGACCTCGGCGTCGGCGACTACGCGATCGTGCACGTCGGATTCGCGATCTCGAAGATCGACGAGGCCTCGGCCCTCGAGACACTCGAGATGTTCCGTGAACTGGGGGTCCTCGACGACGAACTCGCGCTCGACGAGGCGAGCGACCCATGAAGTACCTCGACGAGTTCAACGACCCCGAACTGGCCGGGGCGTTGTTCGACGACATCGCCAGGATGACCACGAAGCCGTGGTCGATCATGGAGGTGTGTGGCGGGCAGACCCACTCGATCATCCGCAACGGGATCGACCAACTGCTGCCTGATGCCATCGAACTGATCCACGGACCCGGCTGCCCGGTGTGTGTCACCCCCCTCGGGATGATCGACAAGGCCCTCGAGATCGCGTCGAGGCCCGGCGTCATCTTCTGCTCTTTCGGCGACATGCTCCGTGTGCCGGGGAGCGCGCAAGACCTGTTCCAGGTCAGGAGTGAGGGCGGCGACGTCCGCGTCGTCTACTCACCCCTCGACGCCGTGCAGCTCGCCGTCGAGAATCCCGACCGCGAGGTCGTGTTCTTCGCCATCGGTTTCGAGACGACTGCACCCGCCAACGCCATGGCAGTCCATGTCGCCGAGCAGCGAGGCCTCACGAACTTCTCGGCGCTGGTGAGCCACGTGCTGGTTCCCCCGGCGATCGAGGCCATCGTCTCGTCGCCGCACAATCGGGTCGACGGCTTCCTGGCGGCCGGACACGTCTGCTCGGTCATGGGCACCTGGCAGTATGGCCCGCTGGTCGAGGCGTTCGGAGTGCCGGTCGTGGTCACGGGCTTCGAACCGCTCGACGTCCTCGAAGGAATCCGCCGAGTCGTCCGACAGCTCGAAGCCGGCACGGCACAGCTCGAGAACGCCTACGAGCGAGTGGTCACCGACGAGGGCAACATCGCGGCCCAGGACATGCTGGCCGAGGTCTTCGAGGTCTGCGATCGGCGATGGCGCGGAGTCGGCGAGATTCCCCGCAGCGGGTGGCGGCTGGCCGAGCGCTACTGCGGCTTCGACGCCGAGGTGCGCTTCGGTGTGAGCGACATCGACACACCCGAATCGGCGTCGTGTCGCAGCGGCGACGTCCTCCAGGGGCTCATCAAGCCCCACGAGTGTCCGGCCTTCGGGACCGAGTGCACGCCGCGCCATCCCCTCGGCGCGACGATGGTGTCGAGCGAGGGTGCCTGCGCTGCCTACTACCACTATCGCCGACTCGATCTGCCCGTTGAGGCTGCGCGTACGAGCGACGTGAGTCGCTGATGCCCGAGGCCGACCTCAGCGGCTGGACGTGCCCGTTGCCGCTCCGCGACTACGACCGGATCGTCATCGGCCACGGCGGCGGCGGGCAGCTCTCGTCCGAACTCGTCGAGCACCTCTTCGTGCCGGCCTTCAACGGGACCGACGACGTCGAACTGCACGACGCGGCCACCTTCGACGTCGCCGCCGGGCGGCTCGCGTTCTCGACCGATTCGTACGTCGTCCAACCGCTCTTCTTCCCGGGTGGCTGCATCGGCGACCTGGCGGTCAACGGAACGGTCAACGACGTGGCAATGACCGGCGCCCGCCCCACGACGCTCAGCGCCGGGTTCATCCTCGAAGAAGGCCTCGAGTTGGGCGTGCTCGGCCGGGTGGTCGAGGCGATGGCCGCCGCGGCGCGGGCTGCAGACGTCCGGATCGTCACCGGAGACACCAAGGTGGTCAATGCCGGACAAGCCGATGGGATGTACGTCAACACGGCCGGGATCGGCGTCGTGCCCGAGGGCATCGACATCCGGCCGAGCTGCGCCCGGCCGGGCGATGCGATCATCCTCAGCGGACCGATCGGCGCGCACGGCATCGCGGTGATGTCGTCTCGCGAAGGTCTCGAGTTCGGCACCGACCTCGAGTCCGACTCCGCTCCACTGCACGGTCTGGTGGCCGCCATGCTGGACGCCTTCGCTGACGTGCACGTGCTGCGTGATGCCACCCGCGGCGGCGTGACGGCTTCGTTGTGCGAGATCAGCAACACGGCACACCTCGGTGTCGAGTACGAGGAGACATCGGTGCCGGTCCCCGCGGCGGTCGCGGCAGCCTGCTCCTTCCTCGGCCTCGATGCCATGGGCATCGCCAACGAGGGCCGCCTGGTGGCGATGGTGCCCCCCGAAGGGGTCGACCAGGTGATGGACGCCATGCACGGTCACCCGCAAGGCCGTGACGCCTGTGTGATCGGAAGGGTGGTCGAAGAACACCCGGGTCTGGTGGTCGCTCGCACGGCACTCGGTGCATCGCGGGTCGTCGACCTCCCTCTCGGCGAGCAGCTCCCCCGCATCTGCTGACACGAACACCCGAACCGAACCCAACCGGGCGGATTCTTCCGAGTCCATGAGCCTCGACGGCGAACCAGGACAGCATCGGAGCCGCCTGCCCTACCGTGGGGACGTGAGTGACACCCCGAGGTTCCGAATGGGCCGCCTCGACCACGTGCACATCCAGGTTCCTGATCGGACCGTCGCGGCGTCGACGCTGAAGTGTTCATGGCATTCGCGAGGGCTCTGCCCGGCGAGATCCAGCGGCCGAGTGGAACACCGCTCCAGCCCGACGACCTGATCGACTTCGACCTTTGCTGGGCGTTCGACCTCGCCGATCCGGGGGGCAACCAGTACGAGCTCAACTGCTACGAGTACGAGCGGATCAAGAGCGAACTCGTCGCCGTCGACGGCATCGAGCCCGTCCGGTACTGGCCGGTCGAGCTCTACCACGACCGCCTCGCCGGCGAAGGCGAATCATCGACCCGGCCATGACCGCCTGACGCTTCGGTTCAGGACGCCAGCGCTTGCTCGGCGATCGTTGTGGCTTCGGGGCTGGAGAGACCGAGAGACCGGAGCAGATGCTCGAGGACGCCCCGTTCATGGGCGAGGCTCGGCCCCTCGTCGATGATGCGGCGCATCGCAGTGAGCAGAGCACCGACGACCACGTCGATGGCCGCGTCTTCGTCGACCACCGAGAAGCGTCGGGCATCGACCCCCGCGGCGATGTCGGAACGGAGGTGGCTCAGCGGCCCATCCACCATGATCACCCGCTGGATGGCATCGAAACGCAAGAGCGCGTGCACTGCCTCAGGCGAGGCCGTGGCACCCCTGAGGGCCATTGCGCTGATGGTGGCAAACCGGAGCGCAGGGTCCTCGGCGATCACGGCCCGGTCGCTGTCGGCAGCGAACGACGAGACCATCTCGGGCACGACCGCGCCCATCAACGCATCCCGATCGGTGAAGTAGTTGTAGAAGGTGCCGTTGGAGACACCGGCCCGGGCGACGACGTCGCTGATGCTGAACGCCTCTCCCTGCTCGGCCATGACCTCGACGGCTGCGCCGATGAGAAGCTTGCGGGTTCGCTCCTTCTTCTTGTATCCCCGGGTCCGTTCGGTTCGGGTCGTCGGAGGCGGCACTCACCGAACTATACATCACTCCCAATATTGACAATGGCCTCAATATTGGAGATAGTCGCAGGTATGAGTTCCGACACCGCCCCGCCCCGCCTCTCCCTCGGTCATGCCACCGTGGCCGTTCGCGACCTCGACCTGATGGTCGACTTCTACCGCGACGTCCTCGGCTTCCACGTGACGAACCGGGGTCCGGCCGGCGACGGCATCACCGAACTGGCCTTCCTCTGCCAGGACCCCGACGCCCACCACCAGATCGTGTTGGTCAGCGGGATGCCGACCCCGGAACACCAGTTCGTGCTCGCCGACCATCTGGCGTTCCGAACAGGCACACTCGACGACCTCCGGCTGATCGGTGAGCGGCTCGCCGAAGCCGGACTCGAGGACATCATCCCGATCTCGCACGGGAACGCCTGGTCGCTCTACTTCAACGATCCCGAGGGCAACGGTCTCGAGTGCTTCGTCGACTCACCGTTCCACGTCGCCCAGCCCTACGCCACCGGTGTCGACCTCACCATCACCGACGAGGAGATCGAGGCGTCGACCCGGGCCGAGATCGAGTCGCTGCCCGAGTTCCAGCCGTTCGACCGATGGAAGGCCGACTTCGCCACCCGGCTCGCGAACCCGCCGACCGCCTGAAGCACCAACGACGACCACCCCGGAGCACCCCGCATGGATCTCGGACTCGAAGGAAGAACGGCGATCGTGTGCGCGTCCAGCCGCGGCCTCGGCCTCGCCTGCGCCCACGCCCTGGCCCGAGAGGGAGCCCGCCCCACCATCAACGGCCGCGACGCCGACGCCCTCGACGCTGCGCAGCACGAGATTGCGGTCGACCACGGCGTGGAGGTCCAGGTGGTCGAGGGCGACATCGGCGATCCGGCAACGAGGGACGCGCTGCTCGCAGCCTGCCCGGCCCCCGACATCCTCGTCACCAACAACAGCGGTCCGCCGCCCGGCCGCTTCGCCGACTGGGACCGAGACGCTTGGGTCGCTGCGCTCGACGCCAACATGGTGACCCCGCTGTCGATGATCCGCCTCGTGCTCGACGGCATGGTCGGCCGCGGGTTCGGCCGGATCGTGAACATCACCTCGGCCATGGTCAAGACGCCGGTGTCGGCGATGGGACTCTCCTCGGGTGCCCGAACCGGGCTCACCTCGGTCGTGAAGGGCCTCTCGCGCGACGTCGCTTCCTCGAACGTCACCATCAACAACCTCCTGCCCGAGCGCATCGACACGGGCCGGCAGCGCCAGATGGCCGAGCTCCACGCCGAGCTGGGCGGCATCACCATCGAGGCCGCATACGAGCACATGGCATCGACGATCGCCGCCGGCCGCCTGGGCCGCCCTTCCGAGGTCGGGGACGCGTGCGCGTTCTTGTGCAGCGCTCAGGCGGGGTTCATCTCCGGACAGAACCTCCAGCTCGACGGCGGCAGCTATGTGGGGATCTTCTGATGAATGGGTCCGTCGACGTCGTCATCGTCGGCGCTGGGCCGACCGGTCTCACCGCTGCGCGCCTGTGCAAACGGCTGGGCCTGTCAGCCATCGTGCTCGAGCAGCGCGAGGGCCCTCAGCGTTCGCCCGCAGCCCACGCGGTGAACGCCCGTAGCTTCGAGATCTGGCGCCAAGCAGGAGTCGACATGGGCCCTGTCCTCGACGCCGCGCTCCCACCCGACGAGGCCGGCATGGTTCGCTGGGTGACCAAGCTCGGTGGCGAGCTCATCGCATCTCTCCCCTACGAACGCCAAGGCGACGAGATGCTGGCAGTGACGCCGACGCCCCTACGCAACCTCAGCCAGCATCGACTCGAACCGCTGTTGCTCGCGCCTGACCTCGACGTTCGCTATCGCCACTCGTTCGCGGACGCCGTCGAGACCACGGACGGCGTCGACATCGATGTCGACGGCCCCGACGGGCCCCTTCGACTGCGTGCCGCGTATCTCCTCGGCGCCGACGGCGCCGCCAGTTCGGTACGCAAGTGGACGGGCATCGAACTCGTCGGGCCACGCACGATCGAGTCGTTCGTGATGGTGCACCTCGGCGCCGACTTCCGGTCGCTCATCGGCGACGACATCGGGGTCCTCCACTGGGTGCTCGACCCCGCGAGCGGTGGCACGTTCGTGTCCCACGGGGCGGATCGCGAGTGGGTCTACATGCACTCGTGGGACCCCGAGACCCAACCGGTCGAGTCACTCGACGACGAATACGGCGCCGCCCTCGTGAAAGCAGCGATCGTCGATCCCGAGGTCGACTTCGACGTTCTCGGCATGTCGACGTGGCACATGAGCGCCCAGATCGCCGAGCGCTACCGCCACGGCCGCACGTTCCTGGTCGGCGACGCTGCGCATCGGTTTCCGCCGACCGGCGGATTGGGGCTCAACAGCGGCGTCGCCGATGTCCACAACCTCGTGTGGAAGCTCGCCGGTGTCGAAGCCGGGTGGCTGGCCAGTCGGATGCTCGACACCTACGAGGCCGAGCGCAAGCCCGTCGCACAGTTCAACTGCGACAAGTCGATGGAGAACGCCTTCAAGATGGTCGAGATCCCGATGGCCCTCGGCTTCGCTGACGACGTGACCCCGTCGACCGAGGAAGTCGCGGCAACGCTCGCCGATCCCGATCGACGAGCCGCGGTCGAAGCTGCCATCGCCAATCAGGCCATCCACTTCGATCTGCTCGGCCTGCAACTCGGTCACGTGTACGACGGCCCGCTCGTGGTTCCCGACGGCAGTGAACCCGTGGTCCTCGACGAGCCCGCTCGTGACTACGAGCCATCGACCCGTCCCGGCGGCCGACTCCCGCACGCCTGGATCAGCGACGGTGTCTCGACCCTCGACCTCGTCGATCCGCGGCACCCGACGATCTTGCGACGAGCCGGCACCGAGCTGGATGCGGGCGACACTCGGGTGCCGTTGTCGATCGAGTCGTGCCCTGCTGACGTGTGGGACGAGAGCCTCGGGCTCGACGCCGAGACCTGCCTGATCGTGCGCCCCGACCAGCACATCGCGTACAGAGGATCCATCGGTGAGGTCTTCGAGACGCTCGAGCCCTGGCTCACCTAGATCGACGGCTCAGTCCTTCGGGTACGGTCGCACAGATGTCGCCGATCGCTGAGCCTGCCATCGAAACCGTCACGGTGGAGGGCGTCGAGCTCGCCGTCCCGCTGGAAGTGCAGGCCGCGACGTCCATCGTCGCGTCGTATCGGGTCGACCCACGGATCAGTCAAGAGATCATCGACGACTCGGGATTCGCCATCCGCGTCGGCGACGACGGCCTGGCCGGTCTGTCGGTCGTGGGCGTTTCGTACCTGCAATCGGTCTTCGGGCGCTACAACGAAGTCGGTGTCGTCTTCGACGTCGAGTCGCTGGGCCCGGAAGTGAATCCGACCTTCATCAAGTGGCTGCCGGTGACCGGCCAGTTCAGCTGCGCGGTGGGCCGACAGGTCTGGGGATTCCCCAAGTGGGTGACCGACCTTCGCTACACGATCTACGGCGAGGAAGCCCAGGTCGAGTGGTTCGAGGACGACGAACTCGTGCTGCGGCTTCGACTCGGTGCCGGCGGCCAGGACATCGGCGGAGCTGACCTTCCGGTGTCCTCCTACACCGTCGGCCCCGAGGGTCCGCAGTGCACGCAGACCGACATGCGCAACTCCGGCATGGTCATGGGTGCTCCTGCTGAACTCGAGATCGGAACGTCGGGTCACCCTGCTGCCCAAGCGCTCAGAGATCTCGACGTTGCCCAGCTCGAACCGGCCCTCACGACCGCAGTCAGCCATTCGAGCAGCTCGTGGGGTCTGGCCCGGCCTCGCCGCTGAGGTCGATGTCCACGGCGGTTTTCATGCGATAGTGCGGGGGCATCATCGTCCGCACGAATCGAGGAGACACCCTTCATGGCCTGGGACTTTCAGACCGAACCCGAGTTCCAGGAGAAGCTCGACTGGATCCAACAGTTCTGCGAGGAGAAGGTCGACCCGCTCCACCACGTCTTCCCCCACGCCGTTCGACTGCCCGACCCGGCGGTGAAGGCCTACGTGCGCGAGTTGCAGCAGGAGGTGAAGGACCAGGGCCTGTGGGCGTTGTTCCTCGACGAGGAACTCGGCGGTCCGGGATTCGGTCAGCTCAAGCTCGGCCTGGTCAACGAGATTCTCGGCCGATACCCGGCGGCGCCGCAGCTGTTCGGAGCGGCGGCACCCGACACGGGGAACATGGAGATGCTCGCGGCCTACGGGACCGAAGAGCAGAAGAAGCGGTGGCTCGAGCCGCTCCTGAACCAGGAGATGTTCTCGGCCTATTCGATGACCGAACCCCAGGGTGGCTCGGACCCGAACCTGTTCCGGACCACCGCTGTCCGCGACGGCGAGGAGTGGGTGATCAACGGCGAGAAGTGGTTCACCAGCGCCGGTCGGGTCGCCGACATCCTCTTCGTCATGTGCACCAACGGCATGTACGTGGTGCCACGCGACAACCCGGGCGTCGAGATCATGCCCGAGCCCCGCAACCACAACCACATCATCTACACCGACGTGCGCGTGCCACTCGATCACCTCCTCGGCCCGGAGGACGGGGCCAAGGTGCTGGCGCAGCGGCGCCTCGGCGGGGGTCGGATCCACCACGCCATGCGCACGATCGCCCAGTGCACACTGGCCTTCGACATGATGTGCGAGCGTGCGCTGTCACGCGAGTCGCACGGCAAGATCATCGGCGAACACCAGATGGTCCAGGAGAAGATCGCCGAGAGCTACGCCAAGCTCCGCATGCTCCGGCTCTTCGTCCTCGAGGTGGCCTGGAAGATCGACCAGACATCGACTCAGGAGGCCCGCACCGACATCGCGGCGGTGAAGTTCACGATGGCGCGGGTGCTGCGCGAGATCTCCTTCGACGCGTTGCACATCCACGGCTCGCTCGGCACCACCGACCTCACGCCGCTCCAGGACATGTATGCCGGCGCTCCGACGATGGGGCTGGCCGATGGCGCAGACGAGGTCCACAAGGCGACCGTGGCTCGCCGGGTGCTCAAGGACTATCGCCCCCACGAGGGCTACTTCCCGAGGGAGTACATCCCCTACAAGAAGGAGGCTGCCTGGAAGAAGATCCAGCCGGCACTCGACGAGCGTCCCGAGCTCGCCAAGGCAGCCGAGAACTGGAAGCAGTACTTCGAGACGCGCGGCCGCTGAGGCCCTGCGTCACCGGGAAGCGGGGCGGGCGAACGACTTGGTCTCGAGGTACTCCTCGAAACCGGCCACCCCCATCTCGCGTCCGATGCCGCTCTGCTTGTAGCCCCCGAAGGGCACGTCGGCGCCGTACCAGACCCCACCGTTGATCGACATCGTGCCGGTGCGGATGCGGCGGGCCACATCGATCGCCCGCTGCTCGTCTCCCGAGAACACGGCGCCGGACAAGCCGTAGGGCGAGCCGTTGGCGATCGCGACTGCGTCGTCGTCGCCGTCGTGGGCGATGGCGACCAACACCGGGCCGAACACCTCGTCCTGCGCGATCTCCATGTCGTTGGTCACATCTGCGAGGAGGGTGAGGTCGAAGAAGTTGCCGTCGGGCCGGTCCGCGGGACGCCCACCACCGCACATCAGCCTCGCACCGGCGGTGACGGCGCGCTGCACGTAGCCGTCGACACGCTGCCACTGGGTCGGGCTGATGAGCGGACCCATCATCGTGCCGGGATCGTCGGGATCGCCGACCGCGACAACCGACATCATCTCGGTGATCGCCTCGACGCCTTCGTCGTAGCGGTTGCGTGGCAGCACCAGGCGGGTGACCAGCGCACAACCCTGCCCCGCGACGGTTGCAGTCCCGAACGCCGCGGTGGCCGCCGCCAAGGCGAAGTCGTCGACATCGTCGAGCACGACGGCCGCCGACTTCCCGCCCAACTCGAGGAACACCCGAGTCAGATGGTCCGAGGCCGCTTCCATGACTCGCCGACCGGTGGCCGTCGAGCCGGTGAAGCTGATGAGGTCGACCCGGGGGTCGGTGGTCAGGTGTTCGCCGATCGCCTTGTCGGCCGACGTGACCACGTTGAAGACGCCCGGCGGCATGTCCGTGTGCTCCTGCACCAGCCGTCCGAGGAAGAGCCCGGTCCATGGCGTCTCTGGCGCGGGCTTGAGCACCACCGTGCAGCCTGCGGCCAGCGAAGGGATCACCTTTGCGAGATTGATCTGGTTCGGCACATTCCACGGCGAGATGGCTGCGACGACGCCCGCCGCCTCGCGTTCGACCCAGCGGTGCGCAGGGCCACCCATCGTGTCGGCGAGCCCGAGGTCGGTCGACCACGCATAGGACTCGGCCAAGTCGGCGTAGAAGTCGACATAGGCCAAGGGCGCCTGCACCTGCACCGTCGCACAAGCAGACCGCGGCGCACCGACCTCGGCGACGGTGATGTCGGTGAGCTCGGCGGCATGCTCGGCCAGCGCCGCGCCGAGCTGGCGGAGGCACCGCACGCGGAGCGACACGTCGGTCGACCAGGTCGAGGCGTCGAATGCCCGTCGAGCGGCCACCAGGGCGGCGTCGACGTCGGCCGCGCGGCCATCGGGCGCAACACCGATCGATTCGCCCGTCGTCGGGCCGATGTTGACATAGGTGGCGCCATCGGTGGCCTCGCGCAGTTCACCGTCGATGAGGAGCAGGTGTTCACCCACGTTCGCATGGTCCTTTCGAGCGCCGCCGCCGAAGAGCGGTCGAACGCCCCGATAGTGGCACGCAGGCAACGTCACTCGCCTACCGTCGAAGGAGCGTGGCCGTCGGGGCGGGACGGTGATCGTCGGCCCTTGGATCATCCAATGTCCGCGTGGATTCACCGATCAGGGCGGTCACGGTTCCGTCGAGCAGCGGTGGATCGGTTCCATCGTCGGATCGAGGCCGGCGACCGTGGCGCCGGCGCGATCAGCGTCTCGGCGGGCGCGGGATCAGCGACGGCGTTGCGTCCCGGTAGGCCTGATAGTCGTCGTCACCCCCCCATCGTTTCTGGGCCCGGGCCTCGAGGAGTGGCACGCCGCTGATCCGGGTCAGCAGGATCACGACGAAGACCGGCGAGATCAGCATGGCCCACCGCCAGCCCGACAACACGGGCACCGCCATGATCGCGACCCCGGTCCACAGCATGATCTCGCCGAAGTAGTTGGGATGCCTCGACCAGGCCCACAGGCCCGTGCTGATGTATCGGCCCTTGTTCGCGTCCACCCGCCGAAAGGCAGACTTCTGCTGGTCGGCGACGACCTCGATCACGAAGCCGACGACCCAGACTCCGATGCCGACGACTGCGACCCACTCGATCGGCTCGCGGTCCGCGCTGGTGATGACGGCGAGCGCGCACGCGGCGGTGAGCAGCACCCACAGGCCCTGGAGGGTCCAGCTCATGAGGAACCGCAACGGATCGGTCTTGATCCGATCGAACCGCCCGTCACGACCATCGCGCCGCACCCGCCGGAAGAGGAACGATCCGAGGCGCACCGCCCAGACGGCGACCATGACTGCGACGATCACCCCACGCGCGTCGAGGTCGGCACTGAAGACGACGGCCAGCCCGACAAGCGTGAGGTAGGTGAGGCTGCCGGTGAGGTCGAAGTAGCGCTCGGTCTGCGCCCGATTGGACGGCACGAACACGACCCAGTTGATGACATACGACACGACTCCGCAGATCGCGAACACGGCCACCGAGCCGACCTCGGCACTGCCGTCACTCCCTGCGGCGATCACGAGCGCGCCGACCACCAGGCTTGCGACGATGCCGGAGACGGACACCTGGTTCTTCCTGCTCACGATTGCGCACCATTGTTCCCCAAGGGGATCAGGCAGACTCGCGACTTGCCCGACTTCTTTCCCGCCGCCTTCTTCGACCGCTCCGACGATCGACCCGATCAGTTCTTCTACGGGCCTTCCCGCCTCGTCACCCACATCGACCAGACAGCCATCGCCGCAGTGGGCGCGCTGTACACCGAACTCGGCATCGACGGCCGGGTTCTCGACCTCATGTCCTCGTGGGTCTCGCACTTCGACACCCCGCCGACGCACCTCACGGTGCTCGGAATGAACGACGCCGAACTCGAGGCCAACCAGGCGGCGACGGAGCGAACGGTGCACGACCTCAACACCGATGCGGCGCTTCCGTATCCGGACGCATCGTTCGACGACGCGGTGTGCTGCGTCTCGGTCGACTACCTCACCCGTCCGATCGAGGTGTTCGCCGAGGTCGGCCGGGTGCTTCGGCCCGGCGGCCGCTTCGTCACGACGTTCTCCAACCGCGTCTTCCCGACGAAGGCGATCCGCGGCTGGCTGACGTCCGACGACACGACACGCATGCAGATCGTCGGCCACTACTTCGAGCTCGCCGGCACCTTCGGCACGCCGAAGCTCGACGTCCGAATCGCGCCAGGACACGGCGGCGATCCGCTGTATGCCGTGTGGGCCGAGGTCAGTCCGCGATGACGAAGTGGTTGATGGCCGGGTTGGTGCCCTCGCTGATGGTCACGTAGCCCGTGCCGTCAGGGAGAAGGTCCACGGCCTCGCCCTGTTTCTCGTCCGCGCTCGGCGCGACACACGGGGGTCGCGTCAAGGCATCGGCCACGCTCTCTGAAGGATCGCGGTCCCACAGGAGCACGTCGTCGAGAGTGCGTACGGCGACAACCGTGCCGTCCGGGGAGATCGATGCTGCGGTTGCGATCGGGACGCTCTGCTCCCCGCCCGGACCCCCCGCGGGACCCGGGACTGCGAGCGCGCCGGCCCGCTCGAGCTCGATCGTGTCGCCCGGTGCGGCCGAGGCGGGCGAGCGGTAGAGACCGGGCGCCGAACCGTCGGCGGCCTTGGTCACGACGTGAATCTGCCCGCCGATGGGGTCGACGAACAGCGACTCGGCGTCGTGCGGCCCGTCGGGGTACGAGAACACGAACGTGTCGACCTCGAGCGGCACCGGCGATCCTGTGTCGGCCGGTTCGCGAACCCGGTGGACGCGCACCACCGGTCGGAAGGTGAGATTGTCACCGATGTCCCCGACGTACAGGTGCTCAGCTCCGCCGGGACCAGGGCCGAGGGCAATGTCTTCCCAGTCGAGCGCGAGGGTCCGCAAGAACGGCCAGGCCCCGAGGTCGGAACCGTCGGGGCCGACGAGGTGCAGCTCGGCCGCCGAACCGGAATCGTTGTGCGCCCAAAGCAGGCCCGGGTGCTGACGCGACGCAGCGACACCGGAGATCTCCCTCAACTCGACCGATGCGACGACCGGCGGATCCGGTGTCGCGACGGCACGCGCACACAACTCGGTGGCAGCGGGCGAGGTCTTGACCACCGGTGCAACGGTCGTGCTCGCGGTCGTGCTCGTGGTTGCCCGAACGGCTCTCTCTCCTTCGCTGTCGCCGCCGCACGACGCGGTCGACAGCAGCATGAGGATGGCTCCGACAGCGGCCATCCGGCCCGGCGATCCCATGCCCCACCCTTCCACGGTCTCACGACACGCGGTTGATCAGGCAGAAGGGCTGGGCGGCTTCAACGATTCGGGAGGCGCCGCCACGCCCGAGAGAGGGGTGGCGCCACGACACGGGCTGCCCGCACGATGCTGGTCAGGCAGGTGGGACCACCGAGGTGACGGAGGGGGCTGGCCGTGGGCGTCTCAGTGCACGGCCCGTGTGCCGATCACGATCGGGTGACCTTCGACCCTGGCGAGCCGGGGTCACCGATGCCACCGTGGCCACGTGACTGACACCCCCCCTCCCACGCCCGACGACACCGAGGCTGCCGATCTGCCCGGTGAAGACGACCTTCCGGATGCAGACCAGCCGGCCCGCCGCAAGGACCGAAATCTCATCATCGCACTCATCGTCGTGGTCGCGGCCCTGGCCGCAGCGCTCCTGTTCACGTTGGCAAACGACGACGGCGAAGACGACGTGGCCACCGGGGACACGACCTCGAGCACCGAGACGGCGACCAGCGAGACCACAGAGCCGCCGAGCACATCGACGACCGCCGTGCCCGATACACCCAGCGACGACGAGCTCGGCACCGTCGTGTGGCCCGGCCCCGACAGCGGTGTCCGCTACTCGACACCCGAGGCTGCGGCCCGGGGCTTCGCCGTCGAGCTGGCCGGGTTCACCAGGCCGGTCATCAGCGACTTCATGCAGGGCGACTCGCGTTCCGGCGAGTTCGAGGTCCGGCCGACCGATTCGGGCGCCGTCACGACGGTGCTCGTTCGCCAGCTCAGCGATGACGACTGGTGGGTGCTGGGGGCCGTCACCGGCAACATCGAGCTCGACGAGCCTGCAGCCGGCGACACGGTGACCAGCCCGGTCGCTCTCGCCGGAACCTCGGATGCATTCGAGGGAACCGTCAACGTCGAAGTCTTCGATCTCGGTGCGACGAGCCCGATCGGCGAAGCCTTCGTCACCGGAGGCGGCAACGGCCAGCCCGGTCCGTTCACGGGAGAGATCAGCTATCAGGGCGCAGCCGGACCCCGAGGCGTGATCCTGCTCTTCACCCTCGCTGCCGAGGATGGCCGGGTGCTCGAGGCCAGCGCCTCCCCGGTGGTGTTCGGCGACGCCTGAGATCACCGAGGTGACGAGCCACATGACCGAGTGGGCCTGCATCGACGGCAACGAGGCGGCCGCCCGCGTCGCGCACCGGCTGAGCGAGGTCATCGCCATCTATCCGATCACCCCGGCGTCGCCCATGGGCGAGTTCTCCGACGCGTGGTCGTCAGCCGGGCAGACCAACGTCTGGGGCACGGTGCCCGAGGTGGTCGAGATGCAGGCCGAAGGTGGTGCCGCCGGTGCGCTTCACGGCGCAACCCAGAAGGGCGCCCTGGCCACCACGTTCACGGCGTCGCAGGGCCTGCTGCTGATGATCCCGAATCTCTACAAGATCGCCGGTGAGCTCTCGCCCGTGGTCGTCCACGTGGCCGCTCGCAGCATTGCCACCCATGCGCTGTCGATCTTCGGTGACCACAGCGACGTCATGGCGGCTCGCCAGACGGGGTGCGCGATGTTGTGCGCGTCTTCGGTCCAGGAGGCCCATGACTTCGCGCTCGTCGCCCACGCGGCCACGCTGCGCAGCCGGGTGCCGTTCATCCACTTCTTCGACGGTTTCCGCACGAGTCACGAGATCGACAAGATCGCGATGCTCGACGACGACGACCTCCTGGCACTGATCCACGAAGACGACATCCTGGCGCACCGCCTCCGCGGCCTGAGCCCCGATCGGCCTGTCCTGCGCGGCAGTGCGCAGAACCCCGACGTGTTCTTCCAGGCTCGAGAGGCGTCGAACCCGTTCCACGAGGCGGTCCCCGGCGTGGTCGCCGATCTGATGGCCGAGTTGGCCGAGCGCACCGGGCGCCGCTACGGCCTCGTCGACTACGTCGGCGCTCCTGATGCCGAGCGCGTCGTGGTCCTCATGGGCTCCGGGGTGGGCGCCGCGACCGAAGCGGTCGAAACGCTCGTCGACCAGGGCGAGAAGGTCGGTGCGGTCACCGTCCGGCTGTACCGGCCCTTCCCCACCGACGCGCTCCTCGCCGCCATCCCCGACTCGGCACAGACCGTCGCGATCCTCGACCGGACCAAGGAACCCGGCGCTCCCGCCGAACCGCTCTGCCAGGACGTCACGACCACCTTCGCCCGGGCCGCCGCCGCGGGCATCCGCTCGATGCCGCGCGTCGTCGGTGGCCGCTACGGGCTGTCCTCCAAGGAGTTCACCCCGGTGATGGTCAAGGCGGTCTTCGATGCCCTCGTCGACGATCCACCCACCACGTTCACGGTCGGCATCCGTGACGACGTGACCGGCCTGTCGCTGCCCATCGACGACGACTTCGCGGTACCGACCCGGGCCGTGCAGGCCGTCTTCTGGGGACTCGGGGCCGACGGGACCGTCGGCGCCAACAAAGCGTCGATCAAGATCATCGGCGAGCACACCGACCAGTGGGCGCAGGGCTACTTCGTCTACGACAGCCGCAAGTCCGGAGCCGTCACCACCTCGCACCTGCGGTTCGGACCCGACCCCATCCGATCGACCTACCTGATCGACGCAGCCGACTTCGTCGCCTGCCACCAGTGGTCGTTCCTCGATCGGCCCGTCGACCTCCTCGGGAACGCCCGACCGGGGGCCACCTTCCTGCTCGACAGCCCGTATGCGGCCGACGAGGTCTGGGGCCACCTGCCCATCGAGATCCAGCAGACGATCATCGACAAGAGCCTCGACCTCTGGGTCATCAACGCTGGCCGCGTCGCACGTGACGCCGGCATGGGAAACCGCATCAACACGGTCATGCAGCCGTGCTTCTTCGCGCTCAGCGGCGTGCTGCCGCGCGCCGAGGCCATCGCCGCCATCAAGGCCAACATCGAACACGCCTACGGCAAGCGGGGACAGGTCATCGTCGACCAGAACCACGCCGCAGTCGATGCCTCGCTCGCCGCGCTGCAACACGTCGATGTCCCCGCCTCGACGACCGGCCACACGCACCGGCGGCCCCCGGTGCCCGACGATGCGCCCGACTTCGTTCAGCGAATCACGGCGCGGATGCTCGCAGGCGAGGGCGACCTCCTCCCAGTGAGCGCGCTGCCGGTCGACGGAACCTTCCCGACCGGGACTGCGCAGTGGGAGCGACGGATGATCGCCACCGAGCTGCCCGTCTGGGACCCCGACATCTGCATCGATTGCGGCAAGTGCACGATCTCGTGCCCCCACACCGCCATCCAGATGAAGGTCTACGAGCCAGACGCCCTCAGCGACGCACCGGAGACGTTCCAGTCGAAGTCGTTCCGCTCGCACGACCTGCCCGACCATCTGCTCACCATCCAGGTGGCGCCCGACGACTGCACGGGCTGCGGGGTCTGCGTCGACGTGTGCCCGGCGCGCTCGAAGGAGCAGGCCAACCACAAGGCGCTCGACATGGCACCGGCGGCTCCCCTGCGCCAGGACATGCGGCCGACCTACGACTTCTTCAAGGCGATCCCGTACCTCGATCGCGATGCACTGGGCCACGACACGATCAAGGGCAGCCAAGTGCTCGAACCGCTCTTCGAGTTCTCGGGCGCATGCGCCGGCTGCGGCGAAACTCCTTACCTCCATCTGCTGACCCAGCTGTTCGGAGATCGCATGGTGGTGGCGAACGCAACCGGGTGTTCGTCGATCTACGGCGGCAATCTCCCGACGACACCGTGGAGCACGAACGCCGACGGCCGAGGACCTGCGTGGGCGAACTCGCTCTTCGAGGACAACGCCGAGTTCGGCCTCGGTCTACGCCTGGGCAACGAGATCCACGAGACCGAGGCGCGCCGTCTGCTCAGCGAGCTCACCGACCGGGCGGGTGCCGATCTCGCCCACTCGATCCTCGATGCCGAGCAGCGGACCGACACCGACATCCGCGCCCAACGCGAACGGGTCCTCCACCTGCGCGCGGCACTGCACGATGCTTCTGACTGGCGCGAGCGCCGTCTCTACGAACTCGCAGACGAGCTGGTCCGCACGAGCACCTGGATCGTCGGCGGCGACGGCTGGGCCTACGACATCGGTTACTCGGGCCTCGACCACGTGCTGGCCACCGGACGCGACGTCAACGTGCTCGTCCTCGACACCGAGGTGTACTCGAACACCGGCGGCCAGGCATCCAAGGCCACGGCCCGCGGTGCCGTTGCCAAGTTCGCAGCGGCCGGCAAGCCGATTCCCAAGAAGGACCTGGGCGCAACGGGCCGCCAGTACGGCAACGTCTTCGTCGGCCAGGTGGCGATCGGCGCCAGCGAGCAGCAGACCGTCCGGACCCTCCTCGAGGCCGACGCCTGGCCCGGGCCCAGCCTCGTGATCGCCTACAGCACCTGCATCGCCCACGGCATCGACATGTCGAAATCGATCAGCCACATGAAGGAGGCGGTGCAGAGCGGCTACTGGCCGCTCTACCGGTTCCACCCCGGCAACGCCGACAAGGGGCATCATCCCTTCGAGCTCGACAGCCGTGCGCCGAAGATCCCACTGCGACAGTTCACCGAGAGCGAAGCCCGGTACGAGATGCTCCACCGCGCCGATCCCGAACGGGCCGCGATGCTCGCCGAGTTGGCGCAGGCCGACGTCGACGAGCGATGGCGCTACTACGAGCAGTTGGCCGACATCGAGCGCAGCGTTCCAGACCTGTCCGAGGAGCCCACCCCTGATGCCTGACCTCTCGACCGCCTATCTCGGCCTGCCGTTGCGGTCGCCGATCGTCGCGTCGGCCGGGCCGACCACCCGGACCACCGACGGCATCGCCGAACTCGAGGACCGAGGCGTGGGCGCCGTGGTGCTGCCGTCGCTGTTCGAGGAGCAGATCGTCGCCGAGGCCCGCCATGTCGACGCAACGCTGGAGACCGGCGCCGGGATGTTCGGTGAAGCGCTCGACTACTTCCCTCAGCTCCCGGACTACGACGTCGGGCCCGACCGCTACCTGACCCGGGTCGAGCAGGCGAAGGCCCGGGTGGGGATTCCGGTGATCGCCAGCCTCAACGCCACCTCGGCCGGCGGCTGGGTGCGATACGCGAAGCTGCTCGAGGACGCCGGCGCGGATGCGCTCGAGCTGAACATCTACGAAGTGCACGGCGATCCGACCCGCACCGCGCAGGTCGTCGAGGACGACGACATCACCCTCGCCGAGTCGGTGCAGTCGATGGTCGAGATCCCCGTCGCGGTGAAGCTCTCGCCCTTCTACTCGGCGTTCGCGTCGTTCGCCGTCCGCCTCGCCGACACGGGTGTGGCCGGCCTCGTGCTCTTCAATCGCTTCTACCAACCCGATCTCGACCTCGAGACGCTCGATGTGGTGCCCAGCGTCGAGCTGTCGTCGCCGTGGGAGCTCAGGCTCCCGCTGCGGTGGATCGGCATGTTGCGCGAGCGCCTGGACTGCTCGCTCGCAGCGACATCCGGCATCCACGACGGACTCGACGTCGCCAAGGCGCTCCTGGTCGGCGCGGATGTCGCCATGACCACCTCGGCGATTCTCCACCACGGCCCATCTCACGTCGCAGCGATGGAGCACCAGCTCATCGAATGGATGACCGAGCACGAGTACACCTCGGTCGAGCAGCTCCGCGGCAGCGTCCGCCAACAGGCCGCCGTCGACCCCGAAGCCTTCGAGCGGAGCAACTACCTCCACGTGCTGTCGAGCTGGCGTTGAACACACGCGAGGACCTTCGGCCCTTTGAGTTCAAAGAAGCGCCTGGCAGACTGCGCCAGTGACCAGACATGTGGTGATCCTCGGAGGCGGAACCGGCGGAACGTTGACCGCCAACCGGCTTCGCAAGCAGCTGGGACGAGACGCTGACATCACGGTGGTCGACCAGGACGACGATCACGTCTACCAGCCCGGCCTGCTCTTCGTCCCTTTCGGACTCACGCACGCTGAGGACCTCATTCGCCCACGCGACCGGCAGCTCAAGAAGGGGATCGACTTCATCGAGAGCGGTATCGACCGTGTCGACATCGAGAACCGAAAGGTGGTGCTCGACAACGGGACCACCCTCGACTACGACGTGCTCGTCATCGCAACCGGCGCGCGCCTCGTGCCCGAGGAGACCGAAGGGCTCACCGGCCCGGGTTGGATGGAGAAGGTCTTCACCTTCTACGACATCCCAGGCGCGACCGGCCTCGAACAGGCACTGGCCGACTTCGAGGGCGGACGCATCGCCATCAACATCGTCGACATGCCGATCAAGTGCCCGGTGGCCCCGCTCGAGTTCAGCTTCCTGGCCGACTGGTACTTCCACGAGCGAGGCATCCGCGACCAGGTCGAGCTGACGCTGGTCACGCCGCTAGACGGGGCATTCACCAAGCCTCGGTCGTCCGAACTGCTCAGCAGCATGCTCGACGAGAAGGGCATCGCACTCGTGACCGAGTTCAACACCGGCGAGGTCGACGGACGAGCCGGCAAGCTCATCGGGTTCGACGGACGCGAGGTCGACTTCGATCTCGGCGTCGTGATCCCGGTGCACTCAGGTGCCGAGTACGTCGGTCGGTCGCCCGGGCTCGGTGACGCGCTCGACTTCGTCGAGACCGACCCCCACACGCTCCAGTCGAAGGCCGCACCCGAAGTGTTCGTCATCGGCGACGCCTCCAACGTGCCTGCATCGAAGGCCGGCTCGGTCAGTCACTTCGAAGGCGAGGTGATGGTCGAGAACATCATGCGCTTCCTCGCCGGAGAAGAGCTCGATGCCAGCTTCGACGGCCACGCCAACTGCTTCATCGAGACCGGCTTCGACAAGGCGCTGCTGATCGACTTCAACTACGACCAGGAGCCGGTCGACGGTCACTTCCCGACGCCGGTCGGGCTCCCGTTGCTCAAGGAGTCCCGACTCAACCACCTCGGCAAGCTGATGTTCCAGTGGTTCTACTGGCACAGCCTGCTGCCGGGACGAGACATCCCCGGCATCCACGCCGACATGCCCACCTCGGGCAAGCACCTCGACTGACCAAAGGAGACCAGCACCGTGCCGACCACCACCATCGCCGACCATGAAGTCGAGGTGAACGACGAAGGGTTCTTCGTCGACGCCGAACAGTGGACCGAGGAGATGGCGCCCGTCATCGCCAAGGACTACGAGATCGACGCCCTCACCGACCAGCACTGGCAGGTCATCAAGTTCATGCGCCAGGAGTACTTCGAGAAGGGCACCGGCCCCACCGTCCGGGTCCTCGGCAAGACTTCCGGTGTGTCGGTCAAGGAGCTCTACCAGCTCTTCCCCACCGGCCCGGCCAAGACCGCAGCTCGCATCGCCGGCATTCCCAAGCCGCGCGGCTGCATCTGATCCCCCGACCCCGCACACAGAAACGGACACCCATGGACCTCACCAAAGAGAAGGTTTCGATCGTCATCTCGCAAGGCTCGCTGGAGGGCATCTACCCCGGTCTGATCATGGCCAATGGCGCCCGGGCCGAGGGGATGGAGGCCAACCTGTTCTTCACGTTCTTCGGCCTCGACGCCATCCACGGCAAGCGCTATGAGCACATCAAGGTCGCCGCGGTCGGGAACCCGGGTCTCCACTTCGCCACGTGGGCCGGCGGGATCCCCGGCATGTCGTCGGTGATGACCCACATGATGGAGAAGAAGATGGACAAGTTCGACATCCCGTCGATCCCCGAGTTCGTCGAGCTCATCGCCGACACGGGTGCCGGTCTGTACGCATGCCAGGCATCGGTCGACCTCTTCGGGCTCGAGAAGGACGACTTCATCGAGCAGGTCGACAGCATCATCACCGTCGGCGAGTTCTACGAGATGGCTGCCGGGGGCCACATCATCTTCACCTGAGGACCTGAGCGCTCACCAGTCGGTCGGGACGTAGTCCTTGAGAAACTGGCCCCACACGTGCTCGCCGGTGTTGAACCCGTGGATGATCGGGTCGACGATGCGCGCGGCGCCGTCGACGATGTCGAGGGGCGGGTGGAAGCGGTGCTCCGCGGTCTTCTGCTGCGCGATCGCGACCGGATCCTCATCGCTCACCCAGCCGGTGTCGACGCTGTTCATGTGGATGCCGTCGGCGTGAAAGTCCGTCGCGGAGGTGCGCGTCATCATGTTGAGCGCCGCCTTGGCCATGTTGGTGTGGGGATGACGAGTGGTCTTGAAACGCCGGTAGAACTGACCCTCGACGGCCGACACGTTGACGATGTGCTTGTCGCGATCGGGTGACCGCAGCATCAACGGCTTCAGCCGTGCGTTCAGGACGAAAGGAGCCACGGCGTTCACGAGTTGGGTCTCGAGCAACTCGACCGACGACACCTCGTGCAGCAACAACCGCCACGAGTTGCGATCACGTAGATCGACTTGCTGGAGGTCCTGGTCGAGCCGGCCCTCGGGGAACAACCCTGCCTGGGCCTCGACTTCCTCGGGCAGGAGGTGGGTCTGGGACAACTCGGCCGAGCGAGTGAGACCGACGGCGTCGCCTCCGATGGCGGCAACGGCCTCGACGGCATCGGAGGGGCCCGACGGCAGCAGGTGATATCCCCGGAGTCCCTCGTACTCGCCGATGAGGCCGAGCACCTCGTCGGCGAGATCAGCTGCGGAAGCCCGCTCGAGATCCATCATGTGTCGATAGAAGTCGGGTGGGCGACGGACGGTCTGGCACGCGTTGTTGACGATGAAGTCGAGGCGATCACGCGTCGACAGCAGATGCGCACAGAACGCCTCGACGCTCGGCGTGTGGCGGAGATCGAGACCGAACACCTCGAGGCGATCACTCCACTCGGCGAAGTCGGGCTCGGCGGCGTAGCGAGCCGCGGCGTCACGCGGGAAGCGGGTGGCGACGATCAGTGATGCGCCGCACCGGAGCAGCTTGATGCCGGCCTGATAGCCGATCTTCACCCGGCCGCCGGTGAGCAGGGCCACCCGTCCGCTCAGATCTGCCGTCTCGCCCCGCTTCCCGTGGTTGAACTCGGCACACGACGGGCACAGCTGGTCGTAGAACTGATCGACCTGGGTGAACTTCGCCTTGCAGACGTAGCAGTGCTGCTCGTCGACCGTCTCGTTGAGGTCGGCGGCCTCGCCATCGGCCGGATCGAAGTGCTCGGGCGGGAAGGCGTTGGGGGTGGTGAAGACCGGCCGCTCGCGCAGCTTGCGGATGCCCGTTGCCGCCAAGACCTCCTCGTCCCGCTCGATCTTCTGTGCCCGCCTCTTGTTGCGACGGGACTTCACCCGCAGCCGGCGCTGTTCGGGGTCGGCGCAGAACACGTCGCCCGCGGCGTTGAGCAGTTCGACTCGCTCCTCGGTCGAGAGATCCGACAGCAGTCCGGTGGTCTCGGCGATCTCCTTGAGAAACGCCGTCGTCTCGAGCAGGCGACGGCGAAGATCTGCAGCGTCGTCGGTCACGGCGCCATCAGAGAGGCATCGGGCCCTGCCGGTCAACTCCTCGGTCAGCCCGCCCGCTGATCGTCGACGCTGACCAGGCCACGTGAGTGGCCTCAGCGGGTGCCGATACGAGGGAAGGCCGGCGGTCGCTTCTGGAGGAAGCTCTGCACGCCTTCTTTGAAGTCGGGGCGTTCGAAGCTCTCGACCATGAGCCGTTGCGCCTCGGCCTCCGCTTCTGCCAACCCGCGGTGGGTGTGCTCGTTCACCTGACGCTTGATCACCGCCATCGAGGCCGGCGAGCAGCGTTCGGCCAGATCGCGGACGTAGGCGAGGCTGTGCTCGAGCACCTCGTCGGCCGGCATGGCCTCGTGCACGATGCCCATGCGCTCGGCTTCGGCACCCCGAACCTTGCGCGACGACATGATGACGTCGAGGGCCGCCCCCGAGCCGGCGACCTTCGACATCAGCCAGCCCACCCCCCACTCGGCGATCAGCCCTCGTTGAGGGAATGCCACCAGAAGCGGTGCGTCCTCGGCCATGAAGCGCACGTCACAGCACATCGCGATCGGGACGGCCATGCCGGCGACCGCTCCGTTGATCGCAGCGACCACGGGCTTCTGGGTCCCCAACAGCCACGTGTAGCCACCGTCGAAGTCGGCAGGTAGGGGTGGGTCCCACTCGAACCGCAGCGAATCGTCGATCGGATCGCTCTTCGTCGATCCCGCCGAGATGTCCGACAACATGTTCATGTCCGCGCCGGCGCAGAACGCTCGACCGGCGCCCGTGATCACCGTGCCAACCACCGCAGCGTCAGCGTCGGCACAGGCGACCGCGTGGCGGACCTCGATCCCCATGCGATTTGTCCAGCCGTTGAGTGATGCCGGCCGGTTCAGCGTGATGAGGGCCACCGGATCGTCGACGACGTAGGTGATGTCCCGGTAGTGATCGCATCCAGCGGGATCAGGTCCCATCTCGTTCCTCCGTGATTCGGCGTGCAATCCGAAACCTAGGCGCCGAGCCGCGAGAATGTCCCGATGGAGGGCGGCAAGAACCAGTTCTGGCGCTGGTACCGAAACTGGTTCGATCGCGTCCACGACGTGGCCTTCCACATCGTGCGCGACCCCTCCATCTCGGCCGAGGTCACCCGAGACGTGTTCATCGACGCCTGGCACGACCTCGACCGCGGTGCAGACGAGATGACGGGCGGTCGGCTCCTTCGCAATGCTCGCACCCGCGCGCTGAATCGCCTCACCTACGACCGCCGAGACCGAACGAACCATCCCGACGCCGCCTTCGATCGCCGCACGCCCGGCATCGACGCAAGCAACGTCCGCATCGACCTCGACCGTCGACACCGGGTCCTGCTGGCCGTGTCCTCGACACTTGGCAACCGCGATGCGAGCATCCTCAGTCTGCATCTGCGTGACGGGCTCGACGCGACCGAACTGGCTGACGAGCTCGGAGTGTCTTGCGACGATGCTCCCCCGGTGCTCGCCCGTCTGCGTACCGGCTTGAACGACGCAATCGCCGCGTGGACCTGCTGGAACGACGGGGCACCTGTGTGTCCCGAGCTGCGGAACCTGGTCGAACGCGGCCGCATGTCTGACTTCGACCGGGCAACCGCCAAGGCCGTGATCACCCACGTCCACTGGTGCGATGCGTGCACTGCCCAGCATCGGCGCGGGGCACCTCCCGAGGAGGTCTACGCCGGTGTCCCGGTCCTGATCGCTCCGGAAACACTCCGTCACGACGTCACCATCGCGCTCGAACGCAGCGGCATCCTGATCCCTGCAGCGGGTGCACTCGCCGACGAGGCGCCGATCGCCGGATCGTCACCTCCGGGAGCGTCGACTCCCGAGCCGGAGCTGCCGGTGGTCGCCGATCGGAGCAGTGGGCGGCGAACTCAGCAGACCGTCCTGGCGGTTGGACTGGCCTCGCTGCTCCTGGCTCTGCTCTTCATCGCACTCCGTGTCGGCC
This sequence comes from Acidimicrobiales bacterium, assembly GCA_035529695.1. Taxonomy (GTDB): domain Bacteria; phylum Actinomycetota; class Acidimicrobiia; order Acidimicrobiales; family Salinilacustritrichaceae; genus DATKWD01. Next base: position 61,858 of record DATKWD010000019.1, on the reverse strand, counting down.
TCGGCTGAAGAGCCTCAGCCGTCGCTACAACCACCCGCTGCGCACGAAGTCCTCGTCGCTCGCCGGCGCAAGACCGGCTGCACCGTCGGCGACGGACTTCAGCGCACGCTCGACCTCGGACACGATCATCGGTCCGGCGGCGCGCATCGCCTCGAGGTCGCCGGGGCCGAGATCGTCGGGATCGACCTCAGCATCGGAGAGCACCGATTCGATCGCCGCGAGCCGACCCGCAAGCCAACCGACCGGGTCGGCGCTGAGCTCCTCGACGAACACCCTGCGTCCCGGCTCCCAGTCCCGGAACGTCGGATGGTGATGGGCACGGTCGAGGCTGCCAGGCTCGCTGCTGACCGTCTCGAGCAGGTCGACCCTCCAGATCGGGCGGCCGACCCGGATCGGGGTGGCCGAGTAGACCGATCCCGGCGCCTCGTCGCGCTCGAACATCCGCAGTTCGAGCCGCACGCCGCGCTCGGCACCCTCGCTGCCCGCGGCCGCACCAGGATCGAGGAAGTAGAGGTCGCCGACGACCACACCGAGACGTTCGAACGCAAGGCTCCACAGCATGGGGCCAGTCTGGCAGAACGGCTTGCACCGACCGGTGCCGGTACGGTCGGTGCAATGCGCAGCGCTGTGTGGACCGACGATGGAATCGGACTCGACGAGCACGAGCCCGGCCCACTGGCCGAGGGATGGGCGCGACTCCAGGTTGCGGCCTGTGGCATCTGTGGGTCCGACCTGCACTTCCTGCACGGGCGGTACCCCCGCCCGATCGGCACCGCACCCGGCCACGAGCTCGTCGGCACCCTCGTCGACGGCCCGGCCGGCCTCGCTGACGTGCTCTATGCCGTGTCGCCCAACGTCACGTGTGGTCGCTGTGACCACTGCTCGACGGGACAGACCAACCTCTGTGCTCGCGGCGGGCCCGGCCTGGGCCTCGGTCGCGATGGCGGGTTGGCCGAGACCGTCGACGCCCCAGTCGCGAACCTCGCGCGCGTGCCCGACGGTGTCGATCCGGTGACCGCGTCACTGACCGAACCTCTCGCCGTCGCGCTGCGCGGCATCGGCCTCGGCGCGCCGGCGACCGACGGTCGAGTCCTGGTGCTCGGCGCCGGCACGATCGGGCTGTGTGCAGCACTCGTGGCACGTGACCGAGCCCTCGAAGTCGCCATCACGGCCCGGCACCCACACCAGCGCGCCGCAGCCGAGGCGATCGGCATCACCGTGCTCGACGAGAGCGACGGCATCGCCTGGGGCAAGGAGCACCGGCCCGACCTCGTGATCGAGAGTGTCGGCGGTGATGCCGACACCGTCTCCGATGCAATCCGGGCAGCTCGACGCGGGGCCCGCATCGTGCTCCTCGGCTCGTTCGGGGGATCCCGACCGATCGACCTCCAGCGACTCCAGATGAAGGAGATCACGCTGCGGGGGTCGTTCTGCTACGGCACCGGTGACCGCGAGCCCGAATACGCGACCGCAGCCACGCTGACGGGCCGATGGACGGGCGAACTCGAGACGCTGACCACTCACCAGTTCGCGCTCGACGACGTCCAGACCGCCTTTGCGACCGCCGACGACAAGTCGAGCGGCGCCATCAAGGTCACCATCACTCCGGGCTGACCATCGAGCGCGGCCCCGAGATCAGTACCTTCATTGCGCATGCGGTTGCAGGATCGAGTGATCATCGTGGTCGGAGCCGGACAGACCCCCGGCGAGACGATCGGCAACGGGCGCGCCGCATCGCTCGCGTTCGCACGCGAAGGAGCGAAGGTGGTGCTCGCTGATCGACGTGAGGACTCGGCCCAGGAGACGCTCGACATGCTCGAGTCCGAAGGGTTCGACGGTCTGATCGTCAAGACCGACGTGACACGCGAGAAGGAGTGCAAACGGCTGATCGACGCGACCGTCGAGGCACACGGTGCGGTCGACGTGCTGCACTACAACGTCGGACATGGTGTCGGCGATGTCGACTTCGCCGAGCAGGACATCGCCCACTGGGACGCCATCATGGACGCCAACCTCCGCGGCTTCTTCCTGTGCGCGAAGCACGTCCTCCCCGTGATGCGAGAACAGGAGTCGGGTGTGATTCTCGGCGTGTCGTCGGCCGCTGCGGTCGCGAGTGGCGGCGGCATCACGTACAAGGCGTCGAAGGCCGGCATGAATGCGATCGTGCAGTCGCTGGCAGTGAAGAACGGAAAGTACGGCATCCGCGCGAACGCGATCATGCCGGGGCTGATCGACACGCCGATGGCGGTCGAGGGGCTCGCCAAGGCGCTCAAGATCGGGCGCGAGAAGCTGCGGGCCAACCGCAACAAGGCCGTCCCGCTCCAGTCGCGCATGGGTTCGGCCTGGGACGTCGCCAACGCAGCGGTCTTCCTCGCCAGCGATGAGGCGTCCTACATCTCAGGCGTCGCGCTCCCGGTCGACGGCGCCCTCACTGCCCGAGTGGGCGGCTGACGACCCACCTCTGTGCGTCACGTCGGGATCGCCCGACGTGCGCAGGCTGCGAGGACGCCACTCGTGGCACCATGAGGGGATGGCGCAGGCAGCGGTGAACGGGATCACGCTCGAGTACGAACGCGAGGGCACCGGTGAGCCGATGCTGCTCATCATGGGTCTCGGGGCACAGCTGACGGCGTGGTCACCCGAGTTCGTCGAGCTCCTCGTCGGCCGTGGGTTCGAGGTGATCCGTCACGACAATCGCGACGCCGGGCTGAGCACCGAGATGACCGGAACTCCTCCGTCGCAGAGAAGGGCATTCACCCTTCGCATGCTCGGTCGGCCCGTCGACGCCTCGTATCTGATCGGCGACATGGCAGACGACGCTGCGGCACTCCTCGATGACCTCGAGATCGAATCGGCCCATGTGGTCGGAGTCTCGATGGGCGGCATGATCGCGCAGAGCCTCGCCATCGGCCATCCAGAGAGGGTACGGAGCCTCACGTCGATCATGTCGAACCCGGGTGACGGAAGTGGATTGATCTCGCCCAAACTGGCGCTCTCGATGGCCCGTCGCCCCACGCCGACCCTCGACAACGCGATCGATCTCGCCGTCGACACCAGCCGGCGCATCTCTGGTCCTCACTTCGACGAAACGGTGACCCGCGGACGGGCCGTCGACGCCGTCGCCCGCAGCTTTCGTCCCCAGGGAACGGTTCGTCAGACCGCGGCCATCATGGCCAGCCCGAACAGGGTCCCCGGGCTCCAGGGCCTCGACACACCGACGCTGGTCATCCACGGTCTGCTCGATCCGCTCGTGCGACCGAGCGGCGGTGTGCGCACGGCCCAGGCGGTCCCCAACTCTCGCCTGCTGATGTTCAACGACATGGCGCACGACCTACCGGCGCCTCGCCTCGGGGAGACGGCCGATGCGATCGCCCAGAACGCGTCGCGCGTCATGTCGGTTCGCGTCTGAGCTCAGCTGCCGGTCAGCTCGGCGACCATCGGGGGCGAAGTCACGCGCTTCGTCGCCCGGACATCGACGCCGAAACGGAACGTTCGAGGATGCGCCATCTACTCGGGGAGGCCGTTGGTGGCGAGGTCGACCCAGAGGTTGGTCGTGAGGCCCAGCGATGTGACGTCGATGCGCTCGTCGTGGCCGTGGAACCGACTGGCGAACTCGCCGAAGTCGACCTGGTCGCTGAACAGGGCAGCGCCGTACGCGACGGTGCCCTTCGCACGGAAGAACGGTGAATCGGTGCCGCCCGTCACCAGGTTGGGCACGATCTTCGCGGTGGGGAATGCCGCCTTCACCTCCCGTTCGAGCGCAGCCCACATCGGCGTGTCGATCGAGGATGCGGTCGATTCGCGTCGGTGGAGGGGTGTGGTCTCGACGTGCTCGTACAGGTCGCCCAACGCCGCTCTCAGGTGATCATCGACGTCGTCGAAGGTCTCGCCTGGGAGGATGCGTATGTCGACCTCGAGGTCGACCGAGTCGGGGATCACGTTGGTCTTGGTACCGCCGCCGATCACGTTCGGCGAGAACGTCGTGTGGGTGCAGGCGTGGGCGAACGACCCGATGCCCCGCCCGAGTTGCTCGCACATCTCGCGTACGCGCCCGGGGTCGAGCAGCGGTTCGGACAGCTCGTCGGGGAGCGCCAGCGCGCCCACCATCGCCCGCCAGGTGTCGGTGATGAGCGGCTCGGGCCGATACTGATCGAGCCGTCGCACGACCTCGGCCGCCTTGACCAGCGCATTGTCCGCGCCGAGCGGCGCCGAGCCATGACCCGGAGTGCCCTTGACCCGGATCCGGGTCCAGCCGAGGCCCTTCTCGGCCGCACTGATCGCAAACGTCGGGCCCGGGCCGATGGCGAACCCGCCCATCTCGGTGAGGAGGTAATCGCAGCCCACGGCATCCCATTCGTGGTCGCACAACCATTCGGCGCCATGCGCGCCGCCCGCCTCTTCGTCGGCGACGCCGAGGTAGATGAGGTCGCCCGCGGGCCGTACCCCTGCATCCAGCAGATGCCCGAACGCCACGGCCATCGACGAGGTGACGTTGAGCATGTCGACTGCGCCGCGTCCCCAGACCTCGCCGTCCACGAGTTCGCCCCCGAAGGGATCGCGACTCCAGCCATCGGGCGACACAGGGACGACGTCGGTGTGCCCCATCCAACACATCGACGGCGCATCGGGGTCGGTGCCCTCGATTCTCGCCACGACCGACTTGCGACCGGGCGTGGGCTCGTAGGTCTCGATGTCGGCACCCCTGCCTTCGAGGAACGTCTCGAGCGTGTCGCTGTTACGCACCTCCTGGCCCGACGTCGGGGTTCCGTCATTGACGCACTGATTGCGGATCAGCGCCTGAAGGAGTTCGACGGTCTGTCCGGTGAGTGGGCGAGAAGCGATGTCGGTCATCAGTGGCGAATCTACGCCAGGGACCCGAGCCGAGCAGCCGAACCTCCTGCTCGGCCGCTCACCCACTCACGGGGGCGGTGGCCGACCGGATGACCGCTGCCGACCACCCCACAGCCGGGGCCGGTCGGTGTCCCGCTCCCACCGCTGGTCGGTCGTCACCGTCTCACGTTGGCACCGCCCGCGACGCAACCAGGCGCTGACCCGATAGACACGCTCGTCATGGACATCGAATTCTGGGTCGACCCGATCTGACCGTGGTGTTGGGTGACGGCCCGTTGGGTCGTCGACGAGGTGGCGCCTGCGCGTGATCTGAACATCACGTGGCAGCCCATCAGCCTGTTCTTCAAGAACGAACCCGAAGCGGGTTCGGACTACCACACCTACCTGTTCTTCACCCACCGTCTGCTCCGGGTCATGGAGGCGGTCCGCGAAGGTGAGGGCGAGGGGCCCGTCCAGGACCTCTACTGGCAGTACGGCACCGCGATGCATCACGACCGGAACCGGGAGTTCACTGCGATCGAGATGCTCCAAGCCTCGGGCATCGACACGAAGTACGCCGATGCGTTCGACGACGAGTCGTGGGACGCCGAGATCCGATCGCGGATGGACATCGGGATCGGACTGGCCGGCGACGACATCGGTACCCCCATCATCGCGATGGAGGACCAGCGCGGCGTCAAGCAGGGCATCTTCGGCCCCGTCATCACTCGGGTGCCGTCGACCGAAGACTCACTGGCGATGTGGGACGCCCTGACCACGTGGCTGAACGTCCCGGGCTTCTGGGAACTGAAGCGCAACCGGACTGAACGTCCGAACTTCGGCGATCGCCCTGGCTGAGCATCGACCGGGCAGCGACGTGCCCCTCAGTCGGCGAGCTCGCGCTCGACGTCGCCGGGATAGGGAAACCATCGCAGATGCTCGAAGTCCGGCGTCGTCTGCGGTGATGCCAGGTGGAGCACGGGTCGATCGTGGGCCGCCTCGCAGAGCTCGTGGGCCTCGTCGAGGAGACCCTGGAGGTCGGGATTTCCGGTCCGGCGGCGATTCTCGTAGCGCATCTCGCCGGTCGCATAGGAGATGTCGGCCAGCGCCATCGGTGCCGATGACGTTGCGTCCACGTGATGCCACAGACCCGAGTCGGGCTCGAAACGGTAGCGAGGCAGCAGCTTGTAGCCCTCGTTGGCGACCAGGTGAACGGCATCGATGATGTAGGCGAAGGCCTCCTCGTCGATGAAGTAGTTGAAGTTGACCCGGATCCAGCCCGGCTTGATCCCCTCACAGCCACGATCGACCTCGCGCTGGAACTCGTGCGACCGATCGAGGTCGATCCCCAGCAGCCGGTGCCCGTAGGGGCCCGCGCACGAGCAGCCTCCGCGCGACTGGATCCCGAACAGGTCGTTGAGCAGCGCCACCACGAAGTTGTGGTGCAGATGCTGCTCGCCATGGCGGACCACGAACGACACGATCGACAACCGTTCGGCCTCGTGGCTGCCGAGCACCGACAGGTTCGGGTTGACCTCCCACGATGCGATGGCACGGGTCACGAACGCCCGCTCGCGCCGGGTGATGACCTCGGCGCCGACCGCCTCCTTGAGCTGGAACACGAGCCCCGCCCTGATCGACTCGATGATCGCCGGCGTGCCGCCTTCCTCGCGATGCTCGATGGTCCGGTGGTACTCGTGCTCGGTCGGGTTGACGTACTTGACCGTCCCGCCGCCGGGAACGTCAGGTACCCGGTTGGCGAACAACGCACGCCGGGCGACCAGCAGGCCCGGAGTGCCCGGTCCGCCGATGAGCTTGTGCGGTGAGAGGAAGACGGCGTCGCTGTAGGCGAGGTTGCCGCCGACGTTCGATCCCATGTCGATTGCGACATAGGGAGCCGCGGCGGCGTAGTCCCAGAAGGAGAGCGCAGCATGACGATGCAGCAGCGCGGACACGGCCGAGGTGTCGGTGACGATGCCGGTCACATTCGATGCCGCCGAGAAGGAGCCGATGCGCAGCGGCCGGCCGGCATGCGCCACGAGTTCGTGCTCGAGGTGCTCGAGGCTGACATGGCCGTCGCCGTCGGCGTCGATGGTCACGACATCGGCGATCGACTCGCGCCATGGCAGTTCGTTCGAGTGATGTTCGTACGGACCGATGAACACGACCGGTCGTTCGTCGGCCGGGATGTGCCGGCTCAGGTGGTGGCGGTCGTCGAGCGCCGATGGAATGCGCAGTCCCATCACGCCGATCAGCTTGGCGATGGCGCCCGTTGCCCCGCTCCCGCAGAAGAGCACGGCGTGATCGTCGGTCGCGCCGAGACAGTCGGCGATGATCTGTCGTGCCTCTTCTCGAAACCGGGTCGTCTGGAGTCCGGTCCCCGAGGATTCGGTGTGGGTGTTGGCGTACAGCGGTTGGACCACCTCGCGCAGATAGTCCTCGATGAACGACAACGAGCGGCCCGATGCGGTGTAGTCGGCGTAGATCACCGGGCGAAGGCCGAACGGGCCATCGAGCAGGTCGTCGCGACCGATGACCGAGTTGCGGACCGTGTCGATGAGCCGAGCGGTGTCGATGAGGGGATCAGGTGCCATCGTGACCAGTCTCGCAGCGATCGGGCCTGGCACCGATTCAGGTGCGCCGCTGTGCGGCGTGACGATGCCGGCCTGGGGTCTACGGTGCGCCCGCATGGATGCCGTATTCGAGAAGCTGCTTCGCGACTCGTTGCCGAGTGACGCCGGCTACGCGTCGGCCCGGTTCGTCGAGGAGCGCAGTCAGCTGGTGCATGTGCGTCAGGGCATCTCCGAACCGGTCCGCACGGCCAAGGACACCGGGGTGATGTTCAGTGTCTGGAAGGGGGGAGGTGCGGGCTACGCCGCCACAAGCGACCTCACCCCGTCGGGCTTGTCCCTGGCAGCGAAGCGGGCGTCGGAGTGGGCCGAGATCACGACCGGCCGAAGCGTGCTGGCGGCACCGCCACTCGCCCACCCGACCGGTTCGTACACCTCACCAGTCGAACGACCGTGGAACGAGGTGGGCCTCGCCGATCGCATCGCCCTGCTGACCGAGCAGTCCGAACGGCTGGCCATCGACGAACGCATCGTCGAACGGTCGGCCCGGATCTGGACGATCGAGACCGACACGCTCATCCTCACCAACGGCGGAGGTCGGGTCGAACAGCACCATCACCAGGTGTTCCCCAACCTGAGTGTCGTGGCCAACGAGGGCTCGAACACCCAGACCCGCAGCTTCGGCGCGGGTGCGCTCGGTGGTCAGGGCGGAGTCGAGGTCCTCGACCGGCACGGATTCGCCGACGCCGCTCCACGCATTGCCGAAGAGGCGATCGCACTCCTCGACGCTCCCAACTGCCCGACGGGGAACATGGACCTGGTCCTCGCGCCCGATCAGATGGCGCTCCAGATCCACGAGTCGATCGGACATCCCCTCGAGCTGGATCGCATCCTCGGCGATGAGCGGAACTACGCCGGCACCACCTTCGTGAGCCTCGACATGTTCGGCTCGTACCAGTACGGCTCGAAACTCCTCAACGTCACCTACGACCCGACGGTTCGCGGCGAGGTGGCGAGCTCGGCGTTCGACGACGACGGCACTCCGTCGGAATGTCACCATCTGATCCGCGATGGCGTCCTCGTTCGACCGCTCGGCGGATCGATCTCGCAGGAGCGCGCAGCGATGGACGGCGTCGCCAACAGCCGCGCGAGCAGCTGGAACCGACCACCGATCGACCGGATGGCCAATCTCAACGTCGAGCCGGGTACGTCCAGCGTCGAGGAACTCATCGGCGAGATCGAGCACGGGGTGCTGATGGAGACGAACGTCTCCTGGTCGATCGACGACAGCCGCAACAAGTTCCAGTTCGGCTGCGAACTCGGCCGAGTCATCTCCGACGGCGAGATCGGCGACATCGTCCGCAACCCGAACTACCGGGGCATCTCGGCGACCTTCTGGCGGAATCTCTCAGGCGTCGCCGACGACTTCACGGTGATGGGCGTCGCCAACTGCGGCAAGGGCGAGCCGAACCAGGTCATCCGGGTCGGGCATGCCTCACCCACCTGTCGCTTCTCCGACGTCGCCGTGTTCGGCGGTGCGAAGTGACCGTTCTGGAGCACGGATCTCGTTGTCTGCGACACCATGTGTTCTCCAGAACGGCGGGTCGGGGCGTGCGATGAGTTCCCGAGAGCGGTTCGAGGAGCTGGTCGGGTGGGCGAAGTCGCAGCTCGAGGGCGACGAGATCCTGCTCGCCCGATTCGACGGCGAGAACAGCGACTTCATCCGCTTCAACGGCGCGTCGGTGCGCCAGGCGGGCTCGGTCAGGCAACGCTCCGTCGAGCTCGAGTTGATCGACGGACAGCGTCACACGTCCGGGTCGGTCAGTCTGAGCGAGGACGACGAACTCGACCGCGGCCGGGTCGGCTCACTGCTCGCGGAACTGCGCGATCAGGTCGGTCTCGTTCCCGAAGATCCCTACCTGCTCTATGCGACCGACGAGCCGTCGACCACCGACGAGCGCCCCAGCGACATCCCCGACGGCACCGGCGCCGTCGACCGGGTGCTCGACGCATCCGCGGGTCGTGACCTCGCGGGCATCTACGCATCCGGCGACATCTTCTCGGGGTACGCCAGCTCGCTCGGTCAACGCCACTGGTTTCGTGGTGCGACGTTCAACTTCGACTGGAGCTTCTACCTCCGCGCCGACAAGGCGGCGAAGAACGGCTACGCGGGCACGTCCTGGGACGACGATGCCTTCGACGCCAAGATCGCCTGGTCGGCGAGGCAACTCGACGCCCTCGCCCGAGAACCGATCGACCTGCAACCCGGCAGGTATCGGACCTTCCTGGCGCCGGCAGCGATGGTCGAGATCATGGACATGCTCTCGTGGGGCGGCTTCGGTCTCAGAGCGCACCGAACCAGACGCACGCCGCTGTTGCGAATGGTGACCGAGGGCGCAACGCTCCACCCCGGGGTCACGATCACCGAGGACACCGCTGGTGGGGCGGCACCGGCGTTCCAGTCGGACGGCTTCACTCGTCCCGACGAAGTCGTCCTCATCGACGGAGGCTCCTCCGGCGGGCATCTGGTCTCTCCGCGCTCGGCGCAGGAGTACGGCGTCGCGACGAATGGCGCCGAGAGCCACGAGTCACCAGTGTCGGTCGCGCTCAGCGCGGGTGCGATCCCGACCGGGACCGAACTCGATGCGCTCGGCACCGGCCTCTACGTCGGGAACCTGTGGTATCTGAACTTCTCGGATCGGGCCGCTGGTCGCCTGACCGGCATGACCCGGTTCGCGACGTTCTGGGTCGAGGACGGCGAGATCGTCGCCCCGGTCAATGTCCTGCGCTTCGACGACTCGATCTTCCACCTGCTGGGCGACGGCCTCGTCGGCCTCACCGACACGGCCGAGATGATCCTCGATCCGGGCACCTACGGTGGGCGATCGACCATGAGTCACCGTGTCCCGGGTGCCCTCGTCGAAGCCATGACCTTCACGTTGTAGCCGTGTCGGGGCTGGAAGCTCCACGGCGAAAATGGAACCCTCGACGGTGATGGGCTGGATCACCGCGTTCTCCGGTCGGCGCACGCGCCGGATGCCGTTCGAGGACGAGGCCACGCCCGAGACCATCCGAGCCGAGTGGATGGCCGAATGGATGGCCGAGGAGCGGCGCCCCGAGGAAGACGAGGCTCATCCGCCGGTCATCTTCAAGTGGATGGGCCACTGGACCCGGTGGTCGCAGATGTCGCACACCTACGAGCCGATCGAAGGGCGCCTCGTCCCGAGCACGCTGGTCGAACACGGCAACAGCATCGCCCCACCGCCGACCGAAGGTGACCGTTTCCGCTTCGCGGACGGCGCCTGGACCCGACTCGCGCCCGACGAGCCCGACGAGCCCTCGGACGCGCCAGACCCCGACCTTTCGGCGGACGACAACGCCGACGAGGGCGAGTTGCCGCAGCCCGTGCTGTCGAGCGACCTGCCCCCGGCCCGGCCGATCGAAGACCCGGTCGCAGATCAGATCGCAGCCTGGCGCCGCCGCCTCAGGCGAACCTGAACTCCCCGACCGAAGCGACAGGGAACCGCATCCGTGGGTCATCTTCGACCGATTCCGGTCCGTCTTCCACCACAGATGCGGTCACGTCCGGGTCAATCCGACCAACCTGGCCTGGAGTTCCCCGGCGTCGTCTGAAGCTTCGAGGTCGATCTCGACCGAGAGACGCCACTCGTCATCGCCCTCGGGGTCGGCCAGCACCTGCGCCACCTGCCAGACCCGACCCGATTCGGTGACGACGAACCGACGCGGGCCGCGGGCGTCGGCATCGATCCCGACGTGGTCGTGTTCGGCGAAATAGGGCTCGAAGACGGCGTCCAGTTTCGCCGCGGTCCACGACCGGTCGCCCGCCTCGTCGAGATCGATGGCGAACTCGTCCCATGCCCGTCGGTCGACGAACTGGACCCACCGAAACACCCGTGTCCGGACGAGGGCCCGGAAGGCACCCTCCCTCGTGGTGATCCGGACAGGCTCGGTGGCCACTGCCGATGCAGCGGCAACGTCGGCCAGGGCCTCGCCATCGCCGTCTCGCAGCGCCTCCCACTCGTCGATGAGACTCGAGTCGGTCTGGGCGATCACACCCTCGAGCCAGTCTGCGATGTCCCAGACCTCGTCCGACTTCGCCTCGTCGGGAACGGTGCGCACGATGGCCTTGTAGGCGTCACTGAGGTAGCGAAGGAGCGTGCCCTCCGATCGCTTCAATCCGTAGGTGCGCACGAAGGTGTGGAAGTCCATGGCGTCATCCCACATCTCGCGGACGATTCCCTTGGGCGAGATGTTCGCCCCGTCGATCCATGCATGATCGACCCGCCAGCGGTCGAACACCTCGTACAACTCGTCGGCAAGCGGCTTCGGCCAGGTGATGTCGTTCAGCCGCTCGATCCGCTCGTCGTAGTCGACGCCGGCCGCCTTCATCTCGTCGATCGCCCTGGTCCGTGCCTTGTCCTGTTGGGCCCGCAGCACGGGCCGAGGATCGTCGAGCACCGACTCGACGACGGCCAGCAACGCCATCGCATACCGATCGTCGTCCCGGTCGAGGAGCGGAAGGACCGACAGGAGAAACGGAGCGAGCGGCTGGTTCAGGGCGAAGTCCTCCTGCAGCTCACGATCGACGACGACGCGACGGCCGTCTGCCAGCGGCTGGTCGAGCACCTCCACGACGCCCCCGTCTCGCAGCGCTCGGAACAGGCCGATCGCACGACGGACCTGCCGCCGCTGCCGTGACCGCGGCTCGTGGTTGTCCAGGAAGAGCTTCTTGGCGGTGACCCACGGATCGGCCGGTCGGTCGAGGAGGTGGAGCAGGATGGCGGGCGTCACCCTGAACGACGACTCCAGCTTCTCGGGCGCTTGCTGCTGCAGACGGGTGAAGGTGTCTTCGTCGTAGTGCACGAAGCCCCGAGGTGGCGACGGCTTCGACACCTTGCGGAGCTTCTTGGCGTCGCCGGCGGCCTTGGCCTTCTGATTCTCGAAGTCGGCCTCGTGTTCGGGTGCCTGGGCCACGACCAGGCCCTCGGTGTCGTAGCCGGCCCTCCCCGCTCGTCCGGCGATCTGATGGAACTCGCGGGCGCTCAAGAGCCGCGACTCCTTGCCGTCGAACTTGTAGAGCCGGGAGAACACCACGGTTCGGATCGGCAGGTTGACCCCCACCCCCAGCGTGTCGGTCCCGGACACGACCTTCAGTGCACCGGTCTGCGTGAGACGTTCGACGAGCCGACGGTGTCTCGGAAGCATCCCCGCGTGATGCACCCCGATCCCGTTGCGGAGCAGGCGGGCGAGGTCGCGGCCGAACCCGGGAGGCATCTTGATCTCGGCCAGTTCGGCGGCCACCAGCGCCTTGTCATCTGGTCCCAGTTTGGTGACCGACGCCAGTGCATTGGCCTGCGCGACGGCGTCGGCTTGGGTGAAGTTCACCAGGTAGAGCGGCGCGGCGTCAGCCTTCAACAGCTCTTCGATCGTGTGGTGCAGCACCGTGCGCCGATAGTCGAACCGAAGTGGCACCGGTCGGGCCGCGTCGTCGATCACCACGGTCGGCCGACCGGTCCGAGCCGTGAGATCGTCGACGAAGAACCCGACATCGCCGAGCGTCGCCGACATCAGAAGGAAGCGCGCCTGCGGCAGTTCGAGCAGCGGAACCTGCCATGCCCAGCCTCGATCGGGCTCGCCGTAGTAGTGGAACTCGTCGAGCACGACCGTGTCGGCCACCAGGGCGGGTCCGCTGCGAAGCGCCGACATCGCCAGCACTTCGGTGGTGCAGCACACCACCGGCGCGTCGGCGTTGAGTGTCGTGTCGCCGGTCATCATGCCGACGTTGGCCGGCCCCAGCTGCTCGCAGAGCTCGAAGAACTTCTCGGACACCAATGCCTTGACCGGGGCCGTGTACCAACTGCGGCCACCGAGCGCGACCGCCTCGGCGTGGGCCGCCAGTGCAACCAGCGACTTCCCCGAGCCGGTCGGCGTGGCGAGCACGACATGATTCCCCGCCAGCAACTCGAGGATCGCCTCTTCCTGGTGAGGGTAGAGGTCGAGATCGCGGTCGGCCGCCCACTCGATCATCGACTCGGCCACATCTGACGGCGATGCTCCCGGGCCCGCCGGAAGGAAGTCCACGAGCGGCCGCACCTGTGCAGTGTGCCCGAGAGCCCGAGCAAGGTCGATTCGTGACTCGTCGCGCCCTTGCGCGAACCCGCCGAGAACCCCGTACCGTTCTCGACCATGCGACAGCTGAGTGGCCAGGACGCCGCCTTCATCTACGGCGAGACTCCGAACTGGCACATGCACGTGTCGGGGCTGATCATCGTCGACCCCTCGACAGCACCCGACGGCTGGTCGTTCAAGCGTTTCCGCGAGCTGCTCATCGAACGGCTTCCCGAGATCCCGCAGCTGAGGTGGCGGCTCATCGAGACCCCACTCGGTCTCGACCGCCCGCACTGGGTCGAGGCCGAGCACGTGAACGTCGATTTTCACATCCATCGGGTCGGCCTCCCCGCTCCCGGTGGCCAAGCAGAGCTGAGCGAGCTGGTCGGCCGCCTCATCGCCCGGCAGCTCGATCGGAGTCGGCCGCTGTGGGAGGCCTGGGTCATCGAAGGTCTCGAGGGCGGCAAGGTCGCCATCCTCCAGAAGATGCACCATGCGACGATCGACGGCGTCAGCGGCGCCGGCCTGGCGGAGGTCCTGCTCGATCTGACCCCCGAGCCCCGTGGGCCGACGGGCATCGAGAAGGACCGTCTCGAGTACGAGCGGGTCCCGAGTGACATCGAGCTCGTCGGACGAGCCATCGCCAACACCGCGTGGAAGACCCCGTTCAGGCTGGTCCGCTTCATGAACCAGTCGATCCGTCAGGCGGCAGCCGCGATGCCGGTGCTGACCGACCGAGACAAGCCGCTGAGCCTGCCGATGACCGCGCCTCGCACGGTGTTCAACACCGACCCGTCGCCGCGTCGCAAGTTCGCCTCGGCGCGCATCGAGCTCGAACGGGTGAAGGCGGTCAAGGACGCGTACGGCGTGAAGCTCAACGACGTGATCCTCGCCGTGTGCTCGTCGGCGATGCGTCGCTACCTCGTGCTGCACGACGCGGCTCCGTCGGCGACCATGCTCGCCCAGGTGCCCGTGTCGCTCCGAGTGAGCGACGACGACTCGGTCGGCAACAAGGTCGGATCGATGACCGTGAGCCTCGGCAGCGACATCGAGGATCCAGCGGAGCGGCTCAGGGTGATCAATCAGTCCTCGACGAACGCCAAGGAGATGCGGACGGCGATGGCGGCCCACCAGATCATGGGCATGACCGAGACGACACCACCGGGCCTCCTCGCACTCGCGGCTCGCATGTACACCCGCAACAAGCTGGCCGACGTCACCCCACCCGCGTCCAACGTGGTCATCTCGAACGTGCCCGGCCCGACCTTCGACCTCTACGTCGCGGGTGGCCGGGTCGAGGCGATGTATCCGATGGGCCCGCTGCTGATGGGGATGAGCCTCAACATCACGGTCTTCTCCTTCGGCGACTCGATCGACTTCGGGCTGATGGTCTGCCCAGAGGCCGTGCCCGACCCCGAAGTGCTCGCCGAGGGGATCGCGATCGCGCTCGACGAACTCGAGGCCGCAGCCCCTTCGCCCGGCTGATCAGCGAACCCCGCGCTCAGCCCAGCCGGGGTCGGGCCACAGTCCGATGGCCAGCTCGTCGTTGACGTTCGCGAAGGCGACAGAACCGGTGGCGAACTGCAGCACGAATCCACGCTCGAGCGCGTTCGCCCCGAGGACCGCAGAGCCGGTGAAGTGCTCGACCGGGACGGAGTTGGCGTCGGTCTCGACCTCGACCCGGTCGCTGCCCATCGAGTAGCCGGAATAGGGCTCCTCGTGCACCAGGCCCAGGGTCTGCCCCATCGTCACGACCTGCACCAGCCCCGCCTCGCTCAGATCGAGCCAGACATGGTTGGGCACCGTCGCCCGCACGCCGTCGACGACCTCCCACGAGGCGGTCACCGAGCGGAGCGTCGAACCGAGGAGTTGGGCAGGTTGCACCACGGTCGGCACGGTAGTTGCGTGAGGTCATGCAGGAGGCAGGAGTGTCCAGCGCCCCCGACATCTGGTTCGTCGGAGAAGCCTGATTCCACACCACGGGGGGCTCCGGGGAGGGGGGTCGGCCTACGCTGCAGTGGTGCAACTACGCCTCGGATCCCAGCCGCTTCCGACCCTCGCCCGGGCTCGCATCTACGTGTGCGGCATCACGCCGTACGACACCACCCACATCGGCCACGCCGCGACGTTCACGTGGGTCGACACGCTCAGCCGCGTGCTCGCCCATGTCGGCATCGAACCACAGGTGGTCCGCAACGTGACCGACATCGACGACCACCTCATCGAGGAGGCAGCGTCGCGCCACACCACCTGGCAGGCGCTCGCGACCCAGCAGACCTTCCAGTTCGAGGAGGACATGCGCAAGCTGCGGGTCGATCGACCCGCATTCGAGCCCAAGAGCCGCGACTACGTCACCGACGTGATCTTCCTCGCCCGCGCCCTTCTCGATCGTGGGGTCGCGTACGAACGTGGCGGATCGGTGTTCTTCCGCGCCGCTGATCTCTGGCAGTCATCGGGGTTGAGCGAAGCAGACGCGCTCGCCACCTACGGCGACCGCGGAGGTCGCACCGACGACACCGCCAAGGACAACCCGTTCGACGCCGCGATCTGGCAGCACTCCGCCGAGGGTGAACCTGCGTGGGAGAGCCCCTGGGGTCCGGGTCGGCCGGGCTGGCATGCCGAATGTGCGGCGATGGCCACGTCGATCCTCGGGATGTCGGTCGACGTCCACGCCGGGGGCTGCGACCTGGCCTACCCGCACCACGCCTACGAGCAGGCGATCGTCGAGGCTGCGACGGGCGTGGCGCCCTTCGTCCGCTCGTGGATGCACGTCGGCACCGTCACGCGAGGGGGCGAGAAGGTCGCCAAGTCAACCGGCAATCTGGTCTTCGTCGACGATCTCCTCCAGCGCTGGCCAGCCCAGGCCATCCGCCTTCACCTCATCGATCGTCCGTGGCACGACGACTGGGACTTCGACGAGCCACAACTCGACGGCGCTTCCGAGCGTCTCGAGTCCCTGTGGAATGCCGCCGGTCGGCCCGGCGGCACCGAGGCAACGACGCTCAAGGCATGTGAGCTCCTGATGGACGATCTCGATGTCACCGCAGCGCTCGATCTGGCGATCGAAGAAGGTGGCGAAGCAGCCAGAACCGTCGCCAAGGTCTTGGCCCTCCTCTGACACCGACGGTCGCGGCCTCTAGGTGGTGAACCGGTTGATGACCTCGATCGTCCGGTCGAGTTCGTCGAGGTCGTCGGTGGTAGGGACCAGGATGATCTCGTCGCAGCCGGCGTCGGCCAGGCCACCGAGGCCCGCGAGGAGCGCTGCTTCGGTGGTCATGGTCATCGAGTCGGCCATCGCCACGGCGAAGTCGTCTCCGAAGATGCCGAGGTACCTGCGGGCGTAGGCTCGGGCGCGTTCGTCGCCGTCGGCGCCGAGCCCGTACCAGAACGACGTGGTGAGCACCGGTGGCTCGCTGCGGCCTGCCGCGTCCCACGCGTCTCGCACGTTGATGAAGGTCAGTTCGGCCTGCGCCTGGTCGGGATCGGTGACGAAGCCCGTGACGCCCACCGCCCACTGGGCGGCCCGGGCGATGGCCTTCGGGCCGAGGACCCCCGCGTAGACCGGAGGCCCGCCCGCCTGGACCGGGCGTGGGCCGATCGGGCCGAGGTCCGGGGCGGCGGGTTCTCCGGCCCACACCCGTCGCATCTGGGCGACCTGGTCGTCCATACGCTGATGGCGGTGATCGAACCGTCCCTCGACCGCCCGGAAGTCGGCGTCGCGTCCCCCGACGCCGACACCGACGTCGAGACGCCCCCCTGAGATGACGTCGATGGTCGCCATCTGCTTCGCGATGAGGTTCGCCGGATGCATCGGCAAGATGACGACGGTCGACATCAGCCGAACCCGTTCGGTCACCGACGCAGCCGCGGCGAGCGACGTCATCATCTCGAGGTTGTGGTACGTGATCCTCTCGCCGACGGCGAGCGTCGAGAACGGGCCCTCGTCGACCCGTCGACACCAGGCAAGGAACGTGTCTCGGTCGGTTCGGTCGATCATCGAGGGAATCGTCATCCCGATCTTCATGCGTCGCCGATCTCGCCCACGAGCCACGCGTCGATCAGCTTGCGAGCGATGCTCATGCCCGGCGGGATGGCCGGCAGGTCGTCGCGGGCGTACCAGTTGGCGTCGACGATCTCGGTCGGGTCACATTCGATCTCGCCCGACTCCAACCGGGCAGTGAAACCGATCATGAGCGAGTGAGGAAATGGCCACGGTTGGCTCGAGTGGTAGACGACGTCGCCGACCACGAGGCCGACCTCTTCGAGCACCTCGCGTCGCACCGCCTGTTCGAGGTTCTCCCCCGGCTCGACGAACCCGGCGAGACAGCTGTACATCGGGATCGGGAACGCCTTGCCGCGGGCCAGCAACGCTCGCCCGTCGTCGTCGGTCACGAGCGTGATGACTGCTGGAGCCAGTCGCGGGAAGGCCATGAGGCCACACGCCGGGCAACGCCGCGCCCGTTCGCCATCGGCCTGCTCGGTCGGGGTGGCGCATCGGCCGCAGAACTGGTGGGTGCGCTGCCACTCGACGAGCTGCACGGCACGTCCGGCAAGGGTCCACGTCGGTTCGTCCACCTTGCCGTAGAGCCCCATCAGCGGTGCGCCGAAGAACCCGTCGGGGATGCCGTCACCGTCCACATCGACAGCCCAGTAGTGGGTGCCACCCGTGGTGCCGAGGTAGAGGCTCGACGGCTCCGGTTCGGCGTCGGCGTGGACGGCGATCTCGGTCCGGTCGACGTAGAACACCACCCGGTCGCCATCGTCGCTGGGTGGTTCGATCGGGAGCCGCAGGTCTTCCATCGCACGATCATGCCGCGCCTGCCACGATGAGCGCATGACCACCGCCGCCCACCGACGAGCCCGAACGTTCCGGGACGTGCTCGAACCGGTGATCGGCGGGGTGTTCTTCTCCCCAGAGTGCCATGCACAGTACGAGTCGCTCGGCTTCCAACCGAGCCCGCTGACCAGCGATGGAGTCGCCCTTCCCGACGGAGTCGCCTACTTCGGCAGCCGCGGTGCCAGCATGGGTCGCGTCGCGGGCGAGGTGGTGGCTGCGGCCTTCGCCGTCTTCAACCCCGCTGCCGTGGTGCCCGCAATCGACATGGCGTGGGCGATCAGCACCCCGGAGGACTTGGTCGAGGCCAGGGTCTCGGGCGCCGTCGCCCAGCTACGAAGGATCCTCGGAGATCCGCCCGAGGTGCGCGAGGTCGCAGATGCGCTGATCGATGCCGTCAACGGAGCACCGCCGGCCGGACGGCCGCTGTACGCCGGCACGCTGTCGATGCCGTACACGGGCGAGGACGATTGGCGCGACCTGTTCGTCGCCGGCGATCGCATCCGCGAGTACCGCGGCGACAGCCACACCGCGGCATGGACGGCGGCCGGCTTCGACGCCGTCGAGATCGGGCTGCTGACCGAGCTCTTCTGGGGCCTGCCGATGCGCAGCTACCTCCGCACCAGAGCCTGGAACGACACCGACATGGACGACGCCGTCGCGAGGCTACGCGCCCGCAGCCTGATCGACGACGGGGCGTTCACCGACGCCGGCCGAATGGCACGAGAGGCCGTCGAGGCCACCACCGACGAACAGATGCTCCGGGTCACCGACCGCCTCGGCGACGACTTCGACCGCGTCAACGAGGTGCTGAGGGCGTGGAGCCGCCAGATCATCGACGCCGGCGGCTATCTGCGGTCGGCGAAGTCGCTCACCGGGTAGGCGCTCCCGATGCCAACCGGGGACGATTTCAGGCGCGGCTCGCCGGCGGTCATGCCCGGATCAACTGCCTGGACAGCTCAGATCATGAAGGCGAGGTTCGTGACGACGGCGCTTCCCAGGTCCTGATCACCGTCGATGGCGACCTTGCCCTGTGCCAGTACCGACTCGCCGTCCCAGCGGCCGAGCGACAGACACCACCAGGTCTCGGCGTCCATGGTCAGCTTCACCGTCGGCTCGGACGGCGAGTCGCCCGACACCTGCGCTCGGCCGTCGACGACCTGCACGGCGATCGTGCGCCCCTGCACCCCTGTCAGATCGAAGACCACCGACTGACCCTCGGCGGCGCCGGCCTTCTTGCCGACGACGAATCCCATGGCCGGCTCGTAGCGGGCCAGCGAGTGATCGGCCACCGGCCCCGAGATGTTGCCCGGCCTGCCGACCGCCCGACGGATGTCCTGCTCGTGCACCCAACTGTCCATCACCCGGATGTTGATGAACTCCGAGTAGGGCACGATGCCGGTCGGGCCGGGCATCTCCTGGTCCCACTGCGCGTCGGTGAACCCGTCGAGCGCTGCGAGCCGTCGGGCGGCGACATCCTTGAACTCGGCGAGTACCGCGGCACCAGATCGTCCGCGACGCTCCTGGATCCAGGCCTCGTTCATCTCGCCGATCGGGTTCTTCACGTGAGCCGGCGGATCACCCGGCAAGGGGGCAGGAGACTCGCCCAGCAGCTGAAGCTCGGTGCCGATGATGTGCGAGAGGTTGTCGCGCACTGTCCAACCAGGGAGGTCGGTGCCCCGGTCCCAGTCGTTGTCGGACAGCGAGTCACCGACTTCGGCGAGGGTGGACCATTCGGTGCGCAGGAGGTCGACCACAGGAGGGCTCATGGACGGCGAACCTACACTCGAACCCATGGACGCTTCCTCGGTCGACTTCCACTTCGATGTGATGTGCCCGTACGCCTACCAGACCTCGAAGTGGATCCGGGCCGTACGCGACGAGATGGGCATCGAGATCTCGTGGAAGTTCTTCAGCCTCGAGGAGATCAATCGGGTCGAGGGCAAGAAGCACCCGTGGGAGCGCGAGTGGTCCTACGGATGGTCGATGATGCGCATCGGGGTGCTGCTGCGTCGCCAGGACATGGCGATGCTCGACGCCTGGTACGAGCGGTCAGGCCGGGCGCTGCATGAAGACGGCCTCAAGCCGCACGAGCCCGACGTTGCCCGCCACCTGCTGGATGAGCTCGGTTTCGACCCCGGACTCGTCGACCAGGCGATCGCCGACCCGACGACTCATGACGAGGTCCGCGACGAACACCAGAAGGTCGTCGACCACGGCGGCTACGGCGTGCCCACGCTGTTCTTCGGCGATCACTGCCTGTACGGGCCGGTCCTGATCGACCCGCCCACGGGCGACGCCGCCGTGCGCCTCTGGCATGCCGTGACGGCCTGGACCGAGTTCCCCAACGTCTACGAACTCCAGAAGCCCAAGACCAAGGCAGACGAGGCCGCCATCGTCGAGACCTTCAGGCCCTACCTCCAGGCCCGCGACTGGGTCAGCATCAACCGCGGCAAGGAGATCGGCTTCGGCGACAACGGCTTCGAGGTGGTCGGCGAGGCTCGGTGACGGCGGGCAACCGCTCTAGAACTCCTCGGGCTCCCACCATGGATAGAAGTCGGGCATGTCGGCGGACACCTTGTCGGTGAAGGCGGCGGGACGCTTCTCGAGGAACGACACGACGCCCTCGCGTGCATCCGCGCTGGCGCCCAGTGCATTGATGCCACGACTGTCGACACGGTGCGCCTCGATCGGGTGGGAGGCGCCGAGCATCTTCCACATCATCTGTCGGGTCAGTGCCACCGACACGGCCGAGGTGTTGTCGGCGATCTCACGAGCGATCTCGCGAGCACGACCGAGCAACTGGTCGGCCGGCACGACCTCACGGACCAGTCCACCATCAAGGGCTTCGGCAGCGTCGAACACCTTGCCGGTGTAGGCCCACTCGAGCGCTCGGTCGATGCCGACGAGACGTGGCAGGAAGTACGACGAGCACGCCTCGGGCACGATGCCCCTGCGGGCGAACACGAATCCGAACCGGGCCGAATCGGACGCGATGCGGATGTCCATCGGCAGCATCATGGTGACCCCGACCCCGACCGCGGCACCGTTGACGGCGGCGATGATCGGCTTGGTGATGTCGAAGATGCGCAGCGTCAGCAGGCCGCCTTCGTCGCGATGCACGTCGGACTCCGCACCGTCGCCCGACACCGCGGCCGAGTCGCCGGTGTTGGCCTCGATGTCGAAGGTCTGGGCACCCATCGACAGATCCGCGCCGGCGCAGAACCCGCGGCCGCGCCCGGTCACGATGACCGCACGCACCTCGTCATCGGCGTCTGCGCGGTCGAGCGCGACACACAGCTCGTGCTGCATCCGAACGGTGAAGGCGTTGAGCTGGTCCGGCCGATCGAGGGTGATGGTGAGCACCCGATCCTCGACCTCGTAGGAGATGTCCTCGAACGAGGCGCCCTCGGACATCAGGCTGCGGCGATGGTCGGGATGCTCGCGAGCACCGATGCCAAGTAGCCGAAGTCGGTCTTGTCGACCACGTCGTAGGCGCCGCCGGGAACGGCGCCCCTCGGAATGAGGTCGAAGGCCGACACCAGGATGATGCGGGTGTCCTCGGACGCCTCACGTGCGAGAGCGACCGCTTCGGTGCCCCGCATCCCCGGCATCGAGACGTCCATCACCAGCACGCCGGGTTGGTGATAGGCAGCCATCTCGACCGCACGGACCGCCAGATCGACCTCGGCGACGACCTCGTAGCCTGCCTGCACAGCGAGCATCTCGATCACTTTGCGTGCCATCGGGTCGTCATCGCAGATCACCAGGGTGCGCTTCATCCGGTTTCCTCGGTCATCGGGCGAACCCTACGAGCGGGTCTTTCGCCGAACGCGGACACCCGCCGACCTCACCCCCAACCGTTCGACCTCGGTCACTTTGTGTGGTATCGTCGCTACGGACACTGCGGGCGCGAGAAGGAGCCCGAGACAGACTCTCTGACCATTCGAACGAAAGCCGATTCAGATGCGAACACCCCTTGCCCGCTTCCACATCGCCTTTCGCGCCGCCCTTCAGCGGCACCGTGAAGACGGAGCGTCGCTGGTCGAGTACGCCCTTCTCATCTCGCTCATCGCCCTGGCCTGCTTCGCAGCCGTGACAGCGCTGGGCGGCGACACGGGCGACAGCCTGAGCACCTCGGGCAACAGCATCATCACCGCGAACTGATCGCTCAGAGCACCTCGGTCAGCACGACCGACACCGCCGCCAACGACGACACGGCGAGCACGGCCATGCGCGTGTACCCGGCATCGAGCCGGCGCGCGAGCTGAGCGGACATCGAGAAGCCGACCACGATCCCCGGCACCAGCCCTGCTGCGAGAACGATCTCGGTGCTGCCGAACCGCCCGGCGACCACCAGCGCGGCGATCGAGACGAACGTGCCGAGGAAGAAGAACCCGGCGAGGGTGCCGCGCAACTTCACCCCCTCTTCGCCCGCGTACAGCACGGCCATGGGCGGACCGCCGATCGACGAGATCGTGCCCATGAATCCCGACGCCGCGCCCGCTGCGAGGAGCGACGATGGGCGAACCGGAATGTTCACTCCGCTCGCGCTGATCGCCACCGCAGCCAACACGATCGCTGCCAGCGTGAGCGACAACGCCGATCCCGACACGGCCAGGAGCACGGCGATGGCCGCACCGGTGCCTGGCAGGCGGCCGACGAATGCCCACTTCACGTCGCCCAGCGACAGCCCTCGATGATCGCGGATCGCGGTGAGCAGCGTGATGACGGCGGCCGCGAGCACCGCCGGCCCCGGGACGAGGCGAGGGTCGATGAGCAGCAGGATCGGCGCGGCGATCAGGTTCATGCCGAAGCCGACGCCACCCTGAATGCCTGCGCCGACGAACATCACCACGGTGACGAGCATCCAGTCGACTGGTGTCAAGAAACGGACTCGCCGGCCGAGTGTGCCTGCCAGGTGGCGTACATCGCTGCATAGTGCCCGCCGAGTTGCACCAGTTCGTCGTGGCTCCCGAGCTCGACGATGCCACCCGCGTGGACCACGGCGATGCGATCGGCCCGCATGGCCGTGGCCAGCCGGTGCGCGATGATGATCGCCGTCCGTCCCTCGAGCAACCGGTCGAGCGCCCGCTCGATCTGGGTCTCGGATCGAAGGTCGAGGTTCGAGGTCGCCTCGTCGAGCACCAACACCCGCGGGCGAGCGAGGAACGCCCGGGCGAGTGCCAGGAGCTGCCGCTCGCCCGAGGACAGCGACGCCCCACGTTCGTGGATCACACTGTCGAGTCCGTTCCCCTGACGCTCGACCAGATCGTCGATTCCGGTCGCGACACACGCCTCCCACACCTCTTCGTCGTCGGCGTCCGGGCGGGCGAAGGTGATGTTGTCGCGGACCGTGCCGCCGAAGAGAAACGGTTCCTGCGGGACGACGCCGATCTGGCTGCGGAGCGACTCGAACGTCACCTCTCGCACGTCGTGACCGTCGATCCTCACGGCGCCCGCTTGCGGGTCGTAGAAGCGGGTGACCAGCTTCGCGATGGTCGACTTCCCGGCGCCGGTCTCCCCCACCAGCGCAAAGGTCTCACCCGCGGCGATGGTCAGGCTCACATCGGTGAGGACGGGCGTGTCGGACGTGTACCCGAAGGTCACGTGGTCGAGTTCGATCTCGCCGCGCATCGGTGGAAGGGGCACGGCGTCGACGGCCTGTTCGACCGACGGAGCCGTCGCGAACAGGTCGCGCAGCTTCGCGATGGCTGCCTGACCCTGCTGGTAGGTGTTGTAGAGCTGCACGAGCTGCTGGATCGGAGCGAAGAACATCGTGAGATACAGGAAGAAGCTCGTGAGCTCGCCCAGCGTCAGCTGTCCGTCGCTGACCATCCAGCCGCCGATCAACAACAGCAACCCCTGGGCGATGTAGCCCACGAACTCGGTGGCCGGGCTGTAGATGGCACCGATCCTCGCGGTGTAGTCGTTGGCAGTCCGATACTCACCGACCACGTTGGTGTGGTGCACGACGTTGTGGCGCCGCCGGTTGTGGGTGGCGATGACCCTCACGCCGGCGATGTTCTCCTGCAGATCGGCGAGCACATCGGCGATGCGGTCGCGCACCACCGTGTAGCCGCGATCGCTGGCGCCTCGGAACCAAAGCGTCAGCGCCAGCATGATCGGCACGCTGCCGACGATCATGGCGCCCGCCAGCATCGGGTTCACCAGGAACATCACGACGGTGATGATGAACAGGGTCAGGGCCTGGACGAACATGTTGACCAGACCCTCCTGGAACAAGGCGGTCAACGCGTCGATGTCGCTGGTCATCCGGGTCATGAGACGTCCGGCCTTCTCGCCGGTGAAGAAGTCGAGTGAGAGGCGCTGGAAGTGCGAGAACACCCGGATCCGCAACTCGTACATGAGCTTCTCGCCGAGGCGTCCGGTGAAGCTGACCCGGAGTCCCGACGCGATCGAACCGAGAACCACCGTGACCACGTAGATCATGGCGATGGCGAACAGCGCCCCTTCGTCGCTCGCCAGCACTCCTCGGTCGATGCCCTCGCCGATGAGGAACGGACCCGAGGTGACCATCACCGTCTCGATGATGACCAGGAGTGCGGCGACCAGCAGCCCCCAGCGGTGAGGACCGACGAACCGGCGCAAGGTGAACGGGCGACGGTCCGACTCGTACTGCTCGAAGTCGACCTGCGGCTCGGCGTGATCGGGTTCGGTGTCGAGCACGGCCTGGGCGCGTTCGGCCAGCTCGGGGGGAACACCGGCGAAGGGAAGGTTCTGTCCGCCGCCGGGACCGGCGAACGGGCTTCCGGCGGGAGGTCCGAAGCCGCCCATCAGTCGACCTCGCCTTCGCTCGTCGCCCACGTGTCGGCGGCGAGGTCGTCAGCGGTCTCGACGACGTCGTCGTCGGGCTCGGCTGTGCCTTCGATCGACGCGAGCACCTCGACGTAACGAGGTTCGGTCTCCATCAACTCGAGGTGGGTGCCGGCGGCCACGATCCGCCCACCTTCCATCAGGAACACGCGGTCGGCTTGGCTGATGGTCGACAGCCGGTGGGCCACCAGCACCGTCGTCCGGTCGTTGCGCAGCTCGGCGAGCGCGTGGTGGATCTGGGTCTCGATGCGGACGTCGATCGCGGAGGTGGCGTCGTCGAGGATCAGCATCTTCGGATTCACGAGCAGCGTCCGAGCGATGGCCAGCCGTTGACGTTGGCCGCCTGAGAGGGTGTAGCCCCGCTCGCCGACCACCGTGTCGTACCCCTGAGGCAGATCCATGATGAAGTCGTGCGCTGCGGCCGCAGTGGCTGCCGCGACCACCTCGTCGAGATCGGCGTCGGGCTTTCCGTAGGCGATGTTGTCGCGAATCGAGACCGAGAACAGGAACGGTTCGTCGCCGACGAACCCGAGATGATGACGAAGCGACGGCAACGTGAGATCGCGGATGTCATGGCCGTCGATCAGCACCTGCCCGGACTCGACATCGTAGAAGCGCTCGATCAGTCGGGCGACCGTTGTCTTCCCGCAACCGGTCCGGCCGACCAAGGCGACCGTCTCGCCAGCCTCGACGACGAAGCTGAGGCCTTCGAGCACGTTGGTTCGCTCAGCCGCCTCCTCCTCGGTGGCCGCACCCTCGACACCGAGGGTCGACCCCTCCGGCGTCCCTCCGTAGGCGAAGGCCACATCGCGGAACTCGATCCGCCCGTCGGGTGCCACCAGATCGACCGCTCCGGTCCGGTCGACGATCTCGGCCGGCTCGTCGAGCATCTCGAAGATCCGCTGCGCCGATGCCGACGCCCGCTGGCTCAGCATGAGGAAGAAGCCCAACATGCGAAACGGTGCCTGCAGCAACAGGACATAGCTGTTGAACACCACGATCTTGCCCAGGCTGATCTGACCCTCGATCACGAGGTGACCGCCGTAGAGGAGCACGAACGCCATCCCGAGGCGGGGCAGGTTCTCCATGATCGGCGCGTAGCGGGCCCGCTTGTCCTGCATGACCACGGCGATCCACCGCAGCTTCTGGGCGGCGACGGCGAGGAGCCCGATCTGGCGCTCTTCGGCTGCGAACGACTTGATGACCCGCACCCCGGTGACGTTCTCGTCGACGATCGTCGCCACGTCGGCCAGCCGCCCCTGGATGATCCACGAGATGGGAAACATGACGTTCCGCAGCCGAAGACCGAAGAAGTAGACACCCGGAAGCGTGCAGACGGCGATGATCGTCAGCGGGATGTCCACCGTCAGCATGAACGTGAACGCCAGCGCGAAGGTCAGGAACATCATCGTCATGAAGGGCGCAAAAGCCAACAGCATCTGGACCGAACGGATGTCGCTGTTCGCCCGCGACACCAACTGGCCGGTCTGGACGCGGTCGTAGAACCCGAAGGACATCCGGCTCAAGTGCTCGTAGATCAGCGTGCGCAGGTCGAACTCGATCGCATAGGACAACCGGTAGAGGCCGAAGCGGTAGCCGAACGTGGTGACCATCCGGATCAGAGCCAGCACGGCGAAGATCACGACGTAGCGGGTGACGTCTTCGTCGTTGCGAATGGCATCGATGCCGAGTCCGACCACTGCCGGGAGCGCCACGTTGGTCGACAGTGCGAGGGCCGCGATGGTGAGCGAGACGACGAAGGCGCGCTTGCGTGCCAGGACGATCGGCGAGACACGGCGGATCCAGCCCAGAGAACGGTCGGGGTCGATCGAGGCGGTCGGGAGGTCGTAGCGGGGGCTCACACCGACGGGTTCGTACCCCGTGACCGGCGCCGCATCGGCCATCACCTCGTCGATGAGGTCGTCACGATCGATGGTGGTACTCATCGAACATCACCACCCTCGAGCCGTTCGCGGCGGGCTGCATCGAACGCGTCGGCGAGTGCCTCGAGTCCGGTCCAGGCATCGGCTCGACGGTCCTCGGGCAGGCGATCGAGCAGCCCCTCGACCCGCTGGTTCAACATCTTGTCGGCGGCAGCGAGTGCGGCTCTCCCCGAGGCGGTGAGCTCGTGCAGCACCCGTCGCCGATCCTCCTCGCTCGTATGGCGCTCGACGAGCCCCTTCGCGACGAGACCGTCGGCCAACGACGTGACCGACGGCCGGCTCACGGACAGATGGTCGGCCAGCGCAGACGCAGCCCAGTCGCCCTGATCGAGGTACGAGAGCAGCCGGTACTGAGGGAGTGAGAGGCCGAGTTCCCCGAGCGCCGACTCGAACGATCGCGCCATCCACGACAGGCTGCGGACGCCACGGCGAGCGGCAGTGTGCTTGGTCGGCATGAATAGTGAGTGAATCGAACTATTCGGCGGATTGCAACATCGTTCCGCTCCCCGGAACCGACAGGGGTCCAACTACGGTCCGTCCCATGACTGAATCGCACGAAGTGCGCAAGGTCGTCTGCGCGGCGTACGGGCCCCCTGAAGAGCTCACCGTCGAGGCGGCACCGCTCCCCGAACCAGGAGCTGGCCAGGTGCGCATCGCCGTTCGCGCCGCGGGCGTCAACTATGTCGACAACCTGTTCGTGTCCGGCGAGTACCAGATCAAGATCCCGCCCCCGTTCACCCCGGGCGGCGAGGTCGCCGGGACCGTCGATGTCGTCGGCGCCGGCGTCGAGGGCTGGACCGTTGGCGCACGGGTGGTCGCCTCGGTCGGGGTGGGTGGCTGGGCGTCGCACGTCGTCGTCGACGCCAGGCATCTCATCGCCGTGCCCGACCGGATGAGCGACGGGCAGGCGGCGACGTTCGTCCAGTCGTATGCCACCGCATGGTTCTCGCTCACCAAGCGGGTCACGGTTCACGAGGGCGACCACGTGCTGGTCCTGGGCGCCGGCGGTGGCCTCGGCCTGGCGTTCACCGACGTCGCGACCGCGCTCGGCGGGCGCGTGATCGCCGCGGCATCGAGTGACGACAAGCTCGACGCGGCCGAGGCTGTCGGTGCCATCGCCCGCATCGACTACGAGGCCGAAGACCTCAAGCCGCGGGCCCGCGAGCTGTCCGGTGGTGGGGTCGATCTGGTGGTCGATCCCGTGGGTGACCGCTTCGCCGATCCCGCGCTCCGAGCCCTCGGTTTCGACGGCACCTACCTCGTACTCGGTTTCGCTGCCGGCGAGATCCCGTGTCTGCCGGCGAATCAGATCCTGCTTCGCAACCGGCGCGTCGCCGGAGTCGACTGGGGCGCGTGGGCCATGGAGAACCCGGCCGAGAACCGCGAACTGCTCGACGAGCTGTTCGACCGCGTCGGCAGAGGCTCGCTCCACCCGAGCGAGCCGACCACCGCTCCCCTCGACGACGTGTCGAACGCGCTGAGACGACTGCTCGACCGTCAGATCACGGGCAAGCTCGCCCTCATCCCGTAGCGGGCGCCGGCGAGCGGGTGAGCACGAAGCTCAGACGTCGAGGTAGCGGGTCACCGCGAACGCGCTGCCGATCGAGCCGATGAGGACACCGAGACCGAGGATGCCTGCGCAGATGAGCCACGTCGTCCCGGAGTCGACGGCGAAGCCGGCGAAGATCGCGAAGTCCTGACTGGCCGCGACGCCGTCGAACAATCCGTTGATGATCCAGACGACGCCGACCGCGAAGACCGACCCGAGCACGCCGGCGACCACCCCTTCGAGCATGAACGGCACACGGACGAACCAGTTGCTCGCGCCGACGAGCTTCATCACTTCGATCTCTCTGCGCCGAGCGAACATCGCCATCCGGATGGTGTTGAGGATGAGCAACGTGGCGGCCAGGAGCAGCGCCAGTGCCACGGCCACGAGAATCCAGCCGATGTAGCCCGAGATCGTCTCGATCTGCTGCACGGTCTCGAACGCGAACACGACCTGACGGACCCCCGGGCGGTCCTCGAACTGCTGACCGAGCGCGGCGATCGAGCGCGCCTGCTTGGCTTCGGGCACCACGCGATAACTGGGCGGGAGGATGTCGGGTGAGACGTTGTTGACGAGCTGGGGTGTGCCCTTGAACAGGTCCTTGAATTCCTCGAACGTCGCCTGCTTGTCGATGAAGGTCAACGTGCCGACCTGCGGGTTCTCCTCGAGGGCCTTGCCGACCGAATCGATCTGTTCCTGGGTCGCGTCGGGTTGGAGGAACACGATGAACTCGATGCCGCCCTCCCAGCGCTTGGTGGCGTTGTCGACACCCTCACGAATCATGAGCGACGCGCCGACGAGCGAGAGCGACACCGCAACGGTCAGCACCGACGCGATCGTCAGGCTGATGTTGCGGAACAGGTTCGCCCCGGTCTCCTTCAGGACGTAGTCGACCTTCAGCGCCATGATTCCGCGTTCCCCGGCCGTGCAGGCCGCAACTGGACGGTCTCGTCGTACCTCGTCGACCTCGCACCACACGTCCTGCTACGCAGCCTCACGGCCGGTGCCTCTTCGCTTCTCGTGTCCGGGTGGTCCGAACGCGCCAGAGCAGACCTACTCATAGACACCGCGGTTCTGGTCGCGAATGATCTCGCCGCGGTCGAGTTCGATCACGCGTCGCCGCATGGTGTCGACGATGCCGCGATCGTGGGTGGCCATCAGCACCGTCGTGCCCGTGCGGTTGATCCGGTCGAGCAACCGCATGATCCCGACCGACGTGGCGGGGTCGAGGTTGCCGGTGGGCTCGTCGGCGAGCAGGATCAGCGGCCGGTTCACGAAGGCACGAGCGATCGACACCCGCTGCTGCTCGCCGCCGCTGAGCTCATGAGGGAAGCGCTCGTGCTTCTTGCCCAGGCCGACGAGTTCGAGGATGGCCGGCACCTGGGTCTTGATGACGTGCTTCGGACGGCCGATCACCTCGAGCGCGAACGCCACGTTCTCGTAGACCGTCTTGCTCGACAGCAGCTTGAAGTCCTGGAACACCGAACCGATGTTGCGCCGCAGGTAGGGCACCTTCCACTTGTTCAGCGCACCGATGTCCTTGCCGGCAACGAAGATCGAACCCTCTTCGGGCTGCTCTTCGTGGTTGACCAGCCGGAGGAACGTCGACTTGCCAGATCCAGACGCGCCGACGAGGAAGACGAACTCGCCCTTCTGCACATCGGCGGACGCGTTGGCCAACGCGACGACGTCGTTCTTGTAGCGCTTGGTGACGTTTTCGAGCTTGATCATGGGTCCAAGGGAGGGGTGACGGGAACGCAGCGCGAGGGTACTGGCGCGGTCACGATCGTTGGTGGCACCGCGTCACATCATCGCGCTTTACAGCCGGGTTACGAACATTGCGAAGCGCAATGTTGGTCACTCGTCGGTTTCACGCTGCCAGCGGAGGTAGGCCTCCATGAACTCGTCGAGGTCGCCATCGAGCACCCCGTCGACCTGACCGACCTCGTGACCGGTCCGGAGATCCTTGACCTGCTGGTAGGGATGGGTGACGTAGCTGCGGATCTGGCTACCGAATCCGACGCGGAGGGTCTCGCCCCTGATGCCGTCGATCTGGGCCTCGCGCTCCTGACGTCGGAGGTCGGCGAGGCGCGCCTTCAACATCTGCATCGCACGATCCTTGTTCTGGTGCTGGCTCCGCTCGTTCTGACAGCTGGTGACGACGCCGGTCGGGAGGTGGGTGATGCGCACCGCCGAGTCGGTGACGTTGACGTGCTGCCCACCTGCGCCCGATGAGCGGTACGTGTCGATGCGGAGATCCTTGTCGTCGACCTCGATGTCCTCGTCGTCCTCCTCGAACATCGGCACGGCGAGAAAGCTCGCGAACGCAGTCTGGCGCTTGCCCTGCGCGTTGAACGGCGAGATGCGGACAAGGCGGTGGACACCGTTCTCGGACTTCAGCAACCCGTAGGCGTGGCGGCCCTTGACGATGAACTCGGCCGAGGAGATCCCGGCCTCGGTGCCCTCGGTGACACTGTCGAGCTCGACGTCGAAGCCGCGCTTCTCGCCCCACCGCAGGAACATCCGGAGCAGCATGTTGGCCCAGTCCTGCGCGTCGGTCCCGCCTTCACCCGAGTGCACTTCGCAGACCGCATCGCGCTCGTCGTATTCGCCCGCGAACAGCGAACGGAGCTCGACTCGACGCAGATCGGCCTCGAGTGAGGCGATGCTCTGGTCGATCTCGCCCTCGAAGGACTCGTCGCCTTCTTCGCGGGCCAGCTCGAACAGCGTCTCGGCATCGGAGATCCGGGCCTCGAGGTCGGCGTAGAGGTCGAGGTCGTCGTTCACCGACGACAGTTCGCCGGTGACCCGACGGGCCGCATCCTGGTCGTCCCAGAGATCGGGGCGCGACGCCTCGGTCTCGAGTTGCGGCTTGCGCGCCCGTAGCTCGTCGATCTTCAGATAGCCGGCGGCCTCGTCGAGGCGCTTGCGCAATGCGGTCAGCCCATCGGAGAAGTCACGCACCGGTCAGCGACCGTGACACTGCTTGAACTTCTTGCCCGAGCCGCAGGGGCACGGTTCGTTTCGGCCGGTCTTGTCCCATTCGTTCCTGACGACCGGGGTGTTCGCGGCCGGCTCGACCGCTTCGGGCGCCGCACTCGGACCAGCAGCCGCGGCTGCCGCCGCAACGCTCGATGGGGCGCTCGAGGGGTCTTCGGGTGCCGAGTAGCTGACGTCGGACACCCCTTCGGCAGCCGCAGGGGTGTCGGTGGTCGTTGCGCCGGGAACCTGCTCCTGGATCTTGACGTCGACGTGCATCGCGTACCGGAGGAAGTCGGTCTTGATGTGTTCGGTCATCTGGCCGAACATCTCGAACCCCTCGCGCTGCCACTCGACCAACGGGTCCTTCTGCCCCATGGCCCGGAGGTTGATGCCCTCCTGGAGGTAGTCCATCTCGAAGAGGTGTTCGCGCCACTTCTGATCGATGATGCGCAACATCACCTGCCGCTCGACCTGGCGCATGAGATCGGCGCCGATCTCGCCCTCTCGCTGCTCGTAGTAGCCGAGAGCCTCGTCGACGAGCGCCTCCCAGACGTCGTCGGTCGTGGCGCATGCGGCGAGCTGGTCGGACGCGAGTTCTGTGGGCCAGTACGAGGCGATGTCGGTGAGCAGCCCGTCGACGTCCCACTCCTCGGCGAAGTCGGCCACGCAGTAGGTCGACACGAGCGCCTCGACCGCCTCTGGCAGATACTCCTCGGTGATCTTCTCGCGCAGGTCGGCCTTGTCGAGGATCTGGTCCCGCAGCGCGTAGATGACCTTGCGCTGCTCGTTCATGACCTCGTCGTACTTGAGGACGTTCTTGCGCCGTTCGGCGTTGCGCTGTTCGACGGTGTTCTGGGCACGTTCGATGGCCTTGCTGACCATCTTGGCCTCGAGCGGCACGTCGTCGGGCAGGGCCTTGTTCATCACGGTGCTGACCATGCCGGTCGCGAACAGCCGCATGAGATCGTCCTCGAGCGACAGATAGAAACGGCTCTCACCGGGATCGCCCTGTCGGCCTGATCGGCCGCGGAGCTGGTTGTCGATGCGCCGCGAATCGTGCCGCTCGGTTCCGAGCACGTAGAGGCCGCCGAGCGCCTTGATCTTCTCACCCTCGGCACGGCACTCGGTCTCGTAGCGCTCGGTGGCCACCCGGAGTGCGTCGGCGTTCTCGGTGTCGTCGGGATCGATCTCGTTCTGACGAAGGTCCTTCTTGGCCAGCAGCTCGGGGTTGCCTCCGAGGAGGATGTCGACACCGCGCCCAGCCATGTTGGTCGCGACGGTGATCGCGTGAAGTCGCCCGGCCTGGGCGACGATCTCACCCTCCTTCGCGTGCCGATCGGGCTTGGCATTGAGCACCTGGTGGGGGATCCCCTCCTTGGTGAGGAGCCTGCTGAGGTGCTCGGACTTCTCGACCGAGATCGTGCCGACCAACACGGGTTGGCCCGTCTCGTAGCGGTGGGCCAGATCCTCGACCACGGCGCCGTACTTGCCCTCTTCACCTTTGAAGATGAGGTCGGCCTGGTCTTCGCGGACGACGGGCTTGTTGGTCGGGATCGGGACGACCTCGAGGCCGTAGGTGCCCGCGAATTCGGACGCCTCGGTCGTGGCCGTTCCGGTCATGCCGGCGAGCTTGTCGTAGAGCCGGAAGTAGTTCTGGAGGGTGACGGTGGCGAGGGTCTGGTTCTCCTCTTTGATCTTGACCCCTTCCTTGGCCTCGACCCCCTGGTGGAGGCCTTCGGACCAGCGCCGCCCGTCGAGCACCCGGCCGGTGAACTCGTCGACGATCTTCACCTCACCGTCAGCGACGATGTAGTCCTTGTCACGCTTGTAGAGCTCCTTGGCCTTCAGAGCCACCTGGAACTGGTGCACGAAGTTCTGCGAGACGGCGTCGTAGAGGTTGTCGAGTCCGAGCGCTTCTTCGACCCGCTCGATGCCATCCTCGGTCGGAACGACGGTGCGCTTCTCCTCGTCGACCTCGTAGTGCTCGTCGCGCCGCAGCGTGCGGGCGATCTGGGCGAACTGCTGGTAGATCTTCGCCGCGTCGGAGACCCGGCCACTGATGATGAGCGGCGTGCGGGCCTCGTCGATCAGGATCGAGTCGACCTCGTCGACGATCGCATAGTTGTGGCCCCGCTTGACCTGTCGCTCGCGCGACATCGCCATGTTGTCGCGGAGGTAGTCGAAGCCGAACTCGTTGTTGGTGCCGTA
Organism: Acidimicrobiales bacterium; assembly: GCA_035529695.1. Classification (GTDB taxonomy): domain Bacteria; phylum Actinomycetota; class Acidimicrobiia; order Acidimicrobiales; family Salinilacustritrichaceae; genus DATKWD01. The sequence goes on along the minus strand of DATKWD010000019.1, from coordinate 27,976 downwards.
GGTGACGTCGGCGGCGTACTGGGCTCGCTTGTGCTCGGCATCGAAGTTGCCGGGGACCACCAGGCCGACGTCCATACCCATCCACTGGTAGAGGCGGCCCATCCACTCGCTCTGGAACGACGCCAGGTAGTCGTTGACGGTGACGATGTGGACGCCCTTGCCGCCGAGGGCATTGAGATAGACCGGCAGCGTCGACACGAGGGTCTTGCCTTCGCCGGTCTTCATCTCGGCGACCCACCCGAAGTGAAGGGTCGCACCGCCCATCAGCTGCACGTCGAAGTGACGTTGACCGAGCACCCGCACGGCGGCCTCGCGGACCACCGCGAACGACTCGATCAACAGATCGTCGAGCTCCTGGCCGTTGTCGAGTCGCTGCCGGAACTCGGGAGTCTTGGCCTTGAGCTCGGCATCGGAGAGCTTCTGCATCTCGGGCTCGAAGGCCCCGATGTCGGGGACCAGTCCCTTGAGTGCGCGGAGTTTCTTGCCCTCACCCGCGCGGAGGACGCGATCGAACATTCCCATGAGTGAGCAACCCTATCCTTCACGCCTTCTGCGACCACTTCGCCCGGGGCGGGTCGGGGTGGGTCTCGATCACGTGTCGGGAAGGTCGAGGAGCTTCTCTCGCATCGCGAACATGACGGCTTCCATCCGGCTGTGGAGGTGCAGTTTCTCCAGGATGTTCCGAACGTGGTTCTTCACCGTGTTCTCGCTGATGAAGAGCTCGGCCGCGATCTGACGATTGCTCATCCCCTGTGCCACGAGACCGAGCACCTCGAGTTCACGGTTGGTGAGCCGGGGCGACGCGGCCGAACCCGTGGGCTGACTGCTCTCGGCGAGGCTGCGGAACTCAGCGAGCAGCTTGGTCGCCATCGACGGGCTGATGAGGCTCTGTCCTGCGTGCACCGCCCGAATGGTGGCGGCGACCTCGTCGATCGAGATCTCCTTCAGGAGATAGCCCGCCGCACCCGCCTTGACCGCCTCGAAGAGATCCTGCTCGTCGTCGCTCACGGTGAGCATCACGATCCTGGCCGACGGCACCGATTCGGCGATGAGCCGGGCAGCCTCGAGGCCGGTGGCATTGGGCATCCGAACGTCCATCAGGACGACATCGGGCTCTGACTCGACGGCACGGCGGACGGCCTCGACGCCGTCCTCGGCCTCGGCGACCACGACCATGTCGTCCTCGGATTCGAGCACCATGCGCAGACCGCGTCGGAAGAGCGCGTGGTCGTCGCAGACCATGACTCGGATTGCGTGCGCCGGGCCGGCATGCTCGGAGAACGCACTCATGGGGCTCAACTGCTCCTCGTCCGAGGGAGTTCGGTCATCGACGGCGCGACCGTATCGCGCCGATCCGAGCCAGAGGCGGCTCTCAACGGCCCGTCAGCGCAGCGGAGGCGTCAGCGGAGCCGATCGCACACGAGGCGACCGATGAGCTTGTCGGCGAGCGCCTCAGCACTCGGCAGCTGTTCCGCTCTGAGCCGGTCGCGGGCCATCTCGGCCCGCTCGCGTCGCACGGTGGGGAGGTCGTTCACCCGCGTGATCGCCTCGTCGAGAAGCGCGTCGAGACGCAGGGGCCCCTCGACCGCGGGGGCCGTCGGACCACTGCGAGACAACGACTCCAGCGTCTTGTCGACCTGGGTGTTGGTCACTTGCATTGCGTGCAGCATCGGCACGTGCGACGCGCGGCTTGAACGATGTTCTGGCGATGCTCACCATCCAGATCTGTCGGGCGCCGCCGGCACGAAGGGCCCGGGCGGCGGCGGTGGCCGTGGCGCCGGTCGTCACCACGTCGTCGACGACCACGACCGCGTCAGGAACAGGACGCCGGGTGCGCATGAAGCTCGGGCCTGTCCACCGGTCGTGCGCCGACCGACCGGTCTGGGGAAGCCCGGGGAGGCGCACCAGCAACGAGCGCGGACGGATGCCCACCCGTCGGCCGAGGAGACGAGCCAGCCGTTCGGCCTGGTCGAAGCCTCGCTCGCGACGCCGAGCGGTCGAGGTGGGTGCCCAGGTCAGACCCCAACCTTCTGCCGGGAGCGCCGGCTGAAGGACTTCGAGCCCCGCAGCCAGTCGGGCCGCCGCCCACCTCGCGGTGCAGCGGTCGTTGCCGAACTTCACGGCGTGGACCAGTGCCCGACCGGCCGCGTCGTAGGCGCAGACGCACCAAAGCCCGTCGAGGTCGGGCGGGAGGGCGAGCGAGGGCGGCGCCGCGAGGGTTGTCTCACAATGCGGGCACGGCGCCGGTCCGGCGATGCGACACACGGGACAGCGCGAGGCGAACAACATCACCCCGACCGTAGGGACCACCCCTGACAACAACGATCGGCGTCGCGTCAACCAATCCGCCGGTCAAGCGTCTCGACACGTGATGATGGCCACGATGCTGCCCGAACCGGTCGCAACGGATCTCAGCTCGATCTACGGGGCCGAGTACGCCGGCCTCGTTCGCTTGGCGACGATGCTGGTCGATGACCGGTTCACTGCCGAAGAAGTCGTGCAGGACGCTTTCGTCGGTCTCGCCCGCCGGCCCGGCGGGACCGGTTCGATCGCCGAACCGGCGGCGTACCTGAGGCGGTCGGTCATCAACGGCGCCCGGTCACGCCTGCGGCGCCGAGGGACGCGGCGCCGGCACCTTGCGTCGGTCGGATCGGTCGAGGTGGCTCCCGGCGCGGACGTCGACGTGGTGCGCAGCAGCGAACACAAGCGAGTGATGGCCGCGCTGCGCCAGCTCTCGGACCGCCAGCGCGAGGTGCTGACCCTTCGCTACCACCTCGACCTGTCCGAGGCCCAGATCGCCGACGCGCTCGGGATCTCGGCCGGATCGGTGAAGACCCACGCCAGCCGAGGGCTCGACCACCTACGTACCCTCCTCGAGGAACACGACCGATGACCGATCGCACCGACCCGCCGACCGACACCGTCCCACCGGATGACACCGAGCGCCGCCTCCGCCACGCTCTCGCCGTCGAAGCCGAATCCATCGAGCCGTCGCCCGACGGACTCGCCCGAATCGAGGAGAAGCTCATGACCCCTGACCCCAACCGCAACCAGAAGTACGCCATCGGCGGCATCGCCGCCGCCATCCTCGTGGTCGTGGGCCTGGTGTTCATCGTCGGCGGAAACGACGACGACCCCGAGGTGCTGACGGGCACCACCTCGACGACCGAAGCCCCGACCACCTCGACGACGGCCGACGACAACCCGTTCGCGCCGACGACCGATCCGTCGCAGGTGGTGTTCCCAGCCATCGATTCGTCGCAACGCTTCGACACGCCCGAGACCGTCGTGCGGGCATTCCTCACCCAGTACGCCGGGTTCACCGACCCGTCGGTCTCGGAGTTCCGAGAAGGCGACAACCGTTCGGGTGAGTTCGAGGTCACCCGCAACGGCAGCGGTCCGGTTTCGACGATCCTCGTCCGTCAACTCGACGACGACACGTGGGGTGTGATCGGCGCCGAGCACGACGGCATCACGCCCCAGAAGCCCGAGACCGACGATGTCGTGAGCTCGCCGGTCGAGGTCACCGGGATGGGCCTCGCGTTCGAGGGGACGATCAACGTCGACGTGCGAGAGCAGGGACGCACCGAGAGCATCGGCGAGGGCTTCGTGACCGCGGGTGGTTCTCCCCCGGGCGCGCCCTACGCCGACACGATCGACTTCAAGGCTCCAGCGACGCCGACCGGCGCCGTCATGTACCGAGAATTCAGCGCCGAGGACGGCACGGCGTCGTGGGTGGCGATCACCCGGGTGCGGTTCGGCAGCAACTGACCCACCAACCTCGTGCACCCCACGGACCAACGCCCCGACTTCGCGCCGGCCAGTGAGGCCCTCGCGCCGGCTGCACGAGGTTGGGTCGTGGCTCGACGGGGTGCACGAGGTTGATCCTCGCTGCGGCGTTCGCGGCCGACGTTGGTGTCACACCTGCCCGACAGGCTGGTCCGATGACTCCTGAATCGACGCTCATCACGCTCGCCCACCAGCAGCACCTCGTCGTCGGGCGCGCCCAACTGGTCGACCTCGGCGTGACGGCGACCGACATCGCACGGTTTCGCCGGCGTGGGTTGCTGGTGACGACGTCGAGCCGCGGTGTCTACGGGCTGGGCGGCTCACCCGAGGGAGTCGGTGGGCACCTGATGGCCGGGCTGTTGTCTGTGCCGGCCAGCGCCGCCAGCCGGCTGACGGCCGCACGCCTCCACGACTTCCCGGTCCCCACCGACGCAACCACCAACCGTCGGCTCGAGGTCGTGACCGATGACGGGCGCTCGAGTCGCTCTCCGTGGGTCCAGGTGCACCGAACTCGCCACCTGCCACCCATCGACCGGTGCAGCGTGGGACCGTTCCCCACGACGACCGTCGCCCGAACGTTCTGCGATCTGGCTGCCGAGTTCAGGTATCAGCGGATGAAGCACCTCGGGCAGAGACTGCTGGTCGACGGCAGGACGACGCTCGACGATCTCATCGGCTGCGGATCCGGCTTCGTTCGCCGGGGCCGCAAGGGCAGCCGACTCCTGCGGCTGGTGATGGCCTCGATCGACCAAGGCGAGCCGATCCCTGATTCGGTGCTCGAGCTCGAGTTCATCGAGCGAGTTGCCGTTCGACACCGGTTGCCAATGCAGCGGCAGGTCCGCCCGCCCTGGTACGACGGCGTCCGCGGGGTCGTCGACTTCGCACGGCTCGACGCACGGCTGATCGTCGAGACCGACGGCCGACGGTGGCACTCGATCACGCAGGACGTCGAGCGCGACCGATTCCGCGACAGGATCGCGACCCGTCACGGATTCGTCGTTCTGCGTTTCAGTGCGGCCGAGATCCGCCGCGACCCCGCTGGGGTGGCCGCCGAGATCGAGGCCCACCTCGCGACTCGGGCGGCCTGATCAACCTCGCGCAGCCGAAGTGGGTCCAGCCGAACCTCGCGCAGTCGGCGCGACCCCCTCCTCCGACCGCACGAGGCTGGGGTCGGCGTCCCCTGAGTGCACCAAGTTGGTGGAGCGGAGCATCCCCCGCCCCTAGCCTGCCGCGGTGCTTCGCCTCCGACCTCGCATCGTTCGGTGCGTGGTCGGGCTGGTGCTGTTGGGATTCGGGTTGGCGTTGATGGTGGCGGCCGACCTCGGGTTGGCGCCGTGGGAGGTGTTCCACCAGGGCATCTCCGATCGCACCGGGGTGCCGATCGGCACGGTGGGGATCATCGTCGGTGGCATCGTCCTGCTGGCGTGGATTCCTCTCGGCGAACGTCCTGGCATCGGGACGGTGCTCAACGTCATCATCATCGGCGGGGTCATCGATCTCACGCTGTTGTGGCTTGAGACCCCCGACTCGCTGGCTCTGCGGATCGCGTTCCTCGCCGCCGGAATCTTCCTCTGGGGTCCCGGGTCGGGCCTCTACATCGGCGTCCGGCTCGGACCGGGCCCACGGGACGGGCTGATGACGAGCCTCGCGCGCCGCCACGGCAAGGTCGGCAGGATCCGATTCGGGATCGAGGCCGTGGTCCTCGTCGCCGGAATCGCGCTCGGCGGCACCGCCGGTGTCGGCACGGTCATCTTCGTGCTCATGATCGGCCCACTCATGTCGGTCTACCTCCCCCGCTACGACCTCGGACCGCTGCGCGACCCAGGCGACCAGACGCCGGCCGTGCCATCCTCTGATCCGTGACCGAGCGCACCATCAACCTCTACAGCGACACCCAGACGCGGCCCACCGAGGCGATGAGGGCCGCGATGGCAGCGGCCGAGGTCGGCGACGAGCAGCGATTGCTCGACCCGACGATCAACGAACTCCAGGAGCGGGTCGCCGGCCTCCTCGGCCACGACAAAGCGGTGTTCCTCCCGACCGGCACCATGTGCAACCTCATCGCCATCGCGGTCCACACCACTCCGGGCGAGTCGCTCCTGCTCGAAGACCTCGGACACGTCCTGCGTTCCGAGACGTCGGGAGCGGCCGCCGTGAACGGTTGTGTCATCGAGACGATCCACGGCGAGCGCGGTCGATTCACCGCCGACCAACTCGCGGCAGCGCACTCGCCCGGGAGCCGGTACGAGCCACCGACGTCGTTGCTGTGCCTCGAGCAGACCCACAACTTCGCCGGCGGCGCCGTGTGGCCGCTCGAGCAGTACGCCGCCGTCGCGCAGAGAGCACACGACCTCGACATGGCCGTCCACACCGACGGCGCACGGCTGATGAACGCTGTCGTCGCCACCGGGGCGAGTGCCCCAGACTGGGGCCGCCCGGTCGATTCGATCTGGATCGACTTCACCAAGGGACTCGGCGCTCCGATCGGCGCCGTGCTCGCCGGATCCGAGCGCTTCATCGACGACGCGTGGCTCTACAAGCACCGATTCGGCGGCGCGATGCGCCAGGCCGGTATCGCCGCGGCCGGGTGCCTGTATGCGCTCGACCACCATGTCGACCGTCTGGCCGACGACCACTCGAACGCCACAACGCTGGCGGAGGGACTCCGCGCGCTCGGTTGCGAGGTGGTCGAACCTGACACCAACATCGTCTTCTTCGGTGTCGACGGGCTCGGGCTGAGCAGCGACGAGTTCTGTGTGAAGGCCGGCGCCGCGGGGGTCGAGTTCGTGGCCATCGGCGATCGCTGTCGGGGCGTGACCCATCTCGACGTCGATGCTGACGATGTCACCGAGGCGCTCAGTCGCCTGAGCACCATCTGCTGACGCCCGTTCCAGTTGACGGACCGCTGCCCTGAGCGGGCATGATCGTGGCGTTCCGGACCCACGAGGAGCCTGCCCGATGCCCACGATGACCCGCGCCTACTCGATCACCACGGAGGCGATCGCCGCGGAGGCCGCCGCAGTCGGTGGCGATCCCGCCGACATCGACGTCTCGAAGGTCGTCAAGCTCGACGACCTCGAACTGCGCGACCTGGGCCCGAAGGACGTCCACATGAAAGTGCTCGCGGTCTCGGCCGAGCACAACATCGACCACGCGGCAACCGCCGACACGATCAACATCGCCGATGCACGTGGCGGGAAGATCTACCCCGGCAACTCGGCCGTCGGCGAGGTGCTGGCCGTCGGCGACCAGGTCACCGACTTCACCCCCGGAGACGTGGTGCTCACCCACTGCAACGGCGAACCCGACGACTTCGGCTTCCCGCTCCGCATCTGGGCCTATGACCAGCCCGATTCGATCGGCTGGTACTCCGAGGAAGCCGTCGTCGAGGACTGGCAGCTCATCAAGGCGCCGCTCGACTGCGGGCTCGACCTGTGGGAGATCGCCGCGCTCCCCCTGCGCGCACCGACCGCCTATCACCTGTGGCGCCGCGCACTCGGCATCTACCGGGTGAAGGTGTCGCGTGAGCGCAAGGCCACGCTGAACGTGCTCAGCTTCGGCGGCGGCGTGGGCGAGCTGTTCCTCATGCTCGCCAAGGCCGAGGGCCACAACGCCTTCTTCTGTGCCGGCTCGGCCGAGCGGCGCGATGCCCTCGAGGCGCAGGGCATCGTCGGCATCGACCAGAAGCAGTTCAACCGCTTCGCATCCCGAGACGACGTGAAGGCTTTCAACAAGCACTGCAAGGAACTGACAGACGGCGAGAACATGCACATCGTCTGCGACATGCTGCGCGGCCCGGTGTTCGACGCCGGGATGGCAGTCGCTGCTCGTTGCGGCGTCAACGTCAGCGCAGGCTGGCAGCTCAGCCAGGAGGTCACCTACAACTCGACGGTCCAATCGGTGAAGCAGGTCACCATCGACCACACCCACTATGAGACGCCACCGGGGTGTGAAGCCGCAACCGAGCTGTACGGCACGGTCTTCAAGCCGACGATCCATGACGAGATCTATTCGTTCGACGATCTCCCCCGCTGCTTCAAGGAGATGCATGACAACACCCAGACGGGCATCCCGATCATCCGAATCGCCGACGACATGCCCGACTCGGTGAGCCACATCATCTGAAGGCTGAGTCGGTGACCGTGACCGACTACTCCAACGCGGAGGAGAACAACCTGCGCTGGCTCGACTTCGGGTTCCGCGACGGCGACATCGTCGTCAGCACGCGCTCGAAGCACGGCACGACCTGGGTGCAGATGATCTGCGCCCTGCTCGTGCACGGAACACCCGACCTTCCTGCGCCACTGGGCGAACTCTCACCTTGGATCGACCGTCGAACCGAGACGCGGGCCCAGGTGTTCGGGCGACTGGAGCGACAGACCCACCGACGAGTCATCAAGACCCACACCCCGCTCGACGGCGTCGTGATCGACCCCCGTGCCACCTACGTCGTCGTCGCCCGCCACCCGCTCGATGCCGCCGTTTCACTCTGGCACCAGATGGGCAACCTCGATCATCGCCGCATCGACGAGTTGACCGGCCAGGAGCACCGCCCCCGCCATCGACCGGACCTGGACGTCTGGCTTCGCAGCTGGATAGACAACGACGTGGCGCCGAAGAAGTCGCTCGAGTCGGTGAACGGCGTGCTGTGGCACCTGGGCGATGCATGGGCGAGGCGCCACGCGCCGAACCTCGTCCTCGTGCACTTCGACGACCTCATTGCCGACCTCTCGGGCGAGATGGACCGGCTTGCGAGACGCCTCGGTACGCCCGACCGGACCGACCGATGGGACACCCTCGTCGAAGCCGCGCGTTTCGCGTCGATGCGAGCCCGTGCCGGGGCGCTGGCGCCCGACGCGAGCGGCGTCCTGATCGACCCGACGTCCTTCTTCCGCCGGGGCGGAGCGGGCGAGGCGGCCGCGGTGCTGAATCGAGCCGACCTGGAGCGCTACCAACGGCGAGTCGAGTCGCTGGCGACCGGTGACCTGGTGGCATGGCTGCACCGAGGCCGCTGACGGATCTCCGAGGCTCGCGCGAGCATCTGGCTACGGTGCTTGCCATGCAGGGTGAAGCACTGGTCGGGTCGCTCGCCGCGATTCGCATCTTCTGCGACGACCTCGAAGCGGCTCGAGACTTCTACAACGTGACCCTGCGTCTGACCGAGACGACGTCGACTCCTGAATGGGTGTCCGACGACCTCGGCGCTGCCGACCTCGTCGTCGATTGGGCGCGACCCGACGACGACGAGAGCGACGATCTCATTGGTCGCCTCACGGGCTTGTCGTTCCGGGTCGATGATGCCGAGGCGGTCTGCGCCGAGTTGGCCGCCGCCGGGGTCGAGATCGTCGGGCAGCCAGAACGCCAGCCATGGGGCGGGACCCTCGCTCACATCGCCGACCCGTCAGCGAACGTACTCACCCTCGTGCAGTACCCACCGAGTTGATCCAGAGGACCGCTGAGTTCGTGGCCGCACGCCGTCGGTGCCGTCACCGGTGTGGAGCGTGCCGTCGTGCTTCTGGGCCCGTCGGGAAGCGGGAAGAGTTCTTGTCGGCGAGGCAGACCCACCGGCGGTCGTCGAGACGGCGGGGCTCTCCGACGCTCCGCTGTCGGGAGCACTCGTCGGGCACCCTCATCGTGCGGCTCCATGTGAGCCAGGAGGTCGCCGTCCGGTGGGTCCGGGCGCGACCGCGAGGGTTCACCTGAACGACGGCGCCGACGCGAACACGCTGATCCTTGTTGCTCTCCGGCCAATTATTGGCCGGAGAGCAACGAAGATCCGGAGTTGGGTGGTGCGGACCCTCGAGACTCAGTAGCGGTAGTGGTCGGGCTTGTACGGCCCGTCCTTGGGCACGCCGATGTAGTCGGCCTGCTCCTGGCTCAGCTGCGTGAGTTTGACGCCGAGGCTGTCGAGGTGGAGGCGGGCCACCTTCTCGTCGAGGTGCTTCGGCAGCACGTGCACGCCGAGGGGGTACTCGTCGGCCTTGGTGAACAGCTCGATCTGGGCGACCACCTGGTTGGTGAACGAGCAGCTCATCACGAAACTCGGGTGGCCGGTGGCGCAGCCGAGGTTCAGCAGGCGGCCCTCGGCCAGCATGATGATCGAGTGGCCGTCGGGGAACACGAACTCGTGCACCTGCGGCTTGATCTCGACCTTCTGGACGTCGCTCTGCTTCTCGAGCCCGGCGATGTCGATCTCGTTGTCGAAGTGACCGATGTTGCCGACGATGGCGTTGTGCTTCATCTTGCTCATCAGCTCGGCCGACAGGATGTCCTTGTTGCCGGTTGCCGTGATGACGATGTCGATCTTGTCGATGACCCGCTCGATCGTGGTGACCTCGTAGCCCTCCATGGCTGCCTGGAGCGCACAGATCGGGTCGACTTCGGCGATGAGCACGCGAGCGCCCTGACCGCGGAGTGAATCGGCGCAGCCCTTGCCGACGTCGCCGTACCCACACACCATGGCGACCTTGCCGCCGATCATCACGTCGGTGGCCCGGTTGATGCCGTCGATGAGGCTGTGGCGACAGCCGTACAGGTTGTCGAACTTCGACTTGGTGACCGAGTCGTTGACGTTGATGGCCGGGAACTGCAGCGACCCGTCGTTGAACATCTCGTAGAGGCGGTGAACGCCGGTCGTGGTCTCCTCGGTGACGCCCTGGATCTTGGCGGCGATGTCGGTCCACAGGCTGGGCTCCTCGGCGACGGTGCGCTTCAGGAGCTGGAGGACGACCTTCCACTCGTCACTGTCGTCCTCGGTCGGCTCGGGCACGACACCGGTCGCCTCGTACTCGCGACCCTTGTGGACGAGCATCGTGGCATCGCCACCGTCGTCGAGGATCATGTTGGGTCCGTCGCTGTTCGGCCACTTGAGGGCCTGCTCGGTGCACCACCAGTACTCCTCGAGGCTTTCGCCCTTCCACGCGAACACCGGAACCCCCTTGGGGTTCTCGGCGGTGCCCTCGGGCCCGACGGCGACGGCCGCGGCGGCGTGGTCCTGGGTCGAGAAGATGTTGCAGCTGACCCATCGGACCTGTGCGCCCAGAGCGGTCAAGGTCTCGATGAGAACGGCGGTCTGGATGGTCATGTGCAGCGAGCCCATGATCTTGGCGCCGGCCAGCGGCTGGCTGTCGGTGTACTCGGCGCGTAGGGCCATGAGGCCCGGCATCTCCACTTCGGCGAGCTCGATCTCCTTGCGGCCCCACGGGGCGAGGCTGAGATCGGCGACCTTGAAGTCTCCGGTTGCAACGGTCATGTTCGGTTGTTCTCCTTCGGGGCGCGTGCGAGCGCCGTCGACGTAGGTGAGGACCTGGCTGGGTGCAACCGGCACCATCTCTGATCAGCCCGGAGCCTCAGACTGTACCGACCACGAGCGGGCATTCCGAGTCCGAAGTGTGCGACGCTGACCACGTGCGCCGCTTCCGAGGTTCGCAGCGGCAACAGAGGCGACCTCACGAGCCGGCCACCCGGCTCGGCGATGATCGGCGTCTCCACCTGATCGGGATCGGGAGCTCGAAGACCGGAACCGTCTCCCTCGCTGCCATCTTCGAGCAGGAGTACCGGACCGCTCACGAAGCCGACGTCGGCGAGTTGGAGGACCTCCTGCGGGCCGAGCAGCGGGGCGAGATGACATCCGACGCCGTCGCGGCGGCACTCGAGGTCCGAGATGCCCGACTCCGACTCGAAGTCGACTCGAACCAGCTGAACCAGCCCTTCACCCCCCATCTCGTGCGGCTGTTCCCGCGGGCCCGCTTCGTCTTCACCGTCCGCGAGCCGAGGAGCTGGATCGACTCGTTCTACAGCCATCGCATCGACGACACGCCGGCCGGAGACTGGAAGCGGGTCCTTGAACGGGAGCTGGACGGCTTGCCGTATCCACCCGAGGAGGAAGAGCTCCGCCAGCTCGGGCTCCCGCCCATCGCCACCCGTCTCGAGAAGTGGCGTCGAAGCTTCGAACTCGCGTCAGCGGTTCCCGATGACCGCCTGCTGGTGCTCCGCACCCACGAGATCAGCCGCTCACTCGACCACCTCGCCGAGTTCGCCGGCGTCGACGTCGCCACCTTGGCAGCCGAGCAGAGTCACAGCAACCGTGCGGGGCAGAAACACCACGTGCTCGACCGGGTCGACCCATCACATGTCGATCGGCTCATCGAAGCGCACTGTGAGCCCTGGCTCGGGCGTTGGTTCCCCGACGCCGGGTGAGACAAGTCGCCCGTCAGTCGGTGAGCTCGGACTCGACTCGAGCCACGGCCGGAACCGGTCCCGGATCGGTGCCCTCGTTCATCGCGAGGTGGAGACTCACGACGTCGCCGATGTAGGCCAAGTCGAACATCTGCGCGACCGAGCCATCACCTTCGGCCTCGACGTCCACCACCTCATGGACGACTTCGTCGATGAGATCACGCATGAGCTCGTAACGCCGCATCACCTGCGGGTGCTCGTCCTCGTGACGCAACTGCACCACGGTGAACACCTGCCGGGTCACGTCGCCGTGCTGACCCCACCCGGCAATCTCGTCGTGAGTCAGCTCGGGCAGCCGGCCGGCGAACGCGGGGATCTTGGCGTTCTTGTTGCACTGCGCCTTCCAACGGCGTGCCGCCGCCCCACCGATCTCGCCGGCGCCATAGACGATCGGGATCGTTCGACCGATGGTGCGGGCCAACTGTGCCGCGACGCTGTCGGGCTTGGTGAGCTCGGCCTCGCGGCGTCGAAGCTGCTCGACCGTCCGCGCGATCCAATCGGATGCGCCTGGCCACAGGCCCGTCTGTTCGAGCACCAGCATCGGCGGGATGGCAAGCGCACCCAGCGCAGCCCGCTCGGTCGGGAGGGCGGGATCGATCTCGATCACCGGAGCTTCCCAGGCTCGCCCGAGTTCGACCAGGCGGCCGCCGCCTCCGACCACCACCATCCGAGCCCCGGCCACTGCCGCTCCCTCGGCGGCCTCGAGCGTCTCCTCGGTCTCTCCCGAACGCGACAACGCGATGCACAGCGTCGATTCGGACACGAACGTGGGCGCCGAGTAGCCCTCGACCACGATGCAGGGCACCGAGCCGAACGGATCGCCGACCGCCGCGACGAACTCAGCGGCGACGCCTGCGTCGCCTGCGCCCAGGAGCACGACGTGCTCGATGTCCTCGTGCGCGGGCAGCCCGGCGATCTCACCCACGTTGGCGGCAGCGGCCTCGACCATCTCGGCGAGGGCGAGCGTGGGCCCGACGACACCGAGGCTGTCGAGCCCGGTCAGCTCAGGAGGTCGGTCGACCATCGACGTCAGGCCGAGAACGTTGGCTCGATGCCGTCGGCGGCAGCCTTGGCCATCAGGCGATCATGTTCGGGATCGTCGACGTTGTCGGCCTCGTCGATCAACATGATCGGGATGTCCTCGCGAATGTCGTAACGGCGCTTGAGGCGCGGGTTGTAGAGCGAGTTCTCGTCCTCGAAGTAGAGCAACGGGCCCTTGTCTTCGGGACAGGCCAGGATCTCGAGAAGGGTCGGAGAGAGTGCCATCGCCGCCAACGTAGTTGGTGGGCCACACTTTCCAGGTGGTGCTGAGCATCGACTCACTGCGACGTGAGCTGACCGCGGTCGCCGATGGCGATCGGGCTGAGCCCATGGCTGCCTACATGAAGCACCGCTTCGCCTTTCTCGGCGTCAAGACCCCTGAGCGACGCAAGGTGTCGAAGCCGTGGATGGCCGAGGCCGACGCGGCCCGGATCGCCGAGGTCCTTCGCTTCGTCGAGACCTGCTGGAGGCAACGCGAGCGAGAGTTCCACTACGTCGGTACCGATGTGCTCGCTCGCGAGGCGACGCGGCTCGACGCCGCACACCTGGCTCGGGTGGAGGCGCTCATCACCACCAACTCGTGGTGGGACACCGTCGATGCGCTCGCTGCCCACGTGATCGGGACGATGGTCCACCGACATCGCGAGCTGGCCGAGGTGATGGACCGATGGATCGACGCCGACGACATCTGGTTGGCCCGCACCTCCATCCTCCACCAACTCCGCTGGAAGTCCGACACCGACACCTCCCGGCTGTTCACCTATGCCCTGCGCCGCGGGTCGGACGAGGAGTTCTTCATCCGCAAGGCCATCGGTTGGGCATTGCGTGAGTACGCCAAGACCGATCCCGACGCGATCCGCACGTTCGTCGATGCACACGCCGAGGAGCTGTCGGCCCTCACCAGGCGTGAGGCGCTCAAGAACCTCTGAGCGCGAGATCACCTCACCCGGTGGTCGCGAGGAACACCTCGGCGTCACCGGAGAAGGTCACCTCGTCGTTTGCCGCCAGGAACAATGCCTCACCGCGCTCGAGAGGTTCGCCGTTCGCCGCGGCCGCCCCACGGGTGACGAGCGCGATCGCCGGCGCGTCTCGCTGCCACGCCACGCTGCGACCCCCTCCGACCTCGTAGCGATGCAGCGTGAACTCCTTCGCACCGCTGCGGTAGCGGTGGTTCCAGTCGTCCGGTCGTTGGACCTCCGGTGGGGCCGGGGTGCAGTCGACCACTGCCAGGAGCTCGTCGATGTCGACGTGCTTGCGGGTCAGGCCGCCGCGGACGACGTTGTCGCTGTTTGCCATCACCTCGACCGCCATGCCCGACAGGTACGCGTGGAGGTTGCCGGGACCGAGCGCCAACGCCTCCCCCGGTCCGAGCGTGATCCGGTTGAGCAGCAACGACACGACCACACCCGGATCGGGGCCGTGGTGGGTGGCCGCATCGATGGCTGTCTGGGCCTCGACCGCCCACCCCGGACGCCCGAGCATGCGGCACGCTTCGAGGCACGCCATCACGACCTCCTCGGAAGCTTCTCGCAGCAGCCAGGCCATGGTGTCGGCCAGCACTTCGGCGTCCGTGCCGGGGCCGTGAAGCCGCTCGACGACCGACTCGACGCCGTCGCCGAGCGCATCGAAGAGATCACGCGTCCCTGCCAGGGGTCGGAAGCCGCAGAGTGCCTCGAAGGTGGTGAGTGCGCAGACGAGCTCGGGCTTCGGATTGGCGTCCCGGTAGGTCCGGTCGGGGGCGTCCAAGGCGATCCCGGCTGCGTTCTCACGCTCGAATCCGGCACGAGCCTGCGCTGCGTTCGGATGCGCCTGGATCGACAGTGGTTCCGCGGCCGCGATGATCTTCAGCAGGAACGGGAGCTCACCGTGGGTGTCGGCGGTCTCGGCCCCGAGGGTCCCGACGGGGTCGGCGGCGATCAGTGCATCGAGGGGTGCACTGCCGGCAGTCGGGCTGGGCGCGCTCGGGTGTGCACCCAGCCAGAGCTCCGCGTCGGGCTCACCCGACGGAGCCCGACCCACCAGGTCGGCGATGGCCGACCGATGGCCCCACGAGTAGTGCTGCACGACCCCGTCGATCCGTTTCACCTCAGCCGCCCATCAGTGCCTGTACCTCGGCGACGCGTGCGTCACATTCGGCGCGCGTCGGCGCTTCGAGGTTGAGCCTGAGCAACGGTTCGGTGTTCGACGGCCTGAGGTTGAACCACCAGCCGCCGAAATCGACGGTGAGCCCGTCGAGCCGATGCTGGTCGGCGTCGGGGTACGCGGCAGCAACCCGCTCGATCACGGCCTGAGGATCATCGACCCTCGTGTTGATCTCGCCAGACGCGGCGTATCGGTCGTAGGGAACGCGGAGCTCCGAGAGCGGCACCCCGGCCAGACTGAGCTGCTCGAGGACGACGAGCGCCGCGATGGCCCCCGAGTCGGCGCGCCAGTTGTCACGGAAGTAGTAGTGCGCACTGTGCTCGCCGCCGAAGGCCGCACCCGTCGACGCCATCTCGGCCTTGATGAAGCTGTGCCCGACCCTGGTCTGAATCGCGGTCCCTCCGTGCTCGGCCACGACCTCGGCGACGGTCTTGGAGCAGATCAGGTTGTGCAGGATCGTCGAGCCGGGTTCCTTGTCGAGCACCCCCTTGGCCACGATGGCGGTGGTGATCGAGCCCGACAGCGGTTCGCCCTGATCGTCGATCAGGAAGACCCGGTCGGCATCGCCGTCGAAAGCCAGGCCGACGTCGGCACCGGTCTCCACGACCCGAGCACGGAGGTCGGCCTGGTTCTCGATCTGGATCGGATCGGCCGGGTGGTTCGGAAAGGTGCCGTCGAGATCGCCGTACATGACCTCGAGGTCGATCGGGAGCCCTTCGAACACGGCTGGGACCACGAGCCCACCCATGCCGTTGGCCGTGTCGGCGACCACCTTCAGGGGCCGCAACCGGCTCACGTCGATGAACGATCGGACGTGGTCCGCGAAGGCGGCCAGCAAGTCGTCCTCGTGACGCGTGCCTCGTGCGACCTCGGCATCGGGCGTCGCTTCGGCCACGTCGTCCTTGATGGCACGCAGTCCCGAGTCCTCGCCGATCGGCCGTGCCGACGAGAAGCACATCTTGATCCCGTTGTACTCGGCGGGGTTGTGCGACGCGGTGAACATGGCGCCGGGGGCATCAAGGGATCCTGATGCGAAGTACAACAGGTCGGTCGACGCGAGTCCGACGTCGATCACGTCGAGACCTTGCGAGAGCACCCCGTCAGTGAACGCCTCGACGAGTGCAACACCGCTCGGGCGCATGTCGCGAGCCACGATCGCCCGATCGGCGCCTTCGTCGGCGACGACCAGCCGGGCGAACGCGGCACCGATGGCTCGAGCCGTCGGGGCATCGAACTGATCGGGGGTCGTCCCGCGGATGTCGTAGGCCTTGAAGATTGCGTCGAGATCAGCCATGGGGCCCGGAACCTACCCAACGCCGCGTCGCGAGCTCGGACTGCTCGTACACGCCGGTCGACGACCAGCGACGAACCCTCCACAGATCTCGCAACATCCGAACTGCATCACGGCCGACGCTCACCGTCGAGCGCTCGGAGTGGCGGGCCTGCACCGGGATGCTCCGCAGCGAAAGACGATCGCGCTCGATCAGGTGAAAGACCTCGACGTCGAAGGCGAACCCGTCGAGGCGGGTGCGCGCGAAGATGCTGCGGGCCACATCGCCCCGAAACGCCTTCAGCCCGCACTGCGTGTCGCGGTAGCTGCCCAGGAGCACCGCGTAGGTCGCCAGATTGATGGCGCGACTTCCGAGTGACCTCAGCGTGTTGGCCCCTGATCGGCCCGCCGCGTCCGGATGTCGGCGGTCGCCGACGACGACGTCCCAGCCGGCGTCGACGAGGTCGGCGGTGCCGAGGACGACTTCGGGGGCATAGGCGAGGTCGGCGTCGGTGAACACCACCACCCGACCCCGAGCCGCCAGCATTCCCGCACGAACCGCCGCTCCCTTCCCGCAGTTCTCTGCGAGCACGACGACCTGGTCGGCTCCGGCCTCGAGCGCACGATCGGCCGTGGCGTCCCGCGACCCGTCATCCACGATGACGATCTCGACCTGGCGACCGTCGGCGATCGCGGCCTGACGGAGCTCGGCGACGGTCGTGGCGATGCCGGCTTCTTCGGAGAACGCCGGGACCACGATCGACACGTCGGTGCCCCCGTCGATGACGAGCGGTGGTCCGGGTTCGGACACATAGCTCCGGACCTCGCCGGTCAACACGGTGCGGTACCCCCCGAAGCGCACCAGCGCAGCACACCCGAGCGAGATGACCTTGGCGGCCACCAGTCCGGCCACCGTGTCGAACCCGGTGAGGACGAAGGCGCTCTGCAGCACGGCGACGTCGATCATCGCGGCCAATCCGGCGACGGCCGCGAAGGCCCAGGGCATCTGCACCCATCGTACGAAGCTGTCGCGACCGAACGTGATCGACCGGTGCATCGCATACGACACGACCGTTGCCGTGGCGATCGCGGTCAGGTCGGCGACGACGAGCACCCAACCGAGTCCGACTCGCAGCCAGACGAGCAGGCCGATGTCGACCGCGGTGGGCACGAGGGCAACGAGCACGAACCGCGCCACGAGCTGTCGCACGTCGGTCAGCTCCCGAGGGTGAGCCAGCGGTCACCGCGACGGACGAGCGCGATCACCATGCCGATGCCGACCAGCGTCAGCAGCCACGCAATCCAGTCGATGGCCTCGCGGCCGAACGTCAGCTCGACGTTGGTGTCGGTCGGCACGACCAGCATCAGGTTCGGTGCCACCCGATACGGCCCGTCGCCGCCGCTGACCTCCCAGTTGGGGAAGTACGACGCCTTCACGAGCACCGGCGCACCCACCCGGTCGACCTCGAAGGAGATCGAGTTCGTGTCGGCGACGACGTCGGTGACGACCGCCGGCTCGATGGGCGTGCGCACGGGCGGTGTCGGGTAGTCGACCCGCTCCCACTCGTCGGGGCCGTCGGACGCGACGAAGACCTGCTCGTCGGGGTCGCTCTGGAACCAATCGAGCGCAGGACCGCTGCATGTCGGGTTGGTGCCGCGGAGCCCCGACTCGGTCTTGACGTCGAGGCCGTCGCACAGCCACTCGTCCTGGGCGTTGCTGCTCGTCGTCACGGCAGGAACCGCGTCGACCCCCTCGACCAGCGGTGCATCGGCGACCTCGTAGACGACCCAGGGGCCACTCGACCCCACCTCGGTCAGGTCAGGGTGGGTCGACGCCGCGGTGATCGCCTGCGTCGAGGTGGCCAGGTAGTAGCGAACGCCGAAGAGTTGGAGGTGATCGACTCCCGCGTCGATGTCGAACTGCCGGTAGGGCAGGTCGCGCTGTGCGTTGCTCGGTGCGGCGGAGAGCTCGGACTGGAGGAGGAAGTGGAACGGGGTCGTCGACGACGCCTCGAAGTAGAGGCCCTCCATCGAGCCGATGCACCCCTCGGTCCAGAACGGCAGCAGCATGAGGGCCATCGGGGTGCCGTAGCGGTCGAGCTCCTTCTGGTACTCCCACATCGACCGACCGCAGCCGTTGGAGTCGCCCACGCGGTCCATCTCGGTCACGATGCCGTGGTACTCGGGGTAGGCGTCCTTGCCTTCGTAGCCGCGGTAGTTCCACTCGGCCCAGCCCGGCACGAAGCTGTCGTCGGCGGTCGACAGTCCGAGCCAGCGGTAGGTGCCGTCCTCGGCGGTCGACCCCAGGGGCAACGCCGCGAGCGGCAGACCGACGACCACCGCGACGGCTGCGAAGCTCATCGGAGCGGTGACCCACTCGAGCCATCGATGAGGTTGTTGATCGGGGCCGCCCTCGACGGGTTCGGGCGACGCGATGAGCGCCAGGCTCCGGCCGACCTCGGTGACCCCGACCGCCGCCAGCATGTAGATGCACAGGTAGTAGAAGGGCAGGATGCGAGCGTTCCAGAGGCGCCCTTCCGGGAGGAACACGAAGCCCACCGCGATCACCGCTGCCATCACGGTGAGGAAGACTCCGATCCGGATCTTGAACACGATCGACAGCACGATGCCGATGACCGCCAGGAAGACGGCCCACGTGATGCTCTCGGGGAGCAAGTGCGGCTGGATGTCCTCGCGCAGCCACGTCCAGATGGCCTGATCGGCCCCGCGGACCGCCAGCTTCTCCCAGCCCATGTCGTTCAGGAAGGTGCGTTGCCAGAAGAAGGGCAGCACCCAGAACGCCGACAGGAGTCCCCCGACGAGTCCCACCACCGCGGCCCAGCCGACACTGCGGCCGATCGAGCGGGCCGACCGGGTCGAGGCCATCCGCATCAGCAGGAGGACCG
Source organism: Acidimicrobiales bacterium (assembly GCA_035529695.1). GTDB lineage: Bacteria > Actinomycetota > Acidimicrobiia > Acidimicrobiales > Salinilacustritrichaceae > DATKWD01. The sequence continues at coordinate 8,590 of DATKWD010000019.1, read as the reverse complement.
CGGTGCCTGCCAGCGCGAAGAACGCCGGGATCAGGTGGCAGAGCCCGGTCAGAGCGAGCAGAACCGCCGACGTCGCTCGGTACTGACCCGTCTCGAGTCCGCGGGCGAGGAACCCCAGATACAACAGCGCGATCGACAGCGAGATCGAGAACGCGAACTCACCCGCCAGCGTGCTGGGGATGTTGCCGCCGTAGATGGTGAACCCGCGGTCGAACAGGAACGGCACCGTCGCCACCGCGAGCACTGCGGGCCCCGGCGATCGAAACCGGATCAACCGGCCGAAGACGTAGGCCGCCAGTGGCAGGGTGAGCACGCCTGAGACCGTGACCCATTTGAAGGCCACCCCGTAGGGAACACCGATGCCCAACACCGCGACCAGCAGCGCGATCGTGACGCCCACGATGCGACGGCGACCTTCGAGACGCAGGATCGAGGGCAGTCCGATCGCCAGCGACACGATGAACGGGACGATGGCGAGCCAGCCCTGGACCCCGCTGTTCACCGCGACGATCATCAGCGACGGAACGACCATGTAGAACTGAAAGGCCGGGAATCCGGCGTACCAGTCGGGCGTCCAACCCGAGAGACGCAAGCTCGGCAACAGCTCGTCACGGAGGAACGCCGGTGCCCAGACATGTGCACCCATGTCGCCGCCGGCGGGGGTGCTGTTCGTGAGCAACAGATCGGGGTGGAGCGGCCCGACGATGAACACCACACACAACGCCACGACCGCCACATCGACGCCGTTGCGGATCCAGCGCTGCCGGGCGGCATCGACCGCCGGGTCGGCCTGAGGCTCCGCCGGTTCAGGCTCGGGCAGCGGTTCGTCCGGGTCGGAACGCGCCGACGGGTCAGGGAGCACGGACGAAGTGGTCATGGCGAGGACGCCCATCGTGCCACCTGGCCCGCCGAGATCGCAGTCACCGGGGCATTCCGGCTACGACGCGAGCAGGACGATCACGGTGGTCAGGTTGAACCCGATGTGGGCGAAGATCGCGGTACCGAGCCGACCGGTCCGGTGGGCGAGCCATCCGAGCACGAGGCCGAACGCGAGCAGTCCGGCGAACTGAAGGGGCTGGAAGTGGCTGGCCGCGAACCACAACGCGCTTCCACCGACGGCGACGACCGGACCGGCCCAACGCCCGAGCGCACGTTGGACCATGCCTCGGTAGAAGATCTCCTCGACGATGGGTGCGCCGAAGCCGACGATGAGCACGAGCAGCACGACCGAGAGCGGGCCGACGGCTCGATCGGTCAGGTCTTCGGCCGCCTCGCTCAACTCGTCACTGTCGATGTCGGTCAGCCAGAAGATCGGCGCGTAGATCAGCGGGAGCAGGATGAACTGAGACACCACGCCGATGCCGAGCCCGATGGGCACGTCCCGCGCCTCGAAAGAGAATCCGAGGTCAGCGACCACACCGTTCCCTCGTCGGGTCGCGGCCCAGATCGGTGCGCCGAGAAGCCCGACCCACAGGCCCAGTTGCGCGACGGCGAACCAACCGAGAGGCAGATCATCTGGCGTGTCGGCATAGCCGCTGACCGCCAACACGATGACGAGGGTGAACGACGCGCCCACCAGGCTGAGGAACCAGCCGGCGACGGCCTCGCGAACACCCCACCGCGGCTCGGGACCGGGGTCCTCGGCACCTGAGCGAGGGCCAGGGGGATCGGTGAGATCGTTCAGCTGGCCAGGAACGTCGGGCGGTCGGGCAGCACCGACAGATGGGCGACCCGCCGGTCGTCGACGGTCCAGCCGTTGGGCACCACGAGGCGGCGGGTGTGGTCGGCGCACAGGTCGTAGCTCATCGGATGAGCGGTACCCGCCAGCCATTCGAGCGTCACCACGGCCCGGCCGTAGTCATAGACAAGGGTCGCGTCGGCCTGGGTCGAGCACCCCGGACGGGAACAATGACGATTCATCGCCTCAGAACGTAGCCAGCGATGCCACGACGCACGCGGATGGCGGCAGCGCGGCCCGCCCGTCGGCATCGCGACCGAGCGCCGTAGACTGCCCCACCATGGGTCAGCCGACTCCCCCACCTCCGCCCCCCGCCCCCGCGCCGCGCGACCAAGGAGGCAAGAAGGCCTCGACGACAGGTCTCGGCCTGCCCAAATGGTCGATCTGGCTGCTGGTGGGCCTGTTTCTCACCGCATTCCTGCTTCCGAGCCTGTTCAACAACAGCTCCAGCACCGAGCTGACCTACACCGAGTTCCGCGAGAAGGTCATCGACGGCGACGTCGCCTCCATCGAGATCAACAACAACAACGGCAAGATCAACGGCGAGCTCGAGAGCGGTGAGGCCTTCTCGACGACCGGGGTGCTCCAGAACGGCGGCGTCCCCGAGAGCGACCTCGCGCTGCTCGAGGAGAACGACGTCGAGATCACCTATTCCACCCCGACGCCCAGCTTCTTCGAGTCGATCCTCCCCCTCCTGCTGATCGCAGGGCTGTTCTTCGGCTTCATCTGGTGGATGCAGCGGCGGGCACAGGGCCAGATGAGCGGGATCATGTCGATCGGCCGGTCGAAAGCGAAGACCTACTCGACCGAACGGCCCGGCACGACCTTCAGCGACGTGGCGGGCTACGAGGGCGTCAAGCAGGAGATCACCGAGGTCATCGACTTCCTGAAGCAGCCGCAGCGGTTCGCAGAGATCGGCGCACGCATCCCCAAGGGCGTGCTGCTGGTGGGTCCGCCGGGGACGGGAAAGACCCTCATCGCCCGTGCCGTGGCCGGCGAGGCGGGTGTCCCGTTCCTCTCGGTCAGCGGCTCGGACTTCATGGAGATGTTCGTCGGGGTCGGCGCGAGCCGAGTCCGCGACCTGTTCGAGTCGGCGAAGAAGATGGGCAAGGCGATCATCTTCATCGACGAGATCGACTCGATCGGCCGCAAACGCGGTGCGGGCCTCGGCGGCGGGCACGACGAGCGTGAGCAGACGCTCAACCAGATGCTCTCGGAGATGGACGGTTTCGAGGCGACCGAAGGGATCGTGATGATCGCCGCCACCAACCGGCCCGACATCCTCGATCCGGCCCTGCTGCGTCCCGGCCGCTTCGACCGAACGGTCGTCGTTCCGCTGCCCGAACTCGGGGAACGCGAAGCCATCCTCGCCGTGCATGCCAAGGGCAAGCAGATCGCCGCGGACGTCGACCTGAACCTCATCGCTCGTGGGACTCCGGGCATGTCCGGAGCCGACCTCTCCAACCTCGTCAACGAGGCGGCCCTGTTCGCCGTTCGTGCTGACTTCGACGAGATTCACGCGGAGCACTTCGATGAAGCCCGCGATCGCGTGCTCATGGGCCAGCGTCGCGAGTCGATGGGGCTCACCGACGAGGAGAAGGAGATCACCGCGTACCACGAGGCCGGCCACGCCGTGTGTGCCTCGCTGCTCCCCAACGCTGATCCGGTCCACAAGGTCACGATCATCCCCGCCGGGATGGCGCTCGGGGTCACCCAGACCCTCCCCGAAGAACGGCACCACTACCCGCAGAGCTACTTCGAGGACATCATCGCCATGGCCATGGGCGGCCGCACCGCTGAGCGTCTCGTGTTCGGAGAGGTGTCGAGCGGAGCGAGTGACGACCTCCAACGATCCACCAAGTGGGCTCGCGCCATGGTGCGCAGCTACGGCATGAGCGAGCGGATCGGGCCGATGGCATGGGGCGACAACCAGCAGGTCTTCCTCGGAGACGACCTGATGCACAGCCGCGACTACTCCGACGACACGGCCCGGATCATCGACGAAGAGGTCGAGAAGATCCTGCGGGACGCCGAGGAACGGTGCCGGGCGCTCCTCCTCGAGCACCGCAACGGACTCGATCTGGTGGCCAGAGCGCTCCTCGAGCACGAGACCGTCCACGGCGACGAGATCAACCGGCTCATCGAGGTCGGACGAACCGACGTCGTGCCTGCCAGCGACGACCAGCCTGCTGCCGATACCGATACCGATACCGATGCCGACGACGCTGACGCCGACGCCGAGCTGGCAATCCGCGCCGACTGACCCGTCGGTCACCCGATGACCCAGTTCGTCGTCTTCGGTGTCCTCGTGGCAGCAGCCCTGGCCATCGCTGCGGTTGCCGACCGGCGACGCGACCCTCTGCCGACCCGTACCTCCTATGCCGTGCCGGAGCAGGTGCACCGTGGCGACTTCATCCGTCCCGACGCGCCCTGGCTCGTCCTGGTCTTCTCATCCGAGACGTGCGACTCGTGCGCCAGGGCTCGCCGGATCGCCGACCCCGTGGCGAGTCCAAAGGTGGCCGTGCAGGAGGTCGACGCCGTCCGAGACAAAGCGCTGCACGACCGCTACGGCATCGAAGCTGTCCCGACCCTGCTGATCGTCGACGCCGACGGCCTCGTGGTGGGGCGGTTCCTCGGTCCACCGACCGCCGCGGATCTGTGGGCGACCCTGGCCGAACTCCGCGAGCCCGGGTCGGTGCCCCCGGGGTGCGATCACGGCGCGAGCGATCTCTGATCCGCCCTCGACCGTTTCAGCCGCCGGCGGTGTCGTCGATGAACGGTGGCGGTTCGATGAGGTCGCCGGCAAACGGGATTCCGATGGCGTTCGAAACGCCGGGACCCTCGACGGCGTAGAGGCCCCGCTCGACCACGATGGGCGAGCTGGATTCGACGAGCAGCGCCACGTCACGCTCGATCTGTGACCCGACGCGAATGGCGAGGCGTCCTGCCGGCGGAACCTCGAGGTCGGTGAGTCCCTGCACGTCGAGCCGCTGACCGTCCTCGAGCGCAACGATGCTGAACGTCGCCAGGAACTCGTTCGACGGGTTGAGCACGTACAGGAACTCGTCCTGGCTCTCGCTGGTCCCGCCTCCGGCGAACACCCACCTCGATGCGGCCACCGGCGAACCGGTCGCGACCGAGACCCCGGAACGCTCGGACGGAGACGACGACCGGAGCACCCGCTCGGCGACGACGGCACCGTCGTTGACGACCCGCACGATCGCGCTGTGGCCGACTCCGGGCTCGACGCGGCCGTCTGCGCCGAGATCGACGGCGATCTGGGCTCCCGGCTGCACCGAGACCTCGAACGGCTCGGGGATACCGTTCGTCGCCGGATCGTCGGGTGCGATGTCGATCAGCACCTCGGCCGACCGGTCGGTCGGGTTGAACAGGTGAATCGTCTCCCGCACCCCTTCGTCGACGAGGCCGTCGGGGAAGATCCAGACCGGCTTCGGTTGCGTCATCCCCAACCGCACCGTGAGTCCCTTGGGGCCATCGGAGCCGTCGAAGCGCTGGATCCGATCGACGATCACCCGGCCCGACCGGAGCCGGAGCGACGCAGCGATCTGCGGTCGGATGGTCACGTCGTCACCCAGGTCGAGGCCGACCACACTGCCGGCCGGTATGACGAGGCCGTCGAAGCGGCCCGGCTCCCGCGGCCCGTCATCGGTGATGAACGAGCCATCGACCACTGCGTCATCCGCGAAGGGATTGAAGAACACCAGGACTTCGCGTGCGTCGTCGGTGGTCGCGCCCCAGGCGAAGTGCCAGTCGACCGCAGCGTTCGAGGCGCACGGGGCGGTGTCGAAGCCATTGACGCTCTCGACCCGGTGCTCGACGGCGATCGCACCACTCGGCATCTCGACGACCGCCGAGACCAGCTCAGCCGGGATCACGTCGCCCAGCCGGATCTCGATCCGGGCGAGTGCGGGCACCTCGAGCTGCTGGGTGACGGGCTCGGGCGTCGCCGGTGCCTCGGTCGTCTCGGTCGTCTCGCTCGTCTCGGTCGTCGAACTGCTGTCGATGTCGTCGAGCTGGTCCTCGCCGCTGACGGCTTCGCGGATCGACCCCGCGTAGACGGTCAGCGTGCCGACGACGTCGTCATCGGATGCATTGGCCACGATCACCGTGTGATCGGCGAAGGCGGTCTCGGACTCGATTCCGGTGCCGCCGGCGCAGAACCACGTGCTCGACTGGGCATCGGCCGACTCGGCAATCGGAAGCCCGAAAGCCTCGGTTCCGGTCGAGCCGACGTCGGCCGAATGCGGACCCGTCGGGTCGTCGGCCAGCACGACCATGGCCGCGATGGCACCGAACACCACGACGAACACCGGCAGGCGACGGTTCATCTGGCCACCTCTTCGGTGTCGGGGCCGAGGCGCAGCCGCAACAGCCTGCGCAGGACGAAGAGCCACAACAGGATCTGGATCAGAAGCATCCCGTAGCGGAACACCGGGGTGCGGTATTCGAGAGTCGCGTCACCTGACCGGTCGACCTCGTAGGCGTCGGCGAATCCGAACGCCCTCTCGCTCGGCACCGGTTCTCCGTCGATCGTGAGCTGCCAGCCGTCACTGGCCGTCGCCGACCAGAAGATGCGACTGCCGGCCTCGACCGGACCACTGAACGTCGTCCGTCCGTCCTCGGAACCGAGGACCGGGGTCGTTTCGAGAGGGCGTGTGTCACCCACGTCGGTGATCGAGGTGCCGCCGGAACCGAAGGTGGGCTCGACCTCGGCGCGCAGCGGCACGGCTTCGGAGTTCCGGAAGACCGAGAGGGCGGGATTCACGTCGATCGACTCGAAGTCGAGCTGCGCCGCCAGCGACGGCAGGACATCAGAGGGGATCGGTCGGACCTCGTCATCGAACGGCGCCGGAGCGAGCTGGTCGACCACGATCACATAGCGGATTCCCAATGGTCCGAGCATGCGTCCGAGACGCGTGGTTTCGCCCGCCCGGGCGAGCGCGAGCGCCTCGGCCACCACGTCGACCGAACCCGGATCTGCGGCGACGCGCCCGTCGCCGAGATCAGGGAGCCCATGATCGCTGGTTGCGTAGGCCAGCCCGTCCTCGATCTCGTACGAGCCGAGGGGGAGCGCATCGGGGCGGCCGAGCCAGAGGATCCGGAACGAAGTCTCGGCACGCTCGGTCTCGAGGAACGAGAGCACCTCGTGATAGTCGCCTCCCGGCTGCGCCCACGTGCCGCCAAGCGATGCGAGGAACACCGGAATGGTCGCGACTGCGAGAGCTGCGCCCGCGATGCCGGCGGCCAGCTGACGCCACCCGAAGCGGTACGCGCTGAGGTCGAGCTCGAACGCGGCCACGCCGAGTCCCACGGCGAGGGCCAACCCCGCACCCGATGTCGCCAGGAGCACCTCGGCCGGGGGCATCCCGAAACCGATCACGTCCCGATCCGCGGCGAGCGCCAGCGCCGAGCCGGTGAGGCTCAGGCTCCAGCCTCGTGCCGCCCAGTCGAACCGCCACCCGCGTCCGATCAGCAACGAGAGGCCGCCCGCAACGAGGACACCGAGGCCGAGCACCCCGAGGCTCATCGCTCCGGTGCCCAAGCCGATCACATCGAGCGGTTCGAGGGCGCGGGGACCGATGCTCGGGCCCACGAAGCTCGACCACTCGGCCCCGGGAAGGACGAAGTCGAGGCTCCACGGCAGGTGGAGCACGAAGGTGACCCCCATGCCGAGGACCGAGGCGATCACCATGCGGGCACCGCCACGGGGACTTCCCGCCACGAGTCCACCCACCGCCAGCGAGATGGCCATCACGACCACGAGCACGCTGGCCGAAGGGAGCACGAAGGTGACCAACCCGGCGAGGACCCCGATGGCCAACGCACAACGGAGGAGTCCTGGCGGCGCTTCTCCGGACGGCACGAACGGTGCGAGGCCGCTGGCCCGACCCAGCTGACCCAGGAGCCACGGGGACGCCGCCCAGAGCGCAAGGGCACCCCAGCGGCCGTCGCTCAGCGCGAGGTACGGAAGCGGGAGTGCGACGGCTGCGAGCAGCGCAGCGACCTGGGCCCGCCGGGCTCCCGTCGGAGCGAGCAGCCGGTAGGTGCCGACCAAGCCCGCCGGAAGGAGCCCGAGGATCAGCACGAGACGAGCCAGCGACATCGACCCGAAGCTCGCGATCCCGGTGAAGCCGGCCAGACCGAGGATCGAAGGATTCGGGCTGTCGCCGCCGAGACCGACGCTGCGCCAGCCGCTCGACCACTCGCGCAGCGTGTCGACGGCGCCGGCCTCGAACGCGCTGAACTCGCCGATCACGGGGATCCCCCGCCCCAGCAGGTGGCGGCTGCCGATCAGCAGCCCGAGACCCACGGCCACCCAGACACCGATGGCGAGCTTGGCCCCGCGGTCCTCGAGCGAGACCGCGAGGTCACGTCCTGCGGCGGTCGCGCGCTTGAAGCGGTCCTCGTCGGCTCCGCCGAGCTGACCCCTGACGAACGCGGAGAGGCGGGCGCTCCCCCGGACCTGGAGGTTTCGGATCTCGGCGTCGGGCACGGCCCGGAACCCTGCGATCCTGGCCCGCTCGGCCCGAATCGACTTCAGGTCACCGAGATTCGCCGTCCAGCCGACCATGAGGTCGCGGGCCTGACGAGTCCGTCCGATGAGCAACGAATAGAACACCTCGAGGACCGTGATCAGAATCATCTGCGGAACGACTCGAAGCAGGTGAAGAGGCGAGTAGCAGGTGAGCACGGTCCGGATGCGGTGGACGTTCTGCTTCCGGCGGCGTTCGTCGACGGGTTGACGATCGCCGAGTGCTTCGACGTGGCGCGCGACGGCAGACGGTGTCACGACGACCCGGGCACCTGCCAGATGCGCACGCCAGCAGAGGG
>DATKWD010000018.1:0-9725 GCA_035529695.1 Acidimicrobiales bacterium | reverse complement strand
AACCACATCAGCGACCACGACTGCCAACTCGTCGAGTACCGCATCAACACCATCCCACGCCGATCACTCAACTGGGACACCGCCCTCAACGTCTACCATCACCTCAGCGCATCGACCCCCTGAACCGACGCAGACCCCAGGTGTCATCCACGTGTGGGATGACGTCTTGTCGTGACGCCGACCGATCACGGATCGAGAACGGCGGCGTTGACGACGTCCTGGAACCGATGGCTCGCCCAACTCCACGGCATTCCGTCGTCGGTGTCCTCGGTGACGATTTCGATGTACACGGCGACCACTCCCGACTCGGGATCGACCCAGCCGTCGATCCCACCGGCGCCACCGTGGCGGAAGCTGGTAGGGGAGGACAACCCGCCACCGAACTTCGCCCATGCCTCGTGGCCGGTGACACCGAAGCCGAAGCCCCACGATGCCTCGGCCTTCGAGATGCCGCCCAGATCCACGGCGATCCCCGGAACCTGATTCGTGGTCATCACCCGAACGGCATCGCGGCTCAACACCCGCCGGTTACCGACCATCCCGCCGTCGAGGAACATCTGCCAGAACCGTGCGAGGTCCGGCGCCGAGGCATGCACGCCGCTGGAACCATCATCACTGCCGGCCCACAGCGGGTCGTTGAACGACAACACCGTGCCCGCGTGCTCAGGACCATACGGAATCCCCGACGGCCGCTGGATCACACGCTCCTGGAGGTCCGCACCCACGATCATGGCACTGCTCGCCATGCCGATCGGCTCGAAGAGATACCTACTCATCGCTGCGTCGAGCGTGTCACCCGTGACCCTCCGGACGATCTCACCGAGCAGCGAGTAGTTGAAGTTGCAGTACTGCATCCGCTCACCAGCCGCGAGACGTCGTTCGACGTCCCACCCCGGCCACAGCAGGATGTGCGTCAGCGCATCGGTCCCTTCGGGAACCGTCGCGATCGCGTCGGCGAGCTTCGCCTCACGAGCGGCAACCTGGTCCTCATCGTTCCAGCCCGATGTGTGGGTCAGGAGGTGGAAGACCATCACTTCCTCGTGCGCATCAGCAAGTTCGGGAAGCGTCAACGAGGCCGACTCGGTGAGGCCGATCAGGCCCCGCTCGGCGAGCGCCATGATCACCGCAGCCGTCATCGGCTTGGTCTGCGACGCCATCGGGAACACCGAGTCCATCGTCACCGGTGGACCACCCGGGCGAGCATCACCGACCGTGTGGGTCCACACCACCTTGCCGTGCCGGGCGACGAGTGCGACCGCCGTCGGCGTCAGGCCTTCTGCGAACTGCCGATCCATCAGCGCGGTCGCGTCGGCCAGGCGGGCAGCTGACATCCCCAGCTCCGCCGGGTCGTGCAACTCCATCGAGAACGTCACTCCATCACCGCCGCGGTGATGACGTCCTGGAACCGATGGCCGATCCCCGAGACCGGGGTCAGGAACTCGTCGACCTCGGTGATCACCTCGAAGAACACACCGACGATCTCGTTGGCGAAGTCGACCCAGTAACTCACGCCACCCGCGCCTGGGTGCAGCACGCTCCCGAGCGGCACCAAGCCGCCGCCGAAGTAAGCGAACCGCTGCTCCTGTACGACCGTGAAGCCGTAGCCCCAGCTCGACTCGGGAATCAACTCGTCACCGAACTTCGCCGGGACACCAGGAATCTGGTTGGTCACCATCGAGGTCACCGTCGACGGAGCCAACACGCGAGTTCCGTCGAGCAGGCCGCCATTCAGGATCATCTGGCCGAATCGCGCGAGATCGGGAGCAGAGGTGTGCACGGCGGCAGCACCCGAATCCGACGACTCCCAGAGTTCACCCTCGAACGTCACCGGGCGACCGGGACCGAACGGCAGGCCCTCGGCCCGTGTGACCAGGTGCGGCCGCACGTCGTCGCCGACGATGCCCGCACTGCGCGTCATCCCCAGCGGTTCGAAGATCCGCGATCGCATCGCCGCGTCGAGCGTTCCTCCGGTTTCGCGACGGACGATCTCGGCGAGCAGCTCGTAGGGCCCGTTGTCGTAATCCATCTGGACCCCCGGCCCGGCGACCCGGATCGGGTCGAGCGCCAACGACAGGAAGAGGTGGGTCATCAGATCACGACCGGGTGGCGGGGGTGTCATCTTTCCGGACCGGAGGAAGTCTTCGATCCGATGCGTCCGTTGTGCCGACTCCCAACCCGCCGAATGCGTGAAGAGGTGGTGGAGCAGGACGTCGTCGTCCTGCGGACCGGTCAGTTCGGCGATGTAGTCGACCACCGGCTGGGTGATGCCGACGCGACCCTCCTCGACGAGCGACATGACGACGGCGGCGGTGATCGGCTTGCCGGCGGAGGCGATCGGCCACACGTCGTCGACGTCGAGCGGCGCTCCGTGCGGGCCACGCACGCCGAACGCCTCAGCCAAGACGATTTCGCCGCGGCGTTGCACCACCGCTACCGCAGACGGCGAGCGGCCGGTCGCGACGTGATTGGCGACGAGATCGCGCGCCCAGCCGACGCGTTCGCTCGACATCCCCACGCGCTCTGCTTCGACAATCTCGATACCCATGTGTTCGCCCCCGGCCAGAAGGCTCCCACACGAGGCTGGACGGCGCCAGCGTTGTGACCCCCCGGACCTCGTGACTCCGCGGCGTCGGGAGGACTAACTTGACCGACGGGGAGGGCTGATGGCCGACGTACACGGGTTCTGCGACGAACGATTCCGGCCGCTCGAGGACGCGTTCCGCGCCAACCTCGACAGCGGACTCGACAAGGGCGCGTCGCTTGCAGTCAAGCTGCATGGGGAACCCGTTGTCGATCTGTGGGGCGGAACACGCGACTACGAGATAACACTCCCGTGGGAAGCCGACACCGTCGTGCGCGTCTTCTCCACTTCGAAGGTCATGGTGATGATCATGATCCTGATGCTCGTCGACCGCGGGCATCTCGATCTCGACGAACCGATCGCCACGTACTGGCCTGAGTTCGCCAAACATGGCAAGGGGACAATCACAACGCGTCAGGTACTCATTCACCAGTCAGGCCTCCCTGGGTACGGACGCTCGGTCACGTTCGAGGAACTCGGCGATCGGCGACGTTCCTCGGCGATCATCGAGGACGCCGAGCTCTGGTTCGATCCGGGAACGGCCAGCTGCTACCACGCGCAAACCTTCGGCGACCTGCTCGCAGGGGTGATCGAACGCACCAGCGGCTTCCCGTTCGAAGAGTTCCACGAGCGCGAGATTGCTGTTCCCCTCGCCGCTGACTTTCACTTCGGGCTGCCGGTCGAGCAGGCCGGGCGGGTCTCGGCGCTCTGGCCCGCGAAGGGACAATTGGTGCCGATCTCGCCGATGGCTGAGCGCGTCATCGCCGAGTTCCTCACCCAGTCCGAACTCATCGACCCCGACCTGCTTCCAACGGCCGTTGCATCATTGGGCGGGATCACCAACGCTCGTGCTCTCGCCCACATCGGCTCGATCATCGCGATGAACGGCGAGGTCGACGGCCGGCGCTACTTGAGTTCGGCGATCATCGCGGAGGCCGGTACCGAACAGAGTCACGCCGACGATCTCGCAGTCGGTTGGGTCCGCTACGGGCTCGGATTCGGCCTGCACACCGAGGACTACCCCGCGCCAACGCCAACGACGATGCACTGGGGCGGCTACGGCGGCTCTTTCATCACGATGGATCCAGCCAGTGGGGTCAGCTGCGGTTTCGCGCAGAGCCAGCTCCTCCTCGACGGCGGACCGTTCGCCGATCGGCGACGTGTCGAGTTCTGGCGACTTCTCGGCGAGATCACCGCCACGCTCTGAGCCCGAGCTCAGTCTGACGGTGCGAGAGACTGGCGTTCGAACCAGCGGCGCAACTCAGGATCGGCGATGCGACCCGCAAGCGTGTGGAACTCGGCATCCGCAACCGCGAGCACAGCGCCGGCCTCCGAGTCTCCGAGCGCATCCAGCGCGAGCCCACGAATCCGACGCAGCTGCCAGGTGACCGCACCGAAACCCATGGCCTCGGCGAGGCCAAGTCCACGATCGGCAGCGTCGAGGGCGGCGGGATGATCGCCGAGGGCGAGGTGGGCCGACCCGACGACGTGAAGCGCCCGCACGTGATCGGCGATCGGTGAGACACCGTCTGATGGACAGGCTGGCAGTGCCAGCTCGATCGCGCGGGTGGCATCACCCTCGGCCAGCGCGACCTGGGCCCCGGTGAGCCCGTGGTGCCACTCACCGAAGACCTGTGAGCCCGATGCCGCCGACCGCAGGTCGGCCTCCTGCCCGGCGTACGCCTTGACGATCGCCATCAACGACCCTGCCCAGTACTGCATCCACACCCGGCTGACCTGCTCGGCCCGAGTGAGCGTGTCATCGAGCGAGTCGAGTGCCGGGCCCCACGCACCGATCCGGGTCAGGAACACCGAACGAGCATGTGACGCCATCGCCTGGCCGAACGGGTGGTCGTCGTCGGTCACCTCTTGGTCGATCGCTGCGTCGACCTCGTCGAAGCGACCCGCCTCGGTGAGCGCGATCGCCTTGATCGAGCCGTACTGGACGGGCGCCGACCCGATCAGATCTGCCAAGGCGATCCCGCGGTCACACGTGACGACCGCATCGGTGAACCGGCCCATCGCCGAGTACTGCCACATCATCCAGAAGCAGTGCGCGTTGAGCTTCACCGGATCGCGGCGCTCCTCCAGTCGACCCAGCAGCGCCTCGGACTCGTCCATGTTTCTCGCCGTCCCGCCGCGGTGGAGCGACGCCGCCATCGCATCGAGGATCAGGTCCTCGTCCCCGATCTCCTCGGCCAGCTCGCGGGCCTCCTCCATGTTTGCCTGCGCGGTCGCCCGATACTCGGCCCAATAGTCGGTGAACCACGTCGTCGGGAGCAATGCCCGAGCCATGCTCGCCTTGTCCCCGTGCACCTTGGCCGCCTCGTAGGCGGCCTCGTACGCGTCGCGCGACACCTCGGCCATTCCGGTGTTGTCGAGCGACATGATGTAGTACGCGCGGCCGCGTGCCAACTGCACAGCGATCTCGAGCTCGGGATCATCGGCGGCAGCTGCGGCGACGACGAGCGCGTCCACATCGGCGAGGCCCTCGGCGGCTCGATACTGATCGTTGAGGAGCTGCACCCGCTGCAGCCGCAAGGTGATCTCCTGTGCGGGATCGGCAGTGCGCCCGAGTTCGGCGTCGAGCACCGCGAGGGCATCATCCACTCGGCCGGCCCCCCGCAGCGCGCGGGCCTGCGTACACATCAGATCGAACCATCCCTCGCCTGCGCCGACGAGGGACGCCGCGTGTTCGAGGTGTCGCAGTGCGTCTTCGAACGCGAGCACTCCCATGTTCGTTTCGGCTGCCGACACGAGTGCCGCCACCGTCCGGTCGGTGGACACCGCCGAGCCTGCCGACACCAGGTGGTGCGCGAGTTCGACTGCAGAACCCGACCCGAGTTGCTCCAACGCATCCGCGATGCGCAGGTGCACCCGTTGGCGGCGCGCCAACGACAGCTCACCGACCAGCGTCTGGCGGATCTGCTCCTGTACGAACAGGTAGTCGGCCGGATGATCGGCCGCCAATTCCTCGATCAGATGGCTGCGCTCAGCTGCTTCGAGCGCGTCGAACAGCGCGTCCTCGTCCGCACTCGACACCGCAGCGAGCATGTTGAACGTGAACGTCCGACCGATCACCGCCGCGGATGCCAGCATCTTTCGGTGCTCCGGGCCGAGCAGGTCGAGACGGCGTCCGAGGACGAGCCGTACGCCCTGGGGCACCTCGGTGTCACCGATCTCGAAACCGGAACGCCACTGACCGTCGTCGTCGAAGAGCCGCCCGCTGTCGCGCAGATGGCGAAACAATTCCTCGGTGAAGAACGGGTTGCCGTGGGTCTCGGAGAACACGAGATCCACCAGCTCGGGCGGTGCTTCGCTCCCGGCACGGGCTGCGAGCACCGTCTTCACCTCGTCGCGGGTCAGCAAATTCGGCCGGAGATCGGTGGCGCCGACGTCGCGAAACAGCGGCCCGATTGCCTTGGTGAGGGGACGCCCAGGCTCGAGTTCGTCGTCGCGGAACGTCCCGATCACCAACACGGGAATGCTGGCGGCACGGTCGCCGATGTGACGAAGCAGTAGGAGCGTCGATTCGTCTGCCCAGTGCAGGTCTTCGAACGTCAGCACCATCGGTTGGTTGTTGGCCGCGCGTTCGATGAACTCGCCGACCCCGTGGAGCATGTACCGACGCTCCTGTTCGGGGGTCAGATCGGGCGATGGCGGGATGTCGTCGTAGCGCTGGCGCAACGAGGGCAACAGCTTGGCGAGCTCCGGAGCGTTGACACCCAGAGCCGTTCGGAATCCATCCGCCGAGAATGTACGCGCCGCCTGCTCGAGCTGATCGATCGTCGGCTGATACGGCGGCGGTGATTCCATGTCCAGGCAGTTGCCGGTGTACACCGCCATACCGAGGCGCTCGGCCATCGCTGCGGTCTCGCGCACGAGGCGGCTCTTGCCCACGCCTGCGACGCCGCCGATGAGCACCATTCCACCTCGTCCCGACGCGGCCTCCTCGACCATCGTGCCCAAGGTTTCGCGTTCGCTCACCCGACCGATGTACGGGGTGGGGACGGTGTCGGCCAGCGCCGACTCCACCTCGTCTTCTTCCGGCAACGGCACGAGGTAGAGATGCCACTCGGCGGCGATCCCCTTCAGCGCCGTCGCACCCTGATCGACGAGTTCGTCGCGGGCGGTGCCGAGCACGCCGTGCACGGTCTCCGATGCCAGGATCCCACCGGGCGGGGCGAGGCCCTCGATGCGCTTGGCGATGATCACCGTCTCGCCGTGGAGATCGCCGTCCTCGTCGATCACCTCGCCGGTGTGCAGGCCGATCCGCATCTCCACCGCCTCGTCGAGACCGTTTCGGTGGAGTTGGCGCATCTGGAGCTGCATCTCGCGGGCAGCTGCGATCGCCCGGCGAGCCGACGCGAACGCTGCCATCAGCCCGTCGCCCATCTCCTTGATCAGCGCGCCGCGGTTCGAGGCGACCGCTTGACGGGCCATCTCCTCCACCTGGCGTCCTATTTGGCGGGCTGCATCGTCACCCAGAGCCTGGTTGAGCTGTGTGGACTCGACCAGGTCCGTGAACAGCACGGTGACGGTGCCTTCCGGGATCTCTTGGGTGCTCATGGGCCCCCACCATCACGCGTCCCCACGCTCGGAGTGTAGGTGCCACGCTGCGACAGGCGTCTGTCCGGCGATCACTGCGGGGTCAGACCCCTGGCGTGATCCTGACGCAAACCAACTCTGTGACACGCCCACGTCATGATGGCGGCATGGCATCGAGTCGAGCGAAGTTGGTCCACGTGTGCAGCGAATGCGGCACCTCGCATCCGAAGTGGTCCGGGCGATGTTCGGGCTGCGGCGACTGGAACACCCTCGTCGAGGATGTCGAGATGTCCGGAGTCAACGACGTCCCGGTGGCCGCATCCTCCCGACCGGGTCCCACCCGTATCAGCGACGTGGGCACCGAACACGGCGACCCGGTGACCACCGCCATCGGCGAGCTCGACCGCGTGCTCGGCGGCGGGCTCGTCGCGGGCTCGGTCACGCTGCTCGGCGGCGAACCGGGGATCGGCAAGAGCACGCTCCTGTTGCAGCTGCTGGCCGGCTGGAGCGGCCCGACGCTGTACGTCACCGCCGAGGAGAGTGCCCAGCAGGTGAAGCGACGCGCCGAGCGCCTCGGCGCCACCCGCAACGACCTGTGGCTCCACGCCGAGACCTCGCTGCCGCACATCCTCGACGCGATCGAACGCATCCGCCCGGAACTCGTCGTGATCGACTCGATCCAGACCGTGTCCGACCCCGGCCTCGGATCGCTGCCCGGTAGCGTCGGCCAGGTGCGCGGCTGCGCGCAACGCCTCGTCAACGAGGCCAAGGAACGCGATGTGTCGGTCGTCCTCGTCGGCCACGTCACCAAGGACGGCGGCCTCGCCGGACCCCGAGTGCTCGAGCACGTCGTCGACACCGTGCTGCAGTTCGAAGGCGATCGCCACCACGCGCTGCGCCTGCTGCGAGCATCGAAACACCGCTTCGGCCCGACGAACGAACTCGGTCTCTTCGAGATGGCCGGCGCCGGGCTGATCGCCGTGCCGGACGCGTCGTCGCTCTTCCTGGCCGATCGACGCACCGGAGTACCCGGATCTGCGGTCGTGCCCACCGTGGAAGGTCAGCGCCCGATCGTGGTCGAGGTGCAGGCGCTCGCGAACGCGGGTGTGGCCGGCGTTCCACCCCGCCGGAGCGCGCTCGGCCTCGACGGCGCCCGCCTGTCGATGCTGATGGCGGTGCTGGGGCGCCGCTCCCGGGTGGCGGTCGCCGATCAGGACGTCTACGCATCGACCGCCGGCGGGGTGAAGCTCAGCGAGCCGGGGCTCGACCTCGGGGTCTGCCTCGCCGTGGTGAGCGCGATTCGCGATCAACCGCTCCCTGCCGACCTCGCCGTGTTCGGCGAGGTCGGCCTGGGCGGCGAACTCCGCCAGGTCGGCCAGGCACAACGCCGATTCACCGAGGCGGCCCGGCTCGGACTCCGACGTGTCATCGCACCGTCGAACTCGCCCGACTGCGACGCCGACATCGAGGTGATTCGTGCCGCAACGCTCTCCGAAGCGATCGCCGCTGCCGGGCTGGGCGCGCACAGTGCACCCAGCGGACTGCGACCAGTGGGGTGAGGCGGGGATCTCTCGGGAGGTATCCAGCACCGCTCACCTAGGATCAGGACATGCACTCCCGACACGGCGGCGTCAACGAGGCGATGCGCGACGCGCTCGCCCGTGTCGCTCCAGGCACGCCGCTGCGCGACGGCATCGACCGCGTCGTTCGGTCGAAGGCCGGGGCGCTCCTCGTGCTGAGCGACGAGGCCGACGTGCTGTCGATCTGCTCGGGCGGGTTCCTCGTCGATGCCCCCTACAGCCCGCAGCGCCTGTCGGAGCTCGCGAAGATGGACGGTGCCATCATCCTGTCCACCGACGGTGGCCGCATCGCTCGTGCGAACGTCCACCTCGTTCCGGACCCGTCGGTTCCGACCAGCGAGACCGGCACCCGCCACCGCACCGCGGAGCGCGTCGCACGGTCGCTCGACGTTCCAGTCGTGTCGGCGAGCGAGGAGATGGGGGTAATCAACGTGTACGCCGGCGGCAACAAGCGTCAGCTCCAGGAGGTCGGGCACCTGCTCGACCGGGCCAACCAGGCGCTGCAGACGCTCGAGCGTTACAAGGTGCGCCTCGACGACGCGATCACCAACCTGACCGCCGTCGAGGTCGAAGACGTCGTCACACTGCGCGACGTCGTCGCGGTCATCCAGCGCGGCGAGATGGTCCACCGCATCGCCGACGAGATCGAGACGATGATCATCGAACTCGGCGTCGACGCCCGGCTCCTTCGGCTGCAGCTCGACGAGTTGTACGGCGAGATCGACGACGAACTCGATCTCGTCGTGGCCGACTATCTGCCCGCAGGCCGCTCCGTGGCCGAGACGCTCAATGCGATGTCTCACCTGTCGGACGACGAGGTGTCGAACCTGAGGCTGACCGCCGATGCCCTGTCGCCCGGCAGCGACTCGAGCGACCTCGCCCAGGAAGTCGCTCCGAAGGGGATGCGTTTGCTGCACCGCGTCAGTCGGCTCCCGTCGGCGACCGCCATCGCCGTCGCCGACCACTTCGGCGGGCTCGCCAAGCTGCAGCGGGCAACCGTCGACGACCTGATGACC
>DATKWD010000017.1:0-9696 GCA_035529695.1 Acidimicrobiales bacterium | reverse complement strand
TGGTGTGGGGCGGCACCGTCGACAGCCAGATCACGCAGGACGACGGTGCGGTCTACGACGTGCTCTCGGACAGCTGGCAGCCGCTCCCCGAAGCACCGCTCGCCGGCAGCTTCAGTCCGGTCGCGACCGCCACGAACGACCGCTTCGCCGTGTTCAGCGACGGCAAGGCCGCCTTCTACGACCCCGCTCTCGAAGCCTGGGAGGCGATGCCCGACACAGGTGCCGAGGTCACCGACGCGTTCTTCGTCTCGGACACGCTCCTCGCAGTCAGCGGTCGAGGAGTCTTGAGCTTCCGGGGCGGGCGGTGGATTGTCATCGAGTCCTCGCCCGATGCCGGCGTCTCGACCAGCGTGGCGACCGACCGCGAGTTGATCGTGTTGAAGGCAGTCGGAGACGAGATCCGCGGCGAAGCGTACGACCCGATCGAGGACAGCTGGCGCACGATCGCGACTCCGCCGTCGACGGGAAACGTGCTGGGCGATGCGACGTGGACCGGCAAGGCGGTGGTGTGGGCGGGGTACGACGTGACCTTCCCGGTCACTGCGGCCGACTCCACCATCCTGCTGGCATCTTCCTATGTCCCCGACACCGACTCGTGGAGCACCTTGCCGCCGCTCCCGGTGCGCTTCTCGGAGGGCATTCCGGACGTGGGGGTCTCCGATGGCCTGCTCTACGTCCTGCGCTACCCGGCGCTCCTGACCTTCGTCGACGGTGTCTGGTTGCCCGTCCCGGCCCGCGGCGACATCTGGCCGGCCGAGTTCGTGGACTCGTCGGTTGGCGCCATCGGCTTCCGAGACGATCGGTTCGTTCGTCTCGACCCCGCCGCCGAGCCGGGAGGCCCGCTTCCGCTCCAGATCGGGGGAAGTGTGGTGGTGCTCGGGTCAGGCGACCGGCTCGTCGGGTCCGCGCCGTTGGAGGGGTCGGGTCCTGATGCCGGCATGACGCTCGAGGTCGAGGCCACGTCGGGACCGTGCACGTTGTTGCACGAATACGAGCCCGACGGAGTGACCCCTGCCCACCCGCCGGTCGAGCGAAGTCCGGGAGTCGTCGAGGTTCGCCTCGAAGACGGCGGCCCGCCGCTACGGATCACCTGCGCCGACACCCCAACGGCGATGCGCCTCGCCGAGTCGGTCACACTTTCGCCTTGACCGGCCACGCATTCACCTTGACGGCCGATTCACCTTGACCGTGCGGTCAAGTGCCCGGGTAGCCTCGCTGGATGGCGCATCGCTTCGAGTCGGTTGAGAGTGTCCGTGACGATCTGAAGAAGGTCGAGTACCTGGCTGACGAGGGGATCGCCGGCGTGGTCTACCTCGCCGACCGGCTCCAGAAGCCGGTGCTCGTCGAGGGTCCGGCGGGTACGGGCAAGACCCAGCTCGCCAAGTCGGTTGCCGAGATCGCCGGCGCCAAGCTGATCCGCCTCCAGTGCTACGAAGGCCTCGACGAGAGCAAGGCCCTCTACGAGTGGAACTACAAGAAGCAGCTCCTGCGCATCCAGGCCGAGGGTGAGTCATCCGACTGGAGCGAGCTCGAAGACGACATCTTCTCCGATGAGTTCCTGCTCACCCGCCCGCTGCTCGAGGCCATCCGCGCCGAAGAGCCGGTCGTGCTGCTGATCGACGAGGTCGACCGTGTCGAGCTCGAGACCGAGGCCCTGCTGCTCGAGATCCTCTCCGACTACACCGTCTCGATCCCCGAGCTGGGCACGATCCCTGCGAAGCAGATCCCGCTGGTGTTCCTGACCTCGAACAACACCCGTGAGCTGAGCGAGGCACTCAAGCGTCGCTGCCTCTACCTCCACGTCGACTACCCCGATCTGGAGCGCGAGAAGGAGATCGTGCTCACCAAGGTCCCCGACATCACCGAGAGCCTCGCCGATCAGGTCGCCCGGATCGTTCGCTCCATCCGGCAGCTCGAACTCAAGAAGGCCCCGTCGGTGTCCGAGACGCTCGACTGGGCCCGAACGCTGCTGCTGCTCGGCATCGAGAAGGTCGACGCCGAAACCGCCATCAACACCGCAAACATCCTGCTCAAGTACCACAGCGACGTCGAGAAGGCGAAGAAGGAATTCGCCACCGACGACGACCTCACGAGCGCGTGAGATGCTGAGCTGCCCATCGGATGCGAGCGACGGAGCGCCCGCGGAGGAGCGCCCACGTGCGGCCTCCGTGGCCGGGGAACGGATGGGATCGTGACTGACATCAACGAGGCGGCGCCGATCGGGGCCGGCATCGCGATCACGGAGCTTCTCGCGGGCTTCATGCAGGAGCTTCGCGAGGCGGGCCTCCCCGTCAGCCTGACCGAGAACCTCGATGCCATGGAGGCCGTCAAACACATCCCGCTCGAGGACCGCGAGGCCTTCAAGTACGCCCTCGCCGCGACGCTTGTGAAGAACCACGCGCACTGGCGAGCGTTCGAGACGGTGTTCGAGGTGTACTTCTCGCACCGCGGCGCCCACTACGCGATCGACGACGACGCCGAGATCGACTTCGAGCAGATGCTCGAAGACCTCGACCTCGAACAGCTCCAGCAGATGCAGGGGCAGCAGGCCGGCCAGGGCGGCGGCGACATGACGCCCGAAGAGATCGCCGAGATGCTCTACAAGGCGCTGCAGAACGGCGACGAAGCTCTCATGCGGGCTGTGGCTCGCCAGTCGGTGCGCCGCTACGCCGGCATGGAGCCGGGGCGTCCCGTGGGTGGGACCTACTACCTCTACCGCACGCTGCGAAACCTCGACCTCGACGCCGTGCTCGACAAGCTGATGGACGGTGCTCGCCAACAGGCGCCAGAGCCACTGACGCCGCTCGAAGAGCGACTCGAACAAGACGAGTACGAGAGCCGGGTCGACCAGCTCAAGCGTGAGATCGAAGCCGAGATCCGACGTGCCCTGGTCGCCGACCGGGGTGTCGAGGCCATGGCCAAGACCCTTCGCAAGCCGCTCCCCGAAGACGTCGACTTCATGCATGCAAGCCGCGAAGAGATGGCAAATCTCCGCAAGGCCATCTACCCACTCACTCGCCGCCTCGCTGTCCGTCTCGCCCGAAAGCGTCGACACGGCCGCAAGGGCCCGCTCGACTTCCGCAGCACCATGCGCCACTCGCTGAGCTACGGCGGTGTGCCGGCCGAGCTCAAGTTCCGCTACCCGCGTCCGAGCAAGCCCGAGATCATGGTGATCGCCGACATCTCGGGGTCAGTGGCCAGCTTCGCCCGCTTCACGTTGCACCTCGTCTACGCGATTCGCAGCCAGTTCTCGAAGGTCCGCTCGTTCGTGTTCATCGACGGCATCGACGAGGTCACCCGTATGTTCGAAGGGGTCGACGACGTCGCCGAAGCCGTGCACCGGGTCAACACCGAAGCCGACGTGGTCTGGGTCGATGGCCACTCCGACTACGGCCACGCCTTCGAGGTGTTCTGGCAGACCTACGGCAAAGAAGTCGGCCCCAAGACCACGGTGATGATCCTCGGAGACGCGCGGAACAACTACCACGCGTCGCAGTCGTGGGTCATCAAGGAGATCCAGCACCGAGCCCGCCACGTCTACTGGCTCAACCCCGAACCGCGGAGCTACTGGGACACCGGCGATTCGATCCTCACCGACTACGCAACGTATTGCGACGGTGTGTTCGAGTGCAGAAACCTCCGTCAGTTGGAGAAGTTCGTCGACAATCTGGCGTGATCGGTGCCCACCCGCCGGCAAAACGTTCACTCTGTGTGGTCAACCTGCTAGAAATGAGGTTGGACGGAGACGGAGCGTGCGGAGATGGAGGGAATCCAAGTGGAAGGCTCTCTGGGGCTGATCCTCGGACTACTCGACGACCTCTTCGGCGGGCGCGCCCGGATCCATCTGCTCGAGGGCGCCACTCGGGTCCTGCGACCCGCAGGTGTCGACGAGCCGTCCATCACGGCACCGGGTCCGCTCCACCGAGCGCTCGACACCACGGGGGTCGTGGTCGAACACGTCGGGGCGACCGTGCCCGTGTCATGGAGTCAGTCCTACCGGGCGTGGATGCCACGAGGTGAATGTCACCTGGTCGCCGCACGGATCGAGGGCGGTGGCGAGGTGGTCGGGGTGCTGTCGGTGGTGCGGAACGAGAACACCAGCGTGCCGGTCGCCGAGGACCGTGCACTCGTGGGAGCGCTGGCAGCGCGCCTCGGCCGCAGTGCAGCGGTGACGTTGGTGAGGGCGACCCAGCCGCGTTTCGCCGACCGACCCGAGCGCTTCGCAGACGAGTCCGGTGAGCGTGACCTCCACATCGACCTCCGCGACGCGATGTCCGACGTCGGCGACCACGAGGCAGGCGGCTCGGCCGACCAGAGCTCGGCTCCCGACGCCACCGATGCCACCTCCGCCTCGGCCGAGGAAGGCGAACACCTCCCCGAGAGTGCGGCGACCGCACTTCATCTCGACGAGGACCGTCTCGAGCTGGCGCTGACGACCACCGATGCCACCATCGATGCCGAGAGCGAGCGCACCCTCGTCGCCGTGCTCGAGGCGCTCGCTTCGCCGCTGGCGGACATGAGTCCGCAGAGCGGCATCCGCATCGAGTTCGCCAGGTCCGGCCCCGATTGGGTCGCCTCGATCCAACCGAAGCTCCTCACCGAGGGTTGGCCTGCCCGTCCGGTGATCTCCGACGAGGTGGCGGCCGCGGCCACTCGACACGGTGCCGAGATCGACGTGGTCGCAAACCCCGAACTCGGATGGCTGATCGAGATCCGCACTCCAGCGGATCGAGTGTCGAGCCGATCCCCGGTTGCCCCGAGTGGCGATGTGATCACCGATGCCGCCGAAGATGCGTCGACCACCCCGCAGGCCGCGACGGCACCGGGGCCGTCGGCGTCGGCTACCTGGACACCCCTTCACGACCCACCGCCGCCCTCGCAGAGCGACGACCTCGAGCTCATGGCGGCGAGCCTGGGCGACACCGCGCACATGCTGATGATCGCGGTCTCCGGTGATGGCCGGGTGGTGTTCTGCAACGACGAGCTCGCGGCTCGCCTCGGAGTCGCCGTGGCCGATCTGCTCGGTCGGCCGTTCCGATCGGCCAAGGGCTCCGATGTCGCGTGGGACGAGTTCGGGTCGCTCTTCGCCCGAGTGATCAACGAGGGGTTGGCGCAAGAGACGTTGTCGTGGCCCCACGCTGAAGACAGCGGGCATCGCATCCGCTGGACGGTGAGCCGATCGGTGAGTCGTGCCGACAACGAAGATGCTCGTCCGATCTACCTGTGCTTCGGCGTCGACGTCTGAGTGGTCGTAGCGTGAGGCGGTGCGCCTCGACGACGAACTGCTGAACCGCGTCACCTGGAAGATCCCGAACGCCCTTGCGCTCGTGGGGTCTCGCTCCGGCGATGAGCGCAACGCAATGACGACGAGCTGGATCACCCAGCTCTCGATGGAACCGGTCCTGATCGGCGTCGGCGTCGACAACTCGGCGGTGACGCACCGGCTGATCACTGACGGCGGGTCGTTCACCGTGAACCTCTGGGACAGCGAGAACACCCGTGTCTTCGTGAAGTTCTCGAAGCCGGCGACGTTCGAAGACGGGGCATTGAACGACCGGTCGGTCCGAGAGGAAGCGACCGGAGCCCCCGTGTTCGACGAAGCGATCGCCTGGATGGACTGCGAGGTCCGCCAGTCGCACGACCTCGGAACCCACTCCCTGTTCATCGGCGAGGTGGTGGCCGCGGGCATCAACGACGACGAGGCCAGGCCCGCCTCGATGAACGACACTCGGATGAAGTACGGCGGCGTCAAACGTCATTGAGCCAGGTGGGGACGAGCTTCGGTGCGTGGGCCTCAGCCCGACTCGGCAAACCTGGCGCGCAGACCCTCGATCAGTGCGTGCTCGTTGGGGTCGACCACCCCGTCGACACCGGCGAGGTCGCTCATCGCCCGTAGTGCGAACTCGCGGTCCTCTGGCGCCGTGAGGCGATCGGCAGCTGAGGTGAGCAGCGCCTCGAGCTCCTCGGGCACCTCGATCGCGAGTCGAGCCCGAGCCGTCGACTGTTGTGAGTAGCTGGCAGGCCCACCTCCATCGCTCCAGTCGCACCCCTCGAGGAACTCGAGGACGCTCGCCCGCTCGGCCTCGACCACGTGGCGATCGACCACCATCACCAGTTCGAGGAGGTCGATGACCGCACGGTCACGCTCGGGATCGCGAGCGGCGTCGGAGCTGAATCGTTCGAGGATTCGGGCGACGAGCGACATCCGAGGCAGCGTAGGTGAAGACCGCGGCCGAGTCTCCCGGGATCAGGGTCGCCACTACGGTCGGCGACGATGGCGATCATCGACCAGGTGCTCGACGGCCTCGACGACTCCGAACTCGCGGCTCGCATTCGGTTCCTGCTCGAGATCGACCGGCTGAAGACGATCAATCGGCGTACCCGGATCAGCGACTCGAGTCGCTTCGAGAACTCGGCCGAGCACTCGTGGCATCTCGCGATGATGGCGCTGGTCCTTGCCCCTCATGCATCTGCCGCGATCGACGTGGGCCGGGTGGTGCAACTCCTCCTCGTGCACGACATCGTCGAGATCGACGCCGACGATGTCTTCCTGTACGACACCAAGGGACGCGAAACGAAGGCCGCCTCCGAGCGAGCAGCGGCCGCGCGGATCTACGGGCTCCTGCCGCGACCCGACGGCACCGAGCTGCGGGACCTCTGGGAGGAATTCGAGGAGCGGGTCACTCCCGAGTCGAGGTTCGCGGCGGCGGTCGACCGCCTGCAACCTCTGCTGTTGAACCTGGTGTCCAACGGTCGGACCTGGAACGAGCACGGGATCGAGGCCGACCGGGTCTACCAGGCGAATCGTCACATCGAGTCCGGCTCGGTCGACCTCTGGGATCTCGCGCGGACCGCGCTCGATCTGGCCGTGAGCGAAGGGATCCTCGGAACGGGTCCCACCGAGCCGCTCGCGGTGGTGAACGAACTGGTGATTCGTCCGACGACGCTCCAGGACCTCGACCGCGTGCTCGAGATCGAGCGAATGCCCGAGCATGCCGACGCGATCGGATCGTGGGCCCGCATCCGACACCAGGAACGCATCGGGTCCGAGACGGCGCTCCATCTGGTGTTCGAGCGCCACGGGGTCGTGCTCGGATACGCCGTCCTCAGCTCGATCGACACCCCAGTGGTGTCACTCGACCACTTCACGGTCGCCGACAAACGGCGTGGTCATGGGTCCACCGCGCTCAGCGCGATCCTCGATCATCTGTTCAGCAGCGGTGCCAGGAAGTGCTGGCTCGATGTCGTCGGTCACAACTCAGCGGCGATCTCGTTCTACGAATCACTCGGGTTCGTGCGAGAAGGACTGCTTGCGATGCAGGACAATCTGAACGGGCGAGTCGTCGACCTGGTGCTCATGGGGAACTATGGAGGAGATGAACGCAGCGTCTGACCTCGAGCGACGCCGGGGCGATCACGAAGTCGTTCAGCCGGGCGGATGACGATCCCTGCGCTGTCAGCCGTCGACCAACCCCCGGGCTCATGGACGAGGTGAAGCGCACCGGGAAGGGCGCGGTGCTGCACAAGACCGTGACGGTCTCGGGCGTGCTTCAGGCCTGAAGGAGCTCAGCGACCCGGAACGCGAGGTCGAGGCTCTGACGGCCGTTGAGCCGTGGGTCGCACATGGTCTCGTAGCGGCTGGTGAGATCGGCGTCGACGATCTCCTCGGCGCCTCCGAGGCACTCGGTCACGTCGTCGCCGGTGAGCTCGACATGGATGCCACCGGGCCACGAGCCGACCTGTCGATGTGCGTCGAAGAAGCCGATGACCTCGCGTTCGACGTCGTCGAGGTGCCGGGTCTTCTTTCCGCTGTCGCTGGTGAAGGTGTTTCCGTGCATCGGGTCGCAGGCCCACACGACAGGGTGACCCGCCTGGTGCACGGCATCGAGGAGAGGCGGCAACAGGTCGGTCACGTGGTCGGCTCCCATCCGCGAGACGAGCGTGAGACGTCCCGGGATCCCTTCAGGGTTGAGGGCCTCGCACAACGCCAGCACCTCTGCAGGTGTCGCCGTCGGCCCGACCTTGCAGCCGACCGGATTCTTGATGCCCCGAAAGAACTCGACGTGCGCACCGTCGAGCTCGCGGGTCCGCTCACCGATCCAGATCATGTGGGCCGAGCAGTCGTACCAGTCACCGGTGAGCGAGTCCTGGCGGGTCATGGCTTCCTCGAATCCCAGGATGAGTGCCTCGTGACTGGTGAAGAAGTCGACCTCGTGGAGGTTCGGCTGGCTCGTGGTGTCGATGCCGCACGCCTTCATGAACTGAAGCGCGCGGTCGATCTCGTCGGCAACCTGGTTGTAGCGACGACCCTCGTTGCTCGATGCGACGAACTCCTGGTTCCAGACGTGCACTCGCGCCAAGTCTGCGAACCCGCCCTTGGTGAACGCTCGCAGCAGGTTCAGCGTCGACGCCGACTGGTGGTACGCCTGGATGAGTCGCTCGGGGTCGGCAGTCCGAGCCGCCTCCGAGAATGCGATGTCGTTGACGATGTGGCCTCGGAACGAGGGGAGCTCGACACCGTCGACCGTCTCGGTATCGGCCGATCGGGGCTTGGCGAACTGTCCCGCGATCCGGCCGACCTTCACGGTGGGAACACCGCTCGAGTACGTGAGGACCACGGCCATCTGAAGGATCACCTGGAGCTTGTCGCGGATGGCATCGGCAGAGAACCCGTCGAACGATTCGGCGCAGTCGCCGGCCTGGAGCAGAAATGCTCGCCCCTCGGAGACTTCGCCGAGTTGCTGCGTGAGGTCGCGGGCCTCGCCGGCGAACACGAGAGGCGGAAGCGTGCTGAGCTGCTTGAGCACCGCCTCGTAGGCGCCTTGGTCCGGCCACGAGGGTTGCTGCTTCACCGGGCGATCGCGCCAAGACGAGGGGGTCCAGGGATCAGTCACGGTCAACAGCGTTGTCGCGGAGCGTCGGTCTCGCCAAAAGGTTTGCGCACCACCCGCTGGTCACGCAGCCGGGATGCGACTCTCGGCTTCCTGTTTGACGGTGTTGATGGCCCGCTTGACGAGTCGGCGGGCCGCTTCGGCGGTGACACCCAGCTCTTCGCCGACCTCGCGGTAGCTGCGCTTGCGTCCGTCGTCGAGGCCGAAGCGCTGTTCGACCGCCCGCCGAGCACGTGGCTCGAGGACATCGAGGAGGCCGGTCACGAACTCTTCCTCGGCCGATTCGAGCGTGAGCTGCTCGGGTCCGGGGGCCCGATCGGCGAGGAGGTCGACCAGCTCGCTGCCGTCTTCGTCGTTGCCGACCGTTCGGTCGAGCGAGGTCGGCGACGTCAGGCGGTGGAGCCGGGCGTTTTCCTCGTCGAGGTCATCGCCGCTACCGGAGACCTGGCGGAGGGCAGCCCGAAGTGACGCAGATCGGTCACCCGGCAGCCGGATGAGGCTTGCCTTCTGATCGAGCGCCCGGCCGATGGCTTGACGGATCCAGAAGGTGGCGTAGGTGGAGAACTTGAAACCTTTGCGCCAGTCGAACTTGTCGACGGCGTGCTCGAGTCCGAGGTTGCCCTCCTGCACGAGGTCGAGCAGCTCCATGGACGGGGGCAACGGATAGCGGCGGGCAACGCTCACCACGAGGCGGAGGTTGGCGCGGATGAACCGGTCCTTGGCCTTGGCCGCCTTGCGGACCGCACGCCGGTTCGCGATGGAGTCGTCACCGTCGTCGATGGCCGCTCGCGCTTCGAAACCCTTT
>DATKWD010000016.1:0-65323 GCA_035529695.1 Acidimicrobiales bacterium | reverse complement strand
TGCCGCTCGCCGAGGACCTCACCGCCGCGACCTTCGAGAAGGCACTTCAAAGCTTGGCGTCGTTCTCGTCGAGCCGGGGTGCGTTCGGGGCGTGGGTGCACCGCATCGCCGCCAACGAGCTCATCGACCACCACCGTCGTTGCCGACGCGAGCAGAGCGATGCGGCGCGTTCTGCGATGTATCAGGTGAGTGACCGGCGTGAACTCGGGCCGGACGAGTTGCCTGCCGAGGACGATCTGGCCGACCTACGCGCAGCCATGGATCAGCTGCCCGAGCGATATCGATCGGTTCTGTCACTGCGCTACTTCTCGGACCTCGACCACGACGGCGCCGCCGAGGCGAGTGGCCTTTCCAAGCCCCACTTCGCGGTGGTCCTCCACCGGGCCAAGGGTGCGTTGCGCCGCGAACTCGATCGCCGAAAGGTGTCGTCATGACCCCCGATGACCTCGACGCAACGCTCGAGACGGCTCGCAGATCGACGGCCCCCATTGATCCGGCGTTCGCAGACCGGCTCGAGGCTCGTCTCACCACGGTGCACGGTGCCCTCGGTGACACCGACGACGCAGCTGCGCCGCGAATCCCGCGGCCGTGGCGCCGTGCGGTCCTCGCCGCGGCGGGTCTGCTGGTCGTGGTCGCCGCCGTCGCGTGGGCAGCGCCGTCGTCGCCCGATCGCGAACTCACGCTCGAAGCTGCATCGGATGCACGGGTGGTCCTGCCCGACGGGTCGGTGGTCGCCGCCGAAGCCGGACTTGTGCTTCCCGACGGGACGACCATCACCGCCGGCGATGAGCCGCTGATGGTCGGAGGCCGGCTCGTGGCCCCGGGCGAGACGGTCGTGATCCGTGATGGCAGGGTCCTCAGCGAGGGACCCACCGACGGTACGGCGGCCGCCCCGGATCCGCCGGGCGACGATCGGCCACCGCCCGACCCCACCACGACTCGGCCCCGAAGCGACCCGACGGTCGCTGATCCGCCGCCGACGGTCGTGACGGCCCCGCCGCCCCGTCCGGTCCCGACCTCGCCGTCCACCACGACCCGTCCGTCCACGACCACGACCAGACCCGCCGAGCCCGCGCCGCTGTCGCTGCGCGCCGCCCGAGGACCGGATCGCGGAGTTGGGCTGTCATGGAGCGCATTCACCGGCGGCGCGTTCGCCCGTGTCGTGGTCGTGCGAACGATCTCGACCTCCGATGCGCCGCCGCCCCGACCGGTCGGGCCCAGCGACGGTCAGGGCGTCTTCTCCTCGACCGACCAACGGGCCGTCGCGGCCCGCGACACCCTGCCACCAGGAGCGGTGTCGGGCGCCTATCGGGTCTTCGTCCTCGACGAAGCAGGTGCGGTCCTCGCGCTGAGCAACATCGCCGCTGCCTGAAGTCTTGGCCCGCCCACCTCGCGCGGCCGGTACGATCGTTGGCACCCATCGGGGGTAGTTCAGCTGGAAGAACGCCTGGTTTTGGTCCAGGAGGTCGCAGGTTCGAGCCCTGCTCCCCGAGCAAGAGCTAGACAGGAGCCATGACCGAAGGTCGCCGTCTCTCCGCCATCGTGCTGGCCGCCGGGCAGGGAACTCGCATGAAGTCGGCACGCCCCAAACCGCTCCACCGCCTGTGCGGACGCACGATGGTCGGCCACGTGCTGGGCGCGCTCCCAGCCGACCAGGTCGAACGGGCCGTGGTCGTGGTCGGACACGGCGGCGACGAGGTCCGCAAGGTGATCGCCGAGGAGGAAGCCGCGGTCCGCCTCGAGTTCGTCGAGCAGAAGGTCCAGCGTGGCACCGGCGACGCCGTCCTCGTCGGGCTGAGTGGGCTGTCCGAGGACGAACTCGACGACGAGGAGGAAGTCCTCGTCCTGCCGGGCGACACCCCGCTGCTGACCCGCGAGTCCATCGACGGACTCCTCGCCGCCCATCGTGAGAGCGGAGCGGCATGCACCGTCCTGACCGCCCGGTTCGTCGACCCCACCGGCTACGGACGGATCGTTCGGGGACGTGACGATCGGGTCATGCGGATCGTGGAACAGCGCGACGCGACACCGGCCGAGGCCGAGATCGACGAGATCAACACCGGAATCTTCTGCTTCCGTCGTTCGATCCTCGCTCCTGCGCTGCGCCGGCTCGGTCCGGAGAACTCCCAGGGCGAGTACTACCTGACCGATGTCGTCGAGGTCCTCGCCGAGATGGGCTACTCGGTGACCAGTCGGGTCGCCGACGACCCCGATGAGACCCACGGCGTCAACGACCGCCGCCAGCTCGCCGCCGCCGAGGCCGAGCTCCGACGTCGCAACAACGACGCGTGGATGGCCCGTGGGGTCACGATGCTCGACCCCGACCAGACCTACCTCGACGTCACCGTCGAACTCGCCGAGGACGTCACGATCTATCCCGGTGTCGTGTTGCAGGGTCGCACGGTCGTCGGCCCGCGTTCGAAGATCGGGGCGGGCTGTCGGCTCGTCGACTGCATCATCGGATCCGACTCGACGGTCAAGCAGACCGAGGCCCGCCGGGCCACGATCGGCGACGACGCACACGTCGGGCCCTACGCCTCGCTCGACCCCGGCTCGGAAGTGGCATCCGGCACGCGGACCGGTCCGTTCTACACTTCGTCGGGTACCGATCAGGAGGGCAGTCACTGATGGAACTCGCGAGCACGAAGAAGCTCCACCTGATGAGCGGGCGCACCAACCGCGAGCTCGCCTTGGAGGTGGCCGAGTGTCTCGGTGAGGAACTCGGCGAGGCCAACCTGGCCAAGTTCGCCAGTGGCGAGCTGCACTGCAAGCTCGGGACGTCGATCCGTGGGGCCGACGTCTTCATCATCCAGGGCCATGCCGACATCGAGGACTTCACCATCAACGATGCGATCATCGAGCAGCTGATCATGGTCGATGCGGCCCGCCGCGGATCCGCCAAGCGGATCACGGTGGTCTGCCCGTGCTTCGGGTACGCCCGTCAGGATCGCAAGTCCGAGGGGCGCGAACCGATCACCGCGAAGTTGATGGCCAACATGTTCAAGACCGCAGGCGCCGACCGCCTCGTGAGCATCGACCTGCACTCGGGCCAGATCCAGGGGTTCTTCGACGGTCCGGTCGACCACCTCGTCGCCAAGCCGGTGCTCATCGACTGGCTCGAGGCGAATGTCGGGACCGATCTGGTCATCGTCTCGCCCGACGCCGGCGGGGTGAAGGTCGCCGACTACTACGCCCAGGACCTGCACGCCGACCTGGCCATCGTCCACAAGCGGCGGGTGAGGGGCGAGAAGAACTCGGTCGTCGCCAAGGACGTCGTCGGCGACGTCGACGGTCGCATCTGCGTGCTGATCGACGACATGATCGACACCGCCGGCACCATCTGCGCTGCCGCCGAGCTGCTCATCGAGCACGGCGCGAGTGAGGTCTACGCCGCCACGACCCACGCCGTGCTGTCCGGTCCTGCGGTCGATCGGCTCAAGAACTCGGTCATCAAGAAGGTCATCTGCACCAACACGCTGCCGCTGGGCCCCGACAAGCAGTTCGACAAGCTCGAAGTGCTGTCGATCGCCCCACTGCTGGCGAACGCCATCGACGCGGTGTTCGAGGACAAGAGCGTCTCGGAGCTCTTCGGCGGCGACAACCAGCGCTGATTCGCGCCGTCGGCGCCCATTTTCGTAAGCTCGCATGTTCGTTCTGACGGATTTCCCGTCGCCCGCGCGCCAGGAGCATTGCAATGGCTGAGATTTCACTCGTCGCCGAGACCGGTCGCACCATCGGTTCTCGTTCGTCGTCCCGACTCCGCAACGAGGGCAAGGTCCCTGCAGTCGTCTACGGCAGCGGCAACGAGCCGGTCTCGGTGTCGGTCGACTGGCGTGAGCTGCGTGCGGCGCTCACCACCGACGCCGGCCTCAACGCACTGATCCGACTCGAGGTCGACGGTGCCAAGAAGCTGACGATCGTGACCGACATGCAGCGTCATCCCGTGAAGCGCAACGTCCTGCACATCGACTTCCTCGAGATCGATCCGAACAAGCCGATCGAGGTCGAGGTGCCGATCCACCTCACCGGCGAGGCCAAGGCGGTGCTCGACGAGAACGGCGTGGTCGATCAGCTCATGTTCTCGCTGCACGTGAAGGCCCGCCCCGACTCGATCCCGACCGGGTTCACGGTCGATGTTTCAGAGCTGACCCTCGACGATGCGATCACGGCCGACTCGATCGAGTTGCCCGACGGCGTCGAGCTCGCCGTCGACGGCCACGATCCCGTCGTGACCGGGCAGATCACCCGCTCGACCATCGAAGCCATCGAGGCCGACGAAGCTGCCGAAGCTGCGGCTGAGGCGGCCGAGGGCGAAGAGGGCGCCGCGGCCGAAGCGGCCGGCGGCGACGACGATGCCGGCGGCGATGACGACGGCGGCGGCGACGCCTGAGGTGGCGTCGCCGACGATCTGAACCGTCCGCGGCGATGAGTGTCGACCTGCTCGTGGTGGGTCTCGGAAACCCGGGTCCCGAGTACGTCGGTTCTCGGCACAACATCGGCGTCGAGGTCCTCGACGTGTTGTCCGAGCGGCACGGCGGCTCGTTCCGGTTGTCGAAACCCGAGCGCGCCCGTCTGACCGACGTGCGCGTCGGCGACCACCGCATGGCGCTGGCGTTCCCGCAGACATTCATGAACAACTCGGGTGAGTCGGTGGCACCGCTGCTCAAACGTTTCGATCTCGACCCGACCCAGCTCGTGGTCGTCCACGACGAACTCGACCTCGAGACCGGCCGGATCAAGGTCAAGGTCGGGGGCGGCCTCGCCGGGCACAACGGACTGCGGTCGATCAAGGCGCACCTTCACACCGGCGACTTCATCCGGCTGCGCATCGGGGTCGGGAAGCCGCCGAACAAGTCCAAGGGTGTCGATCACGTGCTCAAACGGATCCCCAAGGCCGTGCGGGCCGAGCTCGACGTGGCGGTGCACGAGGCGGCCGACATCGTCGAGATGATCCTCGCCGACGGACCCGAGCGGGCGATGGAACTCGCGAACCGCAAGCAGCCCTGAAGCCTCAGCCCACCTCTCGCAGGATCCGCGACATGTCCTTCACCGTGCGGACCGTGCCGGTCAGCGTCCCGGTCACCTTCGACCGTCCGGTCCGTTCGGCGTAGCGAACGTCGACCTCGAGGATGCGCCAACCGGCGTTGGCGGCTCGGATCACCATCTCGAGTGGCCACCCGAAGCGTCGATCCAGCATGCCCAGGTCGCGCAGGGCTTCGGTGCGCATCGCCCGCATGGGGCCGATGTCGTTCAGCCGGGCCACCCCGCGCCGCTCGAGCTCGAACGCGAGGGCACGGTTCGCGAGCCGGGCGTGGAGCGGCCAGGCGCCGCGTTCGGCGATGCGTCGACCGAGCACCAGATCGGCGGTGCCGTCGGACACCGGCCCGGCGACGCGGGGCAGATCGGCTGGATCGAGCGAACCGTCGGCGTCCATGAAGCAGATCACCGCTGCGTCGGCAGCCTGCACCCCGGCCCAGCAGGCCGATCCGAACCCGGGGTTCGGCTCGTCGACGACGGTGGCGCCGAGGCCCCGGGCGAGATCACCCGAACCGTCGGTCGACCCGTTGTCGACGACGATGGGCCGATAGCCGTCGGGCATCGCGGCCAGGAGCCCGGGCAGTGCAGCGGCCTCGTCGAGCACCGGCAGCACCACGTCAGGCACGGCGCCGACGGACCTCGTGAAGGACGATCGACGTCGCGACGGCGACGTTGAGCGACGAGACCGATCCGTGCATCGGGATCGCGACGATCTCGTCGCACGCCTCGCGCGCCTTGCGGGTGAGTCCACGGGTCTCGCTGCCGGCCACGATGGCGAGGGTCCCGTCGAGGTCGGTGTCGTCGAGCGCGGTGCCCCCTTCGTCCAGACCGATGATCCGGACCGGCGGTGGGTCGGTCTGCAAGGTCGCGGCGGCCGCGCTGATCGAATCGACGGTGGCGATCGGCACGTCGAAGACTGCGCCCGTGCTGGCCCGGACGGCCTGCGGGTCGAACGGATCGGCCGAGCGCGACGTGAGCACGAGCGCGTGCACGCCGAAGGCATCACTCGACCGCAGCAGCGTCCCGACGTTGCCCGGGTTCGAGATGTTCTCGCCGAGCACCCAGATCGCATCGTCGACGACGGGTCGCCGCGTGAGGTCGGTCGAGGGAAGCGAGCCGACGAGGATCAGCTCGGTGCCGTCGTCGCGCTGACCGAGGCGATCGAGCAGATGCCGGGGCATCCGGATCAGCTCGGTGTCGGCCAAGGAATCGACGACGTCCGCGGCCCACTTCGAGGGAACCGACTCGATCGGAACGAGGACGGCGTCGATCGGCCAGCGGGTCGCCATCGCCCGGTTGATCTGGGTCACTCCCTGGATGAGGAACCGTCCCTGACGATGCCGTTTGGTGCGGTTTCCGAGCAGCGCCTCCAGCAACTGGTATTCGTCGTTCGCAGTCGCCAGCTCGGTGGGTCGGGTCGGACTGGTCACGGATGGCAATGCTACGAGACGCTGAACACCTCGGGTGCGGCTGTCCAGGCCCCGTCACGACGCGGTTGACTGCACGACGTGCCCGTTCGTCGTGCCCTCCCGGTGGCCGGTGCGGCTGTCTGGTTGGCTCTCGTGGTCATCGCGAGACGTGCGGGTCTCGACATCGCCGAGACCCCTCGGGTGGCGGTGGGTGCCGCTCCGGTCGTCGGGCGTTGGCTCTGGAGCCCCGATGGGCGGTTCGTGTGGCCGGTCCTGTTGGGCGCGGTGACCGTGTGGTTCGGTCCGACGCTGGCGGAGCGGATGCCGTGGCGACGACTCCTCGTGCTCGTCGTCGTCGCCGCCGGCGCATGGACGACTTCGTTGGCGGCGACCGAAGGGCTGGCGCAGGTTCCGCAACCGCTCGACACCCGCTACGAGTACCTGGCGGTGCTTCCGACGGTCGACGACGTCGGGGTCGGGACGTTCGTGTCGACCTACACCGAGCGCCTGGGCGACTATCCGACCCACGTCAAGGGGCACCCGCCCGGGCCGACCTTGGTCTTGACGGCGCTCGACCGGGTCGGCCTCGGGGGACCGGGTTGGGCGGCCGTCCTGGTCATCGGAGTCGGCGCGTCGGCGGCGGCAGCCGTGCTGATCGCGCTGCGACTGCTGGCCGATGAGCCGACGGCAAGGCGGGCGGCGTCGTTTCTGGTGCTGCTCCCGGGCGCGATCTGGCTGGGGACGAGCACCGATGCGTTGTTCACGGGTGTGATCGCGTGGGGCATCGCGCTCACCGCCTGCGCCGTGACCGCAGGTGGACGTCGAGCGCACGGGTTGGCAGCGGCAGCGGGCGTCGTCGTCGCTTCCGGGCTGTTCATGACCTACGGAGCGGCCCCGCTGCTGCTGGTTCCGCTCGCCGTCGTCGTGTTCAGGCGGTCGTGGAACCTCGTGCCCGCAGCGGCGGCCGGCGCCGCAGCGGTCGTGGTCGGCTTCCTCGTTGCCGGCTTCTGGTGGTTCGACGGCGTCGAGGCGACCAGGGGCTTCTACGAGGCCGGTGTGTCGCAACGGCGCGAGTACGGCTACTTCGCCCTGGTCGGCAATCCGGCGGCGTTCGCCCTCGCGGTCGGACCGGCGACGGCCGCAGCGCTCACCATCCTGCGGGATCGCCGGGTGTGGATGCTGGTCGGATCGGCGCTCGCCGCGGTCCTCGTCGCCGACGTCTCGGGTCTGTCGAAGGGTGAGGTCGAGCGGATCTGGTTGCCGTTCGTGCCGTGGGTGGTCGCCGCGACGACTGCGTTCGAGGGTCGTGTCGACACCCGGGTGTGGTTGGGGCTCCAGGCGAGCGCAGCGCTGGTGGTCGAGGCATGGCTCATGTCCCCGTGGTGACGAAGAGAGGAAGGATGGATCGATGCGAGTTCTCGTGACCGGAGGTGCGGGCTTCATCGGCTCCCACGTCGTCGAACAGCTGCTCGCCCGCGGCGACGAGGTGGTCGTGCTCGATTCGCTGGCTGCCCACGTGCACCCGGTTCGGCCCGAGCTCCCCGACGGCATCGTGCTGGTCGCCGCCGATGTTCGCGACGCGGATGCGTGGCGTGCCTGCGGCCCCGTCGACGCCGTCTGCCATCAAGCCGCGAGGGTGGGCCTGGGTGTCGACTTCGGCGATGTCACCGACTACGTCGGTGACAACGACGTCGGGACCGCGACCGGGTTGTCGGTGCTCCACGAGCAGGGATTCGCAGGACGGATCGTCCTCGCCAGTTCGATGGTGGTGTACGGCGAGGGCCAGTACCGCTGCCCGGCGCACGGCCCGACCCGTCCCGGACCCCGTGTCGTCGCCGACCTCGAGGCCGGGCGGTTCGAGCCGCCGTGCCCGGGCTGTGGTCAGGCGCTGATCCCCGAGGTGGTGACCGAAGCGGCACCGGTCGATCCACGCAACGTCTACGCAGCGACCAAGCTCCATCAGGAACACCTGTGCGGCGCCTTCGCTCGCGAGCACGAGGGCACGACCGTCACGAGCCTGCGCTACCACAACGTGTACGGACCGAGGATGCCGAAGAACACGCCGTACGCCGGCGTGGCAAGCATCTTCCGCTCGTCCCTGGAACGTGGCGAACCGCCCCAGGTGTTCGAGGACGGCGGGCAGCGGCGGGACTTCGTGCACGTCCGCGATGTGGCGGCCGCAAACGTCGCGGCGCTCACCGCCGCGCCTCCGGTGCCGGGGGCGGTCAACGTCGCCAGCGGCGACCCTCACACCGTGGCCGACATGGCGGTCGCGCTCGCCGAGGCGATGGACGGGCCATCACCGCAGATCGTGGGCAGCTACCGACTGGGCGACGTTCGCCACATCACGGCGAGCCCGGCTCGGATGCAGTCCGAGCTCGGCGTTGTTGCGACCGTCGGGTTCACCGAGGGGATGATCGAGTTCGCGACCGCGCCCCTCCGCATGTGATTGGATCTGCCCATGACCAGCCCCACCGACACCGTGACCCAGTTCTGCGCCGCCTGGCCGGCGCTCGACATCGACGCCCTGGTCGGGTTCTTCGCCGACGACGCCGTCTACCACAACATCCCTGTCGATCCGGTCGTCGGTCGCGAGGCCATCGAGCTGACCATCGCCGGCTTCACCACCGGCGTCCAGACCGTCGAGTTCGAGATCGTCCACCTGGTTGCCGACGGTCCCGTCGTGCTCACCGAACGCATCGACCGCTTCACCTGGCCGAGCGGCGACGTGGCCGAACTGCCCGTGATGGGCACGTTCGAGGTCCACGACGGCAAGATCACCCAGTGGCGCGACTACTTCGACATGCAGCAGTTCATGAGCCAGCTCCCGGCCAGCGATGGCTGAAGCAGCGCTCGTCGAGGGTGCCTGGGCTCCAGTGTCGCCACAGGCCGAGCGCCGCCCTCGCCGTCCACTCGGTCCAGCGGATGCATGACGGTTCGTCGATGCGACGCACGACCTGACGAATGCCGCCCTCGTGGACCACGTAGCCCGTCCACGTGCCCGGGTAGTCCTTCGTCGAACCCGTCTCGGCCAGCACCAGAGACCCGTGAGCACGCGTGCGGTGACGGTGGGTGTGCCCGGAGGTGATCAGTGTGCGGGGTTGGATGGTCGAGAGACGGTCGAGGAAGCGGTGCGATTCCGGACCGGGAATTCCGGGCGGAGGATGGATCGGGTGCCGCCATCGCTCGAAGTGATGGTGGACGGCGAGGATCACGGGTCGGTCACTCGACGCCGCCAGGTCGAAGATCGGGTCGGCGATGTGTTCGATGCGGCCTTGGTCGGTCTCGGGGATCGCAGTGTCGCCGCGAATGATGCGGATGCCGGGATGGTCGGTTGCCTCGACCGACGATCGCAGCACGGTCAGCCCGTGCCGGCCGGCCTCGGTGACGGGGTCGACGGTGTTCTTGCGGTGCGTCTCGTGATTTCCCGGTGAGATGAGCATCGGGACCTCGGCTCGTGCGAACAGATCGGCCACGGCGGTCCAGTGGTGCGGCCGGCTCGATTCGGTGAGGTCTCCCTTCGCGAGGATCAGTTCGGCGCCCCACGCCTGTGCTGCGTCGGTGGCGGCGCCGGCACAGCGGATGGGGTGGGGGACCACAGGTCGGGGTCGCTCGGTCAGGGTTCCCGCCTTGCCGAATCGTGCGAGCCCGATGTGGAGGTCGGTGATCGCGCCGAGGCGGAAGATCTCCTCACCCGGAGGAGGTGTGAGCGTGCGAGCGACGAGCTCGACCGGCTCACCGGCGGTGCCCTCACCGTCGACACGGATCGTCACGGTCGACGACGCAGGGAGGCCCTCGAGCACGACGGCGCCCGGTCCACCGTCGGCCACGACCTCGCGGGTGGTGTCCGAAGCACGAAAGCGGACCGGGCCGGGCCCGAGCGTCGACCAGTCGACCTGGACCGCGGTCGGTTCGACCGAGAACACCCTCAGGCGATTCGGCGGCCGGGGCGGCGCGTTGGGGTCGAAGTCGGGGGGTTCGACGCGGCGGAACACGGTCAGCCGAGCGCAGCCCGGGTGCGGTGGGCCTGGGCCACGGTCACCTGCATGCGCTCGATGTGTTGCGAGATCTTGGTCTGGTCGGGCCGGGGGTGGGCGATCAGGAACTCCTCGATCTCTCCGGCCAGTCGGGCATCGGCGACGGCGCGCACGCCCTCGAGCATGCGCGAGACCGTCGACGAGGCGAGGCGCTCGAGCAACACGTCCCACGCGGCGGTGATGCCGGTCCACGTGCTCGCGGCATGGACACGGTTCGACAGCATCCTTGCCAGGACGAAGGGCTCGTTCTGGGTGCGGACCTTCCCCGACGAAAGCACGTATTCGAGCAGGCGCTCGTGGACCTCGGGTGCACGACACCCTGTCAGCGCGTACAGCGCCCTGAGCTGAGCCTGGGGTGTCTCCGCGTGTTCGTATCGGTCGATGAGCTCGTCGGCATCCTCGGGCGTCGCGAAGGCACCACGGATCCGCTCGGCTGCAGCGTCCATGGCGGCGTCGCCCGTGGGGCCGCCGATGTCGAGGGCTCGGGCCGACTCGATGGCATGGGGGTCCTCGAGCGAGCGAGCCCGGAACTCGAACAGCCGCGCCCGTAGTTCACCGACCACGTCGGCGTCGTCGGGTCGCCGCACCGGCCCGAGGTCGGCTTCGGCCGGAGCGACGATAAGTGAGGCGCGCTCGCGAAGTGCCTCGGCGCCGGTGCCGAGGTCGTCGATGAGGTGGCTGAGGCCCGCGAGCAGCACCCGCCACACCGAGAGGTCACGCTCGTCGGTGAGCGCCTCGGCCAGGGCGACGAAGTCGTCGGGCTCGATCTCGCCCGCGACGACGAATGCCCAGGTGTCGTCGACGAGCACGAACCGTTCGGTGGCGTCGAGCGCCGACATCGCGGCTGATCGGATCGCGGCCGCCAGCTGGGTGTCGTAGCGGGTCCGATAGAAGCCGCTGGCGCCGGTGTTCGCGACCACGAGGTCGACCGGAGCGGTCCCCGCGATGCGTGCCGGCTCGGATCCGATGACCACCTTGTCGATCGTCGCCGCCCCGCCCCGCCAGACCGTGACGATGGCGGGGATCAGCCAGCTGCGGTCCTCGGTCGGGTTGTAGGCGAAGCGGGCCTGGTCAGCCACGACGTCGGCCCCGTCGAGGCGCACCTCGACCGCTGGGAACCCTCCCTGGAAGATCCACGTGTCCATCAGCTCGCGCACGGGTTGGCCGGTGGTGTCCTCGATCGCGTCCCACAGATCGGTCGTCTCGGTGTTCCCGAACTGATGGGTGCGCAGGTAGTGCTCGATGCCACGCCGGAACGGCTCCTCGCCCACGAACTGCTCGAGCATCCGGACGACCGACGCCCCCTTCTCGTAGGTGAGGATGTCGAACATCGCCTCGGCCTCCTCGGGTGAGGTGACCTCGAACTCGATCGGGCGCGTGGAGACGAGCGCATCGGTGTCGAACGCCGCGGCCCGCGACACCCCGAAGCTGTTCCAGCGGTCCCACTCGGGTCGGAAGGCGTCGGTCGTCTTCATCTCGACGAAGGTGGCGAAGGCCTCGTTGAGCCAGATCCCGTTCCACCAGTTCATCGTCACGAGGTCGCCGAACCACATGTGGGCGATCTCGTGGCTGATGACGTCGACCGCCCGTTCGAGCTCCTCGCGGGTCGCAGACTCGGGATCGATCAGCAACAGCGTCTCGCGGAACGTGACGCAGCCGAGGTTCTCCATCGCGCCGAACGCGAAGTCGGGGACGGCGACCAGGTCGAGCTTGTCGCCCGGATACGCGATGTCGTAGTACGCCGACAGGTGCGACAGCGCAAACGCCCCGACCTCGAGGGCGAATGCCGTCAGGTGACCTTGTCCCGGGGGATGCACGAGCCGAATCGGGACGCCGTCGACCTCGGCACCTTCGGTGATCTCGAGCGGCCCGACCACGAACGCCACCAGATAGGTCGACATCGCGATGGTGTCGGCGAATCGCACGCGGCGCTTCCCGCCGGCGACACCTTCGCTGCCGATCTCGCCGGCATTCGACACGGCCACCAGGTCGTCGGCGACGACGAGGGTGATCGCGAAGACGGCCTTGGCGGCAGGCTCGTCCCAGCACGGGAACGCCTGGCGCGCGTACGTTGCCTCCATCTGGGTGGTGGCGATCGTCCGGGTCTGGCCGTCGTGGTCGGTGAAGGTCGACCGGTAGAAGCCGACCAACTTGTCGTTCAGCACGCCGGTGAATTCGATCTCGATCTCCGCGTCGCCGACGGTGAGTTGTTCGGTCAGCCCGAGCGTGATGCGTTCGGCGTCGTCGTCGGTCGTCGCCGCAGCGTCGTGACGAGTGCCGCCGGCGGTCACCGAGGCGGTCACGACGTCGAGTTCGAGCCCGTTCATCACGATCTCGGTCACCGGTTCGACGACCTCGACGGCGATCCGGACCCTCCCCGCGAAGGTCGCGGCGTCGAGATCGGGCTCGAGCTCGAGGTCGTACCGACGGGGGATCACGGCCCCCGGGAGCCGATGCGGATCGTTCTCCATCCGTCGAACCTATCGGCGCCGATCTAGTGTCGGTTGCCGTGTCTGAACCCATCCTCGACGTCGTCGGCATCGGCAATGCGCTGGTCGACGTGCTGAGCCACGAGAACGAAGCCTTCATCGACGAGATGGCGC
Organism: Acidimicrobiales bacterium; assembly: GCA_035529695.1. GTDB lineage: Bacteria > Actinomycetota > Acidimicrobiia > Acidimicrobiales > Salinilacustritrichaceae > DATKWD01. The sequence goes on along the minus strand of DATKWD010000016.1, from coordinate 52,237 downwards.
TCAATCGTGGTGCCATGACCCTCATCGACGCCGACCGCGCTCACGAGTTGTACGAGGCGATGGGGCCGGGCATCGAGGTCTCGGGGGGCTCGGCCGCCAACACCGCGGCGGGGATCGCCAGCCTCGGCGGCCGCGCCGGCTACCTCGGCAAGGTGGCATCCGATCAGCTCGGTGAGGTCTTCGGTCATGACCTCCGCTCGACCGGCGTGCAGTTCGCCGGCTCGGCCGCGATCGACGGCCCACCGACCGGCCGCTGTCTCATCATCGTGACACACGAAGCCGAACGAACGATGAGCACCTTTCTCGGGGCCTCGGCGAATCTCGGTCCCGATGACATCGACACCGAACTGGTGGGCGCCGCGAGGCTCACGTTCCTCGAGGGCTATCTGTTCGACCTGCCGCCGGCCAAGGAGGCCTACTGGGTCGCCAGCCGCCATGCCCATGCCGAAGGACGCCAGGTGGCGCTCACCCTGTCCGACACGTTCTGCGTCGAGCGCCACCGTCCCGAGTGGCTCGACCTGGTGCGCGAACAAGTCGACGTGTTGCTGGCCAACGGCGACGAGCTGACCACGCTGTACGAGTGTGGGCTCGACGACGCCATCGACCGAGTCCGCCAGGACGTCGAGATCAGCTTCGTCACTCGGGGCCCGAAGGGATCAGTGGTCGTCGCCGGTGCCGACACCTACGAGGTCCCCGCCGTCCCGGTCGACCACGTCGTCGACACCACGGGCGCGGGCGACCTCTACGCGTCCGGCGCCCTTTTCGGCCTCGCGCGCGGCCTGGCGTTGACCGACTGCGCCGAGCTCGGCTCGATCGCTGCCGCCGAGGTCATCAGCCACACCGGCGCCCGGCCCGTCACCGACCTCACCGACCTCGTTCCTGCCCGACTCGCATGACCGATCCCTATCGGGTCGCCCAGGACGCTGCCGACGCGCTGGCGGCGGCCACCGGAGTCGATCGACACGACGTCGCGGTCGTGCTCGGGTCGGGATGGACCAGCGCGGTCGAGCGGTTCGGGTCGCCGACGGCCGAGGTGTTGACGGCCGATCTGCCCGGGTTCGCGGCGGCCACGGTGGCCGGCCACACCGGCAGGGCACTGTCCATCCAGTCGGGCGCTCGACGCCTGCTCGTGTTGTCGGGCCGGGTCCACGGCTACGAAGGGCATGCGCCGTCGGCCGTGGTGCACCCCGTGCGCACGGCCGTGCTGAGTGGCTGCCGGACCGTCGTGCTGACCAACGCCGCCGGGGGGATCCGAGACGGGCTGTCGGTGGGCCAACCCGTCCTCATCTCCGATCACCTCGACTTCACCGGATCCTCGCCGCTCACCGGGCCCAACCCCGACGATCTCGCGCCCCGGTTTCCCGATCTCACCGACTGCTGGACGGCTCGTCTCCGAGCACTCGCCCGCGATCTCGATCCGTCGCTCGTCGAGGGGACCTACGTCGGTGTCCGTGGGCCCGCCTACGAGACGCCGGCCGAGATCCGCACGTTCCGCCAGTGGGGCGGCGATCTGGTCGGTATGTCGACGGTGCACGAGGCGATCGCGGCCTCGCACCTCGGAGCCGACGTTCTCGGCATCTCGCTGGTGACCAACCTCGCCGCAGGGCTCGGCGACGTGCTCGATCATTCCGATGTGCTCCGCGTCGCCGGCGAGTCGGCCGACCGGATGGGCTCGCTGCTCGCCGACCTGATCGAGAGGCTTTGAGCGACGACCTGATCGGCGCGGCGCGGGCATGGCAGGCCCAGGACCCCGATCCCGCCGCGCGCCTCGAGATCGATGCACTGATCGACGCGGACGAAACCGCCGAGTTGGCCTCCCGGTTCGACGGCAGGCTCGAGTTCGGGACCGCGGGGCTGCGTGGGCGGGTCGGTGCCGGCCCGAACCGGATGAACCGGGCAACGGTGCGGCGAGCGACGGCGGGCCTGATGAGGTATCTCGACGACGTCGGCGCAGAGGGGCCGGTGGTGATCGGCCGCGATGCCCGCCACGGGTCGCCCGAGTTCCTCGACGAGGTCGTGGCGGTCGTCGGCGGAGCCCGACGGGTGCCGGTGGTGCTCCCTGAGCCTTGTCCCACGCCGCTGCTCGCGTTCTCGGTCCTCGACCAGGGTGCGGCTGCGGGCATCATGATCACGGCCAGCCACAACCCACCGGCCGACAACGGCTACAAGGTCTTCGTCGACGACGGAGCCCAGATCGTCTCGCCCGTCGACGCAGCGATCTCGACGCACATCGATGCCGTCGATCGACTCGACCTGGTGCCACTCGATGCCAGTCGTCGCGTCGATGTCGACGTGGCGTTGGTCGATCGGTACCTCGATGCGGTGCAACGGCCGCTGGCAGTGCCCGCGGCGCGCTCGGTGTCGATCGCGTACACGGCGATGCACGGCGTGGGTGGACGGCTCATGCTCGACGCCTTCGAGCGGGCGGGCTTCGACCCACCCGCCGTCGTGGATGCCCAGTTCGAGCCCGACCCGTCGTTTCACACCGTCGAGTTCCCGAATCCCGAGGAACCCGGCGCAATGGACCGTCTGGTCGCCACGGCCGACGTGGGGGGTTCGGATCTGGCGCTGGCTCACGACCCCGATGCCGACCGTCTCGGTGTGGCCGTGCGGACCCATGACGGATGGCGACGGCTCCGCGGCGACGAGGTCGGGATCCTGCTCGGCGACCACCTGCTCACCCACGGTCGGCGCGGTTCGACCGATGTCGTGGCCACCACGGTCGTGTCGTCGCGGATGCTCTTCCGCCTCGCCGAGGCCCGCGACGTCGAATGGGTCGAGACCCTCACCGGGTTCAAATGGGTGGCCAGGGCCGCCCCTCCTGATCGCCTCCTGTTCGGCTACGAGGAGGCGCTCGGGTACGCGGTGTCGACCGAGGTGCGCGACAAGGACGGGATCAGTGCCGCCTTGGTGATGGCCGAGGCCGCGTCGCATCTCGCACAGACCGGTCGAACGATCCCCGACCGGCTGGACGAGCTCGCCGCCGAGATCGGGGTGCACGAGACGGCCCAGGTCGTGGCTCGCGCCGAGGGCGCCAACGGCATGGCTGACCTGGCCGCCAAGCTCGACGCCCTCCGAGCGGACCCCCCGAAGCACCTGGCCGGGATCTCGGTGGTCTCGATGGAAGACCTCGCGCTCGGTGCTCGGCTTCCGCCGACCAACGGCTTGGCGTTCGACGTCGAGGGCGGTCGAGTCGTCCTGCGGCCGAGCGGGACCGAACCGAAGCTCAAGTGCTATCTCGAGGCGGTCGAGCCACCGGGGACCGAGGTCGCTGCGGCCCGTGAACGCGCCCGTGCGAGGCTGGCGTTGCTGAGCGATGCGGTCACCGCGCTGGTCAGCTGATCAGGCGGTCCCGAACTGCCGGTCGCCGGCATCACCGAGGCCCGGCACGATGTACGCGTCTTCGTTGAGCCGCTCGTCGATGGCGGCGGTCACCAGGTGTGCGACGAGTCCGCACCCGCGCAGCCGTGAGATGCCCTCGGGAGCGGCGAGGACGCAGACGGCGATCTGGGTGCCTGCGCCGTGCTCGGCCAGGATCCGGCAGGTGAACTCGAGCGACCCTCCGGTGGCCAGCATCGGATCGAGCACGAGGACGGGCCGGCCGTCCAGGTCGTCGGGCACCGAGTTCATGTAGGGCTCGGGCTGGAGCGTCGTCTCGTTGCGTGCCACACCGATGTAGCCGGTGGCCGTGAACGGCAGCAGCCGTTGCGCGGCGCCCATCATGCCCAGGCCGGCCCGCAGCACCGGAACCACCAACGGTGGTTCGTCGACCACGACGCCCGCCGCAGGTGCCAGGGGCGTCTCGACCAGGATCGGTGTCGTGGCGAGGTCGCGTGTTGCCTCGTAGATCAACATCATCGACAGGTCATCGAGCGCCTGACGGAACTGGCCGCGCCCGGTTGCCTCGTCGCGGAGCAGGGTCAGGAGCTGGGCTGCGAGCGGATGATCGACGACCGTGGTCTGCATCAGGGCATGATGACACGACATGGACTCCACCGAGCTCGCCAGCAAGATCGACCACACGCTTCTCAAGCCCGAGGCGACCCCCGATCAGGTCGAGGCCGTGGCTGCCGAGGCCGTCGAACTCGCGGTTGCCGCGGTGTGTGTCTCACCGGTCCACGTCCGTGCGGTCCACGCCCAGATCGCCGGAACCATCGGCCTGGCGACGGTGATCGGCTTCCCGTCGGGGGCGCACCCCTCGATCGTCAAGGCAACCGAGGCGGCGCAGGCGATTGCCGACGGGGCGACCGAACTCGACATGGTGGCCCGTCTCGGTGCCATCGCCGCGGCCGACTGGGCGATCGTCGAGGCAGACATCGCGTCGGTACGCGACGCGTCGCCCGGCGTGGTCCTCAAGGTGATCCTCGAGACCGGACTCTGGGACATCGACACGATCGTGCGTGCCTGCGAGGTGGCCGCGGCGGCCGGGGCCGACTACGTCAAGACCTCGACCGGCTTCCATCCCACGGGCGGTGCCACTCTCGAGGCCGTGGCAGCCATGCACGGGGCCGTCGGCGGGCGCCTCGGCGTGAAGGCCTCGGGCGGCATCGGTGACCGGGCGACGGCCGAGGCCATGATCGCAGCCGGTGCGACCCGGATCGGCGCGTCGAAGAGCCGAGCGATCCTGGGTCGCTAGGCGCTGGTGCCGATCGCCGACGCCTTCAGTGCGGCATAGCCGGGCTTGATCACCTCGTTGATGAGGCGGAGCCGCTTGTCGAAGGGCCAGAACGAGCTCTTCATGGCGTTCACGGTCAGCCACTCGAAGTCGGTCCAGTCGTAGCCGAAAGCCTCGGTCAGCGCAGCGAACTCCGACGACATGCTCACGTCGCTCATCAGCCGGTTGTCGGTGTTGACGGTGACGCGGAAGCGCAGGCGCCGGAGCAGCCCGATCGGATGCTCGGCGATGCTGGCCGCCACCCCGGTGTTGACGTTGGAGGTCGGGCACATCTCGAGGGGGACCCGCCGGTCACGGACGAAGCTCGCGAGACGACCCAGCGAGACGTTGCCGTCGGCGTCGATCTCGATGTCGTCGACGATGCGCACCCCGTGGCCGAGCCGCTCGGCGCCGCAGATCTGTACGGCTTCCCAGATCGACGGGAGCCCGAAGGCCTCGCCCGCATGGATGGTGATGTGGAAGTTCGCCTGGGCCACCTTCTGGAACGCCGCGAGATGCCGCGTCGGTGGGTTGCCCGCCTCGCTGCCGGCGATGTCGAAACCGACGACGCCGTCGTCGCGGAACGCGATGGCGAGATCGGCGATCTCGGTCGAGTTGGCGGCGTGTCGCATCGCGGTGATGAGCGTGCCGATCTCGATCGGTCTCCCGGCCGAACCCTCCTCGAACCCCGCCAGGACCGATTCGACGACCTCGTCGAGGGTGAGGCCTGCCTGGAGGTGGAGCTCGGGGGCGAAGCGCACCTCGGCGTACACCACGCCGTCGTCGGCGAGGTCGGCGGCACACTCGGCGGCCACTCGGCGCAGCGCGTCGCCGTGCTGCATCACGCCGACGGTGTGCTGGAACGTCTCGAGGTAGAGGTCGAGGTCACGCCGGTCGGCGCCGGAGTGGAACCAGGCTGCGAGCTCCTCGACGTCGGTGGAGGGAAGTGCGTCGTATCCGTGTTCGGCGGCGAGATCGATGACCGTCTGGGGACGCAGCCCACCGTCGAGGTGATCGTGGAGGAGCACCTTGGGCGCTCTGGTGATCTCCGCTGGCGTCAGGGTCGTCATGTGATGACGCTATCGGCGGTGATGCGCTCGGCGACCAGGGGTCGCGGCACGGGCGGCGTGTCGCCGATCACCACGGCGTCCTCGAGAGCCGCCAGTGCGCCATCGAGCCGGGAAGGGTCGTCGATGTGGAGCTCGAGGACGGTGTCGCCCGCGACGACCTCGTCGCCCGGCTTGGCGAGGGTCATGACGCCGGCGCTCATCGACACGTCGTCCTCCTTCTGGGTGCGACCTGCGCCGAGGCGCCACGTGCACACCCCAACGGCTCGTGCGTCGACTCGCTGCACGACGCCCGAACGTGGTGCGGTGACGAGGTGTCGGCTCGATGCGGTCGCCATCGGCACGCTGAGATCGCCGCCCTGGGCGTCGACCATCGCCTCGAAGGTGCGAAGCGCCGACCCGTCGGAGAGGGTGGCGGCCGGGTCGGCGTCGATGCCGACCAGATCGAGCATCTCCTTCGCCAGCGCGAGGGTCACGTCGATGAGGTCGCGTGGGCCGCGTCCGGCGAGGACTTCGAGCGACTCGGCGACCTCGACGGCGTTGCCGGCGGCATGACCGAGCGGCGCGTCCATGTCGGTGAGGAGCGCAACGGTGCGCACTCCCTGTGATTCGCCGATCCCGCACATCGTGCGGGCGAGCAGGCGGGCACGGTCGATCTCGGGCAGGAATGCCCCCGACCCGATCTTGACGTCGAGGACGAGCGCCTTGGTGCCCGAGGCGACCTTCTTCGACATGATCGACGACGAGATCAGTGGAATCGACTCGACGGTGCCGGTGACGTCGCGAAGCGCATAGAGACGGCGGTCGGCGGGTGCCAGGTCGTCAGCGGGACCGGCCATGACACAGCCGACCCGTTCGACGATGGCCAAGAACTCGTCGTTGGGGAGCTGCGAGCGAAAGCCCGAGATGGCTTCGAGCTTGTCGAGGGTGCCACCGGTGTGACCGAGCCCACGGCCGGCCACCTGGGGCATCGCTGCCCCGCAGGCAGCGATCATCGGCGCGATGATCAGCGAGACCTTGTCACCCACGCCACCGGTCGAGTGCTTGTCGACGGTCGGTCGGCTGAGGCCCGACAGATCGACCCGACTCCCGCTGTCGATCATGCATTGGGTCCAGGTCGCCAGCTCTCGTTCGTTCATCCCGCGGAAGACGATGGCCATGAGCAGAGCCGATGCCTGCTCGTCAGCGATGGTGTCCGCCTCGTAGCCCGCGAGGAAGAACTCGATCTGCTCGTCGGACAGCGCACCTCCGTCTCGCTTGGTGCAGATCACGTCGAGGATGTCAGTTGCCATGTCGTCGATTGTCCTTCAGGTCAGGTCGTCGGGACCGAACGCGTCGGGCAGCAGTTCGGTGATGGGTGTTCGGTTCACCTCGGCGCCGGTCACCGCGTGCTCGGACAGGATCTGGCGGCAGCGGCCGCACGGGGTGACGGGTTCGCCGTCGGGTCCGACGCAGGCGACCGCGACCAGACGGCCACCCCCGCTGCCGTGGAGGGACGAGACCATCGAGCACTCTGCGCACAACGAGAGCCCGTAGCTGGCGTTCTCGACGTTACATCCGGTGACGAGGCGGCCGTCGTCGACGAGTCCGGCAGCACCGACCGGGAAGCGCGAGTAGGGCGCATAGGCGCGGTGGCGAACCTCGCGTGCGGCGGCGAACAGCTCGTCCCAGTCGACCGGGTCGGTCATGGGGTGTTCATCGGCTGGGCTCGTACGGCACCCCGTCGGCGGCCGGGGGCATGGCCCGGCCGACGGCGCCGGCCACGACGATGATGGTCACGACGAACGGCAGCGACTGCCAGAGCTCGCTGGGGATCTCGAAGTCGCCGACCTCGACGCCGAGGATCTGCAGGCGTGACCCCAGGGCCCGGGTGAAGCCGAACAGCATGGCGCCGAGGAACGCGGTGCTCGGCCGCCACTTGCCGAAGATGAGGGCGGCCAGCGCGATGAAGCCGGCGCCGTTGGTCATGTTGTCCTGGAAGCCGCCCTGCGATTCCATCGAGAACCAGGCGCCGGCGAGGCCGGCGATCAACCCGCCGACGATCACCGCCTGATAGCGCATCTTGATGACGTTGACGCCGAGGGTCTCGGCTGCGTGCGGGTTCTCGCCGACCGACCGGATTCGCAGACCGAAGCGAGTCCTCCACAGGATGAACCAGCTGAGGGTGACCACGACGAACATCGAGAAGAAGATGGGCTTGTTCGTGAACACCTGATCGCCGACGACCGGCAGGCTCGACAACAGGGGCAGCGCGATGTTCGAGGTCGGGACGCCCGAGGTGGACCCCGACGGAACGATCAGCTCAGAGCGGAGAAAGCCCGTCACGCCGATCGCCAACAGGTTGATGACCACACCTGAGATGATCTGATCGACGCGGAACGACACCGACACGACGGCGTGCAGCGCGGCGATGAGGCCACCGGTGAGCACGGCGCATCCGATCGAGATCCAGAGCCAGCTCGTCTGATTGGCGTCGCCCATGGTCGCGTAGATGGTGAATCCGACCCCGGCCGAGGCGAGCATCATCCCCTCGATGGCGATGTTGACCACACCTGCGCGTTCGCACCACAGCCCGGCCATCGCGCCGAGCGCGATCGGGGTCCCCAGGCGCAACGACTCGACCATCAACTGGATCACGTTGGTACTGGTCGAAGTCGACAGGGCGAGGCCGATGATCACGATGAGGGGGAGGAACAACACGGCCGACGTGCCGAGCGCGATCTTCGACCAGCGTTCGGCCCGTGGCCCCGCGAAGGTGCTGACGGCGGTGAGGATGAAGATGATGCCGATGGCGATGACGAGCACCGATGGGGTGAACGACAACGTCGCCGGTTGGGGCGGCTTCTCGAACGTGAACGCGCGGCTGGCCGAATCGAGATTCGGGGCGACCGCGCCGACGAGCACGATGCCGAGGATCCCGAAGAGGACTCCGATGGTCCTGCGCTGTTCGATCTTCATGTCCCACCGCCCCAGCCCGAGGTGATGTTCGTCGTCTCGAAGGCGCCAAGCTTCCCGCGCTTGATGCGGAACACCGTGCGGACGATCACGTCGGCCGCGACGAACAGCAGCACGAGCGCCTGCACGATGCGCACGGCGTCGACCGACAGCCCCGTTTCCTGCTGCATCAGGCCGGCGCCCGAGAGCATCGAGCCCCAGAGGATGGCGGCAGGGATGATGCCGTACGGATTGGCTCGAGCGAGCAGGGCGATCGCGATCGAGTCGAATCCGATCGCCACGAACACCCCCGGGCTGAGGAAGCCGCTCGTGCCGAGGATCTCGGTCGACCCCGCCAGTCCGGCGAAGGCGCCCGACAGCGCCATCACCAGGATGATGGTCCGGTTCACCCCCATTCCGGCGTACTTCGCCGCGTCGGGATTCGTTCCGACGGTGCGGATCTCGAAGCCGAACGGGGTCTTGTTGACCAGGAACGCGACCACGAAGCACAGCACGATCATGATGATGATCCCGCTGTGCAGGGGCGGCTCGATGTCGACGATCTTCGGAAGCCGGGCCCCGGAGGGCACCGAGGCGGTCCGGGGAACGCTGGCGCCCTCGTCGCGGAGGATGATCGGGTCCTGCGAGCTGACGAGGTAGCGCACGTAGAGCGCCGCGATGTTGTTGAGCATGATGGTGACGATGACTTCGTGGGCCCCGGTTCGGGCCTTGAGCACACCCGGGATCCCGCCCCAGATCAGCCCGCCCACGGTGCCGGCCACGAGCAGGAGCGGGACGAGGATGATGCCGGGCGTGTCGCCGAACATCGCCCACGTGCCCACCCACGCAGTCGCGGTGGCCCCGATGAGGAGCTGGCCCTCGGCGCCGATGTTGAACAACCCGGCGCGGAAGGCGAACGCCACGGCGAGCGACGCACCGATGAACGGAGCCGACCTCGCCAACGAGCTGGCGATGCGGTCGGGACTGCCCCACATGCCCCGGAGCAGCGCCCAGTAGGCCTCGAACGGGTTGTCGCCGATGGCCGCGATCAAGATGCCTCCGATGAACACGGCGAGCACGATGGCCAGGAAGGGCACCAGGACCGGCTGGATGTCGAAGGTCTTCTTGAGCTCGGCGGCTGCGCTCGACTTCGCGCCGTCACTGCCCGTGTCGTCACTGCCCGTGTCGTCGCTCATGTCCCGGCTCCGCCGGCCATCACCAGGCCGAGTTGCTCGCGGTCGGTGTCGGCCCGGTCGTACTCGCCGGCCAGCTTGCCCCGGTAGAGGACGCCGATCCGATCGGACAGCGACAGGATCTCGTCGAGTTCTGCGGAGACCAGCAACACCGCAGCCCCGTTGTCGCGCATCTCGACGATCCGCGAGTGGATGAACTCGATCGAGCCGACGTCGAGACCTCGGGTCGGTTGGGCGACGATCAACACTGCGTCGTCGCCGGCCAGCTCTCGGGCGATGATCACCTTTTGTTGGTTGCCGCCCGACAGCGTCGAAACGGCAACGTCGATGCCGGGAGTGCGGACGTCGTAGCGCTCGATCAGCTCGGTCGCGTTCTGGTCGATGGCGGCGGTCTGCCGAACGAAGCCCTTGCGGAACGGGGGGCGGTGGTAGCTGTTGAGCACCAGATTGTCGGCGATGCTGAACGCGCCCACGAGGCCATGGCGGTTGCGGTCCTCGGGGACGTGTCCGACGCCGAGACCGAACACCTCGCGCGGGTTCGCCCGCGTGATGTCGACCCCGTCGACCTGGACCGTTCCGGAGTCGGCGTGCCGCATCCCGGTGACGGCCTCGACGAGCTCTCGCTGGCCGTTGCCCTGGACGCCGGCAACGCCGTAGATCTCGCCGGCGCGCACCGTGAGGTTCACGTCGTCGCATGCGACGAGGCCTCGCTCGTCGGTCACCACCAGGTTGTGGATCTCGAGCCGCGGTCTGCCCACCTCGGCCGGTTTCTTGTCGACCTCGAAGGTGACGTCACGACCGACCATGAGGTTGGCGAGCGTCTGGGCCGTCGACTCCTTCGGATCGGCTGATCCCACGGTGCGGCCGTTGCGCAACACGGTGATGCGGTCGGCGACTGCGAGGACCTCGCGGAGCTTGTGGGTGATGAACACGATGGACTTGCCCTTGTCGACCAGGCTCTTCACGACCTCGAAGAACTCGTCGACCTCACCGGGGGTCAGCACCGCGGTCGGCTCGTCGAGGATGAGGATCTCGGCCTCTCTGAACAGCGCCTTGACGAGCTCCACCCGTTGTTGCTCACCGACCGACAGGTCGCCGACCAGTGCGTCGGGGTCGACGTCGAGGCCGTAGCGCTCGGCGATCTCGACGATGCGTGCTCGTGCGGTGGTCATGTCGAGGAGGGGGCCGTTGGTGATCTCGTCGCCGAGCACCACGTTCTCGGCCACCGTGAACACCGGGATCAGCTGGAAGTGCTGGTGCACCATCCCGATCCCGAGCGCGATCGCATCTGCCGAACTCGAGAACGACACCGACTGCCCGCGCACCAGGATCTCGCCCCTCGTCGGCTGGTACAGGCCGAAGAGCACGTTCATCAGCGTGCTCTTGCCGGCTCCGTTCTCGCCGAGCAGGCAATGGATCTCGCCCTGGTTCAGGGCGAAGTCGACGTCCTCGTTCGCGATGACGCCGGGGAACTCCTTGGTGATGCCCCGCGCTTGGAGGACGGGAACGTTGCCGGCTTCACCCACGAGGCTGATTCTGCCACGCGAATGAAGAAGGCCCCGCGCTCGGTGACGAGCACGGGGCCTTCAACTGAACGCTGGGTCTGCTAGGTCGGCAGGCCGGTGACCGGGTCGACGCCGATGTCGATGGTGCCGTCGGCGAGTCCCTGGCGGGTCTCTTCGAGCTTGGCCTCGAAGCCGTCAGGCACGGCCGCGTCGTGCGGCGGTGCGTAGGTGATGCCACCGTTCTCGGCGGTCAGGGTGAACAGTCCGCCCTCGAAGGTGCCCTCGAGGAGCGCCACGATGTTGTCGAACACGGACAGGTCGACTCGCTTGATGGCCGAGGTGGCGAGGAACTCCGAGCCGGGAGCCGCGCCACCGTCGAAGGTCGAGAAGTACTCGTCCTGGTCGACGCCGATGCCCCAGAGGCCCTGCTCGGTCGCCTTCACGACGCCTGCCGAACCGGTCGGTCCACCGGCGCCGAAGATGACGTCGGCACCGTCGCCGATGAACTGCTCGGCGTCAGAGGCACCCTTGGCGGGGTCGTTGAACGACTCGTTGTAGATCGACAGGACGGTGATGTCGGGGTTGACCGACTTGGCACCGGTCTCGAAGGCGTTCACGTAACGGACCACGGGGGGCACGTCTTCACGGCCACCGACGACACCGATGACTCCGGTCTCGCTCAGCTGCGCTGCGGCGACGCCTGCGAGGAAGCCGCCTTCGTCTTCGCGGAACTGCACGCCGATGTAGTTCGGCGGGAATTCGGGCTGGAACTGGTCGACGCCGATGAAGCTCACTTCGGAGTTGGCTTCTGCGGCAGCGAGCGTGTCGGTGGCCAGCAGGAATCCGACCGTGACGATCGCATCGGGGTCACCCTCGAGCGACGTCGCGATGTTGGCGGCGTAGTCGGCCTCGGACTGGGTCTCGATGAAGGAGGTCTCGAAGCCGAAGCACTCTTCGGCTGCCTGCATGCCCTCGTAGGCGAACTGGTTGAACGTGCGGTCGTCGATCTTGCCGATGTCGGTGATCAGCCGAACGGTGAAGCCGTCGGGCGCCTCGACGCCACGATCCTTCGCCTCTTGGCAGCGGTCGTCGAGTGAGACCTGGGACGACTCCGTGTCGGTCGGGTCGATGTTTTCAGACTCAGTTGTCGAGGTGTCGCCGTCGCTGTCACTGTCACTGCCGCAAGCTGCGGCAATCAACGTCAGACCGAGCAATACCGCGAGCAGCCGAAGCCAGCGTCGCTGAAGCACAGGGGTTCCTCCTGGAGATGTGAAACGCCGGCGCACAGGTGCGTGTCCGACGTCGAAGACCGTAATCGACCGGCCCGCGCAACAGGCAAGGGCACCGCGTCAGACTTGAGCGCGACCTCTGGCGGTGACCTGCTGCCGGCGCTTCTCGATCTCGCCCGGATCGACGCCCGAGGCCTGCCACTCACCGGCCGCGCGTCCCTCGATCTGCCACGCATCGGCTCCCGTGGCGAGCGAGCCCTCGTGGTACGTCTGGCGCACGCGGCGGACCGCCGCCGCGTCGTTGCTCACGATGTCGGCCGCCAGTGCCCGGGCCGTGGGGAGCAGGTCGTCGTGCGGGACGACCCGATTGACCAGTCCCCACTCGCATGCGGTCTGCGCGTCGAGGAAGTTCCCGGTGAAGCTCAGCTCGCGGGCGCGGCGAATCCCGATCGCTTCGGGCAGTTCGACCGTGAGACCCCACCCGGGCATGATCCCGACCCGGGCGTGGGTGTCCGCGAAGCGGGCGTGCTCGCCGGCGATCAGGAAGTCGCAGGCGAGTGCGAGCTCGAATCCACCGGTGATGGCCACACCGTTGACGGCACCGATGACGGGCTTGCTCATCGGAGGCATCGGCCCCCGGTGGAACGAGGTGGACCCGGTGGCACCGGTGTCGCCGAGTGCATCGTCGCCGGAGGCGAGTTCCTTGAGGTCGAGGCCGGCGCAGAAGCCCGGATCGGCGCCGGTGAGGATGATCACGTCGACGGTGTCGTCGGCCTCGAGTTCGGTGAAGGTCTTCCAGATCGCCTTGCGCAGCTCTCGGCTCAGAGCGTTGCGGGCCTGGGGTCGGTTCAGGGTGAGCGTGGCGATGCGATCGCTCACGTCGGTCAACAGGACATCTGACATCGGAGCTCCCTTGTTCAGGCGTTCAGTCGTGCGTGTCGTCGGGTGCGTAGTCGAGGGACAGATCGCCGAGTCGCACGAGGGTGGACGTGATCCATCCTCCCATCGCGCCGAAGTGGGCGTCGAGGATCGACCCGTCCTCGAGGGTGTCGTCGTCGAGCTCGTACGAACCTTCGTAGCCCACCTCGATGGCGAAGCTGGCCGGCCCGAGGTCGCGGCCGTACACCGTCTCGACCGTGACCGAGGTGCGCTCGAGCGGCTCGGTCCCGACCAAGGGGCTCTCGGCCGGGAGCACCCCGAGGATGCGCTCGGGCGACGGCGAGTCGGTCAGGCGTTGCACCCTGAGCACGAGCTCGATCTCGATCCGTGGCCCCTCGTCGAGGCCACTCCCCAGGTACCAGGACCGGTAGGCGGTCTGCGCCCAGGTGGGCCACTCGAGCGTCAGGTCGGCGCGCACCCGAGGAGGCCAGCCCTCGCCGGGCAGTCCGTAGCTGGTCTCCCAACTGAGGTCGCCGAGCAACACGTCGGCCTGGAACCGCTCCTCGAACGCTTGGCGTTCGAGAAGCGCAGACTCGAGTGCGGACCGCAGCGCCCCGATGGCGTCGTGGAAGACGTGGTCGAGCATGGGCGCGGGACCCTAGGTCAGTCGGCCGAGACGTGAGGGGTCATGAAGGCGATCGGGACCGACAGGCCCGCGTCGCGTCTGAGCGACGCGATGCGGCGATCGGGCTGCACGGCCGCCCTCGGGTCGCTCATCAGCGGGCCGAGCACCGCCGCCGTGACGTCGAGATCGCCGACCGTGAGCGCCAGACCCCACACCGACGCAGGCGCATCGGATGCGATCCGCTGATCCTCGACGACCTCGAGGATCACGTCGCCGAGCCAGTAGAAGAGCTGGTGGACCTCGTGCCCGTCCCGCTCGGCGTCGCGCCGACGCCGCAGCTCGAAGCCGGCAGCCGCGAGCGCGTCGGCGGTCCGGTCGAGCTCGGGGGTCAGGACCACGACGTGATCGATGGCGATCACGCCGTTGGGATGGACGAGCAGGTCGTCCGCGGCGATCGCCGGTGAGTCGGAGTGACGCAGCGGCAGACCGTCGACATCGTCGATGGCGGTCAGCCCGTCGAGATGCAGTGTGACGATCCCGGGCCGGTCCGCATCGTCGATGAGTTCGAGCACGGTCGTCCCGATGCGCAGCGTCGCGTCGTCGGACACGATGAAGCCGGCGTCGCTCCACGTGTCCGCCTCTCCCGACAGGACGATGCGGCTGAGTTGCAGGCTCATCTCATGGGATCGTGGTCATGGGGTTCACGGCGATGCGGTTGACCGCCGAGATCACCGCTCGCAGCGAGGCCGCGAGGATGCTGCTGTGCCGGCCGACGCCCCAGCAGATCGAGCCGTCGGGTGCCTGGACCTCGACGTAGGCCACGGCGACCGCGTCGGATCCCGCGCTCGCGGCGTGCTCGCTGTAGTCGAGGATGTCGATCTCGATGTCGAGTTCGCGGCGCAGCGCGTCGACGAACGCGGCGATCGGACCGTTTCCCTCGCCGTGGACGGTGGTCGGCTCGCCGCCGACCGAGATCTGTGCGGTGATCGTGGCCGTGTCGTCGTCGGTGGTGACCTCCTGGGCTCGGAGCTCGACCCGTCCGTCGCCGAGGTAGATCTCCTCGAACCGGTCCCACATCTCGACGGGCGAGATCTCGGTCCCCGTGTTCTCGGTCACGTGCTGGATCGACTTCGAGAACTCGATCTGCAGGCGTCGCGGGAGGTGGAGCCCGAACTCGGACTCCATGATGAACGCCACGCCGCCCTTGCCCGACTGGCTGTTGACCCGGATCACGGCTTCGTACGACCGACCGACGTGCATCGGGTCGATGGGCAGGTACGGGACCTCCCACATCTCGTAGTCGTCGTCGAGCGCCGACATGCCCTTCTTGATGGCGTCCTGGTGGCTGCCTGAGAAGGCGGTGTAGACGAGGTCGCCGGCGTAGGGGTGACGCGGATGGACCGGCAGGCGGTTGCAGTACTCGGCGACCCGACGGATGCGGTCGATGTCGGTCAGGTCGATCTCGGGGTCGACCCCCTGACTGAACAGGTTGAGCGCCAGGGTGACGATGTCGACGTTGCCCGTTCGCTCGCCGTTGCCGAACAAGGTGCCCTCGACGCGATCGGCACCGGCCATGACGCCGAATTCGGCCGCAGCCACCGCACACCCACGGTCGTTGTGGGGGTGGAGTGACAGGACGATCTTGTCGCGGTTGGGGATGTTGCGATGGAAGTACTCGATGACGTCGCCGTAGATGTTCGGTGTGTACATCTCGACCGTGGCCGGCAGGTTGAGGATCAGCTTCTCGTCGCTGCCGGGGTCGATGGCGTCGGTGACCTCGGCGCAGATCTCGACGGCGTAGTCGATCTCGGTCTGGGTGAAGCTCTCGGGGGAGTACTCGTAGAGCACCTTGGTGTCCGGCACGGTTTCTTCGAGCTTGCGGCACAACTTCGCCGCGTTCACGGCGATGTCGGTGATGCCCGGCTTGTCGAGACCGAACACCACCCGGCGCTGGAGCACCGACGTCGAGTTGTAGAAGTGGACGATCGCCTTGGGTGCGCCGGCGATGGCCTCGTAGGTGCGCTCGATCAGCTCGGGCCGCGACTGGGTGAGCACCTGGATCGTCACGTCATCGGGGATCAGGTCCTCTTCGATCAGGTGACGACAGAAGTCGAAGTCGGGCTGGCTGGCCGACGGGAAGCCGACCTCGATCTCCTTGAAGCCCATGGCGACCAGGGTCATGAACATCTGCCGCTTGCGACTGGGGTCCATCGGATCGATGAGCGCCTGGTTTCCGTCGCGCAGGTCGACGCTGCACCACAGCGGCGCCTTGGTGATCCGCTGGTCTGGCCAGCGGCGGTCGACCGAGAGAGGGAGCGGAAGGAACGGCACGTACTTCTCGAACGGCATCGTCTTCGGCTGGGCAGGTTGCGGGGGCATCTGCTGATTTCCTCTCGGGTTGGTCGGGGGTGGCTCGGTTTCGGGCCTGAAAACTGAAGAACCTCCCGGCTCTTTCGAGCGCAGGAGGTTCGGCGAACACCTATGGCGGTGGTCGCCTACGTCAGAAGAAGAAGGTCCTGGAACCGGGTCACGGACACCAGCGTGCCGTCATCGGACGGGAATGTCAACGTCGGGGAGCGCGGGTACGTTCGGATCGGCATGATTCGCTGCACCTGCGTCCCTGACGCCGAGTCGGCATTTTGGCGGGTCCCGTGACTTGAAGGGGTGATGAAGCTGGACATCGAACCCTGGTACCGAGCAACCCGCCCCACCCTGGTCGACGCGGTGGCCCGTGCCGTGGCCGACACCGATGTCGCCGATGACGCCGTCGACGAGGCGTTCGCCCGAGCCGTTGCCCGGTGGGACCGCGTGGCCGACCTCGAGTCGCCGACCGGGTGGGTGTACACCGTCGCAGTCAACGCGGCCCGGCGGACGTTCCGCCGGCGGCGCCAGGAGGCCGATCTCGTCGGAGGCGACCGCGGCGAGCCTTCCGCAGCGGTGTCGTTCGAGGGGCTGGCGGTGCTGATCGAGCACCTCCCGTCCCGACAGCGCGAGGCCATCGAACTGCGCCACTCGGCCGGCCTCACCGAGGCCGACATCGCCGTGCGCATGGGTGTCTCGAGAAGCACCGTGTCGTCGACCCTCCGCGCGGCCCACCGCTCGCTTGCTGACCGACTCCGCCCCCACGAACCCATCGAAAGCGAAGGATCAGAAGCCATGGACCTCCAACTCGCACGAGTCCGCGCCGGCCACCCCGACGGCTGCGAGGTCGTCTATCTCGACGGCGACGTCGTCGAACGTGTCTCCTACGGATCGGCCGTGCGCGACACCATCCGCATTCGCCGGGACGATCTGGTCGCGGTCGACGTCGCCGCCAGCCCGCCCGCCATCGTGTGGCGATGGTGGCATGGCACGGTCGAGGAGATCGACCCCGACCGTGACAGGGCTGCGTGCCGGCGCCCCGCCGGAGATGACGGTGGGACTGCGGAGGTGCAGGTACGGGTCCCGAAGGAGCTCCGCGATGCGGTCCGACAGGATGTGTCGATCTGGTTCGGGCACGAATCCCCGGACTCGCTCGTCGCGGTCGCGGCCGGCAGCGAGCACCGAGGCGCGCGGAAGCGGCTGAACGAGGTGCGCGAAGCCTACGAAGGATCCTGAGGTCCGGGCTCGAAGTCGGGTGCAGCGAGTTCGAAGCCGTCGAACTCGAAGGCCGGCGACACCGTGCAGCTCACGAGGGTGAAGTCGCCGCTGCTGCGGGCCGACTGCCACTGGCCGACGGGCACGACCAACGTGGGGCGCTCGCCGGCGCGGAGGTCCAGGCCCAGCCGGTGCTCGACGGGCCGAGAACCATCCGACTCGGCGATCGACAGCATGAGTGGCGCCCCGAGGTGGAAGTGCCACAGTTCGGCCGCGTCGACCCGGTGCCAGTGCGACACCTCGCCGGCATTGAGAAGGAAGTGGATGGCGGTGCCGGCGCCACGCGAGCCGTCGGCCGGCGCATCGCGCCATGTCTCGACGTACCAACCACCCTCGGGGTGAGGTTCGAGGTGGAGTCGGTCGACGAGGTCGGCGGCGGTGGGGTGCACGCCGTGTGTCTACACCCGGTCGAGCAGATCGAGGATCTCGGCCCAGCCGCCGAGCGATGCGCGGCCGATGACGTGGTCAGCGAGGGCGAGCGCGTCGACGTGAGCGTCCTCGGGGACGACGGCCACGGCTGCGGCCCCCAGCATCTCGAGGTCGTTGGGTCCGTCTCCCATCACGAGCACCGACGAGGCGTCGAGGCCCTCGCGAGCGCAGAAGGCCGCGATGCCGTCCCACTTCGATCCAGTCGGCGGAGCCACGGTGAACGAGAAGCCGCCGTACTGACGATCGACATCGGTGTGGGGTGAGGCCAGACCCGCCAGGTCGAGGCCGAGCGCTTCGGCCACCGCTTGGTCGACCCCGAGGACGGAGAAGCCGAGGACGGTGTCGGTTCCGATCACGTCGTCGAGGGCAGCCACCCCGACGTCGGTTCCGAAGCCGCGGAGGTGATCGGGGTGGGTCGACGGGGTCGCACTCACGAACACCGACGGGCCGTCGCGGTTCACGTACACACAGGGGTCGACGCCGTGGTTCGAGAACACCGACAGGACGGTTGCCGCGTCGGCCGCGCTGAAGCCGCCGACATGGAAGCGATCGTCGGTCGTCAGGTCGAGGCCGAGGGCGCCGTTCAGGCAGATGGCGGGCGGCGCCACCCCGAGATCGGCGAGCGGAGCGCGGGTCGAGGCGACGCGGCGTCCGGTGGCCACGAGGAGGGGGACCTCGCCTGCAAGCACCGTGGCGAGCGCTGTTCTCGTGACCTCGGGTGTCGATGCCGGCAGCTCCCACAGCGTGCCGTCGAGGTCGGTCACGATGAGTTCGATGTCCGCCTGCATGCGATGGCTTGCCTATCGGTCGATCCTGTCGTCGGGCAAGCGCGTTGGGTTTCGGCTGGCCTAGGGTCGTGCGCCCTATGGCCGGCGCGCACGACGTGTCCGGGCTGAGCCTCGAGGGTGAGCGGGCTTCGCTCCTGCATGCCCGCGAGGCCGTCCGGGCGAAGATCGACAAGCTCTCGGGGATCGCCGCGCTTCCCGAACTCGGCGGAGCCGACGCCGTCGCCGACGAGTACATCGACGCCGTCGTGCGGGGCGCGATCGAGAAGATGCGCCAGGAACTGGTGACCTTCGGACGCATCGACGACGACCACGCTTGGCGGATCGGGCTGTACGGCATCGACGACGGCGCCGGTGATCAACTCGTCGTCGACTGGCGCACCCCGTTCGCCGCGGCCTTCTATCAAGCGAACTTCGACGATCCGCACGGACTCCAGCGCCGCGTGAGCTACGTGGGCTGCATCGACGACCTGATGGTCGAGGACTTCGCGAGTGGAGAGGTGTCGGGCTCGTCGCCGCTCATGGCCGAGTTGTCGCGTAGCCGTGGCGAGACGATGAAGGCGGCGGTCGCCACCCTCCAGTCCGAACAGGACCGGCTCGTCCGCCTCCCGCCCCGCGATCGTCTGGTGGTGCGGGGTGGACCGGGCACCGGCAAGACGGTCGTCGGACTGCACCGGGCGGCCTGGCTCGTCTATCACGACACCCGCGTCACGGCCGAGCGCATCCTCGTGCTCGGACCGAGCGACCGGTTCCTACGGTTCGTGGCGACGGTGCTGCCGACACTGGGCGAGACGCGCATCCTCCAGGTCACGTTCGATCGGCTGATGGGCGAGACGACGCCGGCGGGTCACGACGAGCGGTGGGTCGACGTGCTCGATCGGCTCGAGTCGTCGCTCCCCGAACCCGCGCCGATCCAGGTCGGGCTGACGAGGCTGAAGGTCGACGAGGTGAGCGACCTGGTAGAGCGTTTCGCGACGTCACCGCTTCCATGGCGGGATCGCCGGAACCTGTTCGTCGGCGCGGTCGCTCGGCGCTGCGAGGTCAGTCGGGCCGAGGCGTCGAAGGCGACCAGCAAGGTCTTCCCGGCAGCGACCGTGCGCCAGGTGTGGCAACGGTTGCGGCGCCGATCGGTGCTCGACGACCTCGGCGCACCGCCTGATCTCGTCGATCGGTGGCTCGCCGAGGAACCCGAGCCGGCGGGTGCGCTGCACGACGAGATCCGGGCCCGGTTCGAGGGGGTGCCCGCCAAGTACTCGCACGTGATCGTCGACGAGGCACAGGACCTTTCGCTGCTCGCACTGCGCTCGGTGCTTCGTCGGGCCGATGGCGTGACCATGGTCGGCGACGATGCGCAGCGCTCGGCCGAGCACGGCATCGGGCTCGAACGGGCGGCCCGGCTCGCCGGCGCCGAGATGGCCGTGATGGACACCGCCTACCGGATGTCGGCCGAGATCGCCGACTGGTTGAATGCTCACGCCGAGGCGAACGACATCCCGGCGGTGCACCTCGACGGCATCCGCCCGACCGGCGTGCCAGTGCGCCGGGTCGCCGACGCCCGAACAGCCCTCGACGAGCTGGGGGAGCGCTGGCCGAACGTGATCGCCATCGGACCCGGCGAGGTCTGGGATCACAAGGGCGTCGAGTACGACGGGGTGGTGGTCGAGACGGCGGAGATGTCGCCCGAGGAGATCTACCTCGCCGCGTCGCGCGCGGCCCACGAGCTCGTCATCGCCTGACCGAGCAGCGCCGCCTCGCTACCGAGCGTGCGGTGGCCGTCACCAAGGTGTCGAATCTGGGCGGGTTCCACGCTGCGTGCGGTCGTCGTCACCAAGGTGTCGAACCTGGGCCGGTTCCGCGCTGCGTGGGGTCGCCGTCACCGTGTTTGCGAGTCTGGGCCGGTTCTCCACAGCGTGGCCTCGTTGGCCCGCGTCGATCACGCTTCGTGGCGACCCTGCGCTCGGGATCGGGAGAGACGGCGATCTCCGTCACGGCGCCAGGGCTCACGGCGGCGCGAAGGACGGCCGAGCTGCGGCCAGGAAGGGCGGGGGAGTGGTCTGGTTCCGCATCAGAGCGACAACGTGCACCGAAGCGAAGGACTCCTCGGCCACCCGCACCGCCTCCTTGGGCTCCGCGAGGTGACGCCGACCTTCCGCATGACGGCCGACGCCCGCTCGTGAGAGGACGGCTTCGAGTCGCCGCTGCATCCGGTGCTTGGTCACCTTGGCCAGGCGCCCGCAGGCGTAGCGGCCCCGGGCGAGCCGGAGCACCCGCCCCCGGGCGACCTCCCAGCGCAACGCGTCGCTGATCGTCTTGCTCGGACGGCCCTCGACGGTGAATCCCGCACGTTCGACTCGTTCGACCAGTTCGGCCATGTCGAGGACGCCACCATCGTCGGCGAGTTGCAGGACGGCCCAGCTGCGGAGGTTGATGCCGACGAGCAGGCCCGGCGGATCCCACCAGCGCGACCCGGCTGGGCGCGTCGGCGTCATGCCGATCGCCGCCAGGTCTCGTCGACGGCCGCACGCTCGGACTCGAGCGTGTCCCAGTCGTCCTCGACGTGGTCCCACGGCAGCGGGCGGATCTCCGGTGCGCGCCGTCGGCCCTCGTGATGTTCGCAGCACCTCAGCCGGCCGTTGCCCTGCTCGGTCGGCCCGTCGTCCTCGTAGCGGACGACGTGGTCGACGTCGCACTCATCGGGTCGGGCGTCGCAGCCATCCTCGGTGCAGGTCTGATCGCGGATCTCCACCGCCCGTCGCTCCGCTCCGCGGAACAACCGGGCCTTGTGGCTGACCGCGATCCGGTCGTCCTGACCGAGCGCGGCGCGTTCGAGATCGGAGACGGTCATCGCCCGCAGCGCCTGGTTGGTGGTCAGGTGGGTGCCGTCTTCGATCTCGGCGACGCGTGAGCGGACGGCGTCGAAGCCCACGAGCAGCGTCACCAGCGGTCGTCTCGTCGGCGCGCCCGGCGTCGCTGCGTCGGCCCGCCTGGCCATCTCGACGAGGGCATCGGCCCGTCGCTGCTCGGCGGTGCGGGGGAGGTGCTCGAATCTGGTCTGGTCGCCGTGGACCGCCTTGGCCACCGTCCACTCGGCCTCGAACAGCTCGTGCTCGATGCGGCTCAGCTGGGTCAGCACCGCCGTGCCGTCGACGGGATGCAGCCGTGCCGACAGGGTGGGTTGCGACGATGCGTTGCGGCCCACGGACGCGGCTCGGGAGTCCTCGGCCGCCTGGGCCTCGGACTCGGCTTCGGCCGCGAAGTGCTCTTCGATCCACATCCGCAGGCGGGTGTCGAACCGGTCGGCCGACAACTCCCGGGCGGCAACCACCAGCACGTCGACATCGGCCCTCAGTCGGCGGATCCGGGCGGGCGACGAGGCGACCTTGGTCATCGCCGTCGCGTGCCAGAACGAGATCAGGCCCCCGATCACGGCAGCCTGCAGCGCGGGGAGCAGCGCCAGGCGACGTGCCCGCCGGTAGGCCGCCCGGGCCTGGTCGACCGGAACCCGGGTCTGCTTCGCGAGCCACTGCGACGCCTTGGTGCATGTGGGGTCGAGGTCGCGGAACGCTCGCCGCTTCTCGAACTCGGCGTCGGTCCGGGCGATGGCGACGAGCAGCCCGTCGACCTGACATCGGAGCCGCAGGCTGCGAGCACCGAGCTGGGCCGCCGAGAGCTCGGCGTCGTCGACCGCGAGTTCGGAGCCGATCGCATCGGACAACTGACCCGGCTCGGGCTCGACCACGCCGGGCCGTGCCTCCGACGGCGACCAAACAGGCATGAGCAGACCTCCTCGACGAGAACGAACCACCCCATTGTCTCAGTGGGGTGTGACAGCTATCGGAGGTCCGCCACGTGTCAGCGGTGGCCGAGACTCGGTTCGTGCGGGACCGCATGGTGTGCGATCGCCGCATGGGCCGAGCCTTCCGGGCGCACGGTCGAACTCGGTCTGAGACGATGCAGTCGCTCGCACCCCGTCTCGGGGTCGCCTCGAAGGAGCCGCCATGTCGCGTGTTCGCATCCACAACTTCTCGATCTCGCTCGACGGGTTCGCCACCGGCGAGGGTCAGGCGCTCGACACGCCGTTCGGTCACGCCGGGCATCGGCTCCACGAGTGGATGTTCGCCACCCGGTTCGGCCACCGCGAAGTCCTCGGCGAGGCAGGCGGCAGCGAGGGCGTCGATCACGCAATGGCCGACCGGCACGGACCGGGGATCGGTGCGGAGATCATGGGCGCGGGCAAGTTCGGCCCGCCCGGCTGGAAGGACGACCAGGAGTGGCGGGGGTGGTGGGGCGACACCCCTCCGTTCCACACGCCGACGTTCGTCCTGACCCATCGTCCGCGGCCGTCGTTGGAGATGGAGGGTGGGACGACGTTCCACTTCCTCGACGCGGCGCCGGCCGACGTACTCGAGGTGGCGCGGGACGCAGCCGCAGGTCGGGACGTCCGCATCGGCGGGGGTCCGACCGTGGTGCGAGCGTTCCTCGCCGCTGGTCTCGTCGACCACCTGCACATCGTGCTGGTTCCGATCGTGCTCGGTCGCGGTGTTCGGCTGTGGGACGGCCTGGAGGCGTTGGAGCAGCAGTACGACGTGGAGGTCGTCTCGACGCCCAGCGGCGTCACCCACCTCACGTTCACCCGATGACGCGGTTGGCCGCACTCAGTCGCCAGGTGCCCACCGAGGCTCGATCGGGGATGTCCGCCAACACGGCATCGCCGCCCAGAACTGTCTCACCCCGCTGCGACAATGGTGGGGAATTGACGTTGGCGGAGAGAGGTTCCGGCGATGGGTGTTGCGAAAGGTGGGACGGGACTCGATGAGGTGCGACCTCGCGATGCGTCGCGTTGGTGGGATCCCGCTGGCGAGCTTCGCGGCATCAACCTGCGGGCCTGGCTCGTGCTCACGATCGCCGACTCGGGCCGGGCCGTCACCGTTGCCGAACTGGTCGACGGCATCGACGTGTCGTCGTATGGCCATGCCGGTCGGGCCAGCAAGACCATCAGCGATGCCTTGCGCTGGGAGGTCCGCAAGGGCCACCTCCGCCGCCTCGAACGCGGCTGCTACGCCCTCGGCCGGCTCAGCCGATCAGCCAGGTACCGGATGCGCAATCGCCTCCGCGCCGTCCGAGCCCGCATGCAGCAATGCGGCCGCACGACGGGCGACCCCGACGACAAGGAGATGGTTCGTCGCGCCCTCGCCCTCATCGACTCTCGACCCGTTGTCGCTCCGACACGCGACGCGCCCACCACCCCCGACCTCGAGCCCACCACCACCCGTGGCGACGACCCGCACGATGCGTGGAACGAGGCCAGGTGCAACCCTCGTGTGAACCCAGCCGTACGCATCGTGCCGGGGTCAGCGGTGCCGACGTTGACCGAATCAACGTTTGCGACGACTCGGTCAAGCTGAAGACGTCCCCACCGTGCACCGCAACGGGCTCGGGCAGTCCCACCAGGGGTCGCCGACGTCCTCGAGGAGGAACGACCTGGCAGGACCGGATGCTTCGACGTCCTCCGGATCAGCTCGTGCGGTGGCTTCCGGCCCACTCGAGCAGGTCGTCCGCGTCCCAGGTGTTGACGATGTCGCCGACCGGCACGTCGTGGCGTACCGCCTTGTCGCAGCCGAAGATCTGGAACTCGAGCTGGCCGGGCGCGTGGGCGTCGGTGTCGATGGCGATCTTGCAGTCCCACTCGAGCGCGAGCCGAAGCAACTCGTCGGGTGGGTCCTGTCGCTCGGGCCGGCTGTTGATCTCGACCGCGGTGTCGAACTTCTTGCACGCTGCGAAGACGATTTCGGCGTCGAAGCTCGATCCGATCCGACCCGGGAAGTCCGACTTGCCGACCTGACGCTCATCCCCCGGCACCTTGCGGCCGGTGACGTGGCCGAGGATGTCGACGTACGGGCTGGCGACGGCCATGACCATGCGGCGAGTCATGTCCTTGGCGTCCATCTTCAGCTTCGAGTGGACCGAGGCCACGACCACGTCGAGGCGCGCCAACAGCTCTTCCTCCTGGTCGAGCGAGCCGTCGGTGAGGATGTCGACCTCGATTCCGGTGAGGATGCGGAAGGGCGCGAGTTCGGCGTTGAGTGCATCGATGACGTCGAGTTGCCGGCGGAGCCGATCGGCCGAGAGCCCGTGGGCGATGGTCAGCCGCGGCGAGTGGTCGGTCATCACCATGTAGTCGTGCCCGAGGGCGATGGCAGTTCGGGCCATGACCTCGATCTCGGCCCCGCCGTCGGACCAGGTGGAGTGCAGGTGACAGTCGCCCCTGAGCTTCGAGCGCAGGTCGTGGCTGTCGTCGAGCTCGGGCACGAGGGCCGTCTCGGCCTCGAGGTTCGTCAGGTATTCCGGCACCTCGCCGTCGAGGGCCTGGCCGATGACCGCTCCGGTGCTCTTGCCGATGCCCGGCAGATCCTGCAGCTCGCCTGCGGCGTGACGTTGCTCGAACTCCTCGATCCCGAGATCGTCGATCAGCGACCTGGCGTTCTGGAACGCCCGCACCTTGGGTGAGGGGGCCAGCGTTCGATCGAGGCAGTAGACGACGCGGTCGAGTGCCTCGCGCGGATCCATGGCACCTAGTCTGCCCGCCGATGGAACGATTCGGGTTCGTGGGCCTCCCCAATGCCGGGAAGTCGTCCCTCTACAACGCGCTGGCGGGCGGAGGTGCGCTGGCTGCGCCGTACGCGTTCGCCACCACCGATCCGAACATCGGCGTCGCCAAGGTGTTCGACGACCGCCTCGACCAGCTCGCAGCGATGAGCAACAGCAAGAACGTCGTGAACGCCGCAGTGCAGTTCATGGACATCGGCGGGTTGGTCGAGGGGGCCAGCCAGGGCGAGGGTCTCGGCAACAAGTTCCTCGGTGGCATCCGCGAAGCCGATGCCATCGTGTTCGTGCTGCGGGCGTTCGAGGACCCTGATGTGCCGGGGCCAACCGACCCGCTCGAGCACCTGCGCATCCTCGAACTCGAGCTCACCTTCGCCGATCTCGAAGCGGTCGAGAAGCAGATCGACAAGAAGCGCAAAGCCATGAAGGGCGACAAGTCGCTCGGTCCCGAGGTCGCAGCCCTCGAAGCCGCCGTCGCCGTGTTGGAGACCGGCAAGCCGATCTATCGCGGCACCCTCACCGACGAGCAGCGAACCGTGCTCCATCCGTACTTCCTGCTCACCAACAAGCCGGTCATGGCCATCGTCAACGTGGCCGAGGATCAGCTCGACCGGATCGACGAGCTGATCGCACCGGTGCAGGCCGAACTCGACGATCGGGCCGAGGTCATCGGCGCCTGCATCCAGCTCGAAGCCGAAGCCGCGGGGCTCGACGAGGAAGATCGGGCCGAGATGCTCGAGGGACTCGGTCTGGGCGAGGGCGCGTTGCCGAGGTTCATCCGGGCCGCCTATCACCTGCTCGGGCTTCGCACGTTCTTCACGACCGGCGAGAAGGAGTCGCGGGCGTGGACGTTCAAGGCCGGGAGCAAGGCTCCCCGGTGCGCCGGAGTCATCCACGGTGACTTCGAGCGCGGGTTCATCCGAGCCGAGGTGATCCACTGGGACGAGTTGCTCGAGGTCGGTTCGTGGTCGAAGGCTCGTGACGTCGGCAAGCTCCGGATCGAGGGCAAGGACTACGAAGTGGCCGACGGCGACGTCCTCGAGATCCGCTTCAACGTCTGAGCTCGATCTCGACCATGGCCTGGCTCGTGAAGGATGGCGAGGTGCTGGCCGGCCTCGAGATCGCCGAGTCACGCCGTGCCAAGCGGCGCGGGCTGCTCGGACGTGACGGCATCGAGGGGGCGCTCCTGCTCGAACCCGGGAGGTCGGTGCACACCTTTGGGATGAGGTTTCCGATCGATGCCGTCTTCTGCGATCGCGACGGGCGTGTCGTGGCGATCCGCACGTTGCCCAAGGGACGCATCACGTGGCCGGTGTGGTCGGCGCGTTCGATCATCGAGGCCGAGGCCGGCTCGGCCGAGCGTTGGGGCCTGGCCATGGGAGACGGACTGGAGTGGACGACATGACGGGCAGGATCGTGTTGGTCGGCACGCCCATCGGCAATCTCGGTGATCTGTCGCCGCGCGCGGCTGAACTGCTGGCTCGTGCCGACGTCGTGGCGTGTGAGGACACTCGAAGGACCGGCAAGTTGTTCGAGCTCAGCGGGATCGAACGTTCCGGGCGGTTCGTCGTGCTCAACGACCACACCGAGACCGAGCGCATCGGCGAGTTGGTGGCTCTCGTCGCCGGGGGGTCGACGGTCGCGGTCGTTTCCGACGCCGGGATGCCAGGTATCAGCGACCCAGGACAGCGGTTGGTCGCCGCCGCGGTCGATGCCGAGGTGGCCGTCGAGGTGATCCCGGGCCCGTCTGCGGTGCTCAGCGCGCTGGTGCTCAGCGGCATGCCCGCAGGTCGCTTCTGCTTCGAGGGATTCCTGCCTCGCAAGGGGCCCGCTCGCCGAGCGCGGTTGGCCGCCATCAGCACCGATGTCCGCACGACCGTGCTCTACGAGTCGCCGCACCGGGTCGCAGCCACCCTCGCCGACCTGGCTGAGGTCGCGGGAGCTGACCGCGATGTCGTCGTGGCACGCGAGCTGACGAAGCTGCACGAGGAGCTGTGGCGCGGGACTGCCGCCGACGGCGCAGCCCACTTCGGCGCGGAAGCGCCGCGAGGGGAGGTCACGATCGTCGTGCGTGGGGCCGAGGATCGCTCGGGTGAGGAGGTCGACGACGACCTCATCGCGTCCGAGCTCGCCGCGTTGGTCGACAGCGGCGCGACGACCCGCGACGCGATCGATGCGGTGACCGAACGCCACGGGGCGGCGCGCCGGCGGGTCTACGACATTGCGCTGGGGCGGCAGAGGCGAGACCTGACGGGGGAATGAACAGTTGGCGGCGCGGGTTCCCAGGCCGCCACTTTGTCCGTACCCTCGGGGTACCACTGCCGGAGGATCCACTCCATGACCACGACGACTGCCTCACCGCGCGCCGACGTGACGACTCGGTATCCCGCCGTTCGAGCGGTGACCGAGACGCTCGCCGACCCGCTCTCGCCCGAAGACCAGGTCATCCAGTCGATGCCGGACGCAAGTCCCACGAAGTGGCATCGCGCCCACACCACGTGGTTCTTCGAGACGTTCCTGTTGAAGCCGCATCTCGCCGGCTACGAGGTCTTCGAGCCGATGTTCGAGTACCTGTTCAACAGCTACTACGAAGCCGTCGGCGAGCGACACGCTCGCAACGAGCGCGGCCTGGTGTCACGCCCGTCGGCTGCCGATGTCAGCTACTACCGCCAACACGTCGACGCTGCGATGGGCCGACTCCTCGACGACATCGACGAAGACGATGGCCGGCGACATCTGATCGAACTCGGCCTGCACCACGAGCAGCAGCATCAGGAGCTCTTGCTCATGGACATCAAACACGCGTTCTGGGTGAATCCGATGCGGCCGGCCTATCGGCCGCGTGCTGCGAACTCGGCGCCGTCCGCGTCGCCACATCAGTGGATCGAGCATGACGGTGGCGAGGTCGAGATCGGCCACGTCGGCGATGGGTTCTCGTTCGACAACGAGGGACCTCGTCACGGCCGGCTGCTCCCGCCCTTCCGGATCGCTGACCGCCTGGTGACCGCCGGGGAGTGGAAGACGTTCATCGCCGACGGCGGTTACGAACGTCCCGAGTTCTGGCTGTCCGACGGTTGGGCATGGGTGCAGTCGAACCGGATCGCAGCCCCGGCGTACTGGTCACTCGGAGACGGCGACTGGAGCGTGCACACCCTCCATGGCACCCACGCGGTGGGCGATGCAGAGCCGGTGTGTCACGTCAGCCACTACGAGGCCGATGCGTATGCCTCGTGGGCAGGTGCGCGCCTGCCGACCGAGTTCGAGTGGGAGGTCGCCGTCGCCGCCGACCGGACTCCCGGCCGGGACTTCGATCTCGACGGACTCCATCCGCGTGCCGGCGGTCTTGGCGGGTCTCTCTCGCAGGGTTTCGGTGAGGTGTGGCAGTGGACGGCCAGTCCGTACGTGGGGTACCCCGGCTTCGCACCCGCCGCCGGTGCCGTTGGTGAGTACAACGGCAAGTTCATGTCGAACCAGATGGTCCTACGGGGGAGCTCGTGCGCGACACCTGCGGGTCACGCCCGGCCGACCTACCGGAACTTCTTTCCGGCGGCCGCCCGGTGGGCATTCTCGGGTCTCCGTCTCGCGCTGGACGCGTGAGCCGGTGGCGATCACCGTCGACGTCCACCTGGCAGGCGACAACGCTCGGTCGGCCCTCGAGACCGACGTGCTCGAGGGTCTGACCGCAACCCCGAAGGAACTGCCGCCCAAGTGGTTCTATGACGACCGCGGGTCCGAGCTCTTCGCCGCGATCACCCGTCTCGTCGAGTACTACCCGACCGAGGCCGAGCGCTCGATCCTGCACGCGCGAGCCGCCGAGATCGTCGAGACCGCCCAGGCCGACACCTTCGTCGAGCTCGGGTCGGGTACCAGCGACAAGACGACGGTTCTGCTCGATGCCATGGCGGGCGCGGGCCGGCTGCGTCGGTACGTGCCCTTCGACGTGAGCGAGGCGACCCTTCGCGAGGCGGGCGCCGCGATGGATTCGACCTACCCGGGAATCGACGTGCATGGCGTCGTCGGCGATTTCGAGCACCATCTCGACCTCATTCCGCACGTCGGTCGACGCATGGTCGCGTTCCTGGGCGGGACCGTCGGCAACTTCGACCCGCCGAGCCGGGCCGAGTTCCTCACCTCGATCGCGGCGTCACTCGAGGTGGGCGACACGTTCCTGCTCGGTACCGATCTGGTGAAGGATCCGGCCCGGCTGGTGCTCGCCTACGACGATCCCGCCGGTGTCACGGCGGCGTTCAACAAGAACGTGCTGGCCGTGGTCAATCGCGAGCTCGAGGCCGACTTCGACCTCGATCGTTTCGAGCACGTCGCTCTCTGGGATGCCGACCGTGAGTGGATCGAGATGCGGCTGCGGAGCCTCGCCGATCAGCAGGTGCGTGTCGATGCCATCGACCTCGACGTGCGCTTCGCCGAAGGCGAACAGATGCGCACCGAGATCAGCGCCAAGTTCCGGCGGGACGGACTCGAAACCGAGTTGGCGGCCGCCGGTCTCGACCTCGTCGGCTGGTGGACCGACGATGCCGGCGACTTCGCGCTGAGCCTTTCGACGCCGGCCACCTGAGGGGGTCGGGTCGGCTCAGGTCTCGTCGAGGTCGAGCCACTTCTCGGCTCGGGGAACTGCGGGTTCGGCCAGGACATCGAGGACGTCGTCGACCGTGGCGGCGCGCCTGATGAGGGCTCGGTTCGCGGGTCGCAGGAGACCGGCCGCGACCGACGTGTCGAGCCATTCGAGCAGCGGCGACCAGAAGCCGTCGATGTCGAGCACTGCGATCGGCTTGGTGTGGAGTCCCAGCTGGCCCCATGTGGCGATCTCGGCCAGTTCCTCGAGCGTGCCGAGCCCGCCGGGAAGGGCGACGAAGGCGTCGCTGAGGTCGTACATGCGCTGCTTGCGCTCGTGCATCGAACCGACCTCGATCAACTCGGTCAGCCCCCGATGGTCGACCTCCTTGGTGAACAGCCCGGTCGGGATGACCCCCGTCACCCTGCCGTTGCCCGCCAGGACCCGGTCGGCGATCCGGCCCATGAGGCCCACCGAAGCGCCGCCGTAGACCAGCTCGATCTCGTTGGCCACCAACACGTCGCCGAGCGCCTCGGCTGCCGCGATGATCGTCGGCTCGGTGCCGTCGGACGAACCGCAGAAGACGCAGATCCGTTTCATGGGGGACCGAACCTATCCTTGTCGGATGGTCCCGCCGCCCTCGATGACCCTGGGCGAGCTGTACGACGCCGAGGCTGCGGCTCGCATCGAGTCGGGGCCCCGTGGTCACCGTGCGGCGCCGGGAGGTCGGAGTCAGCCCGTGGCCGCGGGGGCCCTGGTGGTGGCAATCGGACTGGGTATCGGCGAAGTGCTCGACCCGAAGCCGCAGGAGCCGGTGGTCGCCGACGTCGACCCCACCGACGCGTGGCGGCACGAGCGCATCCGCATCACCGGCATGGAGCTCGGACCACGGCACACCGTTGCGTGGGTGCGACCCGCAGGCTGAGCCGATCAGATCGGGAGTCAGGCGGCGAGGAGCCAGCTTCCGGCCAGGTTCTCGTCGGGGTTGCACGAGCACACCAGGCCGAACTCGCCACAGCCGGCCACGTGGAAGTGGAGGTCGTGGGGGAGGCCACAGTCGTGCTCGCACTCGGTGCTGCCGTCGGCATGCTCGATCGACAGGCCGCTGCACACCATGAGGTCGGAGTCGAAGTCGAAGGGGGTGGTGCTGTTCATGAGCACAGTCTCCCCAGGGGGTGTGACAGCTACGTCGGCTCAGCCCACGGTCACGGTGTCGGTGCCGGACCGGCCGAAGACCTCGGGGCTGTAGATCTCCTCGGCCTTGGCCGGTGGCGTGACGAAGGTGCCCGGAGTGGTGGCCCGGGCGACGTAGGTGTACTCGTAGACCCCAGCGGGGAGGTACGAGCTGTAGGCCTCGGTTCGGTCGTCTCGGAAGTTCTGGTGGTCGAACCAGCTGTACCCGAACCAGGGTGCCGGGAGCAGGTCGACTTCACCTTCGTCGATCTCCTCGGCCGGAGGTCGAGGTGAGGCCGCGAGACCGGGGTTGAGCGCCTCGAGGCCTGCCGGCAACGGGTCGACCAGCGCCATGTTCGTCCGCTGCGAGTCGGCCACCATGCTGATCCGCACCCGCACCATCGCCCCCGGCGCGATCGTCCACGAGCCGTCGTCGTTCAGGACGACGTCGGCTTCGTCGTTCACCGCCTCGTAGGTCCGGGTGACGACGAAACCCTCTTCGCGAGGGTCGAGGTCGAGGCGGTCGGGGGCGTAGCGGAGGCCGAGACGCCAGTAGAGACGTCCCGCGCCGTTCTTGGCGATCACGATGTCGGGGTCGCCACCCAGCTCGCTCATCGGTACGAGCGTGTGGGTCGTGTCGATCGAGCGACCCAGATGGCCGTGCTCGGCGGTGTAGGCGTCGCCGAGCCACGCCTGTGCGACGAACGCGGGCTCGACGTCTTCGAACGTGTCGAAGTACCGCTTCATGGCCAACAGGATGAAGCCGTTCTCCTGCACGTTGTTCCAGCGGCCCTTGCGCTGGTTGCCGATCAGGCCCGAGACGACCTTGGGGATCAGGTCACTGTCGGGCGCCTTGATGATCAGGGCATCGAGGATGATGCCGTCGGTGCGGCGATCCGAGGCCAGCACCAGGGCAGCTGCGCTCTCGTCGTACCCCGACGTGAACGAGGCGGCACCGGGGGTCTCGGTCACCCGGTTGGCGAACTCGAGGGCGATCTCGGCGTCGATCGTCGGATCGTCGACGACCGGCCATATCCAGGCCAGCGCGTCGAGCGCGAGGTCGCCTTCGCGGTACAGCGCCGCCGCCTTGGCTGCGTCGCGGTCGCCGGCGAGGTCGCGGACGTTGAGCGCGTACGCCTCGACCGGCCGCTCGGCCTCGTCGGGCCAGTCGAGGGGGAAGCGGTCCTCGATGGTGCGGAGGTACTCGAGCGCCAAGGTCTCGACGTCGGCGCTCACGGGATAGCCGGCGGCCTCGGCGACGACGAGCGCATGGGTCGCCTGCACGGTGAGATACGGCTCTGATGGACGCCCGACCTGCCACGTGGGGAATCCGCCGTCGCCGTTCTGGAGCGCCTCGAGACGCTCCACGTCCGAGCGGATCGTGGCATCGAGTTCGGCCGGGGTCGGCTTGCCGGGCGTGGCGAACGCCTCGAAGACGTCACGGAGCGACACGAGGGCCGTGATTCGCGAGGCGTACGCGTCGGCACTGTCGTAGGGGTAGTCGGTCAGGTAGCCGACGGCGTCGGTCAGTGACTGGAGCGCGGTCGACGACGTGTCGATCTCGAGCCCGCCGAACTGCTCGATCACACCTTCCGGGCTGAGCAGCGGCTGGGCGACGGCACCGTCGTCGATGACGCCATGGGTGGCGAAGGCCTCGGTGGTGGTCGGCGTGTAGGCCGGGAACGCGCCGGTGGCCGAGTCGGACGACTCGCCGCTCACCGTGGTCGCTCGGAAGCGGGCCGTGCCGGCGTCCTCGGCCGCCACGTCGAAACGGACCTCGACCCGGTCGTTGGCAGGAACCTCGACCTGCTTGCCCGCAGGTCCGGTGACCGAGAGGTTGGTGGCTTCGAGCACGACATCGGCGGTGATCGCCTCGTCGGACTGGTTCTGGATGACCACCGGGAACTCGAACACGTCGCCGAAGTTGACGAACCGAGGTGGCGACGGGCGGACCTGGAGGGGGAGGCGGGCCGTGATGGTCGACTCGCCCGAGCCGAACTGATCGTCGCCGTCGACGGCCACGGCCATCACCCGGTAGCGGGTCAGGCTGTCGGGCAGGTCGAAGTCGACGGTCGCCGTGCCGTCGGCACCGGTGACGACGGTCGGCTCGAAGGTCACCAGCTCGGAGAAGTCTTCGCGGATCTGGATCGGCTGACCGTTCGAGCCCGCGCCCTGCGCGCTTCGCTCTGCTGCCGGCGCTGCCGTGTCGGTGGCGGCGAGATCGCCCGCGCTCTGGTCGAAGGTGCTCGCCTCATCTCCCTCGGCCGGGCCGGCGGTCGTGGTCGAGGGGCTGTCGGGGTCGATCTCGCCGTCCTCGCCGAACGTCGCGGGGTCGTCGAGCAGGATGCCGTCGCGCGAGCGATCGACCCGCAGCTGGCCCGACAGCCGCTGGTAGAACGAGTCGATCGGGTCGGCGAGTTCGTAGCCCACCAGTGAGAGCACTGCCTCGTCGACGACCACGAGGGCAACTTCGGCGCTTGTGGCGGGCGAGCCGTCCGGGCCGACCACCGAAACGGCCACCGAGGTCGACGCTCCCGGCTCGAGCGAGGCGGAGGCCGGGGTCGCCGTCACCTCGAGGGTGCGGGTGGTGGCCTGAACGCTGATCGGCAGATCGCCCGAGGCGAAGGCCGGCCGGGGCGGAAGGTCGTCGCCGGCCCTGCCGTCGGCACCGATGCGCGGCGCCGAACCGGCGATGTCGACGTGGACGTCGACACCCGGCACCGAGGCGTCGGTGAGGTCGATGTCGAGGACGGCAGAGCCGTCGTCGAGCTCGAAGTTCCGCGTCTCGACGATCCGGTCGCGGGTCACCGTCAGCAGGCCGTGCCCGTCGACGAACGGAGAGATGACCAGGACCTCGGCGGTGTCGCCGGGTGCGTGGTCGGTGGCATCGGGCACCAGCGTGACGACCTGCTGGTCGACCGACCGGGTCGCCACCGCCTCGGCACCGCTGACGAAGCGGGTCAGCTCGGTCGTGTTCGTGCCCTCCTCGTCGTCGAAGACCTTGGCGGTGATGCGGTACTGGCCGCCGGTGACGGTGTCGAACTCGCACGCCACCGGATCGTCACCGCTGATCACGACGCACTCCTGCGGATCGACATCGACCTCGACGATCTCGCCGCCCTCGAACTTCTCGGTCACCCGCGCCGCGGTCACGATGATCTCCCGGTCGGCCACCAGCGCGCCGTCGATGTCGGTGACGATCGCATCGACCGCCAGCGGTTCGCCCTGCCGGACGAAGTTCCGCTCGCTGCGGAGCCCCACGTACAGCTCGGCGGGGTGGACCAGCAGGTCGATCGTCGAGCCGAAGCTCTGGCGGTTCACGTCCTCGACCGCGGCGTTGGCCGACACGATGATCGGCTCGTCGGGCCTCTGGCCGGAGAAGTCGATCTGGAGGAGATGGCGGCCGGCCGCATCGGTGCGGGCCGAGTAGGTGAAGTTCTCGGCATCGTCCTCGAACGGGACGTCACCGAAGCAACAGGGCGCGCCGAACTCCTCGTCGATCCCTCCGCCGAATCCGAAGTCTTCGTACAGCCACGGTGGCGGAGCGACCCCGAACGTGAAGTCGGGTCGGTTCGGTGGGGTGTAGGTGGTGTTGCGGGTCGTGACCTGCCAGGTGATCGGCGCATCGGGGAGGGTCCCGCCGGCGAAGGAGGTCGCCTCGGCCGACACCGTCACCGCAGCCGTGCTGACCTGGGGCTCGCTGCTCTCGGCTGCAGTGAGCACCTCGAATTCAGGACGGCGGAACTCCTCGATCTGGAACGGGTGCTGAGACGTGACCGAGCCGAAGTCGGTGCCGCCGATCAGGAACAGCTCGACGGACGCGGGGCCGAGCGCGGCCCCGGCGGGAAGGTTCGCGGTCAGGTCGAAGCCCCCGTGCTCGGTGAGCTCGAGGTCTCCGGTGGCCAGGTCGTTGCCGAAGTTGTCGCGCACCGTGTACCGCACCGTCGCTCCGTCGGGGACGGCGGTGATGCGTGCGTCGGTTGCGAGGGTCAGGCGGCGCACCCAGCCCTTGACCCTGAGCTCGTCGCCCGGCCGGAAGAGGCCCCTGCCGTCGAAGGTGTGCCACCGGGCCTGATCGCGGTCGGGGAAGCTCTCCCACCGTCCGCCGAACTCGGGGAACAGGATCGTCTGGTCGTCTTCTCGCTCTGCCAGCAGGAACCGCGCGCCGTCGAGCCCCAACGTGGCGAGCCCATCGGCGTCAGTGATGACCCCGGGTCCCGATGCGGCCGGCCGGACCGTGACGCCGTCGATCGGCGCGCCGGTCTTCAGGTCGGTCGCCCACGTGACGAGGTCGGACTGATCCGCCAGTGCGTCGAGGCCGATGCCCGTGGTCTGAACCCACGCGAACGTCGGCCGGTTGTTCCAGTAGTCCTCGGTGTCACGGTCGAACGACCGGGTCGGCTCGACCGTGACCACGACGAAACCGTCGGGAACGTCGATGTTGGTCTCGGTGAGCTGCGCGGGCTCGTCGATGGTGACGGTCTCCGACGAGATCTCGGTCCATCCCGGCAACCCGTCGAGGTTCTCGCCGTCCCAGCGCTCGACGAACGACACGTACTCGCCGAAGTCGGCGGCATCGACGTCGTGGACCGTGACCTGCAGCGACTCGTGGCCGATCGAGACGATGGGGACGCGTGGGCGGTCGGCGAAGGGATCGGTGGTGATGACCTGCCGTGGAAACCGCGTGAGCACGGGCGACGCCTCGCCGACGTCGAAGGTGACCCTCTCGTCGTCGCCGAGGGTCTGGCCGAACGAGTCGAGCAGGTCGGCCGGCAGCGTGACCTCGTACTCGGTGTTCGCGAGCGTCGATCCCTGGATCACGAGCTGGTTGCCCTGCGGGGCGAAGGCGGCGTCGACGTCGGGCTCGATGCTCACCGAGTCCGAGTCGAATGCCTCGGGATCGATGGGGTTGTTGAACTCGATCGCCATGAAGCTGCCCGGTCGGCACCCGTCGAAGCCGCAGATGGTGTTGATGACGCGCAGATCGTCGTAGGTGCGGGTCGACTCGGCGAACGGCTCGGCCGAGGTGAGCGGTCCCTCGGCCGACGGCGTTTCGGGCCCGACGGCGATCTCGATCGCAGTGCCAGTCGGCAGGGCGGCGTCCGGGGTGAAGGCGACGACCCTGGCGTCGAGCGTCTGTTCGACCTGGGCGCGGGCTTCGTCGTCGGCCTCGACCTCATCGTCGGTCGCCAGCCGGACGCCACGAGTGTCGCCACCGGCGGTGAGGTCGATCGTGTCGAGCACCGCATCGGGGTCGACCCGTTGATCGAACGTCGCGACGAAGACGGGGGCCGTGTCGATCACCTCGAACGACGGTGTGAACGAGATGACCTGCGGTGGCGGGGTCGAGAACGTGAACGAGAACTCCTCGGCCAGGGCCCCGCCCGTCTCGGACTCGGTGCCCGACGGGATCGTGACGGTGTAGTCGGTCGCCGCAGGAAGTCGGTCGATCTCGGTCGTGGTGTGTTCGAGCCGCAGAGTGCGGGTCCCGATCCATCGCCAGCGACCGTCGACCTCGGGGGTGACCTCGATCGGCACGTCGGTCAGATCGAGTTGGTCGAGCGTGCCGACCGGCACCATCGGCTGGCTGAAGGTGACGCTGATGAACGGCGCAACCGCAACGTCGCCGTCGGGCTGGTGACGGAGCACCTCGAGCGGACCCGACGGCACCTCGGGCGGGGCCTGTTGCGCCGGGACGCCGAAGGGGAGCTCGATCGTCTCGCCCACCCGGGGTGGCGGGAGGCTCTCGGCCGGACGTGTGAAGTCGGCTTTGTCGTCGTCGTCGGCTTCGAGCGTCGGCAGTCGATCGGTGATCTGCGCGACCCGGTCGTCGGCCAGCGACTCGCCGGCGGCGACGGCCAGGGACGACGATGCAGCACCCGTCTGCTCGCCAGTGCTCAGGCGGAGGCTGAAGGGCCCCGCTCCGTTCTCCGACCGTGCACCCGCCTCGGGTTCGTCTTCCCCGCCCGAACACGCCCCGGCGACCATGGCCAGGCACAGCGTCACGATCACCCAACGTTGCACGTGCTGTCGGTTTCTGGCCTGTCGGTTCCTGGCCTGTCGGTTCATGGCGGATGTCCCGGTCGTCGGCGCTCAGCGTGCCCCATCTGACGACTGCGGCGGGGAGTCTGGTTCCCGAGGTCGTGCACTGCGGCCATCGCCCGCCACACTGGGTCGCGATGAACAGCGCGGATGTCAGCACCTGGCCCTTCTGGGCACCCAGTGATCTCGCCTCGGTCGAGGAGGCCCTGTCGCTGTCGGGGCTGGTCGCCGGTGAGGTGCTGATCGATCTGGGATGTGGCGACGGGCAGGTCCTGGTGGCAGCAGCCGAGAGAGGGGCTCGGGTGGTCGGCGTCGAGAGCGATCCCGAGCTCGTCGATCTCGCTCGCGCCGCGCTCGAGACGCGGGAAGTCGACGGCGAGGTGATCGCAGGCGATCTCTTCGATGTCGACCTCGACGCCGACGTCGTCTTCACGTACCTCGCTCCTGCCACCCTGCAACGCCTCGTGCACGTGTTGTCGCCTCGGCGGGGAACCCGGCTGGTGACCGTCGACTTCGACGTCCCCGGCTTCGACGCCGACGAACGTGCCGGTGCCGCGAGGCTGTACCGGATGCCCGGCCGGCGCAGGTCGCCTCGTGGCCCGGCGGGCTGGACGTGCGCAGGCGCGCTCGTCGTCGCACCGCCAGAGCACCAGAGCCTCACCGTGCTCGACCTCGACCATCCCGGCGGTCCGGTGACGGCGACGTTGGTCGGCGGCGTCGCGGGTGGCGGCGCCCTCCTCGCCGGAGCCGACGAGGCGGCGAGGTTCGAACGGGTGGCCGTCGACGTCCGCTGGGAGGACCACGCCCAGGGAACGGTCCTGGACGGCGGGATCGAGGTGGCGGGTCTCGACACGTTTGCACTGTTCGTCGTGTTCGACGAAGCCGCCGAGAGCGGGTGCTGGGAGCTCACCGACGAGGGTGTCCGTCGACTCCGCACCCACCTCGAGAACGGCGACGCGGCGCGTGACGGTGTTGCGCTCGTCCGCGAGGGCGGCGGCTGAGCCCCACCGCCAGGATGACGCTCAGTCGCGAAGCAGGTGCTGGGTCGCTGCTTCGGGTGCGACGACGTTGATGAGCACGCCGGTGCCCTGCTCGAATCCGGCTGCGGTGGTCAGCCTCGGAACGATGTGGATGTGCCAGTGGAACGCGACGTCGTCGTGGTGTGGTGCGGTGTGGAACACCAGGTTGTAGGCGACCTCACCGAGTCGGTCACGCAGCAGCGCCAGGGCGTCGCGAGTGGCTCTGCCCGCTGCCACCAACTCGCCCGGGTGGGTGTGATCGACCGCTCGTTCATGGCCCCTGGGCACGACCAGCATCTCGAACGGGACACCGCTCCAGAACGGCGAGATCACTGCGACCTTGTCGTTCTCGAGGACGACCCGGTGCCCGGCGTTGAGCTCCTCCTCGACCGTGGCACAGAGCAGGCACTCGCCGTCGTAGCGGGCGAACCCGTCGATCTCCTCGCTGATCTCGGTGGGTACGAACGGGACGCCGAGCAACTGACCGTGGCCGTGCTCGAGCGATGCGCCGGCCTCACGTCCGTGGTTCACGATCACCTGTGTGTAGCGGACCGGGTCGTGGCGACCGTGCTCCTCGATCCGGTCTCTGATCGCCGCCATCACGAGAGCGCACTGCTTGTCATCGAGATCCTCCCAGCCGCGAAGGTGGTGGGGTGAGAACACCAGGACCTCGTGGATCCCGCTCGCACCCGCCTGCGAGAACACCTTGCCGACCTCCTCGACCCTGAGCGGCGCGTCGTCCTCGAACGCGGGGTACTTGTTGGGCACGACCCGGACCTGCCAGGCGCCGTCGCCGCCGTAGGTCTCGAGCGCGGGCGGGGTCGCCTCTTCGTTGCCCGGACAGAACGGACACTGGCGTCCTGGCTCGGACTCGACGGCGAGGTTGCGAGAGACGAAGTCCTCGGGTCGGTCGGCTCGGCCGGTGGCGATCGTGACCCAGCGACCCGTCAGCGGGTTCAACCGGAGTTGGCTCACCGGCAGCGCACGTGCTCAGGCGACATCGACGAGCAGGGTAACGCCGCAGCGATGAGCCGTCATCGACCCTTCATCGGGTGGGCCGGTAGATCGACACGTGGCGATCGGTGTCCGGCCCGAACGGCTCGTGGTGCCACCCGCCCCAGCGAGCTGTCAGGGTCAGGCCCGCCCGTTCGCAGAGCGCGTCGAGATCGGTCGGGGTCAGGACTCGGAGCTGCCAGGGGCGGAGCCTGATGCCCGACTCGCGCACGTGGATGTGTTGACCGTGCACCGAATGGCCGTCTGGGAGCACCTCGCTCACCGTCAGCACGACCTCGTCGGCAGCGACTCGGGTCGGCTCGATCCGTCGGCCTGTCGCGGCCAGGTCGTCGGCGGGCACGAACGCCTCGACCACGACCGAGCCGCCGTTTGCCAGCCATGACACGCACCGGGTCAGGCATGCGAGCTGGGCGGCCTCGGTGGTGAGGTTGAACAGCGTGTTGAAGGCCAACAGGGCGACTCCGACCGGGCCGAGTTCGAGGGTGTCCATCGCACCGAGATCTGCGGCGTGGAGCTCGATGCCGTCGCTGCCGGGCTTGGCTCGGAGCTGATCGAGCATCGAGTCCGACGCATCGACGCCGATCACGTGCAGGTCACGGGCCTGCAGCGGCAGTGCGAGACGACCGGTACCCACCCCCAATTCGAGGACCGATCGGGCCGACGGTTCCGTGACCTGCTCGACCAGCCCGGCGACCAGGTCAGCTGTTGCCTCCGCATCGGTGATGTCGGAGTACCAGTCGTCGTAGACGTCGGCGAACCGGTCTCCGTAGGTCGATGCGGTGTACCCGTCCACCCGTGCAGTCTGGTCTACGTTCGGCACACGATGTTCGCCGAGCCGAGCCGCCCCGGCCAGATGCGCAAGCGGCAGTTCCGGGCCTTGCGCCGGTACCTCGTCGATGAGATCCATCCGTACATGGAGGTCCACCGCCGAGCCCTCGACGCGGCCGGCGTCGATCACGGTCGCATCGCCGGGCTCGACGAATTCGCGCGTGTCAGCCCGACCACGCTCGACGAGGTCGGCAGCGGAGCAGGCCACCTGTTGGAGCCGACCCAGGACCTGATCCGCTCGCAAGGCCCGGTCGGCCTTCGTCTCCGCTGCCACGCCGCCCGACTGACCGGGGGTCGAGCCAAGCTCGACCACGAGCGGCTCGCTCCCCGCTACAAACCGCTGCTGTGGACACGTGACGGCATCCTCAGGACCGGCTGGTCGGCCGCGGACCTGCGTCGCCTCGGTGATCTGGGCCGACGTCTGCTCCAACGCGCCGGCGTCGTGGGCGCCGATCGGCTTCTCACGGTCGGGCTCGCGCCCGACCAGACAGCCTTCTGGCAGCTCTC
Source organism: Acidimicrobiales bacterium (assembly GCA_035529695.1). Classification (GTDB taxonomy): domain Bacteria; phylum Actinomycetota; class Acidimicrobiia; order Acidimicrobiales; family Salinilacustritrichaceae; genus DATKWD01. The sequence continues at coordinate 11,545 of DATKWD010000016.1, read as the reverse complement.
GCTGGGCGCACGGGCCGGCGGCGTGACCGCCATGCACCTCACTTCGCCCGACCCAGCGGTGCTCGTCGACGGAAACGCCTCGGTGATCGCCGGTCCAGTTGCTGCCATCGACGCGATGTTCGCCGCAGTGGAGGGTCACGCCGTGACGACGGCGATCGTGGTGGGCGAACCGCCGAGCGCGGCCGAGCGCGCCCGGTTGTGCTCCCGATGGAGTGCCGAGGTCGTGTCTGCATGGGCACCCCCCGGTGTCCGGAGCCTGTGGAGCGAACGTCGCGGCGTGCCGGGGCTGGTCACCTCGGCGGACGCAGACGTGGTCGAGATCGTCGACGGCGAGGTCGTGTGGTCGTCGCTGGGATGGGCGGGCACGGTGCTGTTGCGCCTTCGCACCGGCGTGCATGCGACCGGGCACGCCACGAGCTCGGGCACCGGGGGCGTGACCGTCACGCTGCGAGATCCTGCGGTGGTGACGTCGTGACCGACTGGGCATCTCCGGCCGAGGAGAGCGACGTCCCGCGGCCGCAACCGATCGACCGTGCTCCGCGGCCTGCGCCCGTCGACGAACGACGTGCCCGTGGCCCTGCCCTCGCGCCGCGCACCCCGACCGAGCTCATCGACCACGCGTTCGGATTCCTCCGGCGTCATCCTCGCGAGGTCGTGACCACCTCTGCGTTGTTCGTCGTTCCGTTCGCCGTGGTGGTCGCCTACCTCCAGCGCAACGTGCTGGGCGGCGAGTCGTTCATCGATGCCTTCTCGGGCAGCGACCCGAGCCTCTTCGCCGACGGGCAGACCGGCAGCGACTCCACCCTTCAGGTCGTGTCGTTCATCGGGCCGTCGATCGGGCTGGTCTACGTGGCGGCCGCATTGGCGACGATGGTGGCTGCCGAGCGTGCCGGGCAGGTGGTCGACGGAAGCGCTGCCTTCGTCCATGCGCTCAAGGCGACCCCCGCGCTCCTGATCTCCTGGGTGCTCGTCCACGTGATCGAGGTCGTCGGCCTCGTCCTGTTCGTGGTCCCCGGGGTGTTCGCCGTCATCGCGTTCACGGTCGTGGCCCCGGTCATCGGGGTCGAGAGGGTCGGGCCGCTGGCGTCGATGAAGCGTTCGAACCAACTCACGTCTCGCCGTCGTGGCCCGGTGCTCGGGGTGATCCTGCTCTCGTTCTTCGTCGAGCTGGTGGTCGCGAATGCGCTCACGCTCTTGCCGTCGTTCATCGCCGCCGTGATCGGCTTCGACATCGGGTGGATCGTGCTCGGGGTCGGCTCGGCGGTGGTGTCGCTGATCACCACCCCGTTCGTGGCCCTCGTGAGCGTCGAGCTCTATCTCGATCTGCGAGTCCGCACCGAGGCCCTCGACATCGAGATGCGGGTTCCCGAACTGTTCGACACGGCATGATCGGCGAGCTCCCGCTCCCGGTCCCCGATCCCGAATCGGTCAACGAGCGGGCCGACGAGATCCTCTCGAGGGTCGAGTTCCGTCGGCCACCTCCGTCGCTGTTCGACCGGATCCAGGAGCAGATCAGCGAGTGGCTCGGCCGCGCGTTCGAAGCGCTGCTCGGCACCGGTGCCGGGACGTTGTTCGCCTGGGGGGTGGTCATCGTGGCGATCGGGCTGACCCTGTGGTTCGTGCTGAGGTTCAGCCGGACCGTGGTGGCCGATCGGGCGACCGGCACCACGCCCGAGATGATCGAGTTGTCGCGGACGCCGGCCGAGTGGCGGACCCGGGCCGACGAATTCGAGGCCGACGGCCGGTGGAAGGACGGTCTGCTGGCCCGCTATCGCGCCGTGGTCGGCCAGCTCGTTCTCGAGGGGGTGCTCGACGAGATCCCCGGTCGCACGACCGGTGAGTACCGCCGCGAGCTCGTCGACCGCCGACCCGACCTCGGCCCGGCCTTCGACGAGGCTTCGACACTGTTCGAGCGGGCCTGGTACGGCGACGAGCCGACGGGCGCGGTCGAGCGCGACCGGTTCGTCGAGCTCGATCTGGTCGTTGCCGGAGCCAGGCGATGAGGGGTCGCGTCGTTCCCTGGGTTCTCGTCGGCCTCGCGCTCTTCGGCCTGGTCCTGCTGTCGGGCGGGCCGGGCGACGACGGGCCACCACTCGACCCCGACAACACCGGCGAGTTGGGCACCCGTGGCCTCGTACTGCTGCTCGAGGAGTTCGACGCCGAGGTCGACGTCACGTCGGTGCCTCGCGATCACGACGTGGCCCTGCTGCTCGCAGACCGCCTCGACGAGATCGATCGCGAGCGCCTGAACGAGTGGGTCCAGGCCGGCGGGACGCTCGTGGTGACCGACCCGGGATCGCCACTCGGGGCCCAACCTGCGGTCGGCGACTTCTTCGGCGGCCTCGTCGACGCCTCCATCGGCGCCGACCAGTGCGACGTCGACGCGTTCGCCGGGCTCGACCGCGTCGACCCGAGCGGCGGCATCCCGCTCGCAGTGTTCCCCGGCGACCAGTCGTGCTTCGGCGACGGCGTCGAGGCCTTCGTCGTCGTGAGCGACCGGCGACAGGGCACCGTCGTTTCGATCGGAGGGGCGGGTGCGTTCACCAACGGCACGCTCGGCAGCGAGGACAACGCTGCGTTGGCGGTGACGGTGCTGGCGCCCGAACCCGGCACCCGGATCGCGTTCCTCGAACCGCCCGAGCCCGGAACCGGCGACAAGAGCCTGTCCGACCTCGTCGCACCCGGCATCAAGCTGGCGTTGGTGCAGCTCGCGATCGCCTTCGTCGTCTATGCCCTGTGGAGGACCATCCGGCTGGGCCGTCCCGTCGCCGAGCCACAACCGATCGAGATCGACAGCAGTGAGTTCGTGAGCGCCGTCGGCAATCTCCTGGCCGAGCGCCGCGATCCGCAGTTGTCGGCACAGACGATCGCCGCGGCGTCGACGCGTTCGTTCGCCGCGGCCCTCGGCCTCGGTCCGGCAACCGATGCCGCCATCGTCGCGACCGCCGTGGCCGACCGGACCGGCCGCGACGTCCACGACGTCGAAGGGTTGCTTCGCGCCGCCCCGGTGTCCTCCGACGACGACCTCGTCGCCCTCACCCTCGCACTCGACCGCCTCGAACAGGAGCTCCTCCATGGTGAACCCACCCCCAGCTGACCCGCCTTCGTCGGTCCCTCCTCCGCCGCTCCCACCGCCACCGCCAGTGGCTCCCGAAGGGCCCAGAGCGGCGGTGCTCGCCGTGCGCGACGAGGTCGGCAAGGTCATCGTCGGACAGGAGGCGATCCTGTCGGGGCTCGTCGCGGCGATGCTCGTTCGGGGCCACGTGCTGCTCGAAGGCGTGCCGGGGGTGGCCAAGACGTTGCTCGTCAAGACGTTGGCGGCGGCGTTCGACCTCGACGTGAAGCGGGTGCAGTTCACCCCCGATCTGATGCCGAGCGACGTCATCGGACAAGTGATCTTCGACGGCGACTCGGGCGAGTTCAGCTTCCGTGAGGGCCCGGTCTTCACCAACCTGCTGATCGCGGACGAGATCAACCGGACACCCCCGAAGACCCAGGCCGCGCTCCTCGAGGCCATGGAGGAGCGACAGGCCTCGGTCGAAGGGAGGTCGCGGCCCCTGCCCGACCCGTTCATCGTGATCGCGACCCAGAACCCGGTCGAGTACGAGGGCACCTACCCGCTCCCGGAAGCCCAGCTCGACCGGTTCCTCTTCAACCTGGTGATCGGCTACCCGACCCCCGAACAGGAACAGGAGATCCTCGCTCGTCACAACGCCGGGATGAACCCGCACGACATTGCGGGGGCCGGGGTGCGCGCGGTGGCGAGCGCAGCCGATCTCGATGCCGCTCGGCTCGAGGTCGAGCAGATCCGGGTCGAGCCTCCCGTGATGGCGTACCTGGTCGCCATCGCTCGTGCGACGCGCGAGTCGCCCTCGGTCAGCCTCGGCGTGTCACCCCGCGGCGCCGCCATGCTGCTGCACGCATCGAAGGCCTGGGCGTGGCTGTCGGGTCGACCGTTCGTGACCCCGGACGAGGTGAAGGCCATCGTGAAGCCGGCACTGCGTCACCGGATGCAGCTCCGCCCCGAGCTCGAGCTCGAGGGGGCGACGGTCGACGGAGTGCTCGACAGCATCCTCGCGTCGGTCCCGGCACCCCGCTGAACCGACTCGCCTTGATCCCCCTTCCCACTCGTCGACTCGCGGCGCTGGCCGCCATTGCGTCGCTGGCGATGCTGGTGTTGCCCGACAGCCTGCCCAAGCTGCTGCTGGTCAACGGCGTGCTGCTGGTCGTGGCGGTCGTCGACGCGTTCCTCGGACCTGGTCCCGACGTGATCGAGGTGACACGCGAGATGCCGGGCATCATCGCGCTCGACGGGACCGGCGAGGTGACGTGGACCGTCCGGAACCCGAGCAACAAGCTCGTGCGTGTCGCCATCGCGGACGACTTCGCGCCGTCGCTGCGCGCATCCTCTCGACGGATCAGCGGTCCGCTGCCCGCAGGACGCACCATGAGGGCGACGGCGACTCTCGACCCCAGCCGCCGGGGCCGGTTCGACATCGACGACCTCGTCGTCCGGGTCGAGGGGCCGCTCGGCCTCGGTGCTCGCCAGCGGACCCGCGTGCTGCCGGCGACCTTGCGGGTGCATCCGGCGTTCCGGTCCCGGAACGAAGCGGCGCTGCGCATCGAGCGGGCCCGCATCCTCGACATCGGGCTGCGATCGGCCAAGGGTCGGGGCGGCGGGACCGACTTCGACCAGCTCCGCGAGTACACCCCCGACGACGAGTTCCGCCGCATCGACTGGGCCGCCACCGCTCGATCCACCAAGCCGATCGTTCGCACCTATCGGGCCGAGCGAAACCAGAACATCGTCGTGCTGCTCGACAACGGGCGGGTGATGGCCGGCCGCGTCGGCGGGGTGCCCCGGGTCGAGTTCGCCATGGACGCGGCGTTGCTGATCGCAACCGTCGCCACCCGCCTCGGCGACAAGGTGGGCCTGGTGGCGTTCGACCGCGAGGTGCGTGCGGTCGTCCCGCCGAGTCACCACTCGTCGCAGGCGTCACGGGTGTCCGAGGCGATGTACGACCTCGAGCCCCAGCTCGCCGAGAGCGACTACCGCGGCGCCTTCGCCTACGCGATGTCGCGATTTCGTCGCCGCTCGATGTTCATCATCCTCACCGACCTGGTCGAGCAGGCGATCGGCGAGTCGTTGTTACCGGCCCTGCCGCTGATCGCCCGCAGCCACCTCGTCGTGGTGGGCGCCGTGCGCGATCCCGAGGTCGTGGCCTGGTCGACCCAGTCGCCGCCTGGTCCGACCGAGGCCCATCGACGTGCGGCGGCGCTCCGGTCCTTCGACGAGCGAGCACGGGCCACGGCTCGACTTCGAGCCCTGGGTGCCACCGTCGTCGACGTTCCGGGCCACGACCTGGCCCCCGCGGTCGGCGACGCCTACCTGGCGGCCAAGGCCACCGGCAAGCTCTGAGGTCGCCCCGATGGCACCGGGTCGTTCAGCCGATGAAGACCACGGCGGCGATGGCTTGCACCCGTACCAGCACCGACTTGCCGTCGTGGGTGACCTCGATCAGGCCCTCCGGGTTCTCGAGCGCTCTGCGGAACCCGTCAGTGTCGGCGACTTCGACGACGAGGTTCTCGCCGCCGACGAAGTGGATCTTGATCATGGCCGGGCTCCGGGATGCACGAGGTCGATGTTACCCGGGGGGAGTCTTCTGGTGGTCAGCGCTTGACGAGGCGGAGGTGTTCGCCCATCTCGCCCGTCCAGCCCTGGGCGGTGGCTTCGCGGCCGCGCACCACGACGTAGGAGACGAACGCGAGCTCGACGCTCAGGCCGATGCCGACGCGAGCGAACGTGGGGAGCGCGGAGCCGGTGACGAACCCCTCGATCGTGCCGGCGACGATGAACACGAGCACGAGACCGAGCACGATGACCGCGGCTCGCTTGCCCTCCTCGGCGACGGACTGGCCGCGGGTCCGGTCGCCGGGTGCGATGACCGCCCACCCGAGCCGGAGCCCGGACGCGCCCGCGATGACGACGGCCGTGAGCTCGAGGAGCCCGTGGGGAAGGATCAGGCCGTAGAAGAACGGTTGGGCGTCCGCGACCACGAACCAGCCTGCGATGTAGCCGACGTTGGCGCCGTTGGACACGAGGATGTAGGCCGTGCCGACGCAGAAGAGGATGCCGCCGGCGAATGCGAGAAATGCGACGCGGATGTTGTTCACCGTCACCTCGGTGGCGAACTGCGCCGACGGGGACGACTTGTAGTACTCCTCGAAGTTCTGTTCGACGTAGGCCTGACGCACGGCATCGGGGGCGCTGGCCTCGAGCGCCGCGTCGCTGTTGGCGATCCACAACGCAATGACGATCGCCGGCAGGAACGTGAGCACGAACGCGGCCAGGACGAAACGGCGCGACTGCCACACCGCGGCCGGGAACGAATGGCTGAAGAACGTCGTGAAGGCCCGCCACGACCGGGCCTTCGTGCCGTAGACGGCGACGTTGGCCTTGGCGACCAGCGCCGTGAGGCGGCGGGTCAACGCAGGGTCGGCGTACTGGGCGCGGGCGTGGCTCAGGTGGGCAGACGTGCGGTGGTAGAGGCCGAGCATCTCGTCGAGTTCGGCGGGGCTGAGCGACCTGATCGACCGTCGTGCCCGATCGCTCAGCGTGCCGAGACGTTCCCAGCCCGACTGGTGGGTTGCGATGTACCGGTCAAGATCCACGACATCGCCGAAGCTACCGTTCGGCCGATGAACGATCGTCGCGGCATCGTCACCCCCGAAGGGGTGCTGCTCGAGTTCGACGAGGCCGGGATCGGATCCCGGACGCTGGCCATGACGCTCGACCTGACCGTGCAGTTCATCGCATTGTTCACCTTGTTGTTCATGCTCGGGCTGGCTGCCGGGTCGAGCTCGATTCCCGAGAGCGTGGCGATCATCATCGTCGTGACGGCGGTGCTCGCCGTCCTGATCGGGTACCCGGTGGTCATGGAGACGGTCACCCGAGGCCGGACGCTCGGCAAGATGGCCCTCGGTCTGCGGGTCGTCACCGTCGAGGGCGCACCGGTCCAGTTCCGGCACGGGTTCATTCGCGGGACCCTCGGCCTCGTCGACTTCTGGGTTCCGCTCCCCGTCGGGGTGGTCGCCATGTGGATGGTGCTGGTCACCCGGCGGAGCCAACGGCTCGGCGACCTCGTCGCCGGCACGATCGTGGTCCGGGAACGCCAGGCCACCACCGACATGTCGTCGTTCTCCTTCCCACCCCCGCAGGGCTGTGAGGGCTATGTCGCGAGCCTCGACGTCGCCACACTGGGCGACGAGCGGTATGCGCTCATCCGATCGTTCCTGTTGCGGGTCTGGGACTTCTCGCCCGATGCCCGATACGCCACGTCGGTGAAGCTGGCGACCGGCGTCGCTGCCCACCTCCACCACACCCCGCCGCAGATCCATCCCGAGTTGTTCCTCGCGTCGGTGGCTGCGGCCTATCAGGCTCGTCAGCGGGTGATGTGAGCGACTTCTGGGTCGACGGTGCCTGCGTCCTGCGCTCGGTCGTCCCGGCCGAGGTGGTCGCGGCCGCCTCTGCTGCGGTCGACGCGCTCGACGGAAGCCCCGAATTGGCTGATCTGTCGGCTCTGGCGGGTGCGGAGGGCCCTCGCTTCGTCGCCGGCGTCGACCACTGGCGGACCGGGCCGGCCTTCGCCGACCTGGCCACTGCGTCGGTCATCGGGCCGCTCGTCGCCGGAGTGCTCAGGACCGACCGGCTGTGGCTCTACGAGGACAGCGTCCTGATCAAGGAGGCCGGGTCGAGCGTCGAGACCCGGTGGCACACCGATGACGGCTACTTCCACGTCGAGGGCGACCAACTGGCCACGGTGTGGATCCCGCTCGATCCGGCGTCGCGGTCGGCGGGGTCGCTTCGATTTCTTCGCGGCTCGCACCGTGAGAGCGTCCGGTTCCGACCGACGCTCTTCGTGACCGACGATCCCATCGGTGGCACCGCCGGAGTGCAGCCGCCCCAACCCGACCCGGACGACCCCGACGTCTTCGGCTTCGATCTCGCGGTCGGCGACCTCACGGTCCATCACGCCCGGACGCTGCACGCAGCCGGCCCCAACCTGACCGACGCTCCTCGACGGGCACTCTCGATCCGCTACTGCGGCGACGATGCGGTGGTCAGGGTCAAACCGGGCGCCCCGTCCAAGCCCGGTTTTGCCGACGTCGAGCCCGGGACGCCCGTCGCCGAGGCGGCGCAGCACCTCGGACTCCTCGAAGCCACGCTCGCATGACAACGGCACGGTCATGAAGCAGGTGAGGGTCCACGCACCCGACGACGTCCGAGTCGACGAGGTCGCAGAGCCCGAACCGGGCCCGCGCGACGTCGTGGTGAGCGTTGCTGCCTGCGGCATCTGCGGAAGCGATCTCGGCTACATCCGCATGGGCGGCCTGGCCGGCCCCGGCGGCGAGCCGATGCCTCTGGGTCACGAGTTCAGCGGCGTCGTGGCCCACGTGGGTGCCGAAGTGGTCGACGTGCGTGAGGGCGACCGCGTGGTCGTGCACCCCGGCGACGACGACCTGGGACGCATCGGAAACGGATCGCCCGAGGGTGGGCTGGCCCCGCTCGTCCTGGTGCGCGACGCGGCATCGGGCGGCCGGCTGCATCGCGTCCCGGACGACCTGCCGCTCGAGATCGCCGCGCTGGCCGAGCCGCTCGGGGTGGGGATGCGTGCCGTCGAGCAGTCCGACGCGAGGGCCGGCGAGTCGGTCGCCGTCTTCGGGTGCGGCCCGATCGGACTGTCGGCGATCGCCGCACTCGCGGACCGAGGGGTGACCGACGTCGTCGCCGTCGACCTGAGTCCCGGACGGCTCGAACTCGCGAAGAGGCTGGGGGCGCGGGCAACGCTCGACCCGGCCAACGACGACGTGTGGGCAGCGCTGGCCGGCCTGCACGGAACCACGCCGTTCATGTTCGGGCCGACTCCGGCGACCGACGCGTTCATCGAGGCATCCGGTGCCCCGTCGGTCATCACCGAGGTCATCGACCGCGGCCGATCCGGTGGACGGCTCTCGGTCGTGGCACTGCACTACGAGTCCATCCCGGTCAACTTCCTCACGGTCTTGATGAAGCAGTTCACGATCCGTGGCTCGATGGAGTATCCCGCTCGGTTCGCCGACACCATCGACCTCCTCGCCCGGCGCGATCTGTCGCCGATGGTCACCCACCGGTTCGGGCTCGACGACTTCGGCGCAGCGCTCGATGCCCTGGCGAACGACCCGGACTGCGGCAAGGTCCTGGTCACTCCGTAACCTCTGGGTCGTGCCCGGCTATCTCGATCATGCGGCAACGGCACCGCTGCGCCCTGAGGCCCGGGCCGCCATGGAGCCCTGGCTCGGTTCGCGGTACGGCAACCCCTCCGGCGCTCACGATGCCGCGCGTCGGGCTCGGCGTGCCGTCGACGACGCACGAGATCAGATCGCTGCCGCGCTCGGTCGCGAGCCCGGTGAAGTGGTCTTCACCAGCGGTGGTACCGAGGCCGACAACCTCGCGGTCTTCGGGGTGCACGGCGCTCGGGGTGGCACCGTCCTGTGTGGCGCGACCGAACACCCGGCCGTGGGAGCTGCGGTCGAACGGGTGGGTGGCCACACGGTTCCGGTGGGCCGTGATGGTCAGGTCGACCTCGATGCGCTCGCCGATGCCGTCGACGAGCACACCGCGCTCGTGTCTGTCATGGCGGTCAACAACGAGTCGGGCATCATTGCGTCGCTCGGCCAGGTGATCGAGACGGTGAGGGCCGCCAACCCCGACACGCTCGTGCACACCGACGCCGTCCAGGCCGTGTGCTGGACCGACATCATCGAGCACACCCGCGGGGCCGACCTGGTGTCGATCAGCGCCCACAAGTTCGGCGGGCCGCAGGGCGTGGGTGCACTCATCGCGCCCGAAGGGCTCGCGCTGGCCCCCATGCTGGTGGGCGGCGGCCAGGAGCGCGACCGACGGAGCGGCACGCACAACGTCGCCGGGGTCGTCGGGGCCGGCGCAGCCATCGTTGCGACCGCCGCGACCCGTCTGGCCGAGGTCGCCCGCCTCGGCCGGCTCCGCGATCGGTTGCTCGACGGTCTGCTCGGTGCGATTCCCCAGGCGGTCGAGACGACTCCTGACCGGAATGCGGTCGTCGCGGGCACCGCACACCTGTGTCTGCCGGGCATCGAGTCCGAAGCGCTCCTGTTCCTTCTCGAGCAGGGCGGCATCCAGGCCTCGGCCGCGTCCTCGTGCGCCAGCGGGGCCCAGGAGCCGTCGCACGTCCTCGCAGCCATGGGCATCGAGGCCGCCACCGCCGGTGGCTCGTTGCGCCTGTCGCTCGGCTGGACCTCGACCGACGCCGACGTCGAACTGGCCCTCGAGATCATTCCCGCTGCGTGCGAGCGGCTGGTGCTGTTCGCATGAGCCGAGTCATGGTGGCCATGTCGGGTGGTGTCGACTCGTCGGTCACGGCCGCCCTCGTGCAGCAGCAGGGCCACGAGGTCGTCGGCGTGACCTTGAAGCTCTGGGGCGGTGAGTCCGATCAGGGGTGTTGCTCGGTGGCTGATGTCGACGATGCCCGTCGAGTGGCAGACCAGCTGGGCATCGATCATCACGTGTTCAACTTCGGCGACGAGTTCAGCGAACACGTCGTCGATCCGTACGTGGCCGACCATGCCGCCGGTCGCACGCCGAATCCGTGTATCGAGTGCAACCGTCACCTGAAGTTCGATCGTCTGCTGCGGCGTGCGGACGCACTCGGGTTCGATGCAGTGGCGACCGGCCACCACGCCCGCGTGGTCGACCACGACGGCGTCCTGCGCGTCGGCCGGGGGACGGATCCGACGAAGGACCAGTCGTACGTGGTCCACATGCTCCGGCCTGATCAGCTCGCCCGGGTCCGATTCCCGGTCGGCGACCGAACCAAGAGTGACGTGCGTGAGCTGGCCGAGACCCTCGGTCTGCGGACCGCTTCGAAGCCCGACAGCCAGGACGTCTGCTTCATCACGGCCGGCCAGGGGCGGCAGAACTTCCTCGCCGATCGGCTCGATCTGCACCATGGCGACGTCATCGACGAGGCCGGGGCGGTGGTGGGTCACACCGATGCCGTCGAACTGGTCACCCTGGGGCAGCGCCGCGGTCTCGGCCTCGGGGGTGGGGGAGTGCCTCGCTATGTCACCGAGGTCGACGTGCCGCGACGGCGTGTTCAGGTCGGGCGGCGGCACGACCTGCTGGTCGACTCGGTGTCGGTCGGCGATCTCATCTGGCTCGCCGGGCGTGTGGACGGCCCGCTCTCGGTGCAGTCGAGCGCGCATGGCCAGGCCCGGGTCGCCTCGGTGGACGGCACCGTCGTGCGGTTCGCCGAGCCCGTCCCGCGGGTCGCTTCCGGGCAGAGTGTCGTGGTCTATGCCGGAGACCTCGTCGTGGCCGGCGGCATCGCCGACTGAGTAACGGTTATCTAGATCCAGCCCACCGGAAGACGTCGCTCTCGGGCGATGCCGAGGGTGTGGCCGGGCCTGGTCGGCGTCACGAGCGTGGACGACACGCCGAGTGGTGTGGGCTCCTCGCCCGCCCTCGCAG
>DATKWD010000015.1:0-93117 GCA_035529695.1 Acidimicrobiales bacterium | reverse complement strand
CGTCAGCGGTAAGGCCAACCGAGCACAACGACTCGAACCCGACAGCTTCGTTCTCCTCGTCGCGTATGTCGGCGCCGTTGCTGCGGTCGCTCTGGCGGTCTGAGCTGGGGCCGCCGAGTCGTCATCGGCCACCGGGGCATCCTTCCGACCCGAGGTCGACCTCGAGGGCCAAACGACCCGCGTACTGGTCGAACAACTGGGAGCCGTGGACACGTCGCGACTCGGCGAATTCTGTGGGCACCTCGCGCCTGAGGAACTGTGGGGCGTCGACGAAGCGTTGACGACGGTCCTCGGCCTCGACTGACACCACGCGCTGCTCCCGGGCGTCCGCACTCGAACAGATCAACCGCGAAGACCACGCCGGCAGCCCCATCGCCGGCTGGATCGCCGGCGACGCCCACTACGGGATCGAAGCATGGCGCAACTTCATCGCCGGCGCAGAGGGGAACCCGTCGGGATTGGCCTTCGGCAACGCGATGCTGGCCCGCACGCTCGCCGACGCGGGCGCTCACGCCGACGCCGACACCGCCCTCACCGAGGCTTTCACCTGGTTGTCGCGCTCTTCCTCAGAGGGAAGCGCCTTCCAGACCTTGGCAGCCGAATCACTCATCGCCGGCGTCAGGGGACGGCTCCCGTCGGCGATCGCCCTCGAACAGCTCGACGCGATGAGCCACAGCCCGCAGACCCGGTGGGCGGCGGTCGCCGTCGTCGCTTCTACGGCCTTCAGCCTCTCCCACCAAGGAGAAGCTGCAAGCGCCACGATGTTGCTCGACCAGGCCGTGGTCGGCATCGAACGGGCCCCGGGCTACAGTCCCAACTACCCGCTGATCGCGCACTTCTGCGCCGAGGCCATGTGGCAACTCGAGGCGACTGACCATCGCGATGCCCTCGAGACCAACCTCCGAGCCAAGGTCATCGAGCCCGACATTCGCTACCCCGAAGCACTCCCACGACTGGCCATGGCCCGACTCTGCGCCCTCGACGGACGAATCGACGAGGCCCGGAACTGGGCCACAGCCTGCCGTCGCGTCGTCGAGGACCAAGACACGCCACCGCTCATGCTCCCCGTCGAGCACTTCGAGGCCGAGCTCGAACTCCGCCTCGGCCCCGAAGGTGATCCCGACCTGTTCCGGGCCGCCATCGCCCGCGGCCGAGCCGGGTGCGAGGACCGAGCCATGACACCATGGCTCGACCGCCTCGCAGCGCTCGAGACCCGAGCCGACAACCTCTGGCCCTGACCCCGACCACTTCTGGTCGAACCGTCAGGTTGCCGGCCCTCTCAGATGACCCGGTAGATCATGTGGGTGCCCGAGAGGCCCTTCAGTTCGATCTCGACGGGCTGGCCGAACGTGACGTCGTCGCCGAGGAGACCCCGCACGTGGTCGGTGACGAGGGTGTCGCCGCCCTTGGCCACGGCGCCGACACGCGCCGCCAGGATGACGGTGCGACCGTAGAAGTCGGCGTCCTCGGAGATCACGTCGCCTTCGTGCATGCCGATGCGGATACGCATCGCCTCGACATCAGGGCCGAAGTCGTGAGCCGCCACGGCCCGATGCACCTCGGTCGCCCAGGCAACGGCGGCGGACGGCTGGTCGAAGACGACCATGAATCCGTCACCCTGGCTCTTGACCTCGGTCCCCCCGTGGGCCGCCAATGCGGCTCGCACCAGGTCGTTGTGGTCACGGAGGATCTCTTGGCTGCGCTCATCGCCCACCCGCTCGGTCAGCCGCGTGTAGCCCTCGATGTCGGAGAAGGCCACGGTCACCCGTCCCTCGGCCGAGGCCCGGCTCGAGACGTCCTCGGCGTCGGCCGCCGCCGCGACGGCCACGATGTTGATGGAGCTCCCCGGATCAGATCCGGACAGACCCTGGAGGGCCACCTTCTCGGTCAGGGCCTGCTCGACGAGCCTGGCTCCTCCGATCTCGCGTGCGGTGCCGAGAGCGGCATCCAGCAGGCTTCGTGCTTCGGCTCGGTCGCCGTCGCCGTCCCGGTCGATGAGGACCCGGGCGAGGTCGTATCGGGTGCGGGCCACCCAGGGCGGCGATCGCATTGCATCGTGCTCCTGTTCGGCCTGGCGCAGAAGGGCGATTGCCTCGTCCAGATCGCCCAGGAGATGGGCGATGAGCCCGAGATAGCGGGATCGTGCACCCCAATAGGCGATGCCGGCGATCGTCGCGTGTGCGTCGCTGGAGTCCTCGACGAGCGTCCGCAACCTCCGGGCTCGCTCACGATCGCTGATGAGCGCGGCTGCTTCGGCGAGCACGCACAGCGTGTAGGAGCGCAGGACGTCGTCGGGGATGTTCTCGATGTCGATGGCCTCGAACGCCTTGGCGGCGTCGTCGGTCTGACCGATCTCGGCCAGAAGGCCGACCAGTCCTGCTCGCCAACTCGGAAGGGCGTCTGCGGCCTCAGCCACCAGGCGCGTGGCGTCCAGCAGGTCGCCGAGGCGCCCCAGCTCCCGCCAGGGGTGGTACAGGCCGACCCCGGCATTGGCGACCATGACGTCGTTGCCCATACGGCGAGCGGCCTCCAACGAGCCGAAGAACAGCGACTCGGCCTCAGCGAACCTTCCGTCCATCGCCGCGACCATGCCCCGGTGCTGATCCAGGGAGGTGTCGAAGCGGGGAGACCGAAGTTCCCCGGCGATGACGGCCAGCCGATCCAGAGCCTGGTCGCACTCGGCCCGTCGACCATCGATGAGGTGCCGAAAGAAGAGCGACGTCACTGCCGCGTACTGCGCTTCGAGGTCACCGGCCTCCTCGGCCAGCGCCTGGAATCGCTCCACGAACTCGAGCTCGTTGGTTCCCGGCAGCACGCCCACGCCGGCCGCGTGCATCGCCCGGGCCCGCACTGCGGCGTCACCGGAGGCCTCGGCCTCCTTCATGGCCAAGGCTGATGCATCAGCCGCGGCGGTGATGTCGTGGATGAAGAGCTGACGGCAGAGGCACGATGCCAAATCGGCCCTACTGGCGTGATCGTCACCTGCGACGCGGTCGATGGCCTCCTTCAGCAGGTTGATGAGGTGGTCGTCGGCCCGCTCGGGACCACCGAAGCTACGTCGGCCGACTGCGAGGAGCGCCCGGGTGAACATCGCAGGGTCATCGGCCGCACGGGCGCAGTAGACCGCCTCGTCCAGGGTCCGCCGAGCGGCCTCGGCCGAGCGCGTGCCCGCCAGCACGGTCGCCTCCAGGAGCCGCACCAAGACCTCGCCCCGTTCGGCGGGAGCGGCCTCCTCATCGAGGTCGATGACTTGCAGGGCCATGTCGAAGTAGCGCGCCGCCTCCTCGTATGCGGCACCGTCGAGCGCCCGGTCGCCGGCTCGGCGGGCATAGTCCCGCGCCCGTTCGGTCTCTCCCCCGGGTGCCGCCTGGAAGAAGTGGTACGCCAACTCTGTCAGGTGGGCGTCGAGCCGGGCGCTGTACTTCGCCTCGATCGCCTCGGCGATGCGCTGGTGCATCCGGACGCGGCGGGGCGTGGACAGCTCGCCGTAGAGCGCCTGCCGGATGAGCGCGTGGGTGAACTCGTAGGTGCCGGAGGCGTCGGTCCGCTCGGTGAGCACGACGGCGGCCAACGCCTCGTCGAGCAGATCGAGTGCACGGTCGAATCCGAATCCGGCCACCGAGGCGCAGATTTCCAGAGAGAAGCCGCCGGGCATGGCGGAGCCCACCGAGAGCAGGGTGTTCGCGTCTTCAGAGAGGCGGTCCAGGCGCCGGCCGACGACCTCTCGCACACCTTCGGGCAGGTTGGCGGCCACGCTGTCGGGGTCACCGACATAGCGACCGTCCTCGACCCGGATGGCCCCGCTCTCCACCAGATTGCGCAGGATCTCGGCCACGAAGAACGGGTTGCCTTCGCTCACCTCGTAGACGGCGTCGACGAAGGACGCCGGGGGTGGCTGGCCTCCGGTGGCCTCGATGAGGGCGGCCACCTCTTCGCGTTCCAGCCCCCGCAGGAGGACGCGCTCCATGAGGTCGCCTCGCCGGAGCGAGGCGATGGTCTCCGACAGCGGGTGGGTGCGATCCAGTTCCATGTCCCGGTAGGTGCCGACGAGCAGAACGCGATCGCGGTCCAGGTTGCGGGCCAGGTACTGCAGGAGGAGCAGCGTCGGCTCGTCGGCCCAGTGCAGGTCGTCGAGCACCAGCACCAGTGGACGGCGCCGTGCGGTGGCCCGCAGGAAGGCGACCACCGCCTCGAACAGTCGCAGGCGCTCGGCGCTGCCCTCGAGGCGGGGCAGGGTCGGGACGTCGCCGAACTTCTCCCGCACCTCCGACACCATCGTGGCGATCTCGGGGGCGACTCCGCCCAGGTCCTCCCGAACCTCGTCGGCGGGTTGGCCCCGGACGTGGCCCCGAAAGCACTCGGCGAACGCCAGGTACGGCGCGCCGATCTCGCCTTCGTAGCTCCGACCCCAGAGGACCTCTGCGCCCCGGATCTTGGCCTCCGACACCAGCTGTTCGACCAAGGTCGTCTTGCCGACGCCCGGCTCGCCGGCGACGAGCATCAGCCGGGCGCGACCGGAAAGGGCGGCCTCGAGGGCGCCCCGGAGCTGGTCGAGCTGTGGACGCCGACCGACGAACCGGGCATCGACCGGAACCGGGGTGGGGGCCGGGGCGGCGGCAACCGGGCCCGGGCTGAGCGCCAAAGAGGTGAGCGTGGCCACGACATCGCCGGCGTCCCGCGGTCGCTCGTCGGGGTCTTTGGCCAGAAGCTGGCGGACGAGGTCGTCGAGTCTGGAGGGCACCGCGGGGTTGTGGAAGGCCGGGTCCACCGGAGCGGTGTTGACGTGCTGGGACACGACCTCGGTCAGGTCCCCGGTGAACGGCGGCCGCCCCGTCAGGAGCTCATAGAGCACTGCACCGAGGGAGTACAGGTCGCTGCGCGCATCGGCGTCCCGACCGACGGCCACTTCGGGGGCCAGGTAGGACGCCGTCCCGACGATCATGCCCTCGGTCGTCAGCCGGGCCTCGTCCTCCACCTGTGCCAGGCCGAAGTCGCCCAGCAGTGCGCCTCCACTCCCGTCGAACCAGATGTTGGCGGGCTTGACGTCTCGATGGACCACGCCCTTCTCGTGCGCGCTTGCCAGGCCATCGGCCACCTGACGAGCGATCCGCACCGCGTCGCTCAGTTCGAGCGCGCCGTCCGCCTCGGCCAACTTGTCATCCAGGGAGCCCCCCGTCAGCAGTTGGGAGACGATGAACGGACGATCGTCCTCCTCGCCCACGTCGAGGACTGCGACCACGTGGGGATGGTCCCCCAGCAGAGCCATGGCCCGGGCCTCGCGCTGGACCCGGGCCCGCCCCTGGGCATCGAGGCCGACGGTCTTTATCAGGGCGACCGCCACCTCCCGTCCCAGCCGGCTGTCGGTCCCGCGGTACACGACCTTTCGAGCCCCCTCGCCCAGGAGGCCGCCGATGATGTAACGCCCGTCGCCCACCGTCTGGGGAGCAGCAGCGGTGTCAGCCTCCAGCGCGCCGCCGCAGCGGTCACAGAACCGGGCGCCTTCGCGGCTCGCTTCTCCACAGCTCGGACAGTCCAAGGCCGACCAGCGTAGGTCACCGGCCGGAGCCCACCGACCCGATCTTCAAGCTCCCAGGAACTTCCGGGGGCCAATGACGGCCCAACGTACCCCTCGATCCGAAGACCAGGTCGTGGACTCGAGCGCCATCCGAATCCTCTGACATTGGCGTTCGGTCGTGACTACGCTCTGCGCTGGAGGGTGGACATGGGCACATCGGGACTGGTGACGCTTGTGTTCACCGATCTCGTGGGTTCGACCGAGATGGCCGAGTCAATCGGGGATCGGGCGGCCGACGAGTTGCGCCGCGAGCACTTTGCGCTGTTGCGGGAAGCCATCACCGACACCGACGGCGTGGAGGTCAAAACGATCGGCGACGCCATGATGGCTTCGTACTCGACGGCCAGCGACGCCATCGACGGAGCTGTGGCCATGCAGCAGGCCATCGAGCTCGCCAATCGCACCGCCAGCGGCCCGGAGATCTCGATGCGGATCGGGTTGAGCGCCGGCGACGCCACGTTCGAGGACGACGACTGGTTCGGACGCCCGGTGGTCGAGGCGTCTCGGCTGTGTGCGGCCGCCGAAGGCGGGCAGATCCTCGCCGCCGAGATCGTGCGGGTGCTGGCCGGCAACCGGTCGGACCACGAGATCGAGTCGCGCGGTGAGCGCGAGCTGAAGGGCCTGCCAGAGCCGATCACGGTGTGCGAGGTCGCCTGGTCGCTGCCCGAGCCGACTGGTGGCGACGCGCTGATCGCCGACGACCTGCCGCCGTTACCCGACGCGCTGAGCCGGGCCACCGGCGACGGGTTCGGGTTCGTCGCCCGCCAGGACGAGCACGAGTCGCTCGTCATGGCCTGGAAGGACGTGATGGCCGGCAATCGCCGGCTCGTGTTCGTCACCGGCGAGCCCGGCGTCGGCAAGACCCGGCTCACGAGCGAGCTGGCCCAGCTCGCGCACGGACAGGGCGGCGTCGTGCTCTGGGGCGGTTGCGACGAAGACCTCGGGATCCCCTACCAGCCCCTCACCGAGGCGCTGGGCCACTACGCCCACGCGGTCACGCCCGAGACGCTCCGGGCCGCGCTCGGCCCGTTGGGCGGCGAGCTGACCCGGCTGGTGCCTGACCTCGCGAGCCTCGTTCCCGGGCTCGAGGTGACCGAGGCCGAGGACGCCGACGCCGAGCGGCGTCGCCTCGCCGACGCGCTCGCCGACCTGCTGGCCACGGTGTCGGACGCACATCCCGTGCTCCTCGTGCTCGACGATCTCCACTGGGCCGGCAAGCCGACCCTCGTGCTGCTGCGCCAGCTGCTGCGATCACCTCGCCCGATGCGGCTCCTCGTGGTCGGCACCTACCGCGACACCGACCTCGACCGGCGGCATCCGCTGGCCGAGATGCTGGCCGACCTCCGCCGCGCCGGTGAGGTCGACCGCATCGCCCTCAGCGGGCTGGCGGCCGACGGTGTGGCCGCCCTGATGGAGTCGGCCGCCGGTCACGAGCTCGACGAGCCGGCGAGGGCGCTCGCCGAGGCCATCCACCGCGAGACCGAGGGGAACCCGTTCTTCGTGCGCGAGGTGCTGTTCCACCTCGTCGAGTCGGGCTCGCTCGTCCAGCGCGACGGGCGGTGGACCAGCGACGTGCAGCCCGAAGCGATGGCCATCCCCGAAGGCGTTCGCGAGGTGATCGGTCGTCGACTCTCCCGCCTGCCCGAGGCGACCAACGACCTGCTCGCGGTCGCCAGCGTGATCGGCCGTGAGTTCGATCTCGGGCTGTTGGCCGCCCTCCACGAGGGCGGTCGTGAGGCAGTGTTCGACGATCTCGAGCCGGCCGAGGAGGCCTCGATCATTCGTCCGTCCGCCGGCCGTCAGAGCTCCTACCTGTTCGGTCACGCGCTCGTGCGGTCGACGCTCTACGACGAGCTCTCCACCAGCCGGCGCCTGCGACTCCACCGGGATGCCGGTCGGGCCCTCGAGGCCCGGGGTGATGCCGACCGCCACCTCGCCGACCTGGCCCGTCACTTCGGTGAGTCGGCTGCGCTCGGCGAGGTCGACCGCGCAGTCGACTACGGCCGGCGGGCCGGCGACCGGGCCTTCGACGATTTGGCTTTCGAGGAGGCGGTCGCCCACTACGAGCGTGCGCTCAGCGCGCTCGACGTGGCCGACGACGAGCGCGTCGAGACCCGCTGCGACCTGCAGATCGCGCTCGGTTCCGCGCAGGTCTACTCATGGGATCCAGCCCACCGCGACACGTTGCTGAGAGCGGTGTCCGATGCTCGATCGCTCGACGACGCGACGCGCTTCGCCGACGCGGTGCTGGCGCTGGGCCATCTGGCGGGCGCGCGGCAGCAGAACCGGGTCGACGAGCAGCACATCGCCCTCGTCGAGGAAGCACTCGACCGGCTCGACGTCGCCGACCCGGCCCGCCGGGCGCGGCTGCTGAACGACCTGGCGCTGGCGCTGATGTGGACTCCGGACGCCGCCAGACGTCGAGAGCTCAGCGATGAGGCCTTGTCGATCGCCCGCGGGCTCGACGACCGCGCGACGCTGGCCGAAGTGCTGGCGGGCAGGGTCGTGCTCGTCGACACGGCAAACCCCCACAGCCTCGACGACTACGTGCACGCGCTCGACGAGATGATCGAGCTGGCTGAGGGCACGAGCGACACCCTGCTCTGCAGCGGGTACCTGCAGCGCTCGACAGCGGTGCTGACCTCCGGTCACCGGGCGCTGTGCGAGGCCGACCTCGCCGCGGCCGGTTCGCTCGTCTCGAAGCTGCACGAGCCCTTCAAAGCGCTCCGCTCGAAGGTCCTCGACAACATGCTGGTCATCCTCGACGGACGCCTCGCGGAGGCCGAGGCGGCGATCTTCGAGTACCTCGGGTTCGCCGAGGCCCATGGCACCGACCTGCTCGAGACGGCGGTCAATGCGGCAGGGAGCCAGTTCTTCCGGATCCGCTACGAGCAGGGCCGCCTCGACGAGCTGCGCGAGACCATCGAGGAGCGGGTCGAGCAGTTCCCGAACGTCCCCGCATGGCGGATCGCCCTCGCGAGTGTGCATGCGCAGAACGACCGGATCGAGCTGGCCCGCGAGCACATCCGGTTCCTCGCGGCCGACGATTTCGCTGTCGTTCCGCGTGACGGTCTGTGGATCCTCACCATCGCCGGCGTCGCCCGGGTGTCGGCCGACCTCGGCGAGCTCGAGATCGCCGCTCGGGCTCACGAGCTCGGCGTCCACTTCACCGGTAGGTTGGCCTTCGCCGGCAACAGCATGGAACAGCCGGTCGACCTCAGTCTGGGGGTGGCAGCCAGGGCCTTGGGCCGTCTCGACGACGCACTCGGCCACTTCGACGTCGCGATCGAGCTGAGCGAACGGGCCGGCGCACCGACGTTCGTCGCCGTGAGTCGCTACGAGAAGGCGCGAGCCCTCGTCGAGCGCGACGAACCTGGCGACCGCGATCGCGCCGTCGAGCTCGCGACCCAGGCGTTGTCGACCGCCCGGGACCTCGGCCTCGGCCGGGTCGACTACCTGGCCTCGACCTTTCTCGCCTCGCTCTGACGGGCCACCGATCCCCCCGGCGAAACCACCAGGTACGTCGAACTCCAAGTGCCCGGCGACCTGATTGACGAACCACTGCTCCACTACGGCGAATGGGCCCTGGTCGCCTTCACCAACCCATCTGGAATGCCATCCTGGACAAGAGCTTCTTCGGTGTCGGAATCGGCGTCATGATCGACAACGACTGACGCACAACTGCCCGGGACGGCGTCGTGGGAGACCGCGACCAGGGACAAGCGACGCTCGCGCCCTTGCGTTTCATCGCCCTTTCGTTGGTCAGTGGCGAGCACGACTTCCTCGGCTGCAACTTCGTTGCCGGGGTCGCGGTGATACCGCTCGTTCTGGGAGCGATGGCGGCCACCGAAGTGGCAAGCTCCCGAAGCCGTCGGTCAGGCTCGGGCGAGCTTTCAGCTCGTTTGCGGTACAGCTAGACGTCGATCGAAGGAACATCTCCAACGATCGGCGCGGGGACGGCGCCTGCGGTAGTGGGAGGCCCGAGATCACGCCAGTTCAGCGCACGTTCTGGGTGGTGAGTTCGATGAGGCGGACGAGCGTCTCGATGCCGGCTTCGTCGACGAGGGCCTCGCGTGGCAGCGCCCGAGTAGCTGTCACCGTCAATGCACCTGAACCGGATCGATGCTCGATCGCGACAGCGAGCACAACCATGTTGATCACAACACCCGGAGAAGACGAATGAGTGCGACGACCTCCAGCCAGCGACGACAGCCCGTCTTGCGGTGGCTCGCCTTCGTTCCCGCCACGATCGGCCTGATCCTCGCGTTCGTGGCGTTGATCTGGACCGAGTGGCTGCAGCTGTTGGCTGCGGCCGCCATGCTCGCGATCGCCGCTGCAATATGGCGGGTGGGCAATGGCTCGTGGTCGCTGGCCGGGACCGAGGACACCGTCCGCGGTGGTCGCTAGATCGTCTTGACTCCAGATCGGGAAGTCGGCTCACGCCGCTCGTGAACCGAACAGCACGACCGTCGCGACAAGCACGGAGACCAGCAGAGGCGACACCAACCCGTCGGGAGCCGAGCCGTGCGCGTGTGGATCGACCAAGACCTGTGCACCGGCGACGGACTTTGCACCGACCACTGTCCCGAGGTGTTCGTCATCCTCGAAGACGGGATCAGCTACGTACGAGACGGGGACCTCATCGGAAACGACCCCGGCGGATCCTCGAACCTCGCGGCCGTACCGCCACGTCTCGGCGACCACGTCGTGGCTGCCGCGTTGGACTGCCCCGGTGAGTGCATCTTCGTCGAAGACCCCGATTGACGACGCGGATGTCAGCCCGTGACATCGTTGCGGGGGACTGCTGCGAGGGTTGGGCGGTACGGGCAGGGATCAGCCGGCACGAACGCCGGGCCGAAAACGGCCCCTGACCTGCAAAACGCAGGTCAGGGCACTTGCGGACAACTCGTGGGCGCGGAGTTCTGGAGAGCAGAGCTGGCCTGTCCGATTGCCTTCATCTCCTGCCAGTGACCGAGCAGCATGATCGTGATCAGCGCAGCGAGCTCCCACCAGAACCGACGACGAAACACCTCGGCGTGGTCCCCGTGATCGTCATGACCGACGTGACCACCCCTTGATGACGTGCCGGTGGGCTCCCGACCGCCGACCCTCGTTGGTCGTGTGGGCGAGGTGGCTCGTAGTGGTCATCCAGATGGTCTTTCCAGCCCAGCGGGAGCGCATGCGACCGACTGCGCCCATGAGCGCGTCGACACGCGATTCGGGAGCTGGGTGAACGGCGCCGCCGGCGATCTGGCAGCGCCGTGGCCGTCGAGAAGGCCGAAGGCGACCTTCCTCATGTTCAGTCCTCTGTGTTGGATTCGTTGCCGAGTTGGGAACTCGCGTCGCGCTCGGTCAATCGACTTCGATGAAGATGCACTCTCCCGGGCACTCCTCGGCTGATTCGATGGTGGCTTCCAGCTGGTCGGCAGGAATCGGGGCCATGCCATCGGCTCCTTCGGGGTTCCCCTCGGCCGCGGCGTAGATCTTGTCGCCGTCTTTCACGTAGGCCAGGCCGTCGTCGAGCAGCGTGAAGACATCAGGGGCGATCTCCTCGCAGAGCCCGTCGCCGGTGCACAGGTCTTGGTCGATCCATACCTTCATCGGGATTGTCCCTCTCGATCGCGGAGCTTGTAGTTGGCGAACGTCTCGACGCGGGCCACGAACTCCGGACTGCGGCGGAGTCGCGATGCGATCTCGGGATAGTTGGACCCGGCAGTGCGGGCGTTCATGACGCACCGCTCGACGGGCCTCAGGGTCTTGTCGGCCTCCCGGTCATCAGGGGCTGAACGCGGGATCTGGGTGAGGTCGATCACGCGTTGGATGTGGCGGGGGCTACGACGGAAGCGCCAGGCGATCTCGGTCACCGAAGCACCAGCGTCGGCGTGCCGGAGCACGGCCCGCTCCAAGGGACGAAAGGCCGATGTGGTGGAACTCACGTTCATCTCCGATGGGTGGTGGCAGCGGTTCGCTGTGTTCACCCTAGGAGCGAAAGCGAACAATCGCGATCGAGGCGCTTGAGGCGGGCTTGGCGGCGGGCTCGGCGGCGGGCTCGGCGGCAAAGGTCTCGAGTGAGCCCGCATCGCGTTGGTGCACCGGGCGGTGCTCCGCGGTGCCTTGCCCTGACGGTGCCGTGCACGTCGCAGCCACGTTCATGGTCGGGCCGCGGCGGTTGGGTAGAAGCGGCGCCGGGCCCAGAGTGCGACGTAGACGAGGGCGACGAGCACCGGGACCTCGATGAGGGGGCCGACGACCCCGGCGAGGGCTTGGCCGGAGGTGACCCCGAAGACACCGATGGCGACCGCGATGGCGAGTTCGAAGTTGTTGCCTGCCGCAGTGAAGGCCAGCGTTGCGTTCTTCGCGTAGGACAACCCGAGGCGGAGCCCGAGCGCGAACGATGTGGCCCACATGATGGCGAAGTACGCGAGCAGCGGGAGGGCGATCCTTGCGACGTCGCCGGGTTTGTCGGTGATGGTTTCGCCCTGCAACGCGAACAGGATGACGATGGTGAACAGCAGGCCGTAGAGGGCCACCGGCCCGATGCGGGGAAGGAACGTGTTCTCGTACCAGTCGACCCCGCGGCTGGCTTCGCCCCACCGTCGGGTGAGGTAGCCGGCAGCCAGCGGGACGCCCAGGAAGATCAGGACGATCTTCGCGATCTCCCACATCGACACGTCGAGTTGTGCGGTGTCGAGTCCGAGCCAGCCGGGAAGCAGTTCGAGGTAGAAGTACCCGAGCAGGGCGTAGGCGACGATCTGGAACATCGAGTTGAGGGCCACGAGCACCGCGGCAGCTTCACGGTCACCGCAGGCAAGATCGTTCCAGATCAACACCATGGCAATACAGCGGGCAAGCCCGACGATGATCAGCCCCGTCCTGTAGTCGGGAAGGTCAGGGAGCAACAGCCACGCCAGGGCGAACATGACCGCCGGACCGATCAGCCAGTTGAGGACCAGCGAGCTGACCATCAGCTTCTTGTCGGCGGCGACCTCGTCGATCTTGGAGTATCGGACCTTGGCCAACACCGGGTACATCATCAACAGCAGACCGACCGCGATCGGTAGCGACACCGTGCCGATCTTGACGGTGTCGAGCCAATCGTTCAGGTCGGGAAAGAGCCGACCCAGGCCGATACCCACACCCATGGCAGCGATGATCCACACCGGCAGGAACCGGTCCAGCATCGAGAGCCGCTCGAGAACTGGAGCCTCGGGGTCGGCCACGGCGTCAGTCACGGTTGATCCCTTCGTTGCGGGTGCGGGCGATTCGTTCGATCCTGCCGGAGACCCCCAGCCGGCGGCGAGGCTACTTGGTCAGGTTCCGGGCCCGGCGGGCGCCCGGCGCCCTCCCTTCACGCAGCGAAGGAGCCCTCGACGACGACCGGCGAGGCGATGACATCGGTCAGCAGGTCGGGATCGAGCGAGATCGGAGTGGCGTCCAGGCCGAAGCGCCATCTGAGGAACGCCACCGACGCGTGATCGATCAGCGGCCACAGGGCCTCTTCGCCCACCTCGTCTGGGGCGCAGTCGGCGTCGTTCGTCGATGGATCGCTGTGGCAGAGGTCGGAGAAGGTCAGGTGCCCGGCATCCTCGAACAGCACCAGCTCCGACGGTTCGGTCGTGATCTCGAAACCGGGTCGGGCCCAGTCGTCGGTCGCGGGGTCGCGGCCTCCAGCGAGAAACAGGGTGGGCGATGCGGCGGTGTCTCCGGCCCCGGCGGGTCCGCCACCGGCCATGAGCAGGACTCCGACCACCTCGACGGGTCCCCGATCTGAAGAGGTGGTCACCGCAGCCGTCGTCCCAGCGGAGAAGCCGCCGACGACGATCGGTCCGCTTGGCGCCACGATGTCGGTCACGGGCGTGTCCGGCTGCTCCGCTGCGCTCCGCACGACCTCAGCGACGGCCACAAGGTCGGTTCCCTTGATCGCCTCGGGACCTGCCACGACGAACCCCCACGACGCAATCGTGGCCAACTGCCTCGAGTGATCCGATGCAGACAGGCCCAGTCCGTGGGCGAAGACCACGAGGGGATAGGGGTCGTCGCCATCGTCGCCATCGGCATCGACCACCGGCTCAGCGCTGGCCGAGCCGGCGGCGGGATACCACACGACCACCTGCTCGGTTCCGCCCTCGTCGTCGGTCATGTCGAGGGTGTGGACGCCCACGGCGTGTGGCCCCGGGCCGTCGTAACGCGGTGCCCCGGCTAGATCGATTTCGGACCACTCCCGGGCCTGGGGGGCTGAAGCCGAGGGGTCGTCGCTGCCGCAGGCACTTCCCAGAAGCGCCCACGACAACGCGATGACGACTGTCCTGCCTGCGAAGGATCTCATGTGTCGCCTTTCAGCGGGTGCGAGCTCAGGCGGTGCCCGAGTCCATGTGGACGAAGTGCTTGGCGATCGTGCCGTCGGCTCCGATCAGGACGACATTCACTCCCTCGATGGTCGTCCCGTTCACGGTGCTGGAGAAGGTGTTCGCTGCCGCTCCCCAGTCGCCGTGCGTGACGGCCTCGTCGCCGCAGTCGTTGACATCGAAGTCGAACGCCGTGTCGATGAAGGTGCGGATGGCATCGGCTCCGGTGAACGTCGTGACCACCTGGAGCTCGGGGTCGGTGCTCATGAACGAGAGGACTTCGTCGGCGTCGGCGCCATCGTCCCAGGCGTGGCAGTAGTCGAGCAGCGCCGAGTCGACGATCGTTTCGGACTCCGGTGCGACGGCCCCCGACTCGACCGGCGTGTAGTAGTTGATCTGGCGGTCGACCTTGCCGTCGGTCACGTGGATCGCGGCGATGCCCTCACCCCCTCCGCTCGTGGTGCTGTTGCTGAGGGTGTAGCTGCCGGCGACCCAATCGCCACGCTGGACGGCCGCTCCGCAGTCCATGGTGTCGATGCCTGCGAAGGCGTCGCTGGTCACGTAGGCCCGGACGGCCTCGGTGCCGGTCAGATCGGCGCCGAGCACGGTGTCGGTGACCACGATGTCGTCGCTCATGGTGCCGAGCAGCGCATCGACGGCGCCGGGTTGATCGAGACCCCCGTAGGCCTCGCACAGTTCGGTCGCGGAATCGACGACCTCCTGGTCCTCGGGTGAGACCTCAGGAGACGGTGCTGCCTCGGCTTCGGTCGTGGTGGTGGTGGTTGCGGCGGCGTCGTCGGCAGCATCGTCGCTGCCGCATGCCGGAAGGAAGGTCATCGCTGCGGCGCCGAGAGCGGCAACGATGATCACTGATCGACGGAACGAGGGGGTCGAGCGCATGGCTCCTCCAAATGGTCGTGGATGCCTGGAGGATGCACGATTCGGGTTGTGAACCGGTTGCAGCCCGGTTGCCCGACGGCCGAACCGGGCGAGGTCTATTCGCCGAGACCGAGCTCGAGTGCTTCGACGGGCGAAAGCGCCGCACCGGCGGCGACCTGGTCGGACCACGACGCCCCGAGGGATCGGCGAGCGGGAGCCATGAGTTCACCGTACCGACGCTGGTAGAGCGGCCAGACGGGAGAGAGCCGCTTGGCCGCGCCCCAGAGGCGTGCGGCCTTCTCGGGATCGGCCACGACGGCGGCGTGGGCGGACATCGCCTGGAACGCCACCCCCAATTGGAGGAAGTTGTGGGTGTCGAACGCCAAGCGGGCGCCGTCGGCGAGCAACTCGGCGGACCGTGAGGTGTCGCCCAGGTGCAACAGACGAACTCCCAGCGCAAGCAGCAGGATCTGTTCGTAGACGGCGTGGCCCGCCGCTCTGCTGTGAACCAGGCCGTTCTCGGCCGACCGCCGGACCTCGTCGAGGTCGTCGCGTGCGTAGGCGACCATCACTCGATCCATGGAGAGGTGGCTCAGCCCCACGTCATCGCCGGCGGCCGCGAACACCTCCTCGGCTTCGGACAACATCGTTTCGATCCCGTGGTCGAGACGGTCGGCGAGAATCAGGGCCTGTGCCGCTTCGACCAGGGTCCAGGCCGTGGCCACCGCGTTGCCTGACCGGCGCGCCTCGACGATCGCCTTCTCGTAGGTGACCATCGCCGAATCGGTGTCGCCCGTGGCCAGCAGAGTCATGTGTGCGCGTCCACCCAGTGCCCGCGCCAGGCCGAGGGGATCGTCGGACGAACCGAATCCGGCGGCAGCCGCGTCCATCTCCTCGAAACCGCCGGCGACATCGCCGATGAGGAAGCGAGGCCATCCGAGCCGCAGATGCGTCCAGGCGACGTCGAGATCGTCGCGGCTCGATTCGGTCGAGGGTGCAACGTCCAGCATCTCGCCGAGGCGCGTGCAGGCATCCCGGAGGTCGCCCCACACGTACCAGGCGCGGCCCATGGCCCTGCCGAACGCGACGGCCCTGGTGGGCTCGTGATCGAGCCACCACGCAATCGCGGCATCGATGTCCGATGCGTCGTGGCGCAGCCGTTCGAGCCACTGGTGCTCGTCTGGACCCTCCATCTCGGGGCCGGCCTCGATCACCAGGCGTCGGTAGTGCTCGGCATGGCGGCGGGTGGCTGCGAGGCTCTCGATGGGATCGAGGAGGGTGGTCGCGAACGTGCGGCTGATGTCGAGGAGACGGAAGCGCTGCTGCGCTGCGGGAGCGTCGACCGGCATCACGAGTGCGGCATCGACCAGGCGATCCAGATGCACGATCGCGTCCGCTCTGGCGGTCGTGACCGACAGAGCGGCATCGCGATCGAAGGCACCCCGGAACACCGACAACCGGGCGAAGAGCGCCTTGGCCCCGGGCGGCAGCAGGTCGATCGTCGCGTTGAGGGCATGCTCGAGGCTGGTGCTCACCTCGCCGGAGCCCTGCTCCAATTCGAGCAGAGCATGGCGGTCGGCGAGATCGGCGAGGGCGCCGGCCGGGCCACGTGACCCCGCACACGCAGCGACCAGTTCGATCGCGAGCGGCGATCCTTCTGCGAGCCTGCACAGCTCGGCGATGTCCTGGTGGTCTCGGGAAGTGGGGGAGGGGGTGCCACGTTCGGCGAAGCGTTCCAGGAACAACCTCATGGACTCCGACTGGAGGGCGCCGTCGCTTCCGGGTTCGGGAATCTCGAGGGGTGGCACCACGAACCTCTGCTCACCAGCCATTCCGAGCGGGATCCGACTGGTGACCATCGCCGTGACGGTGGGCGCTGCTTCGAGGAGGTCGCCCAGCGTCTGCGCCAGCTTCGCGGCCTGGCGTTCGGCGTTGTCGATCACCAGCAACAAACGGCGTCCGGCCAGGAACCAGCGCAACGCCTCGTCAGGACTCACTCCGGGCGGCACCGTGAGTTCGAGGGCTCGGACGAAGCGCGGGATCAGGTCGGCTGTGCCCGCGAGGTCATCGAGTTCGACCCACCAGACCCCGTCGTTCCAGCGGGGCGCGTCGTCACGGGCGGCGTCGATCGCCAGCCGGCTCTTTCCCACCCCGCCCGGCCCGAGAAGCGTCACGAGCCGATGGTCGGCGAGCAGCTTGCGCACCTCGACCCGCTGCACTTCTCGTCCCACGAACGACGTGAGTGGTGTGGGGAGCGTGCAGGGCGGGTCGGTCGCAGGGGGCTCGAGCGTGGGGTCGTCGTCCAGGATCCTCGACTCGAGGTCGCGCGCCGACGCCGAAGGGTCGATCCCCAACTCCTCGACCAGTGTGCGGCGGAGCCGCTGGTAGGCAGCCAGTGCATCACCGCGGCGCCCGCCTCGGAACAGCGCCAGCATCAGCTGCTCCCAGAACCGTTCGCGGAGAGGGTGTTCGGCCACCAGGGCCTCGAGCTCGGGCACCGCCACGTCGTGATGACCCGAAGCGACCAGCGCGTCGATTCGTAGCTCCATGCCGGTCACCCGGAGCTCATCGAGTCGCACGATCGCACCCTCGCGGACCGTCGCGGCGACGTCGCTGAGCGGGGGGCCGCGCCAGAGCTCGAGTGCCCGCTCGAAGAGATTGGCGGCGCGGTCGTGATCGCCGACCTCGAGCGACTGGCGCCCCGCGTCGATGAGTCGTTCGAAGCGGGCCGCGTCGATGTCTTCGCCGGCCGCCACGACGAGGCGGTAGCCCCCGTCCTCGGTGGTGATGACGTCGTCGGGGAGCGCCGACCGGAGTCTCGAGACATGGCTCTGCAGCGTCTTCGCCGCCGTTCGGGGCGGGTCGGCACCCCAGAGGGCGTCGACAAGAACAGAGGGTTCGACGATGTCCCCTGCCCGGATGGCCAGGACCTCGAGAACCGCACGCTCCTTGGGCGTGTCGATGGTGACGAGACCACCCTCCGCCCACACCTCGAGCGGGCCGAGGATCCTGACCTCCATGCACCGACGCTACATCCGCATGCGCTGAGCCCAGTCAGGCACGGCTCCCTGATGCCCGAGTCCAATGTCCTTCGCCTTCCTCGCGCGTCTGACGCTCATCCCACGGCGGTCGTGTACTGCGAAGGGGCATCCTTCGCCAGTCCATGAGAACCCGTAGCCCGGACCTGCCAGAGCCCCGAGCCTTCGGAGCGTGGAGGCCGGCAACTCTGGGCCCGTGAATGTGCGTTCCGCTCGTAGGGCCGAAGGTCACATGGCCGTTGGCTCGGGCGTGGCCGCCCGGCAACCGATATAGGATCGCGCACTCTCCGATCACAGACAACGAGGCGCTGACAATGACTTCAAGGTATGTCGTCGGGATCGACGGCTCCGATCGCTCGACCCGGGCACTCGAATGGGCGGCGGGCGAGGCCGAAGCTCGCGGGGCGGACGTGGACGCGGTTCTCGTGTGGCGGTTTCCGTTCGAGGAGGGACCCTTCGTGGTCTCCGCCGGAGACCAGGAGTCGACCGAAACCCTCTGGAAGCAGACCCTCGATGAGGTCGTCGATGCCGTTCAGCCCGATCACCCGAACGTGACGATCCGCCGGCTCGCCATACCAGGTACTCACCAGGGCGAGGCGCTGGTGCAACATGCCGAAGGCGCTGACCTCCTCGTGGTCGGAACGCGCGGACGGGGCGGTTTCATCGGGTTGCTGATCGGCTCCGTGGCCGAACACTGCCTCGACCATGCCGCGTGTCCGACGGCATTCATCCCAGATGACCTACCCGCAGACGTGTCGAAGGTCGTCGTCGGTATCGATGGCTCGCCAGGCTCGCAAGCGGCTCTGAGCTGGGCAGCCGAACGGTCTCGGACCTTGGGCGGCGAGGTGGCGGCTGTCTATGTGTGGAACTCGCTCGATCAGCCGAAGGAGGCTCAGTTCGACACCTACTTCAGCACGGAGGACGCCCACGCGTACTTGGTCGAGAACGTCGAGGCAGCCGGACTCGGCGCGGGCGACGTTCATCTCGAGGTCGTCAATGATCTTCCGTCACGGGCGCTCATCGAAGCTGCCGGCGATGCCGGGCTGCTCGTGATCGGGGCGCGCGGGAAGGGAAAGTCGCGTGTGTTGCTCACCGGCTCGGTCGCCCGACAAGTCGCCCGACACACCCCGGTACCCCTGATCGTCCACCGATGAGGTGACCTCGGCGTTGAACCCGGCGAGACTCAACTGAACGATCTTGAGTGCCGATGACTTCTTGCCTGGAGGGATCATCCGATGTCCATCACCGAACCGCTCGACCTCACCGACCGAGAACCGGTGTTGGCCGACGACCCTCGGGCTCGGGAACGACGAGGTCGGCGTTGGCTCATGTGGTCGTTCATCTTCTGCCCGTGCCACCTGCCCGTGTCCATGGCCGTGCTCGCCGCCGTTTTCGGCGGCAGCGCGTTCGGGACGCTCATCAGTCGCAACACTCTTGGCGTCGGCATCATCTTGGGGTCGATCTACGTCGGGGGTGTTGCCATCGGATTCCGACATCTGCGGGCGGCGACGCAGGGATCGAACTGCGCAGCCGGAGAGTGCGACCTCGGTCCGGGTACACGGCCAACCGAACCCGCCTGATCGAGCGACGAAGGCGCCGTCGAGAACGAAGCGCGACCGGGCCACGGCGGTTGTACGGTGCCGATCAACAGAATCGGAGAGCCTGTGACCCGCAACGTCGAAGGCAACTACTCACGGGGCGGGCTCCAACAGGCCGTCCTCGACGCCATCGTCGCTGACGGCTTCGATCCCGACGACCTCGACCCGCTGGCGCTGACGCCGGCCGAGGAGTTCCACACGTTTGGTCGCGCGGCGACCGTGGCCCTGGCCGACGCTGCCGCGATCACCTCAGCTGATCGGGTGATCGACGTCGGCAGCGGTCTCGGCGGTCCGGCGCGGTACCTGGCTCGGGAGCGGGCCTGTCACGTCGTGGGTGTGGACCTCACCCCGGAACTCTGCGAGGTGGCCGCCGACCTCACCCGCCGAGTCGGTCTCTCCGACCTGGTCGACATCCGCCAGGGCAACGCTCTCGACCTTCCGGTGCCCGACGGATCCTTCGACGTCGCCTGGACCCAACACGTGTCGATGAACATCGCTGACAAGGCGGGGCTCTATGCCGAGATGCGGCGAGTGCTCAGGCCGGGCGGCCGGCTCGCGTTCTTCGACCTCCTGAGCGGACCGAACCAACCGATCCACTTCCCGGTGCCGTGGGCCGAGGACCCGACGTCGAGTGCATTGGCGACGACCGGCGAGACCCGGGACCTCGTCACCGACGCCGGGTTCGAGATCCGCCTCTGGGAGGACCTGACGACCGATGCCGTTGCGTTCTACGCGTCGCTGGCCGCCGGCCCCCCGCCCGACCAACACCTCGGACTACACCTGTTGATCTCTGACATGCCGACCAAGGGCTCGAACCTGAAGCGAAATGTCGAGGAGGGCCGACTGGCGCTCATCCGGTGCGTGGCCGACGCCTGCTGATCGTGCACGGCTCTGGCAGCCGACCCCTCGGTCGTCAGGCGTGAAGGTCACCCCGGTGGACTTCGGTGATGAACTCGGCAAGGGTGAGGCACATGGCGGGAGCGGACGTCAGGTTCACGCTGCGGGGCGGCGAGTCGTGGCGCGACCCGTGGGACGACTATCGCCGTCTGCGCGAGGAGGACCCGGTCCACCTCGTCGAGCATCCGACGCTCGGGCGGTTCTGGGTGCTGTCGCGTTTCGCGGACGTGTTCGACGCCGCACGCGACACCGCGACGTTCTCCTCGGCGCAGGGCCTCACCCCTGGGGGTGCCGGCGCCGCGATGTTCTCCGACGACGCCCGACCGATCGTCATGATGGACCCACCCGACCACACTGCGATGCGTCGGCTCGTGAGCAAGGCGATGACGCCACGTCGCGTTCAGGCGAACGCGGGGATCATCGAGTCGTTCGTGCTTCAACGGCTCGACCGGGTGGCTGAGCATCACGAGGTCGACATCATCGACGCCCTGTTCAAGCCGCTGCCCAGCTTGGTCGTCGCCCACCACCTCGGCGTTCCCGAGGCGGATCGCGGGCGCTTCGACCGTTGGACCCAGACGATCGTGGCGGCCAACGCTGCCGACGATCTGGGGTCGGCATCCGACGCGTTCGGCGAGCTCTTCGCCTACGGAGACGAGCTGATCGATCAACGTCGACGACACCGGGGTGATGATCTGGTGTCGCTTCTCGTCGAGGCCGGCGACTCGGTGAGCCCGGGCTGGATCGTCGGATTCGTCTTCACGATGATCACCGGCGGCAACGACACCACCACTGGCCTCCTGGGCGGCACAGCCCTGCTCCTCACCCGTCGTCGCGACCAGCGGCGCCTCCTGCTCGAAGACCCGAGCCTGATCGGTCCGGCGATCGATGAGTTCCTCCGGTTGACGACGCCGGTCCAGAACCTGGCTCGCACCACCACGCGGGCCGTCGAGGTCGCCGGAACCACTGTCCCGGCGGGCGAGAAGGTGCTCCTGCTCTACGGGTCAGCCAATCGCGACGAGCGGGAGTTCGGACCAGACGCAGGTGATCTCGATGTGCGGCGCTCGATCGACAAGATGCTGGCGTTCGGCTACGGCGCCCACCACTGTCTCGGAGCGTCGGCTGCGCGCCTCCAGGCGACGATCGCCCTCGAACGGCTACTCGAGCGATTCCCCGATTTCGCCGTCGACGACGAGTCGGCCCGGTTCGCCCCCGGCGCCTACGTCCGCCGTTTCGAGTCGCTTCCACTGCGGCCCGCGGGAAGCTGAATCGGCCGGGTTCGTCGGCCCTCAGACGGTGCGGCCGAGGAACGCCGCGAGACGGTCGGCGTTGCTCGCCTCGGCCGTCGCCTCGACTTCCGGACCGAACGGCGCACCCTCGGGTCCGCGGAAGGCATCGGAGATCGAGGCCCTCGACTGTTCGAGCAACGAAGCGGCCAGGTCGGGTGCGAGGTCGGTCGACTGGCCGGTGGCCTTGGCCAGGTCCCAGGCGTGCACGAACGTGTCGGTGGTCACCAGACCCATGAACGCGGACCCGGGCATCTCGCCGAACGGCAGCGTGTACTGCTTCTCGAGCGCACCCTCGGCACCGAAGGCTGCCACGGTGACGGCCGACACTTCGTCGAACGTAGCCACGTAGTCGCCGGCTGCATCGTCGACGTCGCCGGAGGGCTGCTCGCCGTGCACCGCCAGGCCGAAGAAGCGCTGTCCGCCGACGATGTGGTTGATCAGCTCGCGCACGCTCCAAGACGAGCACGGGGTCGGGTCCTCGAGCTGGTCGGCGGTCACCCCGGAGAGGACGTGACGCGTCGCCGCGACCGCGTGTTCGAGAGGTTGGGTGCTCATGTCGTCTTCTCCTGCATGGTGGTCGGACGCGGCAGACCGTACCCGAACCGGGGTTCGAAGCTCTCTGGGTGAACGGTGTGTTACAACTCGTTCGTGGATACGGCGGGGAGCGTGGGTCCTGAGGGGATCGAGTCGCCGCGCGTCCAGTCCGCAGCTCAGATGTCCACATCGGAGATGGCGGAGTTCCTCGCCGGCAGCGATCTGCTTCCGGGTCTGGCTGCCGAGAGCTTCCTGGCCGTCGTCGAGGACATGCAGTGTCTCGATCTCGCCGAAGGCGACGACCTGTTGACCCAGGGCGACACGGCCGAACACGCCTTCGTCGTCGTGTCCGGTGAACTGGGGGTGTTGTTCGATCGCGAGGACGGCGAGCAGCAGCTCTCGGTGCTCGGACCCGGAGCTGTCGTCGGCGAGATCGGGTTGATGGCCGGCGACACCCGCTCGGCCACGGTGCGAGCGCTGTCGGCCGCCACGGTCGTCAGCCTGGCTGCCGGCGGGTTCCGTCGTCTGCTCGCCGAGAATCCCGAGCAGGCCGAGGCGCTCGCGACTCGTGCCACGCTTCGTCTTCGCGAATCGCAACTGGTCGAGCACTTCAACCATCTCTTCGGCATCATCGACCACGAAGTGATCAGCCTGATCGATGCGTTGACCGAATGGGTCTCGTTGCCGGCCGGCCAGCTGCTGTTCGACGAGGGTGACGATGGTGACGCGGCCTATCTCGTCGCGACCGGACGTCTCAGCGTGTTCAAGCAGGATGCTGCGGGTGAAGAGGTGCTGATCGGCCAGCTCGGGAGAGGTGACATCGTCGGCGAGCTGTCGTTGATCGACGGGGAGCCGAGGAGCGCCACCGTCTACGCGGTTCGCGACACTCAGCTCATCAGGTTCTCCCGCGAGGCATACGAACTTCTGCTCGACCAGTACCCGCGGGTCGGGTTGGCGGTGGCCAAGATGGCCATGGGTCGACAACGGGTGGAGTCCTCGAACGCTGCCGCTCGGGGACGCTCGTTCGTGGTGGTCGCGGCGACCGAGGGGGTCGACATCGACGACTTCGCAGCGCAGTTCGTGGCCCAGCTCGGACCGACGGCTCGTTCGGTGTCGGCGGCCGACATCGACGCCTTGCTGGGCCAGCATGATGCGGCCCAGATGGGAGACGACGTCGGGGCGCTGCGACTCGACTACACGCTCGAACAACTCGAGGCCCGGCCCGACGAGCTCGTCTACCTGATCGACGAGACGTGGACACCGTGGAGCAAGCGTGCGCTGCGCTGGACCGACACGGTGGTGCTCGTCGCCGATGCGACGAAACAGCCGAGCGTGGCAGCGCGCGAACGCGAGCTGTGGCGGCTGCTCGAGTCACAGAAACATCCGAGCGTCAGTCTCGTGCTGCTCCACCCGGAGGGCACCGAGCTTCCTCGCGGAACGCCCAGGTGGCTGCGTGACCGTGACGTCGCGACCCATCATCACGTCCGGCGCGGCGACGAGGCACACATGGCGCGACTGGCCCGCCTGCTCGCAGGCCGTGCGACGTCGGTGGTTCTGGGCGGGGGAGGTGCCCGTGGCTTCGCCCATCTCGGCGTATTCGACGTGCTCGACGAGTTGGGCGTGCCGATCGACATGATCGCGGGGACGAGCATCGGCAGCATCATGGCGATCGGCCGTGGCTTCGGGTGGTCGAACGAGCACACGGTGTCGACGGCCATCGATGCGTTCACCGGGTTCATGGACTACACGCTCCCGACGACGTCGCTGCTCAAGGGCGGCAAGATCACTGCCCTGCTTCGGGAAATCATCGGCGACGTCGACATCACCGACCTGTGGATCCCCTACTACTGCGTGTCGACCAACATCACCCGCGCCTCGATTCGCTATCACGACGCAGGCGACCTGGTGACCGCGATTCGGGCCAGCATCTCGATTCCCGGCGTCCTGCCGCCGGTACCGATCGACGGCGAGCTGTTCGTCGACGGAGGCGTGCTCGACAACGTTCCGGTCGAGGAGATGCGACGTCGAAATCCGAGTGGCTCGATCGTTGCCATCGATGTGTCTCCAGTCGACGGCCCGGTTGCCAACGAGGACTACGGCCTGTCCGTGTCCGGCATCGCGTCGACGCGGGCGCGAAGGCATGGCGGGGGGCCACCGTCGCTCGTCTCGACCATGGTGCGCTGCAGCCTCGTCGGCTCGGTCGGTGCCCGAGAACGGGTCGTCCGCGAAGGTCTGGCCGATCTCTACCTCGACGTCGATGTCGAGGGCGGCGAGATGCTCGACTTCTCGGGCGGAGCACAGATGGCTGCCGATGCAGCAGACTCGACACGTGCCACGCTCGCCGCGTGGGCGAAGACCCAGGCCCGACCAGAGGCGGACAACACATGAACCAGTCGACCGAGCAACATCGCGGGCAGGTGCTGGCCGATGACCGAACCGGTCGGGGCGGCGGGGTGGTGCTGTTGACTCTGCGTGACCTCCAGTTCCGCATCACCCGGTTCGGGGCGACCGTGGTGGGCATCGCGGTGGTCCTTGCCCTCCTCTTCCTCATGACCGGTCTCACCGAGCAGTTCAAACGCGAGCCGCGGCGGACCGTCTCGGGATTCGCGGCCGATGCATGGATGCTTCCCGACGGTGCGTCCGGAGCGTTCACGTCGGGGGCGACCATGCCGGTCGACGTGGCCGCACAGGTGACCGGCGCCGAGGCGGCCCCGGTCGTGATCGCTCGTCACAGCCTCACCAAGGGCTCAGAGCAACGGGACATCGTGGTCGCCGGAATGGAGCCGTCGTCGCTCGGCGCGATGGACGTCACCGATGGGAGTCTCGTGAGTGCCGCCGGTGAGGCGGTCGTCGACGAGTCATCCGGACTCGACGTCGGGGACACGGCGTTCGTGGGAGCCACCTCCTACTCGGTCGTGGGGCTCATCGACCAGCGCACCATGTTCGCCGGCATGCCGATGCTCTTCATCGGTATCGGCGACGCTCAGGATCTCGTCTACCGCGGTCAGGACCTTGCGACCGCGGTCTTGGTGTCGGGCGAGCCTTCCAGCGTTCCCGACGGATTCGTCCTGCTCGAGAACGCCGAGGTCGCCGAGGACGCCACCCGCCCGCTCGAACGCTCGATCTCCTCGGTGAACTTGATCCGGGTCCTGCTGTGGTTCGTCGCCGCCCTCATCATCGGCACGATGACGTACCTCTCGGCTCTCGAACGACGTCGCGACGTTGCCGTGCTGAAGGCGATCGGCGGTTCGAACCGTCAGCTCGGCATGTCGATCGCGCTCCAGGGGGTGCTCGTGGCGCTCCTCGCGGCTGCCCTGGCATCGCTTCTCCAGGTCTTCATGGTCCCCGTCTTCCCGCTGGAGGTCTCCGTGCCCACCCGTGCCTTCCTCGATGTCCCGGCCATCGCCGTCGTCGTCTCGCTCCTGGCGGGGGTGTTCGGCCTCCGCAAGGCGGTCGGGGTCGATCCCGCGCTGGCGTTCTCGGGTCCGGGCGCATGACGGCGCTCCTCGAAGTCCGCGACCTCGTCATCGAGTACTCGAGCAGCGGCTATTCCGTGCGTCCGATCGATGGCTTCGATCTCGACGGGCAGGCGGGCGAACTCGTGGTGTTGCTGGGTCCCTCGGGCTGTGGCAAGACCTCGCTGTTGTCGGCGCTCGGGGGCATCCTCAGCCCGACCGAGGGCACGATCCAGCTCGGCGACATCGCGGTCCACTCGCTCACCGGCACCGCGTTGGCCGACTATCGACGGCGCGACGTCGGGTTCGTCTTCCAGGCGTTCAACCTGGTGCCGTCGTTGAACGCTCGCGAGAACGTGGCGATTCCGCTGATCATGGCCGGGCTCTCGCGCAAGGCGGCATTGCAGCGAGCCGACGACCTCCTCGATCGCGTCGGCCTGTCGGATCGCAAGCACAACAAGGCGGGCAAGTTGTCGGGCGGACAGATGCAGCGGGTGGCAGTCGCTCGAGGCCTGGCCGCCGATCCGCCTGTGCTGTTGGCCGACGAGCCGACCGCCAACCTCGACTACATCCAGGCCGAGGGCATCATCGCACTGCTCCGCGAGCTGCGGGCCGACGGACGGCTGATCATCGTCTCGAGCCACGACGACCGGCTCGTGCCGATCGCTGATCGGGTCATCCACCTGGTGCCGGAGTTCCGTGAGGACGACGATCCACCGCGTCCCGTCGAGTACTCGGCCGGCGACGTCGTGTTCGAGCAGGGCACCCGAGGCGTGCTCGTCTACGTGATCGACGCCGGCGAGGTCGAGGTCACCCGACGGCGCTCGGACGGTTCGCAGGAGCACCTCGCGACCCTCGGCGTCGGCGAGTACTTCGGCGAGCTCGGCCCGCTGCTCGGCTTCCCCCGCTCGGCGACGGTCAGCGCAGCGACCGACCTCGAGCTCACGGCCTACAACGTCCGCGACTTCAGAGAGCAGGTCATCGGCTCGACCGCAGGTGCCGACGCCGACAGTTGAGTCTGACCCGCACAGGGCGACAGCGCTGTCTCGCTGCCGTAGGTTCGCAACTCACCGTCGAGCGCGAGAGGGGAAGCGCACGTGGCACGCAGCCCTGAGGCCAGGACCGACGCGCTCAGCGCGCTGCGCCAGCTCGCTGCGTCGCGCCAGCCGGGTGACGAGGGCCGAGCCGCGGCGGCGTTTCTCGAGCGCTACTACGCCAGTTCGTCGACCGACGACCTGACCGCTGCCGATCCGGCCGACCTCTACGGCGCAGCAGTCG
Organism: Acidimicrobiales bacterium; assembly: GCA_035529695.1. Classification (GTDB taxonomy): domain Bacteria; phylum Actinomycetota; class Acidimicrobiia; order Acidimicrobiales; family Salinilacustritrichaceae; genus DATKWD01. The sequence goes on along the minus strand of DATKWD010000015.1, from coordinate 66,232 downwards.
CTCACCGCGAGATGGCAACAGGCCGGAGACCCGGGCATCCCGCAGTGCGTGTCTTCGCACCTCGGTTCGAGGTGCAGGGCTGGTCGTCGAAGCACACCGTGGTTCAGGTGGTGACCGACGACATGCCGTTCGTCGTCGATTCCATCCGAATGGCGATCACGCAGCGGCGCATCGGGATCCACGTGCTTCGTCACCCGATCATCGACGACGTGTCGATGGTCCACATCGAGGTCGACCGCAACGCGCAACGGATCGCTGATGAGCTGGAGGCGGAGATCGAACGTGCGCTCGGCGACGTCGGACGCGCCGTCGGCGATTGGCCCGCCATGGTCGACGACATGATCGTGACGATCGAGCGGCTCGAGCGGCGGCCGATGGCCCAGGTCGATCCCGACGACCACGCAGAGGCGGTGGCCTTCTTGCGATGGCTTGCCGAAGGTCATTTCACCTTCCTCGGCGCTCGAACGTACGAACTCGAAGGCGAGGGTGAAGCGTTGTCGATTCGTCGCGTCGAGGGATCGGGTCTTGGCATCCTTCGTGAGGAGGTCGGCGCGTCGGCCACGCGCCTGTCGCCGGCGGCCCGGCGACTGGCGGCCGAGCCGACCCCGCTGGTGCTCACGAAGGCGAATGCGATGTCGACGGTTCACCGATCGGCTCGACTGGACTACGTGGGCGTCCGGCTCGTCGACGATCACGGCCGAGTGACCGGTGAACGGCGCTACCTCGGCCTCTACACGTCGAGCATGTACGCGACGTCACCGAGTGCGATCCCACTACTGCGCCAGAAGGTCGAGCACGTCCGGGCGCTGGCCGACTTTCCGCCGGACTCGCACTCGGCGAAAGATCTCGCTGCCATCCTCGACACCTACCCTCGTGACGAGCTGATACAGGTTCCCGCCGAAGTCCTGTGCGCGACGGCGGTCGCCATCCACGAGATCCAGGAGCGGATCCTCACTCGAGTCTTCCTTCGCCGTGACCGGTACGAGCGGTTCTGGACCGCGCTCGTCTATCTGCCCCGCGACCGGTACGACACGCAGGCCCGCCTCGCCGTGCAGGACATTCTGACCAAGACACTCGACAGCGGTGACGTCGTCTACGAGACCCTGGTGTCGAACTCGACCCTCGCCCGCCTCTACTACGTCATCCACGGCGGTGTGGGTGAGGACGCCGTGGATCCCGAGGAGGTCGAACACCGAGTCGCGTCGGCTGTCCGTGGGTGGACCGACGACCTTCAAGACGCCTTGGTCGAGGACCATGGCGAGGATCGGGGCATGGTGCTTGCCGACCGATACGGAACAGCATTCGGTCCCGGGTACCGAAACGAGAACACGGTCAGGATCGCCGTGGCTGACATCGACCGGCTCGAGGCCCTGGGAGTCGACGACATCGACTTTCAGCTCCGCCGCGAGCCGGGCGCGCCCCCCACGGATCTCCGCCTCAGGGTCTACCGCTCGGGCCCGGAGGTGCTCGTGTCCGATCTGGTGCCGATCCTCGAGGACCTGGGGGCCAAGGTCGTCGTGCAGCGACCGTTCGCCGTTCGGCCCAACGGTGATGGCGACGTGGCGCGCATGCATGTCTATGACATGAGCCTCCGGGTCGGCTCCGACGTCGAGATCGACATCGAGCGCGACGCAGTTCGCGTGGTCGAACTCCTGCATGGGGTGTGGGCCCGGGAGGTCGGAAGCGACCGGTTGAACCGCCTCGTGTTGGGCGCGGGTCTCACATCGCGCGAGGTCGCGATCGTTCGCGCCTACACCCGCTACCTGCGTCAGGCCGGCACGCCGTTCTCGACTCGTTACGTCGAGGCGTGCGTGACCGCACATCCGGTCATTGCGAGAAGCCTCGTCGAGCTGTTTCGTGCCCGTTTCACCGCGCCGGTCGATCACGACTCGGTTGCCGAGCTGGATGGGTGGCTCGTGGCTCTGCTCGACGGCGTCGCGAGCCTCGACGAAGACCGAGTCCTGCGCTCGCTCCTTCACCTGGTCCGCGCCACGTTGCGCACCAACACGTTCCAGCCGGCGGTTGACGGCGGGCCGAAGGCCTACTTCTCGTTCAAGTTCGATCCGCAGGTGATCCCCGAACTTCCGCTGCCTCGACCTCACCGAGAGGTGTTCGTGTACTCACCTCGCGTCGAAGGGGTGCACCTGCGAGGTGCGCCGGTCGCCCGCGGCGGGCTTCGGTGGTCCGATCGGCGCGAGGACTACCGGACCGAGGTGCTCGGGCTGATGAAGGCGCAGATGGTCAAGAACGCCGTCATCGTTCCCTCGGGCGCCAAGGGCGGGTTCATCGTCAAGCAACCACCAGCTGACCCGGCGGCGCTCAGGGCAGAGGTCGTGGAGTGCTATCGGACCTTCGTGTCGGGTCTGCTCGATCTGACCGACAACCTGGCCGGTGACGAGGTGGTTCCTCCGGCCGGTGTGGTGCGGCACGACGGTGACGACTTCTACCTCGTGGTCGCGGCCGACAAGGGCACGGCCACGTTCTCCGACATCGCCAACGAGGTGGCCGCAGGCTACGGGTACTGGCTGGGTGACGCGTTCGCCTCCGGGGGTTCGGCCGGATACGACCACAAGGCGATGGGCATCACGGCTCGTGGGGCGTGGGAGTCGGTCAAGCGGCACTTCCGTGAGCTGCACGTCGACGTGCAGCACGAGCCGATCACGGTGGTCGGCATCGGCGACATGGCAGGCGACGTGTTCGGCAACGGCATGCTCCTGTCCGAGCACCTCGAGGTCGTCGCTGCGTTCAACCACCAGCACATCTTCCTCGACCCCGAGCCCGACCCTGCGGCGTCATTCGCCGAACGTCGCCGGTTGTTCACCCTGACGCGTTCGAGCTGGGACGACTACGACCGCGACGCGCTGTCGGCGGGCGGAGGGATCTTCCGGCGGACGGCGAAGTCGATCCCGCTCACCGACGAGGTGCGACGCCTGCTCGGTGTCGAGGTCGACTCGCTCACGCCGAACGAGACGATCCGCGCGTTGCTGCGAGCTCCGGTCGATCTGCTGTGGAACGGCGGCATCGGGACCTACGTGAAGGCGTCGACCGAGGCCCACGCCGAGGCCGGCGACAAGACCAACGATGCGGTCCGGGTCGATGCCGACGAGCTCAGGTGCAGGGTGATCGGCGAGGGAGGCAACCTGGGGTTGACCCAACGCGCCCGAATCGAGTTCGCCCGCGCGGGTGGCCGGGTCAACACCGACGCGATCGACAACGCCGCCGGCGTCGACTGCTCGGATCACGAGGTCAACATCAAGATCGTCGTCGATGCGGCCGTGGCGAATGGCGACCTCACGGTCAAACAGCGGAGCGAGCTGTTGGCGTCGATGACCGACGACGTTGCCGAGCTGGTGCTCGCCGACAACATCCGACAGAACCAGGCACTGGTGAACGCCGAGGTGCAGGGACCGTCGCTGATCGACGTGCATCAGCGGTACATCCACTCGCTCGAGAGCGACGGGCTGCTCGATAGGGCCGTCGAGTTCGTGCCGTCCGACGACGAACTCGCCGAACGAAAGGCTGCCGGGCACGGGCTCGCGGCGCCCGAGTTCGCCGTCCTGCTCGCCTACACGAAGAACCTGCTCGCCGACGAGCTGCTCCTGGGAACACTCCCTGACGACCCGTGGTGTGAGCGGCTGCTGGTGGACTACTTCCCTCCGGCATTGCGCGAACGTCACCTCACCGAGATCCGTCGTCATCGGCTCCGCCGCGAGATCATCGCGACGACGTTGGCCAACGCCGTCGTCGACGAGCAGGGCATCACGTCGCTGTATCGCCTGCGCGACGAGACCGGCGCCGACCTCGCCGATGCCGCGCGCACGATGGTCGCGGCAACCGCAGTCTTCGATCTCTCCCGATTCCGCGCCCAGGTGGCCGACCTCGACCACGAGGTGCCCGCCGCGGTGCAGACGCAGATGCTGCTCGAGGCCCGCAAGCTCGCCGAGCGAGGGTCGCGTTGGCTGCTGCGGACCCGACGCGACGAGCCGATCGGCGACCTGGTCGGCCGCTACGCCTCGGGTGTCGCAACCCTGATCGAGACACTGCCGTCGATCCTGGTCGGCGCCGAGCGGACCTCGTTCGACTCGGTGCGAACCGACCTCGAGCGGGCGGGCGTGCCCGGCGCGATCGCTCGCCGGTCGGCGGGCCTCGACGAGCTCTTCGGAGGGCTCGACTGCGTCGACCTCGCCGTGGAGTCGTTCGAGGAGGTCGAAGCTGTCGCCGCAGTGCGCTTCGAGCTCGAGGATCGGCTCGGGATGGTGTGGCTGTTCGAGCAGGTCGCGGCCCTGCCGCGCGGTACCCGGTGGCAGACGCTGGCCCGCTTGTCGTTGCGGGAAGACCTCCTCGTGCAGCTTCGGCGTCTGACTGGCTTGGTGCTCGGCAGCACCGCGCCGGATCTCGGTGCCGATCAACGGGTGGCGACCTGGCTGAGCGCGCACGAGCAGGCAGTCGATCGCCTCGGACAGATCCTCGGAGACATACGGGCGGCCGGTTCGGGCGACCTCGCCACCTTGTCCGTGGGGCTTCGCGAGGTCACCCAGCTTCGGTGAGATGAGCTGGTCACGGCGCCGGCGGCGCGGCCATGACGGTCTTGGCGTGGATCTCGGTGGTCAGCGCGTGGATCGCCCTGACGATGCGATCGGCCTCGAGGTTCGTCTCGTAGTCGTGCTGGGCGAGTTCGCTGCTGATCTGGTCTTCGCGCGTCGCCGCGATCAGCAGGATCGCTCCCTGCATCGCCGCGAGACACGAGAGGACCGGGTTCAACAGGATGAATGGGTACGGATCGAACCCGACGTTGCGGTTGCCGATCATCCAGCCGGTGAGGAAGAGAAGCGCGCTCACCACGAAGCCCCACGAGCCCATGCCGTTGCGCAGCGCGTCGGCAGCCCGTTCGCCCCGCGTCCGCTGAGGGCCCGAACGGACGGCGGGGTGTCGCGGATGGCGGATGGCGGATGGCGGACGCCCACCTGCGCGGCGGCTCGGTCGGCGGAGGTGCGTTCGTCTGGCGCTACCGAAACGACGATGGGCTGCCGGGGCGGGAAGGGGCGTTTCTGCCGTGCTCGTTCTGGCTGGTCGAGTGCCTGGCCGGCCTGGGTCGGATCGACGAGGCCGTCACGGTCTTCGACGCAGTGGTGGGTGCGGCGAACGATCTCGGCCTGTTCTCCGAGGAGTACGACCCGGCAGGCAAGCAGATGCTGGGGAACTTCCCGCAGGCGTTGACCCACCTCTCGTACATCGCCGCGGCGCTCACGCTCGATCGTGTTCGGTCGCGTACAGAGCCGCTCCGATGATGCCGGCGTTGTTGCCGAGGGCTGCAGGGACGACCCGTGTCGATCCGGTGAACTGGTCGGCGAACTTGTCGAAACGCCTCGAGACCCCGCCGCCGAGGACGATCAGATCCGGCCAGAAGAGCTTCTCGATCTCGCGCAGGACCACGTCGACCTCGTGGCCCCATTCGGTCCATGACAGCTCCTGCTCCTTGCGAACCGAAGCGGCGGCGCGTGACTCGGCCGGCCGGCCGCCCAAGTCGAGGTGGCCGAGCTCGGTGTTCGGGACCAGGGTGCCGTCGTGGAACAGGCCGCTCCCGATACCGGTGCCGAAGGTGAGCATCAGCACCACGCCGTCCACGCCGGCGCCCGCGCCGAACCGGACTTCAGCCAGCCCGGCCGCATCGGCGTCGTTGATGAGATGCGCCGGACGGCCGACGGCCTCGGAGAACAGGCGGACTCCGTCGAGGTCGACCCACGATGGATCGAGGTTCGCAGCTGTCTTGATGACTCCGTCGCGGATCACGCCCGGGAATCCGACGCCGAACGTTCGAGTTGGGTCAGCATCGCCGCCCAGTTCGCCGAGCAGCTCGCCGATGGCAGCAACGACGTGGTTCGGCGTTGGTGGGTCGGGCGTCGACACGCGCACCCGTTCCACGGCCAAGGCTCCGGTGTCGAGGTCGACGATCGATGCCTTGATCCCGGTTCCACCGATGTCGATTCCCACCGCTGACGGTTGGCTCACGTGGTGCTCCTGGCTTGGTGTGGGACGCTCGAGCGGCCCGGTCACAGGGTCTAGCTCGTGGTCGGCCGGGACGCGTCGATGACCGCCGGGGACCGCAGACAGACAACGAGCGTCGTCGAGCCTCACCGAGAACGTGATCGTGTTCGTGGCCGTCGGCGGCTTCAGCCGCCACCTCGTACCGTCACCGGCGCGCTGAACGCCGGCTCAACCGAACCGGTCGGGTCGGGCGGCGATCCAATCCGCGGCCCACTCGGCGGGCGGGGAAACGAGCAGCTCGCCGGGCTCGAGGTACTGATACAGCTGGTCGTAGGAGCGGATGGTCTGCGGGTCGAGCCGGCGGTTGAGCAACTGGGGCCCCAGTTCGGCCGGGTCGCTCAGGCCCATCGATGCGATCAGCTGGTTCGCGCTCGCGACGGTGTGGCGGTGGTACTGGTGGACTCGCGCAGCCTTGTCGGACACGACGAGCCCGCCGGTTCGCCTCGGGTCCTGGGTCGCAACGCCCACCGGGCAGGTGTTGGTGTGGCACCGCTGGGCCTGGATGCACCCGAGGGCGAACATCATGGTGCGCGCTGCGTTCGTGTAGTCGGCACCCTGTGCGAGCCGCGAGACGATCGAGAAGCCGGTGGCGATCTTGCCGCTCGCCCCGACGCGTATGTCATTTCGCAGGCCCGCGCCGACCAGCGCGTTGTGCACGAAGATCAGGCCCTCGGTGAGAGGCGTCCCCACGTGGTCGGTGAACTCGACCGGGGCGGCGCCGGTGCCCCCTTCGGATCCGTCGACGACGATGAAGTCGGGGTGGATCCCGGTGTCGAGCATTGCCTTGCAGACGCCGAGGAAGTCGACTCGTCGTCCGACGCACAGCTTGAAGCCCACGGGCTTGCCGCCCGACAGCCGCCGCAGGTCGTCGATGAAGGTCACCAGCTCGAGCGGGGTCGCGAAGGCCGAGTGAGCGGGCGGCGACACGCATCTCTGTCCGGCCGGGACGCCTCGGATCTCCGCGATCTCGGCGGTGACCTTGGCAGCGGGCATCACACCGCCGAGCCCGGGCTTCGCGCCCTGGGAGAGCTTGACGTTGACGGCCTTGACTGCAGGAATGGCGACCTTGGTGGCGAAGACGTCGGGGTCGAATCGGCCGTCGAGCGTGCGACAGCCGTAGTAGCCCGTTCCGATCTCCCAGATGAGGTCACCGCCACCTTCGAGGTGGTACTCGGTGAGGCCGCCCTCTCCGGTGTCGTGCGCGAACCCGCCGAGCGCAGCACCGCGGTTGAGGGCTCGGATTGCATTGGCCGAGAGCGAGCCGAAGCTCATCGCCGACACGTTGAGCAGCGACATGTCGTAGGGCTGGGAGCAGTCGGGTCCGCCGACCCGCACCCGATGCTCGTCGGCTGCCGGCTTCGGCGCGAGTGAGTGGTCGAGCCACTCGTGGCCTTCGGCGTAGACGTCGCGCTCGGTGCCGAACGGCTGGTCCTCGTGCTTGTTCTTCGCGCGGACGTACACCAGGGCCCGGGTGTCGTGGTCGAACGGCGCGCCGACGGTGTCGAGTTCGACGAAGTACTGCTGGAGCTCGGGTCGGAAGCCCTCGAGCAACCACCGGAGGTGCCCGATGATCGGGTAGTTCCTCCAGATGCTGTGGCGTCGCTGGGCGATGTCGAAGCCCGCCAGCCCGAGCAGGACCAGGCCGACGACGGCAACCACCGCCCACCATGGGCTGACGGTTGCGCTCAGTGCCAGCCCGCCGACGGCGAGCACCACGGCGACGACGAAGGGTATGAAGCGGCTCATCTGTCGGTCGGGTCGGGCGGTCCGATCAGTTGCCGAAGTCCCACCCGGCCTCGGTGTTGCGGTATTGGCCGAGGACGTTCTTGGCGATGAGGATGCGGTGGACCTCGTCGGGGCCGTCGGCGAGCCGCAGAGTGCGTGCGCCGACGTACATGCCGGCCAGCGGCAGGTCGCCGGTGACACCGGCGGCTCCCCAGACCTGGATCGCCCGATCGACCACGCGGTGGAAGGCGGCGGGGACGAACACCTTGATCGCCGAGATGTCGGTGCGAGCGTCGCCGCCCGCGGCCATCTTCTCGGCGCAGTTGATCGTCATCAGCCGGGCGGCCTGGAGATCCATGTACGAATCGGCGATGAACCCCTGGATCATCTGCTTGGTCTCGAGCAGTCCGCCGTGGACCTCGCGTTCCATCGACCGCTCGACCATCAGGTCGAACGCCCGCCACATCATCCCGATCGAGTTCATGCAGTGGTACACCCGCCCGGCACCGAGTCGGTCCTGTGCGGCGCGGTGTCCTGATCCGCGCTCGCCGAGCGCGTTCTCGACCGGGACCCGCACGTCGTCGTAGATGATCTCGCAGTGGTCGCTGTCGCGGCCCCACACGTTGATGCCTCGCACGAGGTTCACCCCAGGCGTGTCGGCCGGGACGATGATCTGGGTCATCGCCGCGTTGCGGTCGGCGCCACCCTCGGTCTCCTCGGTGCGACACATCACGATGAAGAAGTCGGCGCGCAGGCCGTTCGAGGTGAACCACTTGTGGCCGTTGATGACCCACTCGTCGCCGTCGCGCCGAGCCGTCGTCTTCAGCGAGCGGGGGTCCGATCCGGGTTGATCGGGCTCGGTCATCGAGAAGCCGGACTCCATCGTTCCCTCGATGAGCGGCATGAGCCACTTCTCGCGCTGTTCGGGCGTTCCGTACTGGAGCAGGATCTTCTGATTGCCCGAGTTCGGGGCCACGACACCGAACAGCGACGCGGCCCCGGTGGCGTAGGAGAGGACCTCGTACATGTAGGCGAGCTCGAGGAAATCGAGGTCGGCGCCCCCGAACTCGGCGGGGAGGTGGGGTGCCCACAGCCCGGCCTGCTTGACCTTCTCCTTGATCGTCTCACGGGTCTTGCGGGCCAGGTCACGGTCGTCGTCGGTGAGTGGCCTGCCGCCGCGGGCCTCGGCCCAGATGAGATTCTCGTTCGGCAGGATCTCGCGGTTGACGATCTGTGCCGTGAGGGCCCGCAGTTCGTTGATCCGATCCGACGCGGTCGGAATCGGCTGGACGTTCATCTCGCGCATCTGTGCACCGTCGCACTCGTCGGCCCCGTCCGGAAGGGACGAAGGACCCTTCACCCAGATGTTGGGGCGGGTCATGGTCGAGTCATGACCGACACGAGAACTGCCTGGGCCGCCTACGCCGACCACTTGGAGGCGTTGTTCCTCAAGCTCAAGTTGCACGCCGAAGAGGAGCTCTCGGAGGCCGAACTCAAGGAGAAGGTCGGGGTCGACCGGATCAGAGCCGCCATCGAAGAGACCATCGAAGCCATGCAGGACGCGTACGAGGACGAGGCCGTCCGTGAGGACGTCAAGGCCACGGGCCGATCCTTCCTCGACGCCGTCGACACGACCGTGCGCGACGTCATCGGGCGGGTCACCCCCTGATCCAGAGGCCCGCGAGCGGATTCCCGGGAAGACCTGACAACATCGACGGGTGACCGTTCGATCCACGCAGGCCACGACTCGGCGCCGGTTCCTGTTGGCCAGCGGCGCAACTGCGGTGCTCGTCGCCTGCGGGTCCGGTGACGACAGCGCGACGACCTCATCGGCACCGGTGAGGGGCACCCCGTCTGCTGGTGCTGTTGCGGGGTCGGCGCTGACTGCGGCCGACTTCGAACCGCTCGGCACGTGCCAGTTGCTTCCGGCGAACGTGGCCGGCCCGTTTCCGCTCGACGAGCAGTTCGACCGGCGCGACATCACCGAGGGCTATCCAGGGCACCCACTCCGCCTCGGCCTTCGCGTCGTCGACGAGACCTGCGAGCCGGTGCCGGGTGCTGCGGTCGAGGTCTGGCACACCGACGCCACCGGCGACTACTCGGCCTTCGTCGACAGCGGCGGCGGCAAGGACGAGGGTGAAGGCACGACCTTCCTCCGCGGGACGCAGCGGGCGGGCGACGATGGCATCGTCGAGTTCCTGACGATCTATCCGGGCTGGTACCCAGGTCGTTCGGTCCACGTCCATCTCCGCGTCCACCTCGGCGGCGCGACCGTGCTGACCAGCCAACTCTTCTTCGACGACGAGTACACCGCGTCGGTGTTCGCCGCCGACCCCTATGCGGTCAACGGGCTACCGGACACGATCAACGCCACCGACGGGTTCGCCGGCGACCCCGCGGCCGACGGCACGCTGCTGCATCTCGGCGCCGCCGGGACCGACAACGGCGTCGGCACGCTCGCACTCCTCAACCTCGGGGTCGTCGGCGTCTGAGCACCGCTTCAGGCGGCGCGACGTTCCGTGGAGTCGGGGGGTGGACGGTGTCTTCGCGGGACGACCCGCTCGCCGGTCGCAGCATCGGTGAAGATCGGCGTCTGTCCGGGCCCCATGGTGAGGTCGTAGCGACCCGCGTGCACGGCGCCGTGGTGGTGTCGGCACAGGAGGGCGAGGTTGGCCATGTCGGTGGGACCCTGATGACGCCACCATTGCACGTGGTGGGCGTCGGTCCAGGCGGCCGGGCGGTGACAGCCGGGGAAGGCGCAGTGGCGGTCGCGAACGTGCAGCGCGCGCCGTTGGGCCCGGTTGACCAGCCGCGCGGATCGGCCGCGGTCGAGATCGGCGGCCACGACACCATCGGGGGTCCGGAACTGTGAGCGTCCGTTGTCGGAGAGCACGAGTCGCAGGGCCAGGGCCGACGTGGCCCACTTCGCGGCCAACCGGTGGGGGATGACGGTTCCGTCGGGGGTCTCGTAGCGCGGACACCCGCCGTTGCCGCCGCCGTCTCCGTGTTGGATGACGACGAACGCCGGTTCGCGGCGCGTGGTGTTGTCGGGAGCAGCTGCTCCGGCACTGATCAGCTCGGCCAAGGCTTGGGAGCGTCGGTTGGATCGGGGCCGCACGTCGCGGTCTGAGCAGGCGTGGGCTTCGGCATGGGCCTGGTCGGCGTGGAAGACCTTGTCGGTGGCCTCTTCGAGGGCAGCGAGGATCGGCAACCCGGTCTCCAACGACAGGTCGGCGTTGATCTTGACCCGGTCACCGACCTGGTCGGCGTAGGTGCGGTCGGTGGTGGGGTCGTCGGGAGATGCCCCGTCGGGATCGTGCCGGTCGATCCAGTGTGCGATGCGCGTGGCGTACTGATCGGCGGTGTCGAACAACGCCTGGCCGGCCAGCCGGAACTCCTCGAGCCCGTCCAACTGGTCGCGTGTGCGGGGATTGGTGAGGGTGCGAGCCAGGATGCGGACGTGGTCGATGGTGATCGAGCCCTCGCGGAACAGCCGTGCGGCCATGGGCATCGACAACAACTTCTCGGCCAGCTTGGCCCGGTGCTGCGCGGTGTTCTTGGCGGTCCCGGTGCTCTGGCACAGCCAGTTGGCCGGCGAGTGGGCGCCATCGCCCCGGTGGGCCTTGGTGGTGTGCATCACGCCGAGCAGGTCGGCGTTGAGTGCCTCGATGCGGGTGCGGATTCGCTCGGCCAGATGCAGCGTGTCGCGGACTTCCTCACTGCTCAGCGCCGAGGGATCGGTCGTGAACAACGCGTCGAGTTCGGTGTCGATGGTCGACAGATCCACGTCCACACGGTATCGAACATATGTTCGTTCAACAACCCCAGAGCCCCCGCATTTCGGTTCGGGCGCCGCATCCTCAGCTGCGGGGGACCGTTCGCCAGGGGTCGCCCTTGTAAGGGTCCGGTTCGCGGGGGAGGCCGAGGATTCGCTCGCCGACGATGTTGCGTTGGATCTCGCTCGTTCCGCCCTCGATCGAGTTGGCACGGGTGCGAAGGAACTGGGTGATCCACTCGGCGGCTGCCTCGTCACCCAGCTCCCACGCGATCGCATCGGCGCCCAGCAGCCCGACGGCGACCTCCTGGAGCCGCTGATTGCCGGTCGCCTTCGCGATCTTCGTGATCGAGCCGATCGCCGGGTTCGATCGCCCACCCGCCGCCTCGTCTCGGGCTCGCTGCGCGATGAGCTTCAGCAGCCGGTCGGCTGTCTCGGCCTCGGCGAGCCGTTGTCGTGCGAGGGGGTCGGTCGTCGAGCCGCGTGCCGTTGCCATCGAGACCACCTCGTGGAGCGGCTTGCCGCCGAGGATCTCGTCGGAAGCCTTTCGCTTCTTCTTCCGGCCACCCGAGAGCGCATGCCGCTCGGCACCGAGCGTGGTCATCGCAGCCGCCCATCCCTCGCCGACCGGGCTGACGCGGAGCAGATCCGGTACGCGGACGTCGGTGAGGAACACCTCGTTGAACTCGAGCTGGCCGGCCATGTTGACGAGGGGTCGGACCTCGACGCCGTCGGCCCGCATGTCGAGCGCGAAGTAGGTGATGCCCTTGTGCTTCGGCTGGTCGGGGTCGGTGCGAGCGATCAGCATCGCCATCTCGGACTCGTGACCGAAGGTCGTCCACACCTTCTGTCCGTTCACGACCCATTCGTCGCCGTCCCGAACCGCTGTAGTGGCGAGCGACGCCATGTCCGATCCTGCACCGGGCTCGGAGAAGAGCTGGCACCAGCGTTCGCGGCCGGACACCAGCGGCGGGAGCAGCCGGCGCTTCGTCTCGTCGCTCGACCACACCTCGATCGTCGGCGCGGCGAGCGGGAGGCCCGAGCCACGCGGCACGTGCGGCACGTCCCAGATCTGCAGGAGCGTCAGCGCTTGTCGCGCCTCGTCGCGGCGAAGGCCTCGGCCTCCGTGATCGACAGAGAAGTGCGGGGCGACCCACCCGGCGTCGCCGAGTGCACGCACGATCGTCGGGTTGTCGACGTGCCGCCGGAGCTCTGCCAGCTCGGCCTCGGCTCCGTTCGCCACGGCACGACCCCAGCCTTCTGGCAGCAGTCTGTGCAGCAGTTCCTCGAGCTCATGTCGGCCGGTGAACGCGCCGACTGCTTCGGTGGGGTCAGCCACGGGCCATGCGCTCGGCCATGTCGTCGGGCATGCCGAAGGGAAGCGAGCGTTCGTGCAGCAGCGCGTCGCTCCGGGTCAGTTCGGCCTGGGTGGCGAGCAGCTGCTTCACGATCCGGTTGGTGCCGGTCGAGTTCCGGCAGATCTCGGCGGCGAGATCGCTCACCATGGCGTCGAGTTCGTCGTCGGCGACCGCCCGGTCGACCAGGCCGATGTCCTCGGCGACCAGAGCGTCGATGCGGCGACTGGTGAACATGAGCTCCTTCGCGGCCGATCGACCGACGCGCTCGGGCAGCCGGATCGACATCCCCCAGATCGGGACCAGCCCCCACTGACCGTGCGTGTCGCCGAACCGGGTCGAGGCGGCCGCGATCAGCAGATCGCACGCGAGGGCCAGTTCGAGGCCGCCGGTGAAGCAGTGACCGTGGATCCTGGCGATGGTCGGCTGGGGGAGCGCCTCGAGTGCATCGACGGTCTCGGGTTCGTAGTGGCGGCTGGGGGCGCGCTCGCCCGACGAGATGGCATCGAGATCGTGACCCGCGCAGAACGACCGCCCGGCGCCCGCCAGTACGACACAGCGGACCGAGTCGTCCGATGCGATCGCGTCGAGGTGCCCACGCAGCTCCACGAACGATGCCGGGGTGAGTGAGTTCAACTTGTCGGGACGGTTCAGCGTGAGCGTGCTCACGCCGTCGTCGTCGGATCGCAGGACCAGCTCGCTCATCGGGGCTCCTTCGCCAGAACGGTCCGACCGTACGGCATGGGGTGCGCCGGCGGCACCGCCCGGCTGTGGTCGATAACGTCGACGCGTGTTCGACATCGACGAGTTCGTGACCTCATGCCGTGACGCATTGTCCGAGGGGCCTCGAGCCGCAGTGGCGGTCAGCGAGCAGATCGATCGGGTGACGAGCCTGCCGCACCTGATCGAGGACGCGGTGGGAGACCTCGCCGAGGCGGCCTCGTTCACCACCTGGCACCGATCGCCCGAACTCACCATCCTGCACGTGGTCTGGCCGCCGAGTGTCGACCTGTTCGCCCACGACCACCGGATGTGGGCCGCGATCGGTCTGTACGGAGGGCGCGAGGACAACACATTCTTCCGGCGTCGCCCTGACGGCACCCTCGAGCGCCGCGGAGACGGCGTGTCGCTGCGCGCCGGCGACTCGGTGGTGCTCGGGACCGAGACCGTGCATGCCGTCACGAATCCGTCGCGCGAGTGGACCGGCTCGATCCACGTCTACGGCGGCGACTACTTCACCGACGGACGACAGATGTGGCCGAAGGCCGACGGGGAAGCGCAGCCGTTCGACGCCATCGAGCTGGTGCGCGTGCTGGATGCGGCCGCGATGGCCGCTCGTGGCTGAGCACGAAGCAGTGCTTCAGCCCCTCGGCGTTCGAGCGACGTAGACCGAGTTCGACGCCTCCCCGCCGGTGAGGGGGTTCGGGAAGACCACGAGGTGAGCGTCGGTCTCGGCGAACACGCGGCCGAGCACGGCCACGAAGTCGGGATCGGGGGAATCGTCGGACCACAGGGCGAAGACGCCCTGCGGGCGGAGCCGCTCGGCAAGCCGCGAGAGTCCTTCGGCCGTGTAGAACGCCGCGTGGCTCGGATCGAGCACGTGACTCGGGGTGTGATCGATGTCGACGAGAATTGCATCGACGAGCGCCGGCGCGGTGCCGAAAGCCTCGCCTCGCGCCACCATGGCGAAGAAGTCGCCGTGCACGAGATGGCACCGGGGGTCGTCGGTCAGCAGCCGAGCATCGGGAAGCAGGTCACGCTCGTGCCAATCGATCACTGCGCCCAGCGCCTCGACGACACACAGCGAGCGGACCCGTGGGTCGGCGAGGACGGCGCGCGCCGTGTAGCCGAGCCCGAGCCCACCGACGACCACGTCGAGGTCGGTGTCGGTCAGAGCCGCGAGCCCGAGGTCGCCGAGCGCGACCTCGGCGACCGTGAACAGGCTCGACATGAGGTGCTCGTCGCCGAGGATCACCTCCCACACGTCCACCTGGAGCGTCGGGTGGAACCGGCGTCGCACGCTGATCTCGCCCATCGGCGTGGGCTGGCGATCGAGCTCTTCGAACGCTCTGCTCATCGTGCTCCCGCCTCTTCGACGGCACGCTAGTCGGAGTCCGAGCTCAATCCAGCCTGAGGCGGTGGTCGAAGTCCCGCGCTACTGTCAGCCGGCCACGGGGCGCACGGGTCGAGACGGTGATGGAAGCACAGCACGATCAGCACGACACGTTGCTCGAGGTCGAGGACCTTCTCGTCGCCTTCGGCGGGGTGCACGCGCTCGACGGTGTCGACCTGACGGTGGCTCGAGGCTCGATCACCGGACTGATCGGACCCAACGGTGCCGGCAAGACCACGCTGATCGACGCGGTCACCGGTTTCGTGTCCCCCACCAGAGGGTCGATCCGGTTCGCCGGCCGCGACGTCACCGGGCTCGCTCCGAGCCGACGTGCCGAGCTCGGCCTGGTTCGCACGTTCCAGTCGCTCGAGCTGTTCGAGGACCTGGGTGTTGGCGACAACCTCCGCGTGGCGGCCGAGCCCGAACCCTGGTGGGGCATTCTGGTCGAGGCGATCGGCCGTGACGTGTCGACCACGGTCGAGGCTGACATCAGCTGGGCACTGGGGCTGATGGGGCTCGATCACGTGGGCGAGGCCCTGCCGTCCGAGCTGAGCCACGGTCAGCGGCGCCTCGTCTCTGTGGCCCGTGCCCTGGCGGCGCGTCCCGAGCTCCTGCTGCTCGACGAGCCGGCGGCCGGACTCGACACCACCGAGACCGAGTTGCTCGGCGAGCACCTCGGTCTGCTGCCCGACGCCGGCGTCACGATGTTGCTGATCGACCATGACATGGGCCTCGTCCTCGACATCTGCACCCACCTCCACGTCCTCGACTTCGGTCACGTCATCGCCACGGGGTCGCCCGAGGAAGTGCGAACCGATCCAGCCGTCATCGCCGCGTATCTCGGAGCGCCGACATGAGCGCTGAGCCGGTCCTCAGCCTTCGCGGAGCGATGGCGGGGTATGACGGCACACCCGTGGTGCACGGGGTCGACCTCGAGGTCAACGCCGGAGAGATCGTGGCGCTCCTGGGCCCCAACGGTGCGGGGAAGACGACAACGCTGAAGACCATCTCGGGGCTTCTTCCGCTGCTCGGTGGTGAGCTCGACGTGTTGGGCGAACCGGTGGCCGGCACAGCGCCGCACCAGGTCGCTCGAAACGGGGTCGGGCACGTGACCGAGGGCCGCTCCTTGTTCTTCCACCTCACGGTCGCCGAGAACCTGCGCCTCGCTCGCCGCGAGTCACGCGGTCGCCGGCGCGAAGCCACCGACATGATCCTCGAGGTCTTCCCTGAGCTCGTGCCGCTCCTCGACCGCCGTGCAGGCCTGCTGTCAGGTGGTCAGCAGCAGATGTTGGCCATGGCACGGGCGATGGTCCATCGGCCGCCACTGCTCCTCATCGACGAGATGAGCCTCGGTCTCGCGCCCGTGATCGTGCAGCGGCTTCTTCCCGTGGTCCGGGCAGCAGCAGCCGAGCACGGCGCAGGTGTCCTCTTGGTCGAGCAACACGTGGGCATCGCATTGGGGGTCGCCGATCGGGCCTATGTCATGTCTGGCGGCACGATGACGCTCTCAGGGTCTGCTGACGAGCTGTCGCAGGCCGGATTCGACCTCGAGGCGAGCTACCTCGGCGGCACAGCAGCACCGCGCTGACGCCGATGTCACGGCTCGCGCCTGACTGCTCGGCCCCGGTTTGTGACAACATGGCCCGAATCGCCGAACGGTGTTAGGGGAACTGCGATGCGCAAGAGTCTGATCGTGTTGCTCGCTGCCGGCCTCGTGGTCGCAGCGTGCAGCGAGGCCGAGCCCGAGTCGTCGACGCCAGACCCGTCGACCGACGAGAGCACTGGTGAGTCCGGACCTGCGAACTCGGTCGTCGAGGGCTTCGCCGGCGAGGAGTGGTTCATGGGAATCGTCCCCGACGAGCCGGTGGCGGCCGACCCGAGCCTCGAACCGATCCAGATCGGCATGATCAACCAGGAGGACACCCCTCTCGGGTCGTTCCCCGAGCTCCGGCGCGCCACCGAGGGCACCGTCGAGTTCATCAACACCGAACTCGGGGGCGTGGGCGGCCGCCCGATCGAGCTCACGACCTGCGTCGTCAGCTTCAACGTCGAGCAATCGCAGGCGTGTGCCCAGACCATGGTCCAGAAGGACGTGGTTGCCTTGTCGGGCGGCATCGACGTCGTCAGCGACACCGGGTCCATCCCCGTGCTCGAACAGAACGGCATTCCACAGGTCGGCGGGATTCCGGCCAACCTGGCCGAACAGAAGAGCGACGTGACGTTCTACTTCTCGGGAGGGGTGACCGGAGCGCTGGCCGCCTTCATGGCCGATGCGGCCGAGAACGACGCCGAGAAGGTCGTCATCGGGTACGGCGAGTTCAACGCGTTCGAGGAGTCCGCACGGGAATATGCCGTGCCTGTCGGCGAGAGCCTCGGCATGACCGTCGACCTGGCCCCGTTCAACATCGCGGCGACCGACTTCCTGCCGATCCTCACCGGGATCGCCGACAGTGACCCTGATGCCATCATCATGGCCGTTGCCGGGTCGTCGTGCGTCCCGCTGATGGAGACCTATGCCGACCTGCAGATCGAGGCGCAGCTCTACCTCGTCGGGGCCTGCGCGGCGGACGAGATCGTCGAGGCTGCCGGCGAGAACGTCGACGGAATCGTGTTCAACTCCGAAGGCCCGGTCGAAGTCGGTGACACCGAAGGCGACATCTACAACGAGATCAACGCTCGCTACGCCGATGGCGAAGGCAGCGGCTCGGGCACCCTGGGCGTGCGCAGCATGATGAACCTCTACGCCCTGCTCGACGAACTCGGGCCCGACGGCGTGTCCCGCGAGGCCGTGACCGGTCTGATCCGCCAGGCCGTCGACCGGCCAAGCTTCTGGGGGTACCCGTACACGTGTGACGGCGAGCAGATTGCCGGACTCCCTTCGCTCTGCGCGCCTCAGCAGACGTTGTTCACCGCGGTCGGCCCCGCCGACTTCGAACAACGCGGACCGGCGTTCATCGACACCGTCGCCCTGTTCGAGGCGGCGCTCTGATCTCGACCGACTCCACCGGGTTCATCGAGTCCGACGGGGCTGACCGGGCATGTCCGACCACCTGACGTACCTCGCCCTCGGGCTGGGGTCGGGCGCGGTCATCGCACTCCTGGGCCTCGGCGTCCTCGTCACCTACCGCGCCAGTGGGGTCATCAACTTCGCCCATGCCGCGCTGGGGATGTACGTCGGCTTCGCGTACTACGAGCTACGCCAGTCGGGCGATCTGGTGTTGCCGGTCCTCGGGTTCCCCGATCGCGTCCACATCATCGATCGGCCGACCGTCATCACGGCCGCGGGGGTGTGCCTGCTGCTCGCGGCGGCTGTCGGGGCGATCGTCTACCTGCTGATCTTCCGACCGCTGCGCCCGGCGCCGCCCCTCGCACGTGTCGTGGCATCACTCGGCCTCATGGCGTACCTGATCGGGATCGTCGGGTTGCGTTTCGAGGGTGCGGCAGCCACGACGCTGCGGCTCGACGGCCCGCTGCCTTCTGATCTGCGGACGGTGCTCGGAGTCCAGGCACCGACCGACCGATGGCTCCTCGGCGTCCTCACCCTCGCCATCGCGACCGGATTGTGGGCGCTGTATCGATACACCGCCTTCGGTCTTGCCACCCGCGCGTCTGCTGAGAGCGAGGAAGGTGCCCTCCTCCTCGGCCTCGCGCCGACCCCGATCGGACTCGTCAACTGGATGCTTGCCGTGGCCATCGGGGCCATCGCGGTGATCGCTGCGGCACCGGTGACCGGCCTCGACCCCACAGGCACGAGCCTGCTGATCGTGCCCGCCCTGGGCGCCGCGTTGCTCGGTCGGTTCGAGGCGGTGTGGCTCACCGTGTTCGCCGGGCTCGGCATCGGGATGCTCCAGTCCGAGCTGTTCAACGTGCAGCGAACCAGCGACTGGTTGCCCGAGATCGGCATCCAGCAGGGCGTGCCGTTCCTGGTGGTTCTCATCGCCCTGATGTGGCGAGGAAGCACGTTGCCCGGACGCGACGCACTCTCGGTCGGCCGGCTGCCGCCGGCGCTCGCGCCGACGCACACGATCGCGGTGACCGCCCTCGCGTCGGTGGCCGGCATCGTCGGTCTCTATGCCCTCGACAGCGAGTGGCGGCTGGCCATCATCATCTCGGCCATCGCAGCGATCACCGCGCTCTCGATCATCGTGCTCACCGGGCTCGTCGGGCAGATGTCGTTGGCGACCTTCGCCCTGGCCGGAACTGCGGCGTTCGCCATGATCCGCTCGGCCGAGAGTCTCGGCCTGCCCTTCCCGTTCGCCCCGATCCTGGGCATCGGTGTCGCGGTGGTCGTGGGCACCCTGGCGGGTCTCCCGGCCTTCCGCGTCCGGGGCCTGACGCTGGCGGTCGCGACCCTTGCTGCCTCGATCGCGATCGAAGAACTGCTGTTCAAGTGGTCGTGGTTCAGTGGTGGGGCGAGCGGCTCGACGGTTCCCGAGCCCTCGATCTTCGGCATCGACCTCGGGATCTCTGCCGTGGGCGACGCCTACCCGAAACAGGCCTTCGGTGTCCTGGTGCTCTTGTGCATGTTCGGTTCGATGGTCGTCGTGGTCAATCTGCGCCAGCGCAGCACCGGCCGCCGCTGGCTCGCGGTTCGAGCGAACGAACGGGCTGCCGAAGCTGCCGGCGTGTCAGCGGTCCGGGCCAAACTCACAGCCAATGCGCTGGCCAGCGGACTCGCGGGGCTCTCTGGCGTGCTGATCGCCTATGAACGCCAGGCCATTTCCGGGTCGTCGTTCGCCGCGCTTCAGTCGTTGTTCGCCATGGCCATCGCCTATCTGGCCGGCATCGCGACTCCGGTGGCCGCGCTCCTCGCTGGAGTCCTGACCGCCGGTGGGCTGTTGACGATCCTGCTCGACACGCTCAGCGAGGGCTCGTCGAAGTACCAGTTCACGATGAACGGGCTGCTCCTCATCGTGGTGGCGGTCCGGTTTCCCGCCGGGGTGATCGGTACCTTCGGCTCGTTGGTGCGCCGGCCGCGCCGGAACCGTGGCGCCGACCCGCCTGAGGGGTCCTCCGCATCGAGCGCTGCGGCGAAGGTGGCGGGATGAACCTCGACGAGATCGTCGACGGCGCCACGTCGATCATCGAAGACGGCGGTTCCGACGCGCTTTCGATGCGCGGACTCGCACGTGATCTGGGCGTCAGCGCGCCGGCGCTCTACGAGCATCTCGACTCGCGTGACCAGCTTCTCCGCATCATCGCCCAACGTGGCTACGACGATCTCCATGCCCGCTGGGAGCTGATCTCGGGCTCTCCGCTCGAGTGGCTGCTCGAGACCGGTCGCGCCTACGTCGCCTTCGCCGTCGAGCACCCGCAGCTCTTCATGCTGATGCACCGGTTCTCGCCCGGCGCCATCATCGGTGACCCTGGCATCGAACATCCCGCCGCCAGCGCGCTCTTCGACGAGGGTCTCGACCACATCCGGTCGGCGATCGAGGCCGGCGAGCTGCGCCCAGACGATCCCCTCGACATCGCAGTCTCCTTGTGGGCCGCAGCACACGGCGTCGCCATGGTGGTGATCATGGCGCCAGGACTCGGTGATCCGAACGATCTCGCGACTCGGGTCGTCGGCGGTCTGCTCGACGGGCTCCAGCCGAGCTGATCAACGATCGAGCCTGAGTAACCGGATCGCGTTGGCACGAAGGACGGTGGCGTCGACCCCGAACGCCTCGGGTCCGCAATCGTCCCAACCGGCGAAGTTCGTCCCGAGCACCAGCTGGTCGGTCCCGACCCGGGTTTCGAGGAGCTGGGCCGCAGCGAGGTCGCCCACATGGTTGTCGAACCACAACCGGGCCAGACCGCGATCGATGTCGTCGGGGTCGCCGCTTCCAGAGGGTCGAGTGGCCATGGCGTGGCGGATGCGTTCGTAGAGCAGTGCCATCGAGCCGCCGCCGTGCGAGATGCAGACGTCGAGTCTGCGATGCCGGTCGAGGACGCCACCCACGACGAGTGCCACCACGGCCAGTGTCTCCTCGTGGCAGAACCAACCGTGCAGGTCGAAGTCGTGGCTCGCCGATCGCTCGTCGACGACCGGCCCGTCGATACCGGCTGGCGCAGGGTGCAGGAAGATCGGGACGTCGAGGCCTTCGGCGGCGGCCCAGATGGGTTCGAGCGACGGATCGTCGAGAGGGACTCCCGGGTCCGTGCCCATGGCCCCACCGGAAAGGCCGTCCACCTCGACCGACTCGGCGAGCTCGCGTGCCGCGGCTGCAGGATCCTGCGCCGGCAGCTGCGCCAGCCCGGACAGGCGATCGGGATGCTCGCTGATGTGTTCGGCGAGCGCGGCGTTGTGGAGCCGGCAATAGCGGACTGCGGCGGCGGGGTCGATGTGGTGGAACCACGTGAGGGGGTTGGGGGTGAGGGCCTGGTGCCCGATGCCGACCTGGTCCATGCGGGCGACGCGGACGTCGGCATCCATGAACGCCGTGCCTCGGTAGTCGACCCCCTCGAGACGCCAGTCGGCCACGCGGAAGACAGGGCGGGTACCGCCTCGCTCGATCTCGGGCCCGTGGGCGCCGGCCGCGCCGAGCGTGGCTTCGAGCACGACGTGGGCGTGGACGTCGATGTGCCCTCCGGCGATCGATCGGCTCACGCGAAGACGACCGGATACCGCCCGAAGTACGGCCGGGTCGTCGACTCGTCCGGCTCGGGAGCGTCGGTCGGGTGGGATTCGCAGCCGTGGTCGAAGAGCCACTGGACCGCGATCGGCACGAGCCCCCACAACCGTTCGTCGGCGGTCTGGTTCGCTCGCAGAGCAGCGCCGGCAGCCAACTCGTAGCCGATGCAGTGGTGCATGCCGTGGCCGAAGCTCAGGCCCGATGCAGGGACGCCGTCGGGGATCATCCGTTCCGGGTCGAACGCAGGCGCGTCAGGACCCCAGACCGACCGGTCCCGGTTGACCGCCATCAGATCGATGATCACCCGGTCGCCCTCGGCGATCTGGGTGCCGTCGTCGAGCGTGATGTCGGCCAGAGCCCACCGGGCGGCGGTCGGGCTCGACGGTTCGAGGCGGATCGTCTCCTGCGTGCATCGCTGGACGAACTCGCGGTCGGTCACCGCCCGCTTCGCATCCGCGGGATGTGCCCCCACCCAGCTGAGGATGTTGTGGGTGACGCGGGTGAAGGCCGTGGCCGACGTGTGCGCGCCGGCGAGCAGATAGAAGGCCACCTCGCGGCGCACCGTTTCGTGCGGCAGATGCAGGTCGTCTTCGTTCGACAGCAGGATGCTGAGGACGTCGGGCGGGAGCGTGGACTCGTCCTCGTCACCCTTGTCGATCGAGTCGAGGATTGCGGTTCGGCGTTCGATGGCCGGAGCGAGGAACTCGTCGTCGAACCTGACGAGCGCGTCTGCCACCTCGGCCCGCTTTGCGTCTCGATCGCCCGTGTAGGTCCCGAGGGTGGCCCCCTCGATGAAGATCCGGAGGTAGGCGTACAGCCGATCGGTCTCGGTCGGCGTGCCCTCGGGTCGGTCGACACCTGCCGTCAGCGCAGCGAGATTCATCATCAGCTGGTGACCGAGCGAGACCAGGTCGGCCTCGCCGGCCTCGACGTGGGGTCGCAGCGTCGTCTCCATGACGTCGCCGAAGAGATCTTGTTCGTAGTGCAGCAGCGACGGTCGCCGGAACAGGCGGTTCTCGAGCCGACGTCGGGCGCGGTGGGCGTCGCCGTGCAGGTTGACGAGGACGTCGCTCATCACCACATCGCCGTCGTCATACAACCCTTGGCGGAGGTCCTTGTTGCGATAGACCTCGAGCGCGCGCTCGTGCGTCGTCACCACGATTTCGTTGCTCATCTGGGCTCGTTGCTCATGCGGGTGGTGCCTCCTCGGCATCGGGTCGATCGTCGAGCAGCCAGTCGACGAGGCGAGCCAGGAGGGCTCGGTGGGTGGGTTGGTCGAGCGACTCGGTGTCGTGGCCGAGGGCGCTGACCGCGACCCGTGACCCGTCGACCTCGCGGAGCCAGCACGCAGGTTGCGGGCCACCACTCGTGGTGGCCGAGGTCGCCACGAGGGTGTTGCCGTCCCGGACGTCGAGGTCGACATAGCTCTCGTCGGTGACCGTGAAGTCGCCGAGTCCCCGAGTCACCGGATGGGTCGGGTCACAGTGGACCTCGACCGGGCCGACCGGCGGATGATGTGACGCGTTCCAGTCCCATCGGCCGCCGATCAGGTCGCCCCATTCGTCCCAGTCGTCGAACGACACCAGTGCGCTGTGGAGTGCCAGGACCGGATGCCCTCTCCGAATCCACTCGGCGAAGGCGCGCCGAGCCGGTGCCGACAGCGAGAACGCCCACGCGTCACGGAACTCGTCATAGCGAGGGTGCGGCATGGTGAAACGCAAGGCGTTGACCACCACCAACGACGGATTGCTCCGGCCGAGGTCGTCGAGAGCCACCTCGAGGTCGGTGGTCACGATCGGGCGGAGCCGAGCACCGGTCGTGACCTCGCGCAGCGCCTCGATCGACATCTCGGGTGGATGACTGTGTCCACCCGTGAGCAACAGTGCAGTTCCCGACCCGGTCATGGGTCGCGGTGGCCCACGCCGTCGACCGAGCGCGGGCGAGGCAGGGTCGTGATGATGGCGCCCGTCACCCCGCCGTCGACCAGCAGCGTCTGTCCGGTGACGTAGGACGCTGCGTCCGAGGCCAGCCACAGCACCGCGCTCGCCACGTCGTCGGCCCGGCCCAGGCGTCCCATCGGGACCCGCTGCTCGCGTGCGGCTCTGGTGGCCGGATCGGCGTAGACCTGCTCGGACATCCCGGCATCGATCAAGCCCGGAGCCACGGCGTTCACGCGAAGCGTGGGCGACCACTCGAGCGACATCTGCTGGGTCAGGAGGCCGATCGCCGCCTTGGTGGCTCCGTAGGCACCCGAGTTGGGGCCGGCGGCGACGCCGTTCATCGACGAGATGTTCACGATCGAGCCCCGACCGATGTCGATCATGCGACGGGCCACGGCTCTCGCGGTGACGAAGGTCCCGGTGAGGTTGACTTCGACCACGGTTCGCCAGTCGGTCTCGTCGAGATCGAGCAGCGGGCCGAAGCGAACGATGCCCGCGTTGTTGACCAGGACGTCAGGCGTTCCGAACTCGTCGAGGGCGGCCTCGACGGCATCGGCATCGGTGGTCGAGCCGACGAGCGCCGTCGAACCGTCGATGGCGGCAGCGGTCGATGCAACGGCGTCCGCATCGACGTCGAACAACCCGAGGCGGTAGCCGGCCTCGGCTGCGGCGGCACCGATCGCAGCGCCCAATCCGGCGGCACCGCCGGTGACCAGCAGTTTCGGCCGGCTCACGTCGGTGCCCCCATCGGCCCGGGAAGCCCGGCGCGCTCGCGGGTCAGGATGTCGCGTGCCCAGGAGGCGACCCGCTCGTCCGGCAGTGACGACCGCGTCGGCCACGGTCGCTCGAGTTCCACCGAACGCCCGCGGCTGATCACCGCAGACAGCTTCGATCGGTCTGCCAGGATCGTGACGTCGGTCGACGGGTCGCCATCGACCACGAGGAGGTCGGCGGCCCACCCTTCGATGACCTGACCGATGTCGGTGCGACGCATGGCGATGGCCCCGTTTGCCGTGGCGCACGTGATCGCGTCGAGGGGGCTGAGGCCGAGCGCGTCGACGAACACCTCCATCTCACGGGCGTGCCAGTGGCCGTAGGGCGTGAGCGCGAAGCCGGATTCGGACCCGCACAGGATCGGAACGCCGGCATCGAAGGCTCGCCGCATCATCTCGCCCGTCGCTTCGATCTCGCCGCGGAAGATGTCGGTCATGCCCTCACCCGCCCCGACCGCATCGCCGTGGTCGGCGAGGTTTGCCAGGAACGTGAACGTCGGGCACAGGGCCGCGCCGGCCTCGACCACGGCCTCGAGCCCTGATTCGTCCATGAACGAGCCGTGCAGGATGAGGTCGACGCCGGCTCGTGCGGCCCGAAGGGTCGAGGTCGCGTCGCGGCAGTGGGCGGTGACCAGCGTGTCGAGGTCGTGCGCGGTTTCGCACACGACGCGGAGCTCGTCTTCGGTCCAGACCGGGAGCTCGCCCGCCTTGCCCGGGATCCGGCCGGTGGCGTGGATCTTGATCCAGTCGGCACCTGCCTTGATGTGGCGCCGAGTCCAGACGACCATCTCGTCGGTGGTGTTGACGACCCGCGCGTACCCGACCTTTCCCTCGTCGGGGATCAGCTTTCCAGCGGTCCCACCCACCGAGGTGAGCAGCGCTTGGACGCCCACGGTCATGCGGGGACCCTCGATGACCCCGGCATCGACCGCGTTGCGGATGGCGGGCCCCATCTCGAACAGCGTGTCCGGATCGAACATCGACGTCACACCTGCGAGCAGCAGCTTGGGGAGGTTGAACCCCGTGACGACGGCAGCGGTGGCCGGGTCGCGGTGGAAGAACAGCTCGTCGTTCGACGACACGTCGTCGAACGTGCAGTGGACGTGGGCGTCGATCAGCCCCGGCATCACGGTCTTGCCGGTGGCATCGATGCGCACCGCGCCGGCCGAGGCGGCCGCGGTCGCGGCTGCGCCGATCGCGGCGATGGCATCGCCGCGAGTCAGGACGTCGGTGTCGGGCTGTGGCGCCGAGCCCGAACCGTCGATCAGCGTGCCACCGGTGATGAGGATCTCGTCGGTCACGGCGTCTCGTGTCCGGTCAGATCAGGCCGACGTGGCCGTCGAGGGCATCGGACACGGTCAGTTCGGCGGGGACGTTCTCTTCGCCGATGGCGAGGTCGACGGCCCGGTGGAAGTGGTGGATGAGCCGCTCGTGCCAGCCGATCTGGAACGGTCGGGCGCCCGGCGACTCGATCGATGCCTGGATCGGGGCCATGTTGGCGATGTCCTGACCCATCACCGTCTCGAACAGCGTCATGCGCATGACGTGTTCGTCCGGAGCGTCGCCATCACCCCAGTCGGGAGCCCACCAGGCGAGCTCGAGTTCGGTGGTGCGCTCGTCGATCGGCCACGCACAGAGGAACGCGAAGGCGCCGGTGTCCATCGGGGCGATGACGTTGGGGAAGATGCCGAACGAGGTGCTCGTCTCGCGCCACAGGCTGCCGACCGACGGATTGTCGCCTTCGGGCGACGGCGCCACGATGTCGATCATCATCTCGAACTTGGGCACGGTGAGCCGGCTGTGGCCCTTCGGGAGCATGGTGACCGTGACCGAATGGTCGTCGTAGAGGAACGCGGCGTTGTCCGGGTGGACGGTTCGCACGTGGTACACCTCGAGGAACGCGTCGACGACGACCTTCCAGTTGGCGTTGATCTGATGGGTCTGCGTTCCGAGACGGCGGAGTGACGCCCCGTTGATCTCGCCCATCTGGTCGACAAGCGGTCCGAGTGCGTCGCCGAGCGGCTCGGCGTCGGGATCCTCGTTGACGAAGATCCAGTCCTGATAGGTCTCGCACCGGACCGGGATGAGGCCCAGCGAATCGGTGTCGATGTCGACGAACGACCTGCTCTCGGGCACGGCCTTCAACTCGCCGTCGATGCCGTAGGACCACGAGTGGTACTGGCAGGTGAGGCGGCGAGCCGTCCCGCACTCGTCACGCACGACGGGCGCGCCGCGATGGCGGCAGCTGTTGTAGAACGCTCGGATCACGTCGTCTTCGCCTCGCACGATCACGATCGGCGATCCGCTTCGTTCGAAGCGGAGGTAGGCACCGGTCTCGGCCACCTGCGAGGCGTGCCCGGCGAAGAGCCAGCTCCGCGACCAGATGTGTGCCTTCTCGAGCGCGAAGAACTCGGGGTCGTAGTAGCGACCGACCGGGATCGGTGGGACCTCGACGCCGTCGACCGGCGGATCGGTCCGTTCCTTCTCCTCCGCCATCCTCGATCGGATGGTGGTCTCGAGCGCAGCGTCCATGGTTCCCCTCGTGTCGTCGCCGGGTGATGAGTTCGTCGCACCCGGCAGGTGTTCCGTGCCACGCCCACCCTAACGGTGTTAGGGTGGGCGTGTCAGCCTGATCTGAGGGAAAGCCAACCATGCCGATTCCACGCACGCTCACCAGTGCGCCGCCGGAGGACTTCGACCTCGAGATCACCTCGGGGACCTGGCCCGACGACCTCACCGGCGAGATCGTCATCAGCAGTCCCGAACCCGACCCCGCGATGGCCCATGCGTTCTTCGGTTTCGGCATGATGCGACGGCTGTCGCTGGAGCGCGGCAAGCACGGGGCGCCGGCCGACAGGCTCGCCTGGCGAAGCCGAGTCATCGACTCGCCGTCTCGCCGCCTCTTCGCCGAGGACCCCACCCTGTTCAGCGCCGGACCCACCGGCTACACCGCTCCGTTCGGCGCCCCGAACATGTCGAACACGGCGCCGCTGCCCTGGGGCGATCGGCTCTTCGCCACCTGGGACGTCGGCCGACCGGCCGAGCTCGATCCGCTGACGCTGCAGTGGAAGGGCGACGTCGGCACGCTCGACTCGTGGGGCGGTTCGAGCCTTCCACTGTTCGGCGACGTGCTTCCGTTCCTCTTCTCTTCAGCGCACCCGGTCGTCGATCCCGATCGCGACTGTCTGTGGACGGTCAAGCTGGTTCCCGACCTGGCCAACAACTTCCTGCAGAGCGTCTGGCTCGTGCGATGGGACGGCGGCGTCGAGGTCAGTGCGTGGCCGCTCGAAGGTGCCCAGGTCGCGGGGTCGATGCACACCATCAGCCAGACGCGCGACTGGCTCATCCTGGCCGACTCGGGCAACTTCAAGGCCGACCCGGGCGCGATGTTGGGTGGTGAGAAGTCGGTCTCGATCGACGACTTCGTGCCGCTGTACCTGCTTCGAAAGGACGCGGTCGAGGCAACGGCGCCAGGCCAGCCCCTCCGCGCCCAGGAGTTCACGATGGGCCCCCCGTCCGGTCATTACTACGGCGTGTGGGACGACAGCGACGGTGTCCGGGTCGTCTTCGAGCACATGGACATGCTCGACCTCGCGTTCCCGATCGGCTCCGACGACCTGGATCGCAACGACAATCCGGTCGACCCTGCGCATGTGGGGCTGTATTCGATGAACCTCGCACCGTCGACCATGAGCGAGGCGACCATCGACCCCGAATCGGGGAAGCTGATCGACACCGTCGAGGCCCGCAACGCCGACTGGGGCTGGAACCTCCAGCTCTCGGCCATCGACTGGAGCACCGAGGGGTTGTCCGCGCCGACGCTGCATCACCTCGCCTACCACGGCTGCCGGCCCGGCAACATCGTGCGCCGGTCGCTCGACTGGTATGCCGACCGGATCGACGAGTCGCTCATCCCGACCGAGGACACGCCTGGCGTGCTGGCGTCGTTTCGGCGTGGCTCGGCCGAGCTGGCCGACCGCTACGAGTTCACCTCCGTCGACGACTTCATCTCGAGCCCCACGTTCGTGCCCCGCGACCCGGGTACCGGGGGCTCACGGTATGCGGGCTCCGACCCCGGCGGCCACGACGGCTACGTCGTGTTGCCGGTCCACAACGACGACGGCTTCCGTGTCGAGGTGTTCGACGCGTCGGCGGTCGGCAAGGGTCCGGTCGCGACCGCGAAGGCCCCGAACGGAACGTGTGTGTCGGTGCTGCTCCATGCCGGCTGGCTCCACCGGGCGGTCGACGCCCCCGATGTCGAGCGGCTGCGGTTCTCCGACGAACTCACCGAGGAGCGGCTTGCTCCACTCGACGACCATGCGCGACAGGTCGCCCACAAGGTCGCCACCCGACTCGACGAAGAACTCGGTTGAAGGACTCGCTGGTGTCTGCTCGCTCAGTCCTCGAGGTCGCCGACGTTCTCCCAGGGCGACACGACGAACTCGATGGCCTCGGTGAACAGGGTGATCGCGACGGGCGCCGGGTCGACGAAGGTGGCCCATGGGCTCTGGTCGTCGACCGTCGCGTCGCCAGGGGGCACCGACACCATCGCCGGGTGGGCGAGCCCTGCGTCGTAGAAGGTGCGATCACAGATGCCGTTGCCCCAGTAGATGCGATCGTTCGCCGTGACCCACTCGCGGTCGTTGATCGCAGGTTCGGCGTTGCTGAGGTCGACGGTCGACCGGAAGGCCTCACCGTCGCGCCCGATGGCGGTCTCGATGACATCGCCGTGGCGGGCGTGATCGACCCTGCTCGGCTTGGTGAACAGCCGCACGGGATCGAGCGATCGTCCGCTCGCCCGCGGTTCGAGCACCATGTAGCGCGGTGTCCCGTCGGGTTCGGCGACGAAGACCGACCATTCGGCTCGCCGGCCGTTGGTGATGCCCGACACCCGATAGACGTTGAGCGCCATGAGGTAGCGGGGTTCGTCGCCCTCGAGGCAACGAACCGGAGCCAGCTCGATGCCCGCCGGCAGCTTGGCCTTGGCCTTGAGGTCGTCCATCCGGTCGGGCTCGAGCTCGAACACCAGATAGATCGAGGGCGGGTCCTGCTCGACGGTGAACGTGACCAGCGGCTGTTCCTTGCCGAGGGCGATCATGATCGCCGAGCGAATCGCCATCTGGCTGTACATGAACCGCTTGAGCGCCGCTCGCCCCTTGCGTGCGCGCGGCGTCAGGTTGTGTCGTCTTCCCGCCATTTCTGCACAGTAGACCCCCTTTCCTCTGGAGCAACCCAATGACCATCCGCCGACTTCTTCCCGCGCTCATGGCGACGGCCTTCGTGATCGCGGCGTGCGGCAGCGACTCGGATGCGACGCAGACCGGCTCCGATGTCGACCCCGACGACGGCGTGATCGTCGGTCAGCTCGACCTCGGCGATGGCGAGGCCGAGGGAGTGTTCCGCCGGACCGTCCCCCTGGCCGACGACGGCGACGGAGTCGGCGTTCTGCACCTGACGCTCGACACCGACTGCCGCAACGACCTCGGCACGGGTGTCCCGCCGCTGCTGTCGATGGTCGCCGACGATGAGGTCACCGTGACCGACGAGACCGACGAGGTGCCGTTCAGGTTCGCCGGACTGGCCGACGGCACCTATTTCGCCTCGGGCTGGGTCGACGACGTCGACAACCCCGAGCAGGAGGAAGACCTGCCGGCCACCGGCGACCTCGTCATGTTCGGTGATCTGAGCCCACGCTGCGTCGAGTTCGAGGTCGTCGACGGCGCCGCCGATCCGCTCGTGCTCGAACTCGACTACGAGATGCCCTTCACGCTCCCCGGCTTCGAGGGCGACGAGGGCATCCTGGCCGGCGACGGCAAACCCAGCGTCGATCCGTCCACCATCGTCGATGACGGCTCGACCCACACGGTCACCATCGAGGTGACTCGCAGCGTCGAGCCCGATCTGGGTGGCGACGGAGTGGGTCCCTGGTACGCCGGGCTGTTCACGTCGTGCTTCGACGACGAGACCGGCGAAACCCCGTTGCCGGTGTTCCCTTCGCTTCGCGACGAGCTGGAGCTGGTCGCGATCGGCGAGCCCGTCGCGATCACGATCGAGGGCGTGTCGAACGGTGTGTACTTCGTCAACGGGTTCATCGACGATGCGACCGGCCAAGGCGAGCCCCGGCCGGGCATCGGCGACTTGGTGGCCTTCGGTGGTTTCGGTCCAGCATGTGCCGAGGTCGTCGTCAACGGCTCCGACGTCAGCGTCGCCTTCGATCTCAACCTCGTCCTTCCCTTCGACCTCTGATTCGGGCTCACACCCAATCGCATCCTCACGACCGCCCACGTCCTTCCGATCAGGAGATCCAACCCATGACCGACATCGCCGAAGTCGAACCCGCCGTCGTCAACGCGTTCAACCAGCCCGATCTGCGGGGGAATCTGCTGCCCGTCGGCGACGAGCTCACGGTCGAGCACTGCCCGGTCGAAGGGGTGATCCCGGCAGGTCTGCGCGGCAGCTTCGTCCGCAACGGACCGAACCCGATGTTCGAACCGCTCGGCAGCTATCACATGTTCGACGGCGACGGCATGCTCCACGGGGTCACGTTCGCTGATGGGAGCGCGTCGTACCGCAATCGCTGGATTCGCTCACGCGGACTCGAGGCCGAGATCCGCAACGGCAGGGCCGTCTACCGAGGCCTGAGCGAGCTGTCGCAGTGGCCCGACCGCGAACTCACCGGAGATGCCGGACCCGTCAAGAACCCGGCCAACACCCACATCATCCGCCATGCCGGACACTGGCTTGCGCTGTGGGAAGGCGGCGTGCCGACCGAGGTCACGCCCGATCTCGAAACCATCGGCGAGTACGACTTCGACGGGCGCCTCGTGGGGTCGATGACTGCGCACCCCCGCATCGATCCGCGCACCGGCGAGCTGCTCTTCTTCGCGTACAACCTGGGCAAGCCCGAGCTGCGCTACCACGTCGCCGACGCGGCCGGGAAGCTGGTGCACAGCGTCGACATCGAGCTGCCTGCACCGGTGATGATGCACGACTTCATCATCACCGAGGACCATGCAGTGTTCCTCGACTCGCCGATCGTGTTCGACCTCGAGAACCTCGGGAAGGCGCCACTGGTGAACTGGAAGCCCGAGAACGGCACCCGGATCGGCGTCATGCCCCGAATGGGAGCCGCCGACGATCTGACCTGGTACGACGTCGAGCCTGGCCACGTGCAGCACTTCTGGAACGGCTGGGTCGAGGGCAACCGCATCGAGTTCACCGGCTCGCGCATCGCCGCGCCGAACTTCGGGATCGACCCGACGGCACCGCTCGACGAGCAAGCCGCCGACAACCAGCCGGGCACCGCGGCTCGCTACTGGGTCGACCTCGATGCCGGAACCGCCGGCTGGGAGTCGCTCGACGATCTGCCGGGCGACTTCTGCCGGTTCAACGACGACTACAACGGGGTGCGGAGCCGCTACGCCTATCTGTCGGCCTTCGGCGGCGACCTCGGCCGCCCCGGCGACTTCGACACGATCGCCAAGTACGACCAGCAGACCGGTGAGCGGACGCTCTGGGACTCGGGCGACGACGGTCACGTGGGCGAGTCGGTGTTCGCGCCGGATCCCGACGGCTCGAACGAGGACGACGGGTGGCTGATCAACGCCGTCCACTACTCAGACTCCGATCACACCGACGTCTGCGTGCTCGACGCCCGCGACGTCGAGGCCGGCCCGATCGCTCGGGTCCGCGTGCCCCGCCGCATCCCGTTCGGCTTTCACGCCAACTGGTTCGCGGCCTGAATCAGAACCGATCGTGGGTGATGCGCCGACCTGAGACGATGTCGGTCGGAATCGCGATGGTGTGACCCTCGCCGTACGGGGCCCAGCGTGCGAGCGGCGCATGTGCGATGGCCTGGGTCTCGACACCGCCGAGTTCGTGGGCGACGCCGGTGACCATCACGCTCCACCCGGTGTGATCGACCGGGTTGAAATCGTCGACTTCGAACGCGACCACACAGTCCCGGAGCGCAGCGTCGAGTTTCGTCCCGACCGACGTGCGGATGAGGACACGTTCTTCGTTCACGCAGAAGTTCACGGGCAGGACCGCCGGAAGCGCACCGCTCGTGACCCCGACCCGTCCGAGCGTCATCGTGGCAAGAAGCCGCAGGCACTCGTCGCGAGCCAGGATCTCGAGCCCGTTCCGGTCGGTGATCACTCGGATATCCTGCGGTGGCGAGGCGGGTGCACGGCAGGGCCGAACGTCCCTGATGTCGCTTCCAGTCTGGCGGTTGACGCGACGGCGGTCACCGAGAAGTGACCTTGGTCCCATGACGATCGGGTCTTTCGGCCGGAGTGGCTCGATGCGTGGTCCGGTTGGCTCGTGCGACAAGCTCGCCCTTCCACTGCCCAAGGAGACGCACAATGTCAGAAACCCCCGCTCGATCGTCCGCGCCCGACATCGGATCGATGGTGGTGGCGCTGATCGCCGTCGTCGGACTGGTCTTCGGGACGGTGGCGCTGGCGTCCAACGACGACGGATCGTCGGAGGGCACCGCAGCCGGGTCGGGAGCGTCGGTTGCGTCGCTCACCGAGTTCGCGATCGCCCCTGGCACCCTTCGCGTCGCGACGGGGAGCGAGTTGGAGGTCGTCAACGAGGGAAGCGTGGTCCACAACCTGTCCGTCGCGGGGACCGAGACGACGACGCCCGACCTCCAGGCGGGCGAGAACGGCATGCTCGACACGTCGGCGCTCGAGATCGGGTCGTATCGGGTCATCTGCACGATTCCCGGTCATGAATCCGCTGGGATGGAGGCCGTGCTCGAGGTCAGCGACGGCGGAGCCGTCAGCGGCTCGGCGCTCGAAGGCGCAGGTGAAGGCAGCGAACAAGACTGGGCGGCACTCGATGCTGCGATGACCGAGTCGATGTTGCAGTTCCCCGCCGAGACCGAGGGAACCGGCAACACGCCGCTCGAGTTCGAGACCGATGCCGACGGCACCAAGGTGTTCGACATCACCGCCGAGATCACCCCATGGGAGGTCGAGCCCGGCAAGTTCGTCGACGCCTGGACCTACAACGGCCAGGTGCCCGGTCCGTGGATCGACGTCGACCTCGGCGACAAGGTCCGGGTCAACGTGCACAACGAACTCCCGATGGGCACCGACGTCCACTGGCACGGCGTGCACACGCCGAACGATCAGGACGGCGTGGCTCCGTACACCCAGGACCTCATCGAGGCCGGCGAGGACTTCACCTACGAGTTCGTTGCGGAAGACGCGGCGACCGGGATGTACCACGCCCACCACCACGGGCAGATGCAGGTCGTCAACGGCATGTTCGGGGCGTTCACCATCGGCGACCTCCCGCTGCCGACCGGACGGACCATCAGCGGGACCGCGATTCCCGAGAACGTCGAGATCAGCCAGGAGATACCGATGGTGCTGAACGACGCCGGGGTGATCGGGTTCTCGCTCAACGGCAAGAGCTTCCCGGCCACCGCGCCGATCGCCGCCAAGCAGGGCGACTACGTGATGATCCACTACTACAACGAGGGCCTGGGCTCGCACCCCATGCACCTGCACCAGTTCCCACAACTGGTGGTTGCCAAGGACGGCATCCCGCTCGACGAGCCGTACTACGCCGACACCATCAACGTGGCGCCGGGCGAGCGCTATTCGGTGCTGGTCCAACTCGAGGACCCGGGCACCTGGGTCTGGCACTGCCACATCCTCACCCACGTCGAACGCGAGACGGGGATGTTCGGGATGGTCACCGCCTTCGTGGTCGAATGAGAAGACCATGAGGTCCGGTACGTTCGTGTGATGGACCTCGGCGAGTTCCAGAGCACCATCGCGGCCACCTATGCCGCGCGCGACCGCGAGCGCGGCATGGCCGAGAGCGTGGCATGGCTCACCGAAGAGGTCGGCGAACTGGCGCAGGCGATCCGCAAGGGCACACCCGAGCAGCAACTGCACGAACTCGGCGACGTGGTCGCCTGGGTGGCCAGCATCGCCGATCAACTCGGCCTCTCACTCGACGACGCGGTCCAGCGCTACGCCGACGGCTGCCCCGGCTGCCACGCCACCCCCTGCAAGTGCCCCTGAACGGTGTTTGCCGGCTGATCCGGTCAGATCATGAGTTCGGCTATCTGGATGGCGTTCAACGCCGCGCCCTTGCGCAGGTTGTCGCCGCTGCAGAAGATGGAGAGGCCCCTGCCGCCCGGCGCGGTCGGGTCGACGCGAATCCGGCCCACCAGCGTCTCGTCGATGCCGGTGGCGTCGAGTGGGGTCGGGACCTCGACCAGCCGAACGCCAGGTGCGTCACCGAGGAGTTCGACGGCCCGCTCTGGGCTGATCGGCGACGCGAACCGGACGCTCATCGAGTGGGAGTGCCCGGTGAACACCGGAACGCGAACACAGGTGCCTGACACCAGCAGATCAGGCAGGCCGAGGATCTTGCGGCTCTCGTCTCGGAGCTTGCGCTCCTCGCTGGTCTCGTTGCTCCCATCGTCGAGGAGTGAGCCGGCGAACGCCAGCACGTTGTGGGCGATCGGTCCGCAGAAGTTGTCGGGTTCGGGGAACGTCACCGCGTGGCCGTCATGGGTGAGGGCTGCGGCCTCGCTCACCGTCTTCTGGAGCTGCTCGTCGAGCTCGTCGACCCCGCTCAGGCCTGCGCCCGACACGGCCTGATAGGTGCTGTAGACGACCGCCTCGAGGCCGGCCTCGTCGGCCAGGGGCCGGAGAACCGGCATGGCCACCATGGTCGTGCAGTTCGGGTTGGCGATGATGCCCTTGGGAGGGTCGTGGGCCAGGTGGCCGTTGACCTCGGAGACGACGAGCGGCACGTCGGGGTCCATCCGCCAGGCCGAGCTGTTGTCGATGACGACCGCGCCCCGAGCGGCGATCTGCTCGGCGTACTGCAGGCTGGCGGTGCCACCCATGCTGACCATGGCGATGTCGAGGCCGCTGAAGTCGGCGGTGGCGACGTCTTCGACCGTGACCTCGGCGCCTTTCCACGGCAGCGTCGTGCCGGCCGAGCGCGATGACGCGAAGTAGCGCATCTCGTCGACCGGGAAGTCTCGCTCGACCATCAGGCGTCGCATGACGCCGCCGACCTGACCGGTGGCTCCGAAGATTCCGACTCGCATGGACGAGATGCTACGACCCGGATCGGACCGGAACCCAGCGCGTTCGGAGCGAAGCGGTCAGTCGGTGTCGAGCCCGAAGACGGTGTGCAGCAGCACCACTGCATCCTCGACCTGGGCCTCGCGGAGCACGCAACTGATGCGGATGGCCGAGGTGGAGATCATGTCGATGTTGATGCCGTTGGCGGCCAGCGTCTCGAACATCTGGGCGGCGACGCCCGGATGCGACTTCATGCCCGCTCCCACCAGGCTCACCCGTCCGATTGCGTGGTCGCTGCTGACCTCGGCCGCACCGATCTCGTCGGCCACGGTCCGGACGATGGGGTCAGCGACGTCGACGTCGCTGTGGGGAAGCGTGAAGCTGATGTCGGTCACCCCGTCCTCGGACACGTTCTGCACGATCATGTCGACGTTGACGTCGGCGTCGGCGAGGTGGCGGAACAACGTGGCCGCGATGCCGGGCTGGTCGGGAACTCCCGAAACGGTCATCTTCGCCTCCGACACGTCGTGGGTCACGGCCTTGATGACGGCTTGTTCCATCGATGGATCTCCTTGTTCGGACACGATCGTGCCCCGTTCCCAGGTGAAGGCCGAGCGGACATGGAGCGGCACACCGTGCCGCTGAGCGAACTCGACCGAGCGCATCGCCGGCTTCGGACACCCGGTGGCGCACATCTCGAGCATCTCGTCGAACCTGATGTGGGCCATCTTCGACGCCGCCGGCACGATGCGAGGGTCGGCGGTGAACACGCCGCTGACGTCGGTGTAGAGCTCGCACGAGTCGGCCTCGAGTGCCTCGGCGAGCGCCACGGCCGTCGTGTCGGAACCGCCGCGCCCGAGGAACGTGACGTTGCGGTCCGTCGAGACTCCCTGGGCGCCTCCGACGACGGGGACCCGGCCGGCGTCGAGCGCCTCACGGATGCGCTCGGCCTTGACCTCGAGGATCTTCGCGTTGGTGTGGTTGGTGTCGGTGATGAACCCGGCCTGGCTCCCGGTGAAGCTCTCGCCGTGGATCCCGAGGTCATGCAGAGCCATGCACAGCAGTGCGGTCGCCTTGCGTTCGCCGGCGGTGATCAGCATGTCCATCTCTCGTCCGGGTCGCTCGGTGGCGACCTGCGAGGCGAGGTGCAGCAATTCGTCGGTCTCCTTGCCCATCGCCGACACCACCACGACGCACTGCGTGCCCCGACGCACGGTGTGCGCGACGGACTCGGCCACCTCGCGGATGCGGGCAGGGTCGCCGACCGACGTGCCACCGAACTTCTGGACTACGAGCGTCATGACGGTCGGAGGCTATTGCTCCGCAGGTTGCCACGGCGAGCGCGATCCATGGCACTACGGTTGCGGACGAGTCGATGAATCGGGAGTTCGCATGAGTGACACGTCGCAGGGTGATGGCTGGTGGCAGGCCTCCGATGGCAAGTTCTATCCGCCCGAGGCGAGTCCGGCCACCGAAGCGACCGAGCCTGCGGGTGCCGACACACCCACCGAGGCGGTGTCGACTTCCGACCCCGCAGGCGATCCGACCGCGGCCGTGCCGGCCGCTGGGGCTGCCGCAGGCGCTTCGGCGTCGGTGTTCTCCGACGAGGCCGCAGACACCGACCCGACCACGGCCGTTCCGGCGACGGCGGCGACGCCGCCGATTCCTCCCGGCGACGATCCCTCCGCCTCCGATGGCGGCGATGACGACGGCAACAGCAAGAAGAAGATCATCGGTGCGATCGTCGCCGTGATCGCCCTCGCCGCCGCAGCGTTCGCCTTCTTCGCACTCACCGCTGACGACGAGGCCGCGGCCGGTGAGGTGGTGCTCGAGGCCGTCGGCGACGCCGGCCCGGCTCCGTTCACCGATCCCGTCGCAGCGGTCGACAGCAAGGTCCTGAAGTGGGCCGAAGAAGGCCCGCCCGCCAACGTCGCACCAGCCACCTCGGCCGGCCCCGAGGGCTATCAGGCCACCGACGGCAACGTGCCCGGCGTCTTCGGCGGGTCCTTGAGCGAAGGCTCGTGCGAACGCGACCAGCTCGTGTCGTTCCTGGCGTCCAACGAGGCCAAGGCGTCAGCATGGGCTGGGGTCCTCGACATCGATGCCGCCGACATCGGTGGCTTCGTGGCCGGTCTGACCCCGATCAACACCAGCACCGATGTCCGGGTCGTCACCCACGGGTTCGCCGACGACGAGGTCGTCCCCCGTGAAGCTGTCCTCCAGCGGGGTACGGCCGTGCTCTCCGACGCCCAGGGCATCCCGCGGGTCAACTGCTACAGCGGCAACCCGCTCACGGCAGCCTCGGTCAACGCCGACGAAGAGTTCAGCGGCGATCCGTGGCCTGCGTTCCAGCAGACCAACGTGGTGATCATCAACCAGGCCCCCGCCGACCTCAGTGAGTTCGAGCTGATCGAGCTGACCACCGGCGAGCTCTTCAAGCGTCCGGTCGGCACGGCCGGTGAGTCCGACAAGGTCGACGGTCCGCCCACCGAGGACGTGCCGAACGATGGCCCGATCGAGTTCGACACACTGATCGAGGACACGCTGACCGAGAGCCGGACCGAGGCGATCTACACGATGGACGTGCCTGACAGCGCGATCCTGACGCTGACCGCCGCCAACCAGCGCGAGAGCATCGGAAGCGTCCGGTTCCTGCTCACCAAGTCCGGCGACCGCTTCTCTGATCTCAGCCTCGCGCCGGGAGCCGACGACTCAGACGTGATCGTCATCAGCGCCGACGGGGGCGGTCCGTTCGAGCTGTCGGTCACCGGCGGCCCAGCGGCCTTCTCGTTCACCGTCGGCCTGGGGTCTCAGAACGACGCCGGCTCGGGCAAGGACGCAGGGGCCGATCTCGCGGCTTCACTGACGATCGACCCGGGGTCGTTCTCGGGCGAGACCGGCGGCATCGACACCGCCGACGTGTACGAGGTCGCCCTCGTCCCCGGCTCGAACGCCTCCTTCTCGTTGGCGAACGGGCGAGAGTCCGAAGGGACGGTCCGGATGATCGCCAGCCTCGAAGGTGATCGGCTCTTCGACGTCAGCGTCTCGCCGGGTGGCTCCGAAGACGGCTCGACGCTGTTGAGCGGCACCGACGAGGGGACCGTCCTCATCGAGATCACCACGGGTAGCAACCGGACCTTCTACGACGTCGAGGCGACCTTCACCAAGCAGACTGACACCGATGCCGACGGCGACGCAGGCGACGATCTGGCGTCGGCGACCACCGTCGGAAACCCGTCGACCGTCGCCGGCGAGGTCGGCGAGCGAGATGTCGGCGACTTCTATCTGTTCGCGCCGCCGGCGGCAGCCACCATCGAGATGTCGTCGGCCTCGACGAGCACGGGAACCATGCGGGTGATCGTGACCGACGCCAGCGGCGCCCGCATGGCCGACTTCAGCCTCGCCCCCGGCGCCACCGACCGTGCAGAATTCGTGGGCGTTCCCGGTCAGCAGTTCCGTCTCGAGATCACCGGTGGACGAGCGTCCTACACCGGTGGCATCACCTGAGTCGTCGGGACGCCACGAGGTTCACGACCGGGTGACGCTCACGACTCGGTGATGGTCACGGTCTCGACAGACAGCAGGCGGACCGGCGTGCCCGGGTTGTCGGGGTCTTCGAGTGCGAGCATCTCGGTCAGCACGTCGAGACCTTGGGTGACCTGACCGAACGTGACGTAGGTGCCCTGGCTGTCGAGAGCCGACACGTCGGGCCCGAGGGTGAGGAAGTACTGCGCGCCCCCGCTGTTCGGGCCCTGCGAGCGGGCCATGACCAGTTGCCCCGGTTCGTAGGTGAAGGGTCCGACCGTGCCCGCGACATCGAAGGGTCCGCCCTCGTCGGTGATCGTGTAGCCGGGACCGGGGTCGCTGTTGTCGTTCGTGTGCGGCGATCCACCCTGCGCGATGTCGAGGCTGCCATCGATCCGGAAGATGAGGGTGTCGTCGTAGTAGCGGTGGCGGGCGAGGTTGACGAAGTTGTTGGTCGTGCCCGGCGTGCGCTCGGTGTCGAGCTCGACGACGACCTCGCCGAGGTTGGTCTGGAACGTCGCGGTGTAGCTCTTGGCGGGATCGAGGCAGTCGACGAAGCCGTCTTCGAAGTCGATCTGCTCGGGAGCGTCGGGTCCGGGGCACGGTGTCGTCCCGTAGACGAACTCGGGCTCGACGAGTTCGGGCTGGGTCGAGTCGGTCGAGGACGAATCAGTCGTCGTGTCGTCGGCAGCCAGATCGACCGAGTCGTCAGACTGCACGGCACTGACCACGGCAGCGAAGATCACGATGGTGAGCACGGCGGCTCCGATGCCGGCCGCTCGTCGAATGCGGGTCGCTCGACGTTCGGCAGACCGAGTCGAGTCGAGCTTGGCTCGATGGAGTTCCTTCTGCCGTTCACGTTTCGTGGTGCCCATTGCTCCGAACCGTAGTGAAGCTTGCGGGCCGGATCGCGACGGGCCGGGTCGCGTTTCCTGGCGCCCGGTGCCGAAAGGGCTACGCTGCGTGGTTTCGGCACCCCCATCGTCGGAAGGATCCTGCGTGGCGAAGTCTGAGGAAGATGCTGGCTACGAGACGTTCTCGGTCGAGGTGGGCCAGCGGCTGCGCGCAGTCCGGCGACTTCGGCAGCTCTCACTCGACGACGTGGAGCGCGAGTCCGGCGGGAAGTGGAGCGCCTCGGCCATCGGTGCCTACGAGCGCGGGTTCCGCAACCTCAGTCTGCCCAGACTCCGCGAGCTGGCCGAGTTCTACGACGTCCCCATGTCGGTGTTGCTGGGCGAGTCCGACGACGACGAGGTCGGCGACCGCCCTGAGAAGTTGATCCTCGACCTCCAAGCGCTGAGCCAGGTCGACGAAGCCGAAGCCGTCCACCGCTACGCCCGTTCGATCATTCTCGAGCGAGGCGACTTCAACGGCCGGGTGCTCTCGATCCGCCGCGATGACCTCCGCGCCATCTGCTCGCTCTTGCAGGCCACCGAGGCGCAGTGCATGGCTCAGCTCGGCGAATGGGGCGCCCTCGTCGAGTGAAGGCCATCTGCCGGCTGAGGTCGGCCACTCAGCTGGTCGTGTCGGGGCCGCTGGGTGTGGCGGCGATCGAGATCCGTGCTGATCCCCACGCGATGTGTTGAAACGGCCACTTCCACGTCGTCGAGCGTTCGCGGTGGATGTCACAGATCGTGAATCCGGCGTCTCGGATCTCCTGCACCACGTTTCGCTCGAGGTGGAACCCGGCCGCAGCTGCGACCACCGGTCGAGCGAGGCGGCTGAGGGTGCGAACCCGTCCCGAGGTGGAGACCGGCTCGACGAAGTGGAGCCGGCCGCCAGGTGCCAGCACGGTCTTCACCGCTGCCAAGGTCGCGTCGAGGTCGGTCGTCCGGCTCAAGGCACAGACGGCGACGACGTGATCGAAGCGGCTCTTGCCCTCCGCCAGCTCGACGAGCCGCGGGTCGTCGGGGCTGTCGAGGACGACAGACGTCTGGATCTGTGATCGTCGGTGCATGGTGAGGTGGGACGCGGCCCCACCGAGGTCGAGCACCCGCCCCGACAGCATCTGCGCAACCGCGCGACGACTGGCGTGGACGGCCACCTGCGTGTTCGGGGGCAGGAGGCGTTCATAGCCGGTGGGGATGAGGGGCACGTCGCTGATGCGACGAGGCTACGCGCCGGATCGAGTCGCCGGGCCGAGGCCGCCCGACCGATGCTCGGGCTCGCTCAGGGCTCCCGCAACAACGCGGTGGGGAAGTCGGGTGGTTGCCAGCCGTCGACGAGCGTCACGCCGTCGAGATCGAGGACCGGCCGGCCGAGGGCCCGGAGCAGCGACAAGGAGTAGGCGACCTGGCCGGTCAGCACGTCGGCATCACCGGTCAGCAGTGCCAGCGCGGCCTCGGCCATGGTCGCCAGCGGTTCGCAGATGATGTCGTCGCGCTCGGCGAGGTCACTCATCATGGCATCGGCCCCCTCGGTGATGACCGCATACTCGGGCGACAGCGTGTTCGCGCTCACACCGGTGCCGATGAGCTCGACCGCTGCGCCGACCGTGGCTCGTTCGAGCCAGGCCTTCGATCCTCCGTAGACCGCTGCTCCGCCGATGCCTCGATCCGGAAACGGCGGACCCGTCGGGCGCTCCGACGATGCACTCGAGATGTTGAGGATCGACCCAGACCTCCGTTCGATCATCGCGGGCAGGACGGCTTGGGCGAGAAGCCACGGCGATCGCACGTTGACCCGGTACGAGAGGTCGATCCGCTTGGTCGGGATGTCGGCGAACGGAAGGTAGAAACACGCCGCCGCGTTGTTGACGAGATGCGTGACGGATCCGAGCCGCGCCTCGACGGCATCCACGATCTGCCGAGCGTCGAATGCCTCGTCGGCGAGGTCGGCGACGAACGGTGCAGCGCGGCCGCCGGCCAGCTCGATGCGGGCCACGGTCGACGCCAACGAACCCGCGAGGTGGCTCGAGCCTTCGTCGAGGGTTCGCGCCACGCACGCGACGGCCATGCCCTCGGCCGCCAGCCGTTCGGCGATGCCGGCGCCGATGCCGCGGCTCGCTCCGGTCACGATCACCACGTCACTCATGTCGTCCCAGCTCCTCCGTCGAGCTCGATGCTGTGTCCGGTCATCCACGACGCTTCGCTCGAGGCGAGGTCGATGCACAAGGCACCGACGTCGGCCGCTGACCCGAGCCGCCCGACCGGAACGCCGCGGGCGATCGACGCGAGCATGCCCTCATCGACCGCCACGTTGTCCATGAGGCCGAGTGCGACGGTGTTGGCGGTGATCCCGATGTTCACCGCGTCGTGGTCGGTCACGTCGAAGGGCACCGCCTGCGCAGTGACGCCAGCCGTTCGCAGCGCGTCGGCGGCGCCATCGGCTCGGTCGGAATCGAGGTCGTTCACCAGGACCGTTGCGCCCTGGTCGCCGAGCGCGCGGGCGATGCCGAGTCCGATGCCGCGACCGGCTCCGGTCACGAGGGCGACTCGTCCACTGAGATCGAAGCGCATCGGCGAGGACCGTATCGGGCCCCGCGGCCTTGGCCCGTGGTGGTGACCGGTCGGTAACCTCGCCGGTCATGACGATCAAGCGAGTTGGCATCATCGGTTCGGGAATCATGGGTTCGGGAATGTGCGAGGTCGCCGCCAAGAGCGGGTTCGACGTCGTGCTCCGCTCTCGCAAGCAGGACACGGCCGACGCCACGTTGGCCTCACTGGAGAAGTCGCTCACTCGCCAGGTCGAGAAGGGTCGCCTCGAGCAGGCCGCAGCTGATGCCACGCTGGCCCGGGTCACCGGGACCGCCGATCTGCACGCCCTCGCCGACTGCGATCTGGTCATCGAGTCGGTTGTCGAAGATCTGGCCGTGAAGCAGGAGATGTTCAAGGAGCTCGACCTGGTCGTGAAGGAGAGCGGCATCCTCGCCACCAACACCTCGACGCTGCCGGTGATCGAGATGGCCACCCAGACCGGGCGCCCCGAGCGGGTGTGCGGGGTGCACTTCTTCAATCCGGCGCCGATGATGAAGCTGGTCGAGGTCATCGAGACCCTCGTCAGCTCCGAGGAGACCATCGCCGAGGTCACCGAGTTCGCCTCGGCATGCGGCAAGGATCCGGTTCGGGTCAAGGACCGGGCCGGGTTCATCGTGAACGCGCTGCTTTTCCCGTACCTCAACAACGCCGTCCGCATGCTCGAGAACGGCACGGCGAGCCGCGAAGACATCGACACCGCCATGCAGGGTGGCTGCAACTTCCCGATGGGTCCCCTCGCCCTGGTCGACCTCGTCGGCCTCGACACCAGCCTCGCGATTCTCGACGCCCTCTACGATGAGTTCCGTGATCCCAACTACGCGGCGGTTCCGCTGCTGCGCCGCATGGTCACCGCGGGTCACCTCGGGCGGAAGTCTGGAGCGGGCTTCTACACGTACTGACGTGGGACGGGCTGACGTGCGACGGGCCGACGGGCCGACGGGCCGACGTGCTGACGTGCGACGGGCTGGCCCGCGACGGCGCCGGGTGGGCATGAGTGAACCGACGGCATAGCGACGGCCGCATCGAGCCACCCGCCACGACGTGGATGCTTCCCGACCCGCGTTTCGCAACGGATCAGGACGTGGTGGCCGTTGGCGCCGATCTCGAACCAGGCACCGTTCTGGCTGCGTACCGGCAGGGCTTGTTCCCGATGCACCTGGATCAAGGTCGCCGTCTCGGCTGGTGGTCTCCAGATCCGCGGGGAGTGCTCCGTCTGGCAGACCTCGAGGTGAGCCGCTCGCTCCGACGCGCGATGCGTCGATTCGAGATCCGCGTCGACACCGACTTCGACAGCGTCCTCACCGGATGCGCCGACCCGGCGCGCGAGCACGGGTGGATCCGTGACGAGATCAAGGCCGCCTACCGGCGGCTCTTCGCCCTGGGGTGGGTCCACACGGTCGAGACGTTCCTCGACGGTGAGCTGGTCGGCGGCCTCTACGGCGTGAGCATCGGAGGCCTCTTCGCCGGTGAGTCGATGTTCCACCGTCGGACCGACGCCTCGAAGGTCGCTCTCGTCGCGCTCGTCGACCTGCTCGGGGCCGATGGCGAGGATCGACTCCTCGACGTGCAGTGGTGCACCGACCATCTCCGGAGTCTCGGTGCCACCGAGATGCCCCGCAACGACTATCTCGACCTGCTCGCCGACCGGCTCGGCCTCCCGCCGCCGCCGGCGTTCGCCTGAGCGGCGGTGATGGGCACCAAGGGTGCACAGATGGCATCGAGGCGGCCGGGAAGGGACAATGGCGCCATGGCTGAACGTGATCGACCGTGGATGATGCGGACGTACTCGGGGCACTCGACGGCCAAGGCCAGCAACGAGCTCTACCGCACCAACCTCAGCAAGGGGCAGACCGGGCTCTCGATCGCGTTCGATCTCCCGACGCAGACGGGATACGACCCCGACGACGTGCTCGCGGCGGGCGAGGTCGGCAAGGTCGGAGTGCCGGTCACCCATCTCGGCCACATGCAACAGCTGCTCGAGGGCATCCCCGTCGGCGAGATGAACACCTCGATGACGATCAACGCCCCGGCGGCGTGGATGCTCGGGCTCTACGTCGCGAACGCCGAGAAGCAGGGAGTCGAAGTCGCCTCACTGCGGGGCACCACGCAGAACGACATCGTCAAGGAGTACCTGTCACGCGGGACCTACATCTTCCCGCCGATCCCGAGCCGCAGGCTGATCGTCGACATGATCGCCTTCTGCGCCGAATGGGTCCCGAAGTGGAACCCGATAAACGTGTGCTCCTACCACCTCCAGGAAGCCGGCGCGACCCCGGTGCAGGAGATCGCCTACTCCCTCGCCAACGCCATCGGGATCCTGGATGCGGTGGAGGCATCGGGCAAGGTGTCGGCCGACCGCTTTCCCGCTGTGTTCGGGTCGATCAGCTTCTTCGTCAATGCCGGCATCCGTTTCGTCGAGGAGACCGCCAAGATGCGGGCCTTCACCGAGATGTGGGAACGGATCGGCCGGGA
This sequence comes from Acidimicrobiales bacterium, assembly GCA_035529695.1. Taxonomy (GTDB): domain Bacteria; phylum Actinomycetota; class Acidimicrobiia; order Acidimicrobiales; family Salinilacustritrichaceae; genus DATKWD01. Next base: position 21,353 of record DATKWD010000015.1, on the reverse strand, counting down.
GCGTTACGGGGTGACCGATGCCAAGGCGCTCAGGTTCCGCTACGGCGTGCAGGTCAACAGCCTCGGCCTCACCGAGAGCCAACCCGAGAACAACGTGCAGCGCATCGTGCTCGAGGCACTCGGCGTGACCTTGTCGAAGAAGGCACGAGCCCGCTCGATCCAGCTGCCGGCATGGAACGAGGCGCTCGGTCTTCCCCGTCCGTGGGACCAGCAGTGGTCGCTCCGGATCCAACAGGTGTTGGCGTACGAGACCGACTTGCTCGAGTACGACGACCTGTTCGACGGATCGCACGTCATGGAGGCCAAGACCACCGCACTGGTCGACGCGGCGACGGCCGAGATGGACGAGGTTCTCGAACTGGGCGGTGCCTTCGAGGCGATCGACGAGCTCAAGGGCAGGTTGGTTCGGAGTCACGCCGAGCGTCTGCGACGCCTCGAGTCGGGTGAGCTCACCGTCGTCGGGGTCAACGACTTCACCGAGACCGCCGAATCGCCGCTCGGTGGCGAGGAGAGCATCCTGAAGGTCGACCCGGCCGTGCAGGACGAGGCCATCGCCGACGTTGCCGCCTGGCGATCCGAGCGTGACAACGATGCCGTCAAGCGCTCGCTCGACGAGCTTCGGCGGGTCGCCGAGAGCGACGAGAACATCATGGCGGCGACCATCGACCTGGCCCATGCCGGCGGAACGACCGGCGAGTGGTCCGGGGTGCTCCGTGAGGTGTTCGGTGAGTACCGCGCTCCGACCGGCGTTGCAGCTGCCGTCGGTCTCCGAGGAGGTCAGGGCGGCCTCCGCGACGTGGCGGCTCGGGTCCGGTCGCTCGCTGGCGGTCCACCCCGTCTCCTGGTCGCGAAGCCCGGTCTCGACGGGCACAGCAACGGCGCCGAGCAGATCGCGGTGGCCGCACGCGACGCCGGCTTCGAGGTCATCTACCAGGGAATCCGGCTGACGCCCGAGCAGATCGCGTCGGTGGCAGCCGATGAAGACGTCGAGGTCGTCGGCCTGTCGATCCTGTCTGGCAGTCATCTCCAGCTCGTGCCGGCCGTCGTCGAGCAGCTCCGAGCCCGCGCGGTCGACGCCCCGGTGGTCGTCGGCGGCATCGTGCCCGAAGACGACCGTGCCGTGTTGCTCGCCGCCGGAGTCGCGGCCGTCTACACGCCCAAGGACTACGAGTTGGTCCGCATCATGGGCGAGATCCTCGATCTCGTCGAGTCCGGTCGGGCCGAGTAGCCGGTGGACTCCCGAGCCGTCATCGCCGCCGGTGCCGGCGCCGTCGCCGTCGTCGCCGGACTCGTTGCCGCACTCGCCGACCTCTCGGCACTCGCGATCGTGGCGGGTGCCGCCGGCGCGGTCGCAGCTGGTCTTGCGCTCGACCTGTCGCGCCAGCTGCGCACTGGGCCAGCCATCGCCGAGCGCCCCGACACGCCGCTGCTGGTCGACGGGGCCACCGGTCTGTTCATCGAGGCGTACTTCGATGCGAGCCTCCATGCCCGCGTGGCGACGGCACGCCGTGTGCTCCGGCCGCTGTCGGTGGGGTTCGTCGAGGTCGTCGACGTCGACGAGGCCGGAGAGACGATCGGGCTCACCGACCTCGCGGGCGTGCGTGATGCCGTGCTGGCCACGCTCCGCGAAGCCGACATGGCTTTCACCGTACGTGGCGGTCGCCTCGGGCTGTTGCTCGAGGACACGCCTGAGGACGGTGCGGTCTGGACCGTCGAGCGGGTCCGGCGAGCAATCGGAACCGACGAGCGCGGCCGGCGCCTCTGGGCTGGTCTGGCCAGCTACCCGTCTCACGGTCTCACGTCGGACGAGTTGGCCGAGACCGCCATGGACGCACTCGTGCGGGCCAAGGAGTGGTCGCAGGATCGCATCGAGGTCGCGGAGGTCTAGCGCCGGGTCAGGGCAGTAGTTCGAATGACCCAACGCAAGGGGTGAAACGGCTCATTCCCCCACACCGGGTGGTCGGGCATCATCTCTTCATGTTGCAGTTCGCTCCCGGAGAAGGTCTCGACATCGAGCACCTCGATTCGGTGCAGCCGAGCTGCCGTCGGCACGTGATGGAACCCACGTCCGGCACTTGTTCGTCCTGTGGTGATGCGTTTTGTGAGGCATGCCTGGTGGACCTTCCGGCGTACGGGGTGACCTGCACGAGCTGCGCGCTCGAACGTGCGGGCGTACGTCGGGCCACCAGGCGGCGGCGCACGATCTTCAGCCGATAGGCCCTTCGCCCGATCGGCCGCCCCCCAGATCCGACTCGGATGGGGGGTCACCTCGCGCGTCCCAGCCGTGGGCCCGGATGTCATCGCCGTCGGCATCCATGGCGCGTCCGACGTGTCGGACGGATCCGGGTGTGGCGGACAGTCGGGCGATCAGTCCCTGCATCACGGTGCCGTCGACCTCGACCAGCGCACCGCGTTCCCTCAGGTGCGGGTCAGCCGCGATGTCCGCCATGTCGTAGACGGGGGCGGCGGCGGCCTCTGCAGCATCGAACGCGGCAAGCACCTCGTCGAGGGTTCGTGTCCCCACCCACTCCGTCATTCGGGCATCGATGCGCGAGCGGTGAGCCACTCTTCCGGCGAAGGTGGTCAGCTCGGGGTCGTCACCGAGCCCGATGAGGTCGATGACCCGGGCGGCCACCGACTCGGCCGACGTGCTGACGGCCACCCAGGATCCGTCGCGGCACTGCCAGGTGCCTCGCGGCACGGTGTACGGGATGCCCGAGCCCAGCCTGGGCTGGAGGTATCCGTCGGCCGCGTGGGCCGAGACGAGCGGGCCCATCATCTGGAGCAACGTCTCGAGCAGGTTGACATCGACCACCTGGCCGATCCCCGAGTGGAGCGCGGTCATGGTGGCGAACGCGGCCGCGAGGCCCGTGATCTCGTCGGTGAGGGCGATCGGGGGCAGCAGGGGTCCGCCGTCGGGCTCGCCGTTGAGGGCGGCGAATCCCGACATCGCCTCCGCGAGGGTGGCGAACCCGGCGCGACCCGCGTACGGGCCGTCCTGTCCGAAGCCGGTGACACGGGTGATCACGAGTCCGGGATTCGCTCGAAGCAGGTCTGCGGGAGCCAGATCGAGCCGTTCGAGCGTCCCCGGCCGGAAGTTCTCGACGAGGACGTCGGCCTCGGCGCACAGCCCTCTGAAGACATCGAGGTCGGCGGCGTGCTTCAGGTCGAGCGTGATGGTCCGCTTGTTCCGGCCGAGCAGCTTCCAGAAGAAGGTGACATCGTCGGCGGGGTCGCGGCGGAACATCGCCCGGGTGCCGTCACCGGTGCCGGGTCGCTCGACCTTGATGACGTCGGCACCGAAGTCGCCGAGGTAGCGCGCACAGGCCGGCCCGGCGAGCACGGTCGAGGCATCGATGACCCTGAGCCCCTCGAGCGGCGTGTGCGAGTCGGCGTTCACGATCTGGTGGTGATGGCGAAGCACCTGTCGTCGAGATCGCCGAAGGAGTAGTCGGGGTAGGCCCCGCCGAACATCCCCCGCGTCTTCTCGGTCCAGGCGAGCGCGTCGTCGCCTGAGATCCGCCGGTGCACCTGGAGCACTCCGCCCTCGTGGACGCGGTACTCGGCCCAACTGCCGGGGAAGTCCTTCACGCAGGCGACCTCGACGTACGGCACGTCGCCGGTGGCCGCGAAGTGCCGGACCCGGTTCCGGTGGGTGTGGCCCGCGAAGTAGCCACCGATGTTGCGGTGCCGGGCGACGACCTCGACGAACCTTTCGCTGTCGTCGGGATTGATGCCGAAGTAGTCGTCGGGACGGGTGTTCGATCCCGGGTCCCACGCGTGGTGATGCCCGAGCACGAGCACCGCTCCGGGGGCGTCGGAGGCGGTGTCGTCGAGCCATTCGAGCTGATCGGCCGTGAGGCGGCCAGGGGTGTGGAACGGATGGGTGGTGTCGAGCACGGCCAGAGTGATGCCGGGCAACTCGATCAACTGGGTCGGCTCGGCTGCGAAGTCCTGGCCGTGGTACCCGTCGTGGTTGCCTCGGACGTGGGTGAGCTTGTCGCCGAACGCGGGCACGTAGGCCGCGCGGAACGCCTCGTACTCCTCGGGGGTGCCGTCACACGTGAGGTCGCCCTTGACGATCACCGCGTCGGGGTCGAGGGCGAGCATGTCCACGATCGCTGCCCGGTTCATGACCTCGGGATAGGGGTCGTCGCCCGGCTCGCTGCGGAACACGTCTGGGCTGTCGAGCCCGTCGACGACCCCGCAGGCCACCTCGCCGAAGTGGACGTCGTTGACCGTCGCGAAGGTGGCCAGCCGCTCGCCGAGGTCGGGCAGCGTCGTGAACGCGAACCCGTCCATCTCATAGGCAGTTCCGGCGTCGAGCCCCTGGCGCACCCGCACCTCGGGTCCGTGGTGGATCACGGCCTCGTCGTCGGCGACGGTGGTCAGTTCGGCCATGACCCGAACGGTATCGGCTCGCACCTGATGCCCGGGCCGAGCGTGCGGCGGGCTACGGCCGATCTCGGCCGAGGGGGACGGGCTTCGCCCACCAGCGGCCGGCGAACCGCCAGCGAGGCGGTTGATCGGGTGTGGCCTCGCCGCTGACCGCCGGCCAGCTCAGCTCGATGGCGGCGACGATCGCAGCGGCTTCCTCGTCGGTCGCGTCGCCGGGGACGACCACGTCATGCCGTGAGGTCATCGGGGAGTCCGGCAACGAACGGTGACGCCAGTTGTGGCCTGCGTGGCCCGGGAACGCGTCACAACGGCACGTTCCCGTGCTTGCGCTTGGGGAGGTCCTCGCGCTTCGAGTCGAGCATCGCGAGTCCGGAGATCAGCTTGACGCGAGTCTCTGCCGGGTCGATGACGTCGTCGATGTAGCCGCGTTCGGCTGCGATGTAGGGGTTCGCGAACCGCTCGGTGTACGCGTCGACGAGCTCGGCCTGCTTGGCGACGGGGTCGTCGGCGGCCGCGATCTCACGGCGGTTCAGGATCTCGACCGCACCCTGGGGACCCATCACTGCCAGTTCGGCCGACGGCCAGGCGAAGGCGAGATCGGCGCCGATCGACTTCGAGTTCATGACGACGTAGGCGCCGCCGTAGGCCTTGCGGGTGATGATCTGGATCCGTGGGACGGTCGCCTCGCAGTAGGCGTAGAGCAGCTTGGCGCCGTGCCGGATGATGCCGCCGTACTCCTGGTCGACACCGGGCAGGAACCCGGGCACGTCGACGAAGGTGATGAGGGGGATGTTGAACGCGTCGCACGTGCGGACGAACTTGGCTGCCTTCTCCGACGACTCGATGTCGAGCACCCCGGCGAGCATGAGCGGCTGGTTGCCCACGATGCCGACGGGTTGGCCGTCGAGCCGGGCGAACCCACACGTGATCGAGCCGGCCCAGTGGGGGAAGTACTCGAAGTAGTCGCCGTCATCGACGACGGCCGAGATCACTGCCTTCATGTCGTAGGGGAGGTTCGAGCTGTCGGGCAGCACGTCGTAGAGCTCGGGGCAGAGGCGATCGGGGTCGTCGCCGGTTGCGAAGACCGGGGGAGTCTCGAGGTTGTTCGACGGCAGGAAGCTGAACAGGTAGCGGACGTCGTCGAGACAGCTCTTCTCGTCGTCGGCGACGAACGTGGCGACGCCCGACTTGCTGGCGTGTGACATGGCGCCACCCAGTTCTTCGAGGGTGACCTCCTCGCCCGTCACGGTCTTCACCACGTCGGGACCGGTGATGAACATGTGCGAGGTCTCCTTCACCATGAAGATGAAGTCGGTCATCGCCGGGCTGTAGACGGCTCCACCGGCGCACGGTCCGAGGATCACGCTGATCTGCGGGGTGACACCCGATGCCTGGACGTTGCGGTGGAAGATGCCGCCGTAGCTGTCGAGGCTGACCACACCTTCCTGGATACGCGCGCCGGCACCGTCGTTGAGCCCGATCACGGGCGCACCCACTGAGAGGGCGAGGTCCATGACCTTGTGGATCTTCTCGGCGAAGACCTCGCCGAGCGCGCCGCCGAACACCGTGAAGTCCTGGCTGAACACGAAGACCTTGCGGCCGTCGATGGTTCCCCAACCGGTCACCACGCCGTCGGTGTAGGGGTGTTCCTCGAGACCTGCCTCGTGGGCCCGGTGTCGGGCGAGCATGTCGAGTTCGTTGAACGATCCCTCGTCGAGCAGGTAGTCGATCCGCTCGCGAGCGAGCAGCTTGCCCTTGGCGTGTTGCCGCTCGACCGAACGCTCGGACCCGGCGTGACGGGCTTGCTCACGTCGCGCTTCGAGATTGGCGAGGCGTTCGCTCAAGGGGTGTTCGGCCATGCCAGGAAGATAGTTGTGGGGCGCCGAGGCCCATCAAACGGCTCGGTCATCGCGATCGTCAGGCCCCGTGCAGATCACGGGCGCGGAAGCGTTGAACGGCCACCAGCGACAGCGCGGTGCCGAGACCGAGCAGCACGACGGCCCCGACTCGACCGACGCCCACGGCGGGCACCGGCGCAACGTGCGTGAACGGCGAGAGGTTCAGCATCCACTGCGGGGCTTTGATCGCCGAGCCCACCAGTTGGATGAGGAACGCCGCGGCGACGAGGCCATAGCCCAGTCCAGCCGTGGCGCGGGGGAGCACGGCGAACGCGAGCACGCCCGCACCGATGAAGAAGGTGCCGATCGGGATCAGGTTGAGGCCACCACCGAGCAGGTCACCGAAACCGATGCCGCCGCCTCCGACCAGGGTGCCGACCCAGGTGGCGACCCCGAGGAGCAGCGACAGGGCCGTGGTGCCTGCGACGGCCACGGCGATCCGGCCGGCGAGCCACTCCCGGCGACCGACGGCGCGCACCAGCAGGTTGTCGAGTCGGTCCGATGCCTCTTCCTCACGCGCGGCAGCCATCTCGCTGACCCCGTAGCAGACCACCACGACGGCGAGGGCGGTGAACTGGAAGCCGAGGAACGCACGCACCGGGACCGACGGGTCGACGCCGAAGTTCCGCATGAGGTCCTGGAAGGTCGTGGACGACTCGAAGAACGCACCGACGTCGCCGGCGAGCGATCCCATCGTGAAGGACAGGAGCAGCACCGGGATCGCCCAGCCCATCAGTCGGGGGGCCGCCAGCCGGGTTGCCAGCCCGGGTGACGAGCGCAGGCCGCGTGCCCGGGGCGGGCGCGACACCGCATCGGCGATCACCGATGCGCCGAGATCGCGTCGTCGGGCGAGCAGGAGTCCGACCATGGTGAGCAGGACCGACACGCCGATCGGCACGGCAAGTGCGGTTGTCGTTGGCGACGGATCGAACGCGTTCACCCGCTCGGACCAGCCGAACGGCGTCGCCCAGCGGAGCCACTGGGCACCCGCCCGGGCATCAGCGATGGCGCGGACCAGGAAGGCGAGGACCACCATGGCGCCGGCGGTCAGCGCTGCGGCCCGCCGGGTGGGGAGCAGCTGCGAGCAGACCACGCCCAACGACGCGAAGACCCACGCGCCCGACACCACCGACAGCGACGTCAGGATCGAACCGTCGAGTGCGAGCCCGGCGATGAGCATCCCGAACATGGACCCGAGTGCCATCAGCAGCGACCCGGCGAAGGTCGCGGCTGCGGCGAATGCGGCAACGTCGAGCGCGGTCACTGCGCCCGCGCGCACGAGCTCGGTGCGTCCCGCTTCCTCTTCGCCCCGCAGGAGTCGGGTCGTCGTCAGGTAGCCCCACACGGCGGCGATGACGACGGCGGGCCCGCCGTAGCGCCACGCCGTGAACCCCCCTGCGGTGTCGAGCTGGTGCCCGGCACCGATCAACGCCCGGAATCCCGGGTTCGCGCCCAGGTCGACGACCGCGGAGCGATCAGACCCGTCGGGGTAGGCGCCTTCGTAGCCGGCGGCGATCGCGAAGCTCATCAGCCCGAGGGCTCCCGCCCAGATCAGACTCGAGCGCCGCACGAGGCGCGCCGTCAGGTGACCGAGCGCGTGCGAGGCGACCGACGAGCTCACGGCGACCCCGGCTCGGTCCTGCCGTAGTAGGCGAGGAAGATCTCCTCGAGGTCGGCGTCCTCGGTGACCATCGACGCGACCCGGTGCGGCGCGATGGCTCGGAGGAGCTCGGTCGGTTCACCGGTGATCGTGCAGCGCACGTGGGATCCGTCGGTGGTCAGGTCGGACACGCCGGTCACCATGCTGAGGTCGGGTGCCGGGTCGACGAAGACGATCTCGACGTGTCGGGCCACGTTGATGCGCAGGGCATCCAGTGGACCGACCTCGACGAGTCGGCCGGTGCGGAGGATGCCGACGCGGTCGCACACGGCGTCGACCTCGGACAGGATGTGCGACGACAGCAGCGCGGTCTGACCTTGCTGCAGCCCCTCGGCCAGCACCTCGCGGAACCGCACCTCCATCAGCGGGTCGAGCCCGGCGGTCGGCTCGTCGAGGAGCAGCAACTCGGGCTTCACCATGAGCGCACTGATGAGGGCGATCTTCTGGCGGTTGCCCTTCGAGTACGTGCGGCCCTTCCGGCTCGGGTCGAAGTCGAACCGGTCGCACATCTCGTCGCGGGACGACGGGTCGTGGCCGCCGTGCAGGTTGCCGAGCAGCTCGAGCATCTCGGCGCCGGTCAGCGACGGCCAGACGGTGAATTCGCCGGGTACGTACGCCACCCGCCGGTGGAGCTCGACACCGTCCCTCCACGGGTCGAGGCCCAGGACGGTGGCCGATCCTGCGGTGGCATGGATCAGACCCAGCAGCAGCCGAAGGGTCGTCGTCTTGCCGGCGCCGTTGGGCCCGAGGTAACCGAAGACCTCGCCTCGCACCAGCTCGAGATCGAGGTGGTCGAGCGCGACCACGTCGCCGTACTGCTTGGTCAGGCCGGCGGTTCTCAGAACGACATCGCTCACGGCCCCATGCTGACGCGTTCGACCCTGCCCGCACACGGACCGCCACCGGAGACCACCGATCCAACGGCATCGGTGGTGCGTTGACGACGGGATTCGGTCGGCGTCGACCCACAGATGCCCGGATCGTCGACCGACGAGGCGACCGATGTCGTGTCGTCGTGGTCTCGCTTGCCTCTACCGTGGTCCGGCGTGGACCTGCCAGTGAACCCCCCGGTCAAGCCGATGCTCGCGAAGGCCCACAAGTCGGGTTTCGACACCCTCCCGGACGGCCTCTTCTTCGAACCGAAGTGGGATGGCTTCCGCTGCATCATCTTCCGTGATGGCGACGAGGTGCTGCTCGGCAGCCGCAACGAACGCCCCTTGACCCGCTACTTCCCCGAGATCCTCGATCCGCTCCGCTCCTCGTTGCCCGGTCGGTGTGTCGTCGACGGCGAGATCGTGGTCGTGGGCGACGACCGGCTCGAGTTCGACTGGCTCCAGCAGCGGCTCCACCCGGCCGAGTCGAGGGTCAACATGCTGGCCGAGAAGACCCCGGCCGAATTCGTGGCCTTCGACCTGCTGGCCGAGGGTGGCGACGACCTGATGGCTGCGCCGTTCGTGGACCGACGTGCACGACTCGAGGCCGCGCTGGCATCGGCCGCGCCGCCAGTGCACCTCACCCCGATCACCAACCAGGTGGGCCGGGCAGCCGACTGGTTCGATCGCTACGAAGGCGCCGGCCTCGACGGCGTCATCGCCAAGGCGCCCGACCTCACCTACCAGCCCGACAAGCGGGTGATGTTCAAGGTGAAGCACCAGCGCACCGCCGACTGTGTCGTCGCCGGATTCCGGACCCACAAGTCGGGCGACGGCATCGGCTCGCTGTTGCTTGGTCTGTACGACGAGGAGGGCGGGCTGCACCACGTAGGGGTGGCAGCGAGCTTCACGGCGAAGAAGCGCGTCGAGCTCGTCGGTGAACTCGATGCGTTGCGCGACTTCGACCTCGACGATCACCCGTGGGCCGACTGGATCCGTGCCGAGGCCCACATCGACGGCGACCACGATCGCATGCCCGGCGCTCCGTCACGGTGGAACGCAACCAAGGACATGACCTGGACCCCACTTCGGCCCGAGCGTGTCATCGAGGTCACGTACGACTTCATGCAGGGCAATCGGTTCCGCACGGTCACGCGTATGGTCAGGTGGCGACCTGACCGCGACCCCGGGTCGTGCACCTACGCCCAGCTCGACACCATCGAACCCCTCGGGGTCAGCATCGTCCTGGCAGGCGGCTGAACCCAACCGGGCATCGATGGCGCGTTTTCGACTGGATTCGGTCCGTGTTGCCCCTCGGATCCCTGGGGTCAGCGCTTCTGGGCGAGCCGTTGGGCACGGTCGACGAGATCGGGGCCGCCGATCCGTTCGGCCATCTCGGCGAAATCAGGGTTCGGCCCGATCCACTCGAGTTCATCGACGGTCTGGCTGACGGGCGAGTCGAGTTCGACGGTGGCAATTCGGCGGAACAGGAGTGCCTCGGCCATGTGGTCCTGGAGTGTCTTGGCGAGTTTGCCTGCACCGCGGACGGTGACCGACCACTCGTCTGCGGCCGCGGGGATGCGCTCGATGTGCCCGTATTCGGCGAGCACCGACGCCGCCGACTTGGCCCCCCATCCCTGAAGGCCGGGAAAGCCGTCGGCGGTGTCGCCGACGAGTCCGAGGTAGTCGGGGATCGACTCGGGGTCGACGCCGAACTTCTCGCGGACCCCGTCGGTGTCGTACCACTTGTCCTGACGACGGTCCCACTGCACGACCTTGCCGCCGACGCACTGACCGAGATCCTTGTCCGGGGTGCAGATGATGACGCGCCCGACCCGATCGTCCTGGCTGGCCATGTGGGCTGCGGCCGCGAGCCCGTCGTCGGCCTCGACCTCCACCAGCGGCCAGACCACGAACCCGGCAGCCGTCAGCGCTTCCTCGACGAGCGGGAACTGGTTCTTCAGGGCGGGTTCGATGCCCGAGCCGTCCTTGTAGTCGGCCCAGAGGTCGTTGCGGAACGACTCGATCACGTGATCGGTGGCGATGCCGACATGAGTCGCGCCATCGGCGATCAGTTGGAGGCAGCTGTTGACCACGCCTCGCGTCGCCCCGAGGTCGGGATCCCGGTTGTTGGGCGCGTAGTGATACCGGAACAGCTCGTAGGTGCCGTCGACGAGGTGCACGTCCATGGGTCGCATCCTCGCACGGCTCGGCTCAGGCGAGGGTCGCGAGGACGAAGGCTTCGGTCTCGTCGACGAGTTGATCGTGCACGGTGTCGAGCAGATGCCCGGCGCCTTCGAGGACGCGCAGATCGCCGTGGCCGACGAGGATTCGCACCATCTCCGACGCCTGTGCGGGGAGGATCTCGTCGCGATCGCCGTGGAACATCAGGAGCGGCCGGTCGCCGTAGTCCTCGGCCGGCTCGCAGCCGGCCGACTGGGTCGCATAGGTCACGACGCCCTTCACCGCAGGGAGCGAGACGGCGGCGCGCAACGCGATGGCGCCGCCGAAGGAGTGTCCGAGTGTGATCGCCGATCGAGCGCCGCGACGCCATGCCAGATCGATCGCAGCACACAGATCGAGAGTGCACGCCTCGATGTCGTTGGGCTTGCGATAGCCGACCCGCATCGTCCCGATGCCCTGTTCGGCAAGTCGCCGACCGAGTTCGACGTAGACCCCTCTGCCGGGTCCGAGGAGTCCGCCCATGGCGCCACCCCCGGCCACGACGACCTGCTCGGCGTCCTGAGGACCGTGCCACAGGATCGTGAGCAGTCCGGACATCGTGTAGGCCTCGAGGTGCACCAAGCCGGGCGTTTCCTCGACCTCCGACACGGCGAGCGCGCGGAGCAGGTCGAGTGGCCGCTCGTACGGATCTCCGGTCGGTCCCGAGTCGTGGCTCACGAGAAGAGACCGTAGGCCGAATCCCCCGATCTTCGTTGCTCTACTGCCAATAGTTGGCTCAGCGGCAACGAAGATCCAGCTCAGTTGACCGAGAAACGGCAGGCGGCTTCGCTGAAGCGGTCGAGGTGGTCGATCCCGAGGGCGGTCGATGGGGTGAGAAAGCCCGAGCCGGCCGGTAGCTCGACGTTCGGGTCGGCCATCAACAGAGCGGCCTCGCCGACCATCGTGGCCGTCGACTTGTAGCCGGGGTGGCCGTCCGCCTCGACCACGACATCCACGTGTCGGCCGCTCGCGCACGTCGCACGCACGTCGAGCCGGTAGGTCCAGTCGTCGAGCTTCTCGACCGGCGGGCCCTCGCCCGGCTTGGGTCCGATCCGAGTCGCGAAATCGGCGATCGGACCCCGGACTGCTGCGGGCGCTCGGCCCACGAGTCCGAAGCCGGTCTGGAATGCCGACAGCGCACCCGCAACGGCTGGTGCCGCGGCACGGGCTGAACCCGGGAGGATCGATGCCACGACCGTGCCTTCGACGTACTCGTAATCGTGGGCGAAGGTGGCGGAGCCCTCGGCGCGAAGCAGGGCAGCCGATCGGTGCGCGACCGGCGGATTGAGGAACGGCGACGGGACCATCGGGGCCAGCCATTCGTTGGTGCCGGAGTGGCGGCGCGGCCGGATGCGATACCCGCCCGACGCGCTGGACGTGGCCGGGTCGAGCAGATGGGCGTCGGTGAAGCCGTCGGCGCCACCCCGGCGCAGCGCTTCGACCCCGCTCGTGTAGGTGCCACCGGACACGGCGTCGCTCATGCCCGACAGCGAGCCGGTCGACTCGGTTCGGCATGCGACGTCGACCCGGACGACCGGTGAACCATGACGCTCGTACGCCGTTTCCGCGGCCAGGCGAGCGCCCAGGTCGAAGGGCAGCGACTCGAACCCGGCGGTCGGCACGATCCGGGCGCCGGACGCGGTTGCACTCGGTTCGTGCCGGTTGATCATCGTGCGCACCCAGTCGACCTCACCGGTCAGGTCGAGCTCGGCGCGACCGAGTCGGGCGCAGGCGTCGTAGACGGGTTCGCCGTATCGGGCATACGGTCCGACCAGGTTGGCCACGACCGTGGCGGATCCGACCATGGTGTCGATCGACCTCTGGTCGGCCGAGTCGGCGATCAACATCGCGTCGGGATCGGCGCCGACCATGTCGAGCGTCTCGCTCATCCGTTCGCTCGAGCGACCGGCCACTGCCCAGGTGAGGCCGAGGGCCGGCGCACGACGGGCCAGATGGCGGGCGACCTCGCGACCGGTCACCCCGGTCGGGCCGTACAAGACGACGTCGAACTCAGCAGCAGGGTCCATACACGCATCTTCACACGCCCCCAACCCCGATCTTCGTTGCTCTACGACCAATAGTTGGCGGGAGAGCAACAGAGATCTGCTGGTGGGGAGTTTCCCCTGGTCAGAAGGTGGCCGGTGGCTTGGCCCGGGTGGCGAGCTAGCTTCGAGCTGGTGATCGGGCTGCGGTGGACGCCGGTACGGTCTGGCGGATGAACGATCTCGAAGCGACGTACGGGCCGTGGGCGCTGGTGACCGGTGCGGCGATCGGATTCGGCGAGGCCTACGCCGACTTCCTCGCCGCCGCCGGGATCGGTGTGCTGGTCGTCGACCGCGACGGCGACGGGGCTGAGGAGACCGCCTCCCGCCTCCGGCAGACCGGCGCGGAAGCGCAGGCGTTCGAGATCGACCTCGCCGATGCCGAAGCGGTCGACCGGTTGCTCGCCGACACCGCCGACCTCGATGTCGGGCTTCTCGTCGCCAACGCAGCGGCGAGTTTCGTCGGACCGTTCGTCGATCGGTCGATCGAGACCCTGCGCGCCGAGATCGACGTCAACGTCAGCACGACGCTCACGCTCGTGCACGCCTTCATACCCCGGCTGAGGCGCCGAGGTCGTGGTGGCATCGTCCTGATGTCCTCGCAGTCGTCGCGCCGCGGCTCGCCACTGGTGGCCAACTATGCAGCCACGAAGGCTTACATCGGGATCCTCGCCGAGAGCCTGTGGGACGAGCTGGCGACCGACGGGGTCGACGTCATGGCCGTACTCCCAGGGTCGACCCGTACCCCAGGGTGGGAGTCGTCGTCGCCGCACGAGGGACTCGGCACGTCGAACGTCATGGAGCCCGAAGACGTGATCCCCGAGGTGTTCGCTGCGCTGGGGTCGCAACCGTCGCTCGTTCCGGGCGAGGCCAATCGCGCCAACGAGGAACTGATGGCGGGATTCGACCGCACCGACGCGGTTCGCATGGTCGGGCAGGTCATGCGCGAGATGTACCCCGACTGAGCTGGCCGCGCCTCGGGCTCAGGCGAAGAACTGCTCGCGCAGGATCCGCTCCTCGAGGTTGTGGTGCTCGTCGAACAGCAGCACCAGCTCGTGGTCGGGATCCTCGGAAACGTCGAGATGCGCCACGCTCTGCAACTCGTCGCTGTCGGCCGCCGCACTCACGGGTCGTTTGTCGGCCTCGAGGGTCTCGAACCGCACGTGGGCACTCGACGGCAGCAGCGCGCCGCGCCACCGGCGAGGCCGGAACGGGCTGATCGGCGTCAGCGCCAGAAGGGGCGAGCCGATGGGGATGATCGGTCCGTGCGCCGAGAGGTTGTATGCGGTGCTCCCGGCCGCGGTCGACACCAGGGCACCGTCGCAGATCAGCTCGTCGATGCGTTCGACACCATCGATGCTGATGCGGAGTTTGGCGGCCTGGCGCGTCTGGCGGAGGAGGCTCACTTCGTTGATCGCCAGGGCTTCGAGCGTCGACCCGTCGACCGAGGTGGCCTGCATGCGAAGGGGTCGCAGCGTCGTCGGCACCGACGCCGCCACTCGCTCGTGCAGCTCGTCGACCCTGAAGTCGTTCATGAGGAACCCGACCGACCCGCGGTTCATGCCGTAGACCGGCAGGACGTGGTCCATGTGCTCGTGAAGAGTGTGCAGGACGAACCCGTCGCCACCGAGCGCGACGATGGCGTCGGCCTCGGCGGCGGGCGTCTGTCCGTACACCGCGACCAGTTCGTCGAGGGCCGCCCGGGCCTGCGGTGAGCCGCTGGCAGTCAGGTGCAGGGTCTCGATCACGTGCCGATCATGCCACCGCTACGGTCGCTCCATGAGCGACTGGCATCCTGAGATTCTCGATTCGACCGATGATGGGTGTTCTTCGGGGATGGCGGTCGCACGACACGGAGGTTCCATCGCATGAGCGCAGGCCTGTACTCCCGAGCGGTCAACTGGTTCTCGGCCACGAAGGCCGGATCGTTCACGGTGAAGCACCTCGCGGCCAAGGTCGACCCGTGGATCTACGAGAGGACCAACGGACGGTTCACGATCACAGGCAAGGCCACCGTCCCGCAGCTCACGCTGTTCGCGGTCGGCCGGAAGTCGGGCGAACCACGTCCTGTGCAGCTCGCCTATCACCAGAAGGGTGATGACCTCTTCGTCGTGGCGTCAGCCATGGGTCAGCAGCGACACCCGGCGTGGCGCTACAACCTCGAAGCCCATCGCGAGGTCGAGGTGCAGCTCCCGGGCCGCCGACTCGCCATGATCGCCACGCTGTTGGCCCCCGAAGAGAAGTCGGCGATGTGGGCAGACATTGCCGACACGATTCCGCAGATGCACGTGTACGTCGAGCGCACCGACCGTGACATCTGTGTCTTCCGACTTTCGCCGGCCTGACCTTCAGTTCGTGGTCAGCGCGCTGACGAGTGCGTCGGCGACGTCGAGCCGTGTGAGGTCGGCGGGTGACAGCGCAGGACCAGGCGCAACAGGGTTGAATCCGAAGTTGTCGAGGCTGTCGTCGAACCCGCGGGCGATCACCACGCGGAACGGCGCAACCGGCTCGACGACGAAGGTCAGGAGTGGACCGTCGATGCGTAGCGACCCGGCCGGCGACGACGGGACGAACGAACCGTCGGCCGACGCAACCGATCCGATGACATCGTTGCGGGTGATGCGTGCCGCGACTGCGCTGGTCGTCCCGGTGAACGGACCGATCGCCTTGGCGGGTTCGCCGGGCGTCTCGTAGACGACCGAAGCGACCAGCCCGTCGGGTTCGGTGAACGGCTCGGAGAGCGCGACCATGACGACGACCTTGTCACTCGGCGTCAGCGTCACCGCCTTGCCGTCAGAGTCGGGCAGGAACGGTGGGCCGAGTTCGTCGAGCTCGGCCGAATCGACCACGAACGCCGTCGACCCGGCGATCGGTTGAACGTTCGACCCTTCTGCAACGGTCACACTGACACCCGGTTCGGGTGCGGCAGGGGCGCGGTCGATCAAGGCCAGAGCGTCGGCAACGCTCTCGACATCCGACAGCGCGATGCCGACCCCTTCGATGGTTGGCTCGGTGTTCGTGGTCGTGGTCGTGGTCGAAGTCGCCGACGATGCGGGAACCTCGTCTTCTGGGGACGCCAGTAGCTGCACGGCCCCGAACCCGGCCCCGAGCCCGAGCAGCGACACAACGACATACGCGAGAAGGGATCCGATTCGCCTGGTGCGTTCCGCCACGTGCCGGAGATTACGGAGCCGGGGATGGAGGGCCAAGCGATGCAGCATCCGCGATGATGTGACCATGACACGCCTCGGCTACCAGATCCCGAACTTCAACTACCCCGACGTCGGTCCCGACGGTCTCTTCGAGGCCGTCGCGGCCCAGGCGCGTGCGGCCGACCAGAGTGGGTTCGACACCGTGTTCGTGATGGATCACTTCTACCAACTCCCCGGTATCGGCGATCCCGACGACTACATGCTCGAGTGCTACACGCTGCTCGCTGCCCTGGCCCGCGAGACCGAGCAGGTGCGGTTGTCGGCGCTCGTGACCGGCAACACCTACCGAAACCCGGCGGTGCTGGCGAAGACCGTCACCACCGTCGACCTGGTGTCGAACGGTCGAGCGATGCTGGCCATCGGGTCGGGCTGGTTCGAGCTCGAGCACGACGCCTTCGGGATCGAGTTCAACACCTTCACCGAACGGTTCGAGAAGCTCGAGGAGGCACTCCAGATCATCCTGCCGATGCTTCGCGACGAGCGGCCGAGCCTCGACGGAACGCATTATCAGGTCGCCGACGCCATCAATCAGCCGGCGCCCATCTCCGACATCCCGGTGATGATCGGCGGCAATGGCGAGAAGAAGACGTTGCGGATGGTCGCGCAGTACGCGACTGACGGGAACCTCACGTGCGAGCGCAACGAGATCCCGCAGAAGGTCGAGGCGCTGGCGGGGCATTGCGAGCGGCTGGGCCGTGACCGGAGCGAGATCACGCTCTCTCACCTGACCCGGGTGCTCGTCGCGCCGACGATGGCCGAGGCCGAGGCCGACCTGCACGACTTCCTGGTCAGTCGCGGCAACGATCCGAGCTCGATGACCGACGACGAGCTCGACTTCTTCAAGGCGATCTTCATCTTCGGCGACGCAGACTCGCTCGCCGAGGCGATGGAGGAAGAGATGGCGCTCGGGATCGAGGGCTTCACGTTCAATGCGGTGGCCAACGGTCACAAGCCCGAACGTGTCGAGTTCCTCGGCGAGGCGGCGAAGGGGGTTCTCGGGTAGGTGAGCCGTCAGGGAGGCGGAGCGTGCGGAGCCGACCGAGGGAGCACGGCGAGGCGGCGAACGGGATTCTCGGGTAGGTGAGGATCTAGCCTCGGCCGTCGGCGGTACCGGTCCAACCCGCCTCACCAAAACCGGAAGGACATCACACCGTGACCGCAACGGTCGCTCAGAGCTCAGACCAACGCGGCGCATTCACCGTCACTCGGGTCGCGATCGTCGCCGTCGGCGCGTACGTGGGTGCCCAGGTCATCGCCGACTTCACCAGCGTCAAGATCGGCAACGTCGCAGGTCGGGCCGTCGACATGGGCACGTTCGTCTACCCGATCACCTTCACGTTGCGCGACGTGGTGCACAAGACGCTCGGCAGGTCGGCGGCGCGAACGGTGATCGTGACTGCTGCGGGTGTGAACGTCTTCATGGCGCTCTATCTCCGGTTCGTGATCTCCGTGCCGTCGGACCCGAGCTATCCGTTCGGCGACGAGTTCCGCCAGGTGCTCGGCCCGTTGTGGCGCATCGTGGTCGCGTCGATCATCGCCGAGGTGATCGCCGAGCTCATCGACACCGAGGCGTATCACTGGTTCGTCACCAGGGTCACCCGACGGTTCCAGTGGGCACGGGTCCTGGTCTCGAACGCGATCTCGTTGCCGATCGACAACGCCATCTTCGTGGTGCTCGCGTTCGGGGCGATCCCGTTCATGGCCGACGACTCACTCACGCTGCCCTGGCCGGTCGTGTGGGACATCTTCCTGGTCAATCTGGTGGTGAAGGGGGTGGTCACGCTCTTCTCGGTGCCGCTGATCTACCTCACGCCCGACCGGCCTCCTCCGGTGGTCGACGGGGATGCGTACGACAGCCTCGCCTGACGCGGCAGCACCTGATCCCGACCAGCACTACCGTCGTCGCGATGGACACTCCCTGGCAGGGCGACACGATCTCGCTGGTCGAGGCATTCCGATCGGGTGAGCGCTCGCCGGTCGAGGAGCTGCAGGCGACCTATGCAGCCATCGATGCCTCGGGCCTCAATTCGGTCAGCCATGTCGATCCCGAACGTGCCCTCGAGGTGGCCGAGGGCGCTGACGTCTCGGCGCCCTTCGGCGGAGTGCCGCTGGGCGTCAAGGAACTCGACGCGGTGGCGGGATGGCCCGACACCCACGCGTCGGTGGCGCTCGCCGATCACGTTGCGGATGCCTCCGACACCAAGATCCAGCGGCTCGAGGACGCCGGTGCCGTGCTGTTCGGTCTCACGACCGCGAGCGAGTTCGGTGGGGTCAACCAGACGTACACGAAGCTCAACGGTGCGACCCGGAACCCGTGGAACCTCGAAAGGACGCCCGGCGGTTCGTCGGGTGGGAGTGCCGCCGGCGTCGCAGGCGGGCTGTTCACCATCGCCACCGCAGGCGACGGTGGCGGGTCGATCCGCATCCCGGCCGGGTTCTGTGGGCTCTTCGGGCTGAAGTGCACCTGGGGCCGGATTCCCCGCGGTCCGAAGGCCGGCCCGGGCAACCTCACCGCAGTGCCGGGGTGTGTGAGCCGATCGGTGCGCGACACGGCCCGCTGGTTCGATGTGAGCAACGGGTTCGACCCTCGCGACCCGCTGAGTCTGCCCCGAGTCGATGGCTGGGAGGCGGGCCTCGACACCGTGCTCGTCGATGCGGGGCCACTCACCGCCGCCGTCATCGTCGAGTTCGGCAACGCAGTGGTGGCCCCCGAGGTCATCGAGCTCGTGACCGAGGCCGCGGAGTGGCTGATCGGAGCCACGGGTGTGGAACGTCGTGATGTCGATGTGCGCATTCCCCACACTGGTGGGGCATGGGGCGTGACCGGTGGTGTCGGGCTCGTGCAGACCCTCGGCGACCGCTGGCCCGCGTGCGCCGACGAGCTGACCGGCGCGATGCGGGTGGGCGTGCAGAACACCATCGAGCACTTCGACGTCCACGCAGCCGTGAAGGCCGAGCAGCGGCGCATCGAACTCAACGAGGCCATGGCCGACCTCTTCGATCAGGTCGACCTGGTGTTCGCCGCCACCAATCCCGATGTGGCGTTCGGAGCCGACGGCCGGTTGCCATCGGTCTTCGGCGGGCGCGAGGCGCGACCCATCAACAACGGTGCCCTCACCATTCCCTCGAAAATCTACGGGAACCCCGCGGTGTCGATCCCGATCGGGCACGCGAGCGACGGGCTCCCGGTCGGGCTCCAGATCCTGGCCGCGCACCACCGAGAGCCGCTCCTGCTCGACGTTGCCCGGGTCGTCGAGCGCGACCGCCCGTGGCCGCTGGTGGCACCGAACGCCCCTGTGTGACCCCGAACGGCCGAGGGCCCCTGTCAGACTCTTGTCCTGTGCGGCCGCTGTTCGTCATGCTCGTGCTCGCACTGCTCGCGGGCTGCACCTCGTCGCCGTCGCCCGATCTGGTCGAGGCCGAGGTCGCCTTCGGGGACGTGTTCACGGATCGTCTGGCGATCGAGGGGCTCACTCCGAAGGAGGTCTGCCCGCAATCGGACCCGGTCGCCGAGCGGGTGCTCGCCGAATACGGTGCCATGTTCGTGCCGAGCGACGGCGTGATGGTCATGAACAGGTGCGTCTTCGAGGCGGCCGAGCAGGTCGAGGCGTTCCAGGCTCGCCTCGTCACCGAGTCGGGAACCGTCGAGGCCAAGACGGTGACGCTCCAGGCCGAGGCCTTCGCCGCGCTCGAAAGCGCCCGGGCCGACGCCGCTGCCCGCGGCCTCACGATCAGCCCGCGGGGCCCGTTCCCGGCCGCCCGCGACTTCGACACGACCGTCGACCTGTGGGGGTCGCGGGTCGGTCCGGCCCTCGAGTTCTGGCAGGAGGAAGGTCGCCTCACCGAAGCCGAGGTCGCGCGGGTCGTCAACGCCGACCCGGCCGAACAGGTCGAGGCGGTGTTGTCGTTCGAGGAGCGAGGGATGTTCTTCTCGACAGAGTTCGACCGTTCGATCCTCGCTTCGGTGGCGGCGCCCGGAACCTCGCAGCACCTCTCACTGCTGGCCTTCGACGTCGTCGAGCACAAGAACCCCGATGTCCGAGCCGTCCTGGCTGCACACGGATGGATTCAGACCGTTGTCGACGATCCGCCGCACTTCACCTACCTGGGGTTCGACGAGCGCGAACTGGCCGATCGCGGTCTCGAACAGGTGATGAGGGACGGCCGCACCTACTGGGTTCCCGCGATCTGAACCGGCCACGCGCCGCACGCACCCGGCGACGAGGCTTCTAGCGTGGCGCGATGTCGTTGCCGTCGCCTTCCCCGAACCGAACCGCGCTCGTCACCGGAGCATCCGCAGGCATCGGGGTCGAACTGGCCCGCGAACTCGCCGCACGCGGCCACGGGCTCACGCTCGTCGCTCGCCGCGAGGACCGGTTGCGCGAACTGGCCGACGACCTCGGTGCCCGGCACGGGGTGCGGGTCGAGGTCGTGCCGACCGACCTCGCCGACCTCGAAGATCGGCGCGCGCTGATCGAGGCAGTCGCCGAACGCGGCCTCGAGATCGACGTCCTCGTCAACAACGCAGGGTTCAGCACGATGGGTGCGGTCGCCGCGAGCGACCCCGATCGCGAAGTCGCGATGGTGCGCACCGACGTCGAGGCGGTCGTCCACCTCTGTTCGCTGGTGGTCCCGGGCATGGTCGATCGACACTGCGGTGCCGTGCTCAACGTTGCGTCGACAGCGTCGTTCCAACCGCTTCCGGGGCAGGCGGGATACGGCGGTTCGAAGGCTTTTGTCCTGAGCTACACGCAGGCGATGAGCGTCGAACTCCGGCGCACCGGGGTCACGGCCACCGCGTTGTGCCCTGGCCCGGTCGAGACCGAGTTCGCCGAGGCCGCCGGCATCGACGTCAAGGAGGCGGGCGCCGCGCTGCCCGACATCATGTGGGTGTCAGCCGCCGAGGTGGCTGCGGCGGGGATCGAGGGGCTCGACGCCGGCCGGCCGGTCGTGATCCCCGGGGTCGCCAATCGTGCGGTCGCCGGGGTGGCGAAGGTCATCCCGCGCCGACTGTTGCTCCCGATTCTGGCAAAGCGTCACCCGGCGCT
>DATKWD010000014.1:0-5539 GCA_035529695.1 Acidimicrobiales bacterium | reverse complement strand
GCCATCCGATCGGGCACCGAGCTCTGTTCGCTCGGCATCAAGCAGCCGAGCATGGACGCCTTCATCGCCAAGGTCGCCGAGAAGGGCCTCACCCAGGCCCTCCAGGAGCGAGACGCCCCCTTCGGCGACTACCGCACCATCTGACCAACCAACTTCGCGCAGTCAACGGACCCAGACCCGAACCTCGTGCAGTCCAGCGAGACGGGTCACCCGGGTGCGCGAAGTTCGGCTGGGCTTGAACCGGGTGCGCGAAGTTCGGTTGGTGTTGAACCGGGACGGGCCATGTTGCCCGGATGCGGCACGGTCCCGACCGGGCTGAACGGCTGAAGTGTCACTGCTGCTCGTTAGCGTCGACCGGATGCCACTGCTGGAGCCGGACCTCGAGGCCACGTTCCTCGCCGGCGAGCACGGTCGGGACGGGTCGCTCCTGCTGTGGGGTCCGGGGGTCACGGCGACCAACTGCCACCAGGTCGTCGAGATGGCCGTTCCCGCAGGTTCGCAGATCCGTGGCAAGGCGGTCCCGGCCACGATCGGCGAGCTGCGCGACCTGATCGACCCGCTGGCCACGTTGCCGGCCAGCGCTCCGGTCACGGCATCGGTGCGGGCCTGGTCGGCCGCCACCAAGGTGGCGCTCGACCTGATCGCTCGCGGGCGGGTGCTCCCGGCCATCGGCTCCGACGATGCCGACACGTGGCGGCTGGGTCCGCTCGACCCCGCCGACCTGGTGCTCATCGAGTCGCTGGTCGGTGCGCTCCCGGCCGCAGCTCATGCCGTCAGCGAGCTGGGGACCAACCCCCGGCGGATCGCCGATCCGGCCCTCACGGTGCGCGCGTTCCTCGATGCCGTGGCCGACACCTTCCTGCGCACGGCGTCGGCGGTCACGGCGACCGGGTTCGAGGCCTTCGCCGCCCCCGACATCGAGAGCTCGGTCGACGTGGCCGACCAGAGGGCCTGGTTGCGGTCGGCCGTCGCAGGTGCCGGCGGCAACGCCCTGGCTCATCTGCGGGTCGACCTGCCCGATGATCCCGAGGCGGTCATCGAAGCCGTGATCGAGGTGCAGAGCGCCGTCGACCCGGGGCTGATCCTGGCGGCGTCGGACCTGTGGGATGCCGATCCGTCGGTGCTGGCCCGCTTCGGCGACGAGGTCGACACCGATCTGCTCGTCACCCTCCGCAGGGCATCGCGGGCGTGGGCGCCACTGACCCGACTGCTCGATCAGGCGAGACCCGACCGCATCGAGCTCGACGACCTCGAGGTCGACCAGCTGTTCGGTCCCGTCGCCGACGACCTCGCCGCCGCCGGCTTGCCGGTGCTGTGGCCGGCCGAGGTCTTCCGCCCGATCGACCTTCGCCCGGTGGTCTCGACGCCGTTCGTCGACGAGCCTGGCGAACGCAGCGGCGAGCTGACGTTGTCGGCGCTGGGCGAGCTCCGTTGGCGGGCGGCCGTCGACGGAGAAGAGCTCACCGACGCCGAGCTGACGGCCTTGGCCGAGGCGAAGCGTCCGATGGTGCGGATGCGGGGGCGCTGGGTCCGTGCCGACCCCAACCGGCTGAGCCGCCTGCGCGAACGCACATCGATCGCCACCGGCAACGTCGTGGCCGCTGCGCTCACCGGCACCCTCGTGATCGACGGCGAGGAGATCGACGCCGAGATCGACCAGCCGCTGCTCGACATCGCCGATCGGTTGGCGACGTTCACCACCGACCGTTCGCAGGACGAGCCCGAGGGCCTGCTCGCCGAACTCCGGCCCTATCAGAAGCGCGGGCTCGCCTGGCTCAATGAGATGGCGGCCCTCGGACTCGGTGGCGTGCTCGCCGACGACATGGGGCTCGGCAAGACGGTCCAGATGCTGGCCCTGCACCTCGCCCGCCGGCCGTTGCCCGCCGCGGGTCCGATGCTCGTGGTCTGCCCGGCCACGCTCATGAGCAACTGGGAGCGCGAGGCCGCCCGGTTCTGTCCCGGCGTGCCGGTCCGCCGCCACCACGGGACCGGCCGCGATCTCGGCGAGGTCGGGCCCGACGAGATCATCGTGACCACCTACGGCGTCGCCCGGCGCGACGCTGACACGCTCGACGAGGTCCGGTGGGACCTGGTCGTGGCCGACGAGGCACAGGCGGTCAAGAACCCCGAGTCGCGTACGGCGCGGGCACTGCGCCGCATCGGTGCACAGGCCCGCTTCGCGCTGACCGGCACTCCGGTCGAGAACCGACTCACCGATCTGTGGGCACTCCTCGACTGGACGACTCCCGGCCTGTTGGGGAGCCTGTCGTCGTTCCGCCAGCACGTCGCCATCCCGATCGAGCGAGAACAGGACGAGGCGGTGACCAAGCGCCTGTCGATGATCGTGCGCCCGTTCCTCCTGCGTCGCCGCAAGTCCGACCCCGACATCGTCCCCGACCTGCCTCCCAAGACCGAGACCGACGTGTTCGTCGGGCTCACGGCCGAGCAGGCGACGCTCTACAAGGCGGTGGTGGCCGAGCTGCTCACCGATGTCGCCGAGGCCGAAGGCATCGGCCGGCGCGGTCTGGTGCTCAAGCTGCTGACCGCGCTCAAGCAGATCTGCAACCACCCGGCCCAGTACCTCGGGCAGGACGAACCGATCGAGGGCCGCTCGGGCAAGCTCGCCGCCGTGTCCGATCTGGTCCAGGTCATCACCGACGAGGACGACTCGGTGTTGGTGTTCACGCAGTACGTCGTGATGGGGCGCCTGCTCGAGGCCCAGTTCACGCGGATGGGCATCGCCGCCCAGTTCCTCCACGGCTCACTGCCGGTCGGCAAGCGTCAGGAGATGGTCGACTCGTTCCAGGCCGGTGAGCCGAGGGTCTTCGTGATCTCGCTCAAGGCCGGGGGCAGCGGTCTCAACCTGACCCAGGCGACCCACGTGATCCACTACGACCGGTGGTGGAACCCGGCAGTCGAAGATCAAGCGAGCGACCGGGCGTGGCGGATCGGCCAGGACCGGCCCGTGCAGGTCCACCGTCTCATCTGCGAAGGGACCCTCGAAGAGCGCATCGCCGTGATCCTCGAGTCCAAGCGTGCCCTGGCCGAATCGGTGGTCGGTGGCGGCGAGGCGTGGGTGAGCGAGCTGACCGACGACGAGCTCGCCGACCTGGTCGCCCTGGCGGTGGAGGGCTGATGGCCTTCGGCAGCACGTGGTGGGGCAAGGCGTGGATCGACGCGCTCGAGAAGCGCGCCGTCCACGATCCCAACCGGCTGCCACGTGGCCGGACCTACGCCCGGCGAGGCCACGCAGGCGAGCTGCAGTTCGGGTCGGGCGAGGTGCGTGGAAAGGTGATCGGCAGCCGCCTCGAGCCCTATGACGTGCTGCTCACCGTCCGCGAGTTCCGCGACGACGAGTGGGATTGCGTTCTCGACGCCATCGTTGCCAAAGCCGCCCACGCCGCGGCGCTGCTCGAAGGCGAGCTCTCGCCCGAGATCGTCGCCGATGCGCAGTCGGTCGAGGTCGAGCTGCTCCCGGCATCGGGCGA
This sequence comes from Acidimicrobiales bacterium, assembly GCA_035529695.1. Lineage (GTDB taxonomy): Bacteria > Actinomycetota > Acidimicrobiia > Acidimicrobiales > Salinilacustritrichaceae > DATKWD01. The sequence goes on along the minus strand of DATKWD010000014.1, from coordinate 2,051 downwards.
GCTGCGCACCGCCTGTAGCTGCCCCGACGATGCCGAGCCGTGCAAGCACGCCGCCGCGGTCTGCTACGCGGTCGCCACGGCGCTCGACGCCGACCCGTTTCTGCTGCTCGAGCTCCGTGGGATGAGCCGGACCGAGCTGATCGACGCCATCCGAGCCCGCCGATCGGGCAATGGCGCACAAGGCGGAAGGGCTTCGGGGCCCGCAGCGCAAGGCGTCGTGGCCAGGGATGCGTGGCGCCGCGAGCCCGGTTCGCTCCCGTCGATCCCGCACCGCCCCGACGGCGGGCCTGGTCGGCCGGCCGCCTGGCCGAGCGACCCGCCCCGCGATGCACCCTTCGACCGTCCCGGCCTCGAACTACTGGTGACCGACGCCGCCCGCCGTGCGTGGGCCATCCTCGCGGGCACCGGATCGTCGGCGCTCGACCTCGACGCACATGCCGACCTCGCGCGCCGAGCGGCCTCGGCCGACGAGCGCGAGCTGCCGACGCTCGCCTTTCGTTCCGGCGTCCTCCCGGCGGCGCTCGAGGCGCAGGCGTCTGCGTGGGAGATGGGTGGTGCCGGCGGGGTCGACATGCTCGACGCGCCGGCCTGGCAGGCGCCCGTGCTGACCATGGCGGCGGCCAAGGAGAGGCTCGTCGACGCCGGGTTCCGCGATGCTCAGCTGCGGGTCCGGTCGAATCGGATCACGGTGGGCAAGGACCTCCAGTTCCGTCTCAGTCCGCAGGGTCTGTGGTATCGGTTCGAGAAGCCGTCGGGCCGTTGGTTGCTCACCACCGAACCGAGCGGCGACATCGACGATCTCCTCGGCTGACCGACCCACTGCCGACCCGCCACTCCCGCACCCCTTTGGCCCGCGTGCCGGTTCGGGTCAGGCGCCGATCGAGTGGGGACGACGAAGGATCAGGAACCAGGACAGCGTCCCGGCCACCGCGATGAGCACGAGGCTGGCGAGGCCGACCTCGGCGAAGAACCCGTCCTCGAACGACTGCCACACCGAGGTGGCGAGGGTCGAGAACCCGGTCGGCGCCAGCAGGAGGGTGGCCGGCAGTTCCTTGAGCGTCGACAGCAACACCAGGCCGGCGCCCGCAGTGACCCCGGGTCGCATCAGGGGGAGCTCGATGTGGAAGAAGCGACGCAGCCGGCCTGCGCCCAGGAGGTCGGCGCTCTCGCGCACCGAGCCCGGCACCGACGCGACCGCGACCTCGGCGCCGCCCAGCGCCTGTGAGCCGAAGTGGATCACGTAGGCACCGATCAGGAGCGGAAAGCTCTGGTACAAGAACCCGAGACCAGGGGTGTTGAGCGACCAGAACACGAGGGCCAAGGCGACCACCAGGCCGGGGACCGCATAGCCGGCGAGCACGAACACCGAGACCGGCGAGCCGAGTCGGCTGCGGTAGCGCGTCGTCAGCAAGGCGACGGGGAGCACCGTGGCCATGCCGGCGAGCGCTGCGACGAGGCTGACGACGATCGTGTTGACGGCGGGATCGACGAGTCGTTCGAACCCGACCCGACCCTCAGCGATGCCCCGGGCGGCCCACAGACCGAGCGACCAGATCGGGACGAGGAGTCCGAGGACGACCGGGGTGGCGACCACCCCGACCGCCGGCCACCGCCACGGGCCGAGGGGAACGTGGCGGCCCGCCCGCAACGTGGCCCGTTGCTCGGGACCGAATCGTGCGCCGATGCGCCGCGCGCCGAATGCGACCGCCACGGCGAGCAGCACGACGATCGTGGCCGAGGTGAACGAGACGGCCTGGTCGGAAAGGCGGGTCGCGAAGATCACCCGGGTGAGGGTGTCGTAGCCGAGCAGCTGGACCGCACCGAAGTCACTCAGCGCGTAGAGGAACGCGAGCAGGCCGCCCGCGGCCATGACCCGCGAGATCTGCGGAAGCACCACGCGCCGGATCACTGCCGCTTCGGATGCACCCAGCAGGAGCGCGCTCTCTTCGACGCTGGTCGAGAGGTTGGCCAGACGGGCGGCCACCGGCAGGTAGACGTAGGGGTAGGTGAACAAGCTCAGCACGAGCCAGGCGGCGCCGAGGCCCCGGAAC
>DATKWD010000013.1:0-7816 GCA_035529695.1 Acidimicrobiales bacterium | reverse complement strand
GTGTGGGCAGCGCTCGCCGACATCGGCACCATCGCCACGTGGAACCCAGGGCTCATCGGATCCCACCGAACCAACGACATCGACGGCGTCGGAGGCGCTCGCCACTGCGACATCTCCACCAGGCACTCACTCACCGAACACGTCATCGAGTTCGAACCAGGAACCGCGATCACCTTCCGGATCACCGAGTCGACCCTTCCGTTCAAGACCGCCGACATTGCGTTCACGCTCACCGACAGCCGAATCGGAGCTCGCACCGAGGTGACCAGCCGCCCGACCTACACTCTCGCGTACGGACCGATCGGGCAGCTCCTCGACACCGTCGCCGTCCGACGCCGCTACCGAGCAGGGATGCGTGAACTCCTCGACGGACTCAAGCACCATCTCGAACAAGCCTGCTGAAACGTGGAGCCGCTCCTCGCTTCGAGTCGGCCCGCCCCACGTGGGGAGTACGAGACGCACACGTTGAAGACCCAACCGGAATCAGGGCCGAATGATCAACCGAGAACGACAGGAGATGACGACCTTCGATCGCCGAACGCTCTGCTGGGCAGAATACGGCCTCGAAGCAGGACGACCCATCATGTTCTTCCACGGCGGCAACGACTCCCGACTTGCCGGGGGCCTTCTGGAAGCGGCCGCGATCGCGACCGGTGTTCGGCTCATCTGCCCGGACCGGCCGGGATTCGGCCGCTCGACCTACCAGCCCGGTCGTGACCTCCTCGACTGGTCGAGCGACGTCGAGCAACTCGCCGATCGTCTCGATCTCGGACGATTCGGGCTCATCGGCCACTCCGGCGGCGGGCCCCATGCTTTCGCGTGTGCAGCCTCCCTACCCGAACGGATCACTCGAGTCGCGACAGTGTCCTCGGTCGCCCCTCCACCAGCGACGAACCGGGGGCTGCATCCCATGTTCCGCGTCGTCAACGCGTTCATGAATCACCCAACCCTCTACCGAACAGTCGCCCGCAGCCAGCTCCGCCAGATGTGCGAGCACCCGGACCGGTGGTTGGGAGTGTGGGCGAAGATGCAGCCGGCCGACGGCGCCCTGTTCCGCGAGCAACCGCACATCGCGAGCATGGTCCTCGCAGAAATGAACGAGGCCGTACGAGCCGGCCCGGCTGGCCTCGTTCACGAGGCATCGCTCTACCACCGCGACTGGGGCTTCGAACTGGCGGCAATCCAGGCCACGACCGCGATATGGCACGGAGCCAGCGACCGTCAGGCGACCCCAGCGTGGGCAGTCTTCCTGGCCGACAACATCCCGTCCGCCACGCTGACGCTGGTCGACGGCGCGGGCCACTTCTCGACACTCGTCGACAATGCCGCGGCGATCCTCACCGAGTTCGCAACGCTGACGTAGCGCAGATCGTTGCGGGAATGAACCGGCTGGGCGGGCAGTCACAACCTGAACAGGGTCCACGATCTGTCCGAGCCCTTGAGTGACCTGTCACCTGCCGGTGTCGCGTCGGTCATGTCGCCGATCGAGACGGCGATCTCCGTGAGGAGGAGCTCACCGGGTGCTGCTTCGGCCATCACCCGGGCGGTCATGTTGATCGCCATTCCTGATGCGTCATCGCCACGATGGTCGATCTCGCCGACGTGGATGCCCGTGCGGATCGACAGACCGTCGTCGCTCAGTTGGCGCTGCATGTCACGGGCGGCGGCAACGGCTGCCGGCACCGACGGGAACAACGCGAAAATGCCATCACCGGTTGACTTGACGACGGTCCCGTTGACGCGGGCCGCAGCGACCTCGCACACGAAATCGTGCCGATCGAGGAGCGCCCGCCAACGGGCGTCGCCTTCGGCAGCCGCCCGCCGGGTGGACTCGACGAGATCGGTGAACATGATGACCTTCACCTCCCTCTCGGGATGGGGGAGCTGCACGGTGCCCGTGAGGAAGCGGGAGATCTCTGCCAGAACTGCATCGACATCGGCACCGATCGGGAAGGCGTCGCCGTCGGGAAGGGTGACACACGATGCGTTCGGCAGCTCGCGGGCGGCGCGCTCGAGGAACTCGCCGGGAACGCCGAACTCCGGCGTCGCCCGAACGATCACCAGCGTCGGAGCGATGACGGCCGCAGCGGGATCCAGAGGTGGCGGAGCGGTCGCCTCAGCTGCGTTGAGCCGCGCCGCCTGACTCGGGCTGGCGCCGAGTCGGCCCGCACGATCGAGCCATTCGCGGAAGACGGGATCGTTCCGACGGTTCGGCAGCGCGGCGGACCCATCGGTGGTTCCGACCAGGATCCCGTCGATCCGCTGCCGCACGTCGACGATCCAGTGGAGGTCGGCTCGGTCCGGCCTCGGGAAGGCGTTGAAGAGGACGAGTCGGTCAACGCGTTCCGGGTGCCGAGCAGCAAAACGCCGCCCTGTTCCAAACCCGTGCCAGCTGAAGACCGTGACCGCCTCGCACCCGACGGCATCGACGACCGCCCCGAGATCCTCCACCCAGTGGTCGAGAACGTGCGTTTCCCAGTCGACGATCTGGTCGGACAGCCCGATGCCCCGTCGGTCGAAGAGTACGAGGGTGCCGAGTCTGGCGAGGCCTTCGATCAGGCGGTTGGCGAGAGGATCGTCGCGGAGGACCTCGAGGGGGTAGAAGAATCCGTTGACCATCACGATCGTGAGGCCACTCCCGGGGTCGCCGACGACGGTGCGATAGGCGATGTGAGCGTCGGCTGCTCTTGCGTACTCGACCTGGCTCCACTTCACGGCGGCCCCTGTCCGGAGGCCCCGGCGAGCGAGTCGAGCCAGGCAAGGGCCTCGGCGGCGACGTCGTCGGAGTTGCTGCTGAGGTCGGAGATGTCGTCGGCGTCGCTGAACCGCGATCGGAGCTGCTGGTACAGACACGTGATCTGGAGGCTCTGGGTCGGACGGTCCGACTGTCGCACCGCAGACACGTAGATCCGCGCTCGTTGCTCGTCGCCGAGTGCGGCGGCGAGCATTGCCACGGGTACGAGCGCATCAGGAAAGGCGTGCTGGCCTGCGCTCTCGAGTCGGCGACACGTCGACGCGATGATCTGGGTGGACGGGACGACCTTGCCGGACGCGGCGTGGATGGAGGCGAGGAGCAGGCGGTTGGCCATCATCGCGGCGAAGTCCGATCCGGCGAGGTGGCTGTCGAAAACCTCGAGCGCGGTCGCCGGATCGTTCGGCGCGAGGCACGATGCCAAGGCCGCCACAGCACACGCAGTGTCGTAGCCGGCGCCGACGGGGCTGCGCTCGAGGACCTTGCGTGCGACCTCGATTGCCTGGTCGTAGTCGCGCATCATTGCGAGATGCCAGGCGCGGTATCCCTCTGCGAGGTCGAACGACCGCCCGTCGTCGGCCGAGTCCGCGACCTGCGCGGCTTCGGTCACCAGCGCGATGGCCTGGGCCGGATGACGAATGAACGACCACGACTCGAGCACCAGGCCGATGGCGAGAGCTGACGGATCGGCGGCTCGCCGGGCCTCGCGGACAGCGGCCTCGGCGTGGGAGGCCATGAGCGACGGATTGCGCACGGCCATTGCTCCGAACGTGCCGGTGATGTGGAGTCGGGCCCGCAGGCCCGGGTCATCGACGCTGTCGAGGTGTCGATCGATCCTGCCCAGTACGTTGGCTGCACGACTCCCGTCGTCGACGTGGAGCGTGAGGCCTTGTGCCGACACGAGGAGAGCGGCATCTCGAGGTCGGTCGGCGCTCAGATGAGCTTCGGAGGAGTCGAGGACTGCTTCGTGCGTCCGGCACCACCGCACGAGTCCGAAGTCGAACGAATGATCGACGAGGTCGTTGCCGACGCGTTCGAGACACCAGTCCGCGAGGCGGTCCCGTCGTTCGTGCGCTCGGTCGACGTCGTCCTTTCGGGCGTACTCGCGGACCGTTTCCAGCATCGCGTAGGTGCCATCGGGCCCGACGGACCGGGTCAGCAGCGAGCAATCGACGAGTCCGCCGAGTACGGCGATGGTGCGGTGCTCGGGCTCATCCATGATCTCGATCAGGTCGTCGAGGGCGAGCGGACTCGGGCTGGCAGCGAGCTGGCAGAGCAGCTCGCGTTCGTCGCTCGAGATCGATGACCACGTGCTGTCGAGCACCGCCGTGAGGCTCGGGTGGCGGTCGTGCTGCGGGTTGACCAGCAGGTCGAAGCGCCGGTCCAGCCGAGCGGCGAGGTCATCGAGGCTGAGGTGTCGCAGTTGTGCGGCGGCCAGCTCGATCGCGAGCGGGAGGCCGTCGAGCTCCTGGCAGACCTCCCTCGCCCGTGCGCGGTCGACGTCGGTGACACCGAAACGTGCCACGCAGTCCACGAGCAGTTGGACTGCTGGGCCGTCCGACGCGACCGGCGACAGTGGCCCGACGACGACTCTCACCTCGTCCGACAGACCGGACGGGACTCGACTCGTCAAGAGGAATCGCGGAGCGGTCGTGGAATCCAACAGTGCGTCGACCAGGGCGGCAACTTCACCGATCACGTGCTCACAGTTGTCGAGGATGAAGAGCATCTCACGTCGTTTGCTGATGTTGATGACCTGCTCGAGGATCGGGCCGTCCCGCAGACTCAATCCGGCGGCGCTCGCGAGCGCGGTCGGGAGCTGGTCGCCGTCGTCGACGCCGACAAGATCGACGAACCAGGTGCCGTGTGGGAACGAGGCCAGCAACGCGTGTCCGGTGGCGACCGCAAGGGTGGTCTTGCCGACGCCGCCGACACCGACGAGCGTGGTCAACCGGTGGCGACCGATCGACTCCGCGACCGCTGTCAGATCGGATTCGCGACCGACGATCCCGTTGCGGAGTCGCGGCAGATTGTGCGGTACCGATTCGCTCTGATCGGTGCCATCGGGGGTCGTCGTGCGGGCGGCCGTCGCCTCGATCGCAATGTCGCCGATGAACCGGTATCCCTTGCCGTAGATCGTCTTGACGACGCGCTGCTCTGATCCGTCGTCACCGAGGCCGCGTCGAATCTGCTTGATCCTCGTCGTCAGTGCCGACTCGCTGACGAACCGATCCCCCCAGACTTCGTCGAGCAGCTCCTCCTTCGAGATGAGGCGGTCCCGGTTCTCGATCAGGTACGCGGCGAGCGAGATCGCTTGGGGTTCGAGCTCGACGACCTCCCCGTTGCGGCGGAGCTCGAATGCTCCGGGGTTGTAGGACAGTTCATCCGTCACCACGTCAGCTTCGCGCGTCGTGCCATGCTCGAGATGCGGTGCAGTCGTCGGAGTTGGAGCGCTGTTCGACGCCGGGGTGGCGCCGGCAACGAGTCCTGGCGGCGAGCTGTCAACGGGCTGCGCGACGCGGCCGCTGCGGGAATGCCCGCTCGTACACAGCGCGTGGCCGGCCCAAGTAGTACATCGGAAGTGCGGGCTTGCGTTCGGTCTTCATGGCGTTTCATCTCCTCTGTGGTGGTGTTGTTTCGTGCACGGTCCACACTGACGGCACGACGAGATGAAGTCGTGGAGGCGTGATGGAGCTTCGTGGAGCGAGGCTGAAGATGCCGGCGCCGGCAGGGTGGAGGGCAGGGCCGACGCACGACAGCGCACCTGCGCCCCCTCCCGTCAGGCCAGTCGTGGCCCTCCGACTAGGTTGACCCGGATGGCACTTCGGACCGGGATCTGCGAGCTGCTCGGCGTGGAGCACCCCGTTGGCAATGCGGGTATGGCGGGTGTCGCACAACCACGACTGTGCGCGGCGGTGGCCGAAGCCGGCGGTATCGGTTCGGTCGCCATGGGTGGCGCTTCCGCGGATGCGGTGACGGAGCGCATGGAAGCGGTCAGGTCGATGACCGATCGACCGTTCAGCGCGAACTTCATCGCCTGGCTGATCGAACAGGATGCATCGCCCTTGGATGCAGCGCTCGAGGCTGGCGTTTCGTCGATCACGCTGTCGTTCGGGGACCCAGCGCCGTATGTCGACCGCGTCCACGCAGCTGGCGCGCTGCTATTGAATCAGGTCCAGACGATCGAGGCTGCTCGGCACTCGGCCGAGGTCGGGGTCGATGTGATCATCGCCCAGGGAAACGAGGCCGGCGGTCACACCGGCGTGACACCCCTCCTGCCTCTGCTGCCCCAGGTCGTTGACGCTGCCGGCACCGTCCCGGTTCTTGCCGCCGGCGGTATCGGTGACGGCCGCGGGCTCGCCGCGGTGCTCTTGCTCGGCGCGCAGGGTGCGCTGATGGGAACGCGATTCATCGTTGCGGACGAGGCCGAGAGCGACTGGCCGAGGCTGCCCGACCAGGTACTTGCCGCCTCGGCCGACGACTCGGTCTTCTCGAGAGCGATCGACATCGCGCAGGGCAACGGGCGGTCGAACTGGCCCCGTGGGATCGGCGCCCGATCGATCCGGACCCCGTGGCTCGACCGCTGGGCCGATCACGAGGACGAGCTCGCCGGTCTCCTCCTCGACGACCGCGACGCCGATCATGCCGCGGGCGACGACCCCACTCCGGCCTACGCCGGCCCGGCCGCCGGCATGGTCACGCACCACGAGCCGGCCGCGCGGATCGTGAGATCCGTCACCGCAGAGGCCGTCGATGTTCTGGCATCCAGCCAGCGCCTGCTGACCTCGCTCCGATGAGTCCCAGCGCGACCTGTTCGCGCTGAGACTCATCACAGGAGAGGTTCACCTCGCACCGACACGTCTCGGTCGGCGCCGGATCCGCTTTCACCCGCTCCACACGACCTGGCAGCTGTTGCGCCACACCTCCAGCACGCCGGCGTCACCGCCAAGGTCGAGGTTCGTGCCCGATGTGCGGTTCCACATCGTGAGATAGAGGTCCGCGGCGGTTCCCGCCAGGGTGAGGTCGGCATCGGCCCCATGCCGCGCCGTCGTCATGCCCGACGGCGACATTGTCAACCACCACTGCTCGTCCTCGTCGGTCGCAACGATCCGGAGAACCCGCGCAACGTCGGTGCGGACGTCCTGGTAGAGCGGAGCAAACCCGCTGAGCAACTCGTCGAGCATGTCGGCGGCAAACGTCGGCTCGAAGCTCGAGTCCACGCCTCGGGCATGTTCTGCGTCGAAGCGGTGCACGGCAATCTCGCTCGCCTGGCGACGCGCCCACATCGTCAGTGGCGTCGAAGCCGGAAGGAAGGTGAACGCCTCGACCTGTGCGGGAGCGGAACGCAAGACATCGACGAGATTCGCAAGGGTGGCCCGGTACCACGTCACGAGATCGCCGTCGCTCGGCCAACGGGAAGCGAGCTCGGGCCAGTAGCGAGCGAGGTCGGTGAGGTCGGTGACGTGGAGCCACCTCGGCGTCGGGAACGCCACATTGGCCGCGGCCCAGAGATGGATCTCGCCCAGGTGGCGGACGAGGTCGCGCATGTTCCATCCGGGGCAGGCCGCGATCGGGACATCGAGCCCGCCGCTGTCGGCAGCGCCGGCGAACCGTTGGCCCTCCGACATCACCGAAGCGATGTAGGCCGACGGTGAGCGCGCCAGCAATGTGCTCCTCCGGGTGTTCTCGGTCGTCGTGATCGTCATGTCGAGTCCCTTCATGGGCCGCCGAAGGCGGCTGGTGGATGTCGGACTCCACTCTGACGGTCGACGAGCCACGCTTCTTGGAGGGGGGCCGGAGAGAACGTGGAGATTCATTGGAAGTGCGCCGCTCGTCGCTGTCATGCGCCTGAGCGCGACTTCGTGGCCGGCACTGCCGGACTCATTCGACCTGCCGGGCTCCTGACGATGAGGGCATGCGTCTTCACGACCTGACGAGATGCCCCAAGCGGGCCACCAGGTGCTCGGCCAGTTCCTGCGCATCAGGACCCACTCCGTCGATGAAACTGGACTTGCGACGTCGCAGGAACGGCAGGCCGAGTACGTACAGACCTGGCACGTCGAG
>DATKWD010000012.1:0-43294 GCA_035529695.1 Acidimicrobiales bacterium | reverse complement strand
CCCGGAATCTCCCACATCGGCTTGTAGGTCGGTTTCACCAGCAACACGCGGCCGGCGTCGTCGCGGATGAGGGCACCCGCTCCGACCCGTTTCGTGGGGAGCGAGGTCGGGTCGAAGGAAGGGTCGGCCATGTGAGGTGATCCTGCCAGGCCACGGCCGAATGAGCGGTGCGGCCTGACACGCTTGTCATGTGGCGTCGCTCACCCCATCGAACTGGCACGTCACCGACGGGGTCGTGACCATCAGGCCCCCGCTGCCGGGCGACGCGAATGTGCTGGTCGCCGGCCGAGACGCCGACTTCGAGCGATGGCTCGGGCCAGGATCCGACGCACCCGTGCCGACCGCGTGCGTCGAGCACGATGGCGCCGTGGTCGGGTGGGTCGACTTCGAGATCGGGCGTGAGTGGCTTGACCCGACCGAGGTCAACGTCGGCTACCACCTCTTCTCGGCCAGCGGTGGCCGTGGGCATGCGACGAGAGCCGTCATGCTCTTGCTCCACCACGTTGCTTTGCGCACGGACTCCGACACCGCCACCGTGCTGATCGATCCCGGCAATGTCGGTTCGTTGGCGCTGGCGGAGCGGTGCGGCTTCGAGCGACGAGGAACGGTCGGCGATCAGCGCCTCCTCGTCCGGCCGATCCCGCCGCTGACCTACACGGCGGGCGGGCGGACGCTTCGGCCACTCGGCGTCGGCGATCTCGATCGGCATCTCGATGCGGTCGACGACGAGCAGATCGACTGGCTGTGGGAGCCGGGTCAGCGAGCGCTGTGGGAAGCGATGACCGAAGCGCAGCAGCGCGACCACCAGCGTCGGTTCCTGACCACGACCGCGGACTCGTTCGGCTCCGGTCCCAGGTGGGTCTTCGCGGTCGATACGACCGATGACGCGTACGTCGCCTATGTGGATGCCGAGCTGGGCAATGGCAACGGTCCGGCGGGTGAGGCCAACCTCTCGTATGCGTGTCACCCCGCCCACCGGGGGAGCGGCCACGCGAGCGCGGCGGTCCGGCTCGCGTGTGACTTCCTGCGTGACCACACGGCGAGCCGTCGAGCGCACCTCGTGATCGACCCCGACAACCGAGCGTCGCTCCGAGTCGCCCTGGCCGTCGGGGCGACGGCGGCGAGGTCGTTCGTCGACGGTCACGGACGAACGCTCGTCCGGCACGTGCTGGACCTCTGAGCTGCTTACCCTCGACCGCATGGGTGTCGCTGTACGCCGGCTTCATCAGCGAGCCGTGCACCCGCTACCTCCGCATCGGAGGTACGCTGCTCGTCAATCCGAGCCACGGTGATGCGGCGATGGCATCGATCGACGATCGCTACGAATTGTCAGGCGTCGTCGTGGCCCGAGATGGGAACTACCGAGTCCGCGCCGACGGTCTCGACGACTACCTGATCCCGAAGAAACGGGGCATCGAGGTCACGCCCGACCTGCCGCACGAGCGCAGCCAGGGCATCGCCTACACGAAGTCACCGTTCGCCTACCTGTTCACCCGGGTGGAGTGAGGGACGTGCTGATCGTCCCGTTCGAGGCAACGGACCAGGATGAGGTGCGTTCGCTCGTGCTCGACGGTCTGGCGGAGCACTGGGGAGTGATTGACGAGAGCCTGAACTCGGACCTCGCTGACATCGCCGGGAGCTACGCCAACCGGTGCACGTTGGTCGGCCGCCGCGCCGGCTCACCATCGATCATCGCCACGGGAACCATCGTCAAGCGTCCCGGATCCAGTGCCGAGATCGTCTGGCTCTCGGTGGCTGCTACTCATCGTGGCCAGGGAATCGGCCGCGCGGTCGTACGGGAACTCTTGGAGCGTGCCCGCGGTTTCGGGGTCGATCACGTGATCTGCGAAACGCTGTCGGCGTGGACCGAGGTGGTCGGATTCTGGCGGAGCTGTGGATTCGAAGTGACCCACCGAACCGTGGGTGCTCACGGCGAGGACACCTGGTTCGGAATCGAGGTCTGACCTGGCCGGGATGTTCGGTTGAAGTGTCCAACCCACTCGGAGTCCGCGCCCTGACCTCAGTAGCCTCGCCTGCCATGTCCGAGATCACGGTTGCCCTGCCCGACGGTTCGACACGTCAGGTCGAAGCGGGCACCACTGCGGGCGGTCTTGCCGCCGAGATCGGGCGGGGCTTGCGCAAGGCAGCCGTGATCGCCGAGGTCAACGGTGTCGAGCGTGACCTGAGCGCCGAGTTGGTCGACGGCGACGTCGTCTCGATCGTCACCAAGGACTCCGGTCAGGGCCTCTTCACGATCCGCCACTCGACGGCGCACGTGCTCGCTCAGGCCGTGCTCGATCTGTTCGAGGGATCGACGTTCGGTATCGGGCCACCGATCGAGGACGGCTTCTACTACGACTTCTCACTCGCCGACGGCGGCACGTTCACGCCCGAGGACCTCGACCGCATCGACGCACGTATGCGCGAGATCATCAAGCAGGAACAGGACTTCATCCGCGACGAGATCAGCAACGACCGGGCGCGCGAGATCTTCGCCGACCATCCGTTGAAGCTCGAGATCATCGACGGGGAAGCCGAAGACCCGACCTCGGTGTCCGAGCCCGGATTCGCCCGGACCTACGAGAACCCACCCGAGGAACCCTCACCCCGCCGTCCGTTCGCGGGCTACGACGGGTTCATCGACCTGTGCCGCGGCCCGCACGTCGAGCACACCGGACGCCATCTCGGCCACTTCAAGCTGACGCGGGTCGCCGGCGCCTACTGGCGCGGTGACGACAAGCGGCAGCAGCTCCAGCGCATCTACGGCACCGCGTGGGACTCCAAGCAGGCGTTGGCCGATCACCTCGAACGGCTCGAGGAGGCTGCCAAACGCGATCACCGCAAGCTCGGGGCCGAGCTCGACCTGTTCAGCTTCCCCGACGAGATCGGCTCGGGCCTGGCCGTCTTCCATCCCAAGGGCGGCATCATCCGCCGCATCATGGAGGACTACAGCCGCAAGCGACACGAGGAAGCCGGCTACGAGTTCGTGTACTCGCCCCACATCACCAAGGCGGGCCTGTTCGAGACGAGCGGCCATCTCCAGTGGTTCGCCGACGGCATGTTTCCGCCCATGCACTTCGATGACGAGGGCGGCGCCGACGGGCAGGACTACTACCTCAAGCCGATGAACTGCCCGTTCCACTGCTTGATCTTCCGTGACCGGACGCGCAGCTACCGCGAGCTCCCGTTGCGGATGTTCGAGTTCGGCACCGTCTACCGCTATGAGAAGTCGGGTGTGATCCACGGGCTCACGAGGGTCCGCGGGCTCACGATGGACGACGCGCACATCTTCTGCTCCAAGGAGCAGATGCAGGAGGAGTTGGGCTCATTGCTCGACTTCGTGCTCGGTCTGCTTTCCGACTACGGCCTTTCCGACTTCTATCTCGAGCTGTCGACGCGGCCGCCCGAGAAGGCCATCGGCACCGAGGAGGAGTGGGAGGAAGCAACCGAGGCGCTGCGGGTCGCAGCCGGCACGAAGGATCTCGAACTCGTCCTCGACGAGGGCGGTGGTGCGTTCTACGGCCCGAAGATCTCTGTGCAGGCCCGCGACGCCATCGGCCGCACGTGGCAGATGTCGACCATCCAGGTCGACTTCCAGCTGCCGCAGCGCTTCGAGCTCGAGTACATCGGTGCCGACAACGAGCGGCATCGCCCGATCGCCATCCACCGTGCCCTCTTCGGCTCGATCGAACGTTTCTTCGGGGTGCTCACCGAGCACTACGCAGGCGCGTTCCCGGCATGGCTGGCACCGGTGCAGGTGCGTGTTCTCGGGGTGCGTGATGACCACGACGCCTACGCGCTCCGCATCGTCGACCGTCTCAAAGCCGAGGGATTCCGGGCCGACTTCATCGATGCCGGCGAGAAGCTGGGCTCGCGCATCCGCAAGGCCAAGCTCGAGAAGATTCCGCACATCCTGGTGGTGGGCGACGACGACGTCGAGCACGGCACGGTGGGCGACAATCCGCGCGGAGGCGACGTCGAGCGCGGCGTCACGGTCGACGACTTCATCGACCGCCTCGCCGGCGAGGTCGACGCACATGTCTGATGACTGATCCGTCGCCTCCACGGCGTGAGATGGAGCGGCTCTGGGCCGGCTGGCGCCTGGCCTACGTCGAGGGTCGCGAAGGCGACGAGGCTCCGGGAGAGGGATCGCTGTTCGAGCGGCTGCTCGCGCTCGACGACAGCGACGAGCGTGCATTCGTCCTTCACCGCGGACCGTGGTGCAGCGCGCTCCTCAACGCCTACCCCTACGGCACAGGGCATCTCATGGTCGTTCCCAACCGCGCGGTCGCCGACCTCGGCGACCTGTCCGCCCCTGAAGCCACCGAGCTGTGGGCCACCGTGCATCAGGCCGTGGCCGCGGTCCGCGCGGCCTACTCGCCCCATGGCGTGAACGTCGGCCTCAACCTCGGGCGAGCGGCCGGTGCGGGGGTGCCGGACCATCTGCACGTCCACGTGCTCCCGCGTTGGGAGGCCGACACGAACTTCATCACCGCCGTCGCCGAGGCCCGAGTCCTGCCTGAGTCACTAAATGACACCTGGCAGAAGCTGCGCGACGCGTGGCCCTCGCACTGAACAGGGGCGAGTGCCTTGGGGTCGCCCACGACCGTGCCGATAGCGTCGCGGGCGCATGACCGAAGGCCCCGACGAGCCACTCGACGATGTCACCGACGAACTCCCTGATGATCTTCAGCCATCGGAGTACGTCGGGCCGTACGTCTTCCCGAACAACAACCAGCGTCGGATCCCGGGCTACCTGTACCTCCTGATCGGCTCCAGCTGCGTCGTCCTCGGGTTCACCCGCGGTGAAGACGCAGTGCTCGTGAACCAGGGGATCACTGCGGCCGGTGTGGCGCTCGTGCTGTTCGGGCTCTATCACCTTCGGGCAGGCTGGAACCTCGATGTCGACGAGCAGGACGCCCTGGTGATCGCGAGTCGAGAGGTCGGCTTCGCGATCGGCCATGCGTCGGCCCAGCTCGGCTGGCGCGGCATCTTCAGCCGCCCCACCTGGCGCATCCTCGCCTACTCAGCCGACGAACCGCCCGACCAGCGCGCGTTCGTGATGATCGACGGGGTCGACGGCGAGGTCATCGGGACCATCGTCGAAGAGAACCCCGAAGACTGGTCGGCGTACGAATAGTCCGAGAGCTCCGCGACCACAATCCGTGACTTGAAATCGACCCCTTGCCACGATGAGTGAGAATCCGTACCCTGGGCGCATGGTTGGAGAGGACGCTCACGAAACGCTGTCCGGCGAACAATGGTGCAGAGCGGCCCTCGAGGATTGGGACGCGGACCCCTACCCGACCCAGTACGTCCAAGTCGAGGCTTTGGCCTTGCGGTCGGTACTGGCGCGGCTCGCTGCTGCCGAGACCGTCGACCTGGACCTGCGAACGGGGACCCTCGAGCACACCTAGCGCGCGCCGCGATCGGGCTCGCCAACGGACCTGCGCGCGGCTCGGGCGCCCTCAGGCGCCCCGAACCGCCTTCAGCGTGTGCTCGACGGCCCTCAGACGTTCGATCGACTCGGTGACTGCCTGTCGGACGAGGTCGATCGCCCGCGCGGTCTGATTTCCGCCGGCGAGGCTCGCACTGCGGGTCCAGTCCGAGGCGGGTGTCTCGGACACTCGATCAGCCAGCCGGCCGGCCGCGACGTCGAGATCGAGCAGCGCCTCGTCGAGGCTGAGCGCCGGGCCCGTCACCTGCACGGCGAAGTCGCGCTGACTCGGGTCGAGGACACCGGGGTGCAGGGTCGGACGATCGCTCGTGCGCACCCGCTCGAGCGCATGGTCGAACACCGACAAGCCGCCGACCGTTGCGGCGAGGTGATCGATCACCGACGCTCCGTCAGGACCTGAGCGGTGGGCCAGATCGTCGCCGGTCTCGTCGTCGCTCGCCGCGGAGGCGACCGCCGATCGGAATCGGCGGCCCAGCGATCGGAGCGCGACCTCGGCATCGGCGGGACTCATGGCATCCATCGGCTCATTCTGGCTGCCTGAGGGCCCTCGTGCCCCGGATCAGCGGTTCATCCGGCGTGAGCGGTACCCTGTTTGCGTTCGTCGCCGGTTCTCAAAGGTGCGTGTTGCATGTTCGATGGAAGGTGGCGGTCGCACTTCGAGAAGCGCCTGAAGCCGGTCGGAGCCACGATTCGGCGCACCGGGATCTCGGCCGACCACCTCACCGGGCTCGGTGTCGTCATGGCCGGAGCCGCCGCGGTCGCCATCGCCAACGGTGCGCTGCGGGCCGGTGTGCTGCTCCTCGCGCTGACCGCACTTCCCGACGTCCTCGACGGTGCCGTGGCGAAGGCATCCGGCACCGCGTCGCCTCGTGGCGCCTTCTTCGATTCGGTGATGGACCGGATCTCCGATGCGCTCCTGCTCGGCGGCGTGGCGTGGTACCTCTCGACCACCGAACCTGGTCGAATCTCGATGTTGCCGGTCGCGGTCATGGCGGGTTCGTTGCTCGTGTCCTACGAGCGGGCGAAGGCCGAGGCGCTCGGGTTCGATGCCAAGGGCGGATTGATGGAACGCGCCGAGCGGCTGTTGGCGCTCGGGGTCGGGCTGTTGTTCGACTCGCTGCTGATCGGCGTCCTGTGGTTCATGTTGGCCGCGACGCTGTTCACGGTCGGTCAGCGGTTCGTGAAGGTCTGGAAGCAAGCCAGCAAGCCGGTTCCGGACCCGCTTCCCGAGCCTCGACAGCGGCGCACCCGTCGAACGGCGCGCCCCTCCGAGCGCCTTCTGGCTCGACGCGACCGTAAGCCCCGGCCCTGACCGACCGACCGGTGCCCGAGTCTTTCGCCGGGCTGAGGTCGCCGGGTGGATCGTCGCGAGTCCTCACGGCCTACCGAACGGCATCATCGGTCGCGAATGCGGTGCCCGAGCCGGTCGCTCGGATGGCGAGCCGAGCTCTCGGTACCACCGCCGCGGTTCCCGATCGGCGCCGACGCATGATCGTCGCCCGCAACCTGCAGCGTGTCTACGGCCCCGAGCTCACCGGGGTCGCCCTCCAACGTAAGGTGCAGCAGACCTTCGAGAGCTACGCGAGGTACTGGATGGAGGCCTTCCGGCTCCCGTCGACGTCGCGCGAGGACCTCGACTTCTCGATGAGCTACGACGGCTACGAGCACCTCGAGGATGCTCTGGCAACCGGTCTGGGCCCGTTGATGATCATTCCTCACCTCGGTGGATGGGAGTGGGCTGCATTCTGGATGACCGAGGTGATGGGCATCCCCGTCAGCGCGGTCGTCGAGAAGCTCGAGCCACCCGAGTTGTACGAATGGTTCGTCGGCCTCCGAACCGCAATGGGGATGAATGTCATCCCCCTCGGGCCCAGAGCGGGAGCCGAGGTCGTGAAGGCGGTCAATCGCGGCGACGTGATCTGTCTTTTGACCGACCGAGACATCGAAGGCACCGGTGTCGAGGTCGAGTTCTTCGGCGAGAAGACCACGATGCCGAAGGGGCCGGCCATGCTGGCGCTGCGGACCGGAGCGCCGCTGCTGCCCTGCGCGATCTACTACCGCGACGGTGGTCACCACGGAGTCGTGCGGCCACGTGTGCCGGCCGAGCGAACCGACGCCGGGTTGCGGGCCGACGTCGCCCGCGTCACCCAGGCGTTGGCGCGCGAGCTCGAGATCCTCATCCGTGCCGAACCCGAGCAGTGGCATCTCATGTCACCCAACTGGCCCAGCGACCACGAAGCCCTTGAAGACGCTGGGCTGTAGCCCAATCCGACCCCGTTCGTACACAGCCAGTCCTCAGCTCGTCGAGGTTTCGGCCACTTCCGAGGTCGGACCGCCAGCCGCCATCGCTGCCTGCACGACACTGCGCGCCCGGTCGTGGTCCGCTGGCATGAGGTGCGCGTAGGTCCGCAGAAGCGTCGCGGGTGAGTGACCGAGCCAACGGAACCGGCCAAGGCCATCTGCGTTGGGTGCCTCGTGTTCGAGGAGTGTGCCGCCTTCGTGGCCGACGAGGATGGTCCGGCCGCCACAAGATCGAAGCAACCCACCGGTCCCCCGTCGAACTGGTGGGTTGCTTCGCGTCTCAAGTGGAAGTGCTGGCGGATCGCCACCCGGAAGCCCCGAGAGAGCCCCTAGACACTCTGCTGCCCCAACTCACCCACCTACCCAACCTGCATTGTGTGGGCAGTCGGATCGTGGCGTGCTGTCGCGGGGCCGCCCGAGATCCGGCGATGTGGGATGGTGAGGTACGACGAACTGGATGAGGTCCTCACCCGATGGCGAGCGGTTTGCGAGCTGCGCATCGCGCGGCGCTCGACATCGACGAGTCGACGAGGAGTGCACAGATGGAGTTCAGCGAAACGATCACGTCGCTCGAGCAGTTCCGGGAGGTGATGGAGCCACCCAGTCACTTCGTGACCGACAAGGAGGTGAGCAGCCTCGATCAGCACTGCCGAGGGTTCATCGCACGCTCGCCGTTCCTGCTGATCGCCTCAACCGATGGCAACGGCAGGATCGACATCTCGCCGAAAGGTGACGCCCCGGGTTTCGTTCAGGTCCTCGACGACACGACGCTCGCCATCCCGGACCGCAAGGGGAATCACCGCACGGACACCTTCCTGAACCTTCTCGAGCATCCGTGGGTCGGTCTCATCTTCCTGGTCCCAGGACATCGCAACACGCTGCGACTCCGCGGGCGCGCCGAGATCGTTCGTGACCGCGAGATCCGTGAGGCGATGGCCGTCGACGGGCAGGCCCCGGAACTGGCAATCGGTGTGCACCTCACCACGGGCTACTTCCACTGCGCGAAGTGCGTGATTCGCTCCAATCTCTGGGAAGGCACCTCGGAGCCGGCGCCAGAAGACCGTCGACTGCTCGCCGAGACCATGGTGAAGTACGCAGACCTCGACGTCTCGGTCGACGACGTGCAGACGATCATCGAGGCCGACGAGGCGGAACGTCTCTACTGAACGGCCCGCGCATCATCGCGTTCCCCGCCGACTTCGATTGCACAAGACAGTTCATTCCGGCGGTGAGACGCAAACGCCTCGGCACACCGCCCCGAAGGTGCCGGACGGGCGAGGTGGCTGTGGCGCCGAGTCCGAGGGCGTCTTCGATCGGGAGGTCTGGGGGCTTGGTCTGGACGGTCGGCGTGTCGGTTGAGCTGATCCGGTCCAGCGCCGAATAGAGCGCATTCAGCACCGTGCCGCACGGCCGGCTGCGGTGAGAGCATGACCGAGTTGGTCCGACGGCGATGACTCGCTGTATTCGGTCGAGCGAAGTGATTGATGGCCATGTGTCTCGTCCGGCTTCTCGAGCACTTCGACCAGGGCTGACGGCCCGAGGCACTTCGCTCGGGCCTATCATTCACCGGGTTGCCGCCGGGTCGACCCGGCGACACGCTTCCCCCTGATGGCCCCGAAGACCGAACCCGCCGTGGAGCATCCGCCGGAGGAGTTGGGCGTCAGCCCTCCTGAAAGCCGGTCCGTGCTCGCCGTTCTGTTCGGTCTGACCGGCTTTGCGATCGCCCAGCCCCTGCTGTCGCTTGCCGGCGCAAATCCTGCGTTGTTCGTCTTCAGGAACGTGAGCCGGTCCGAGCTGGTGGGACTGGCAGTGGCGATCGCGTTCGTTCCACCGTTGCTCACCTGGCTGGCCGTCAGGCTCGCCGCCTCCGTTCGACCGTCCTTGGGCATGTGGCTCTATCGCGTCGTCGTCGCAGCCCTTGCTCTTGTGTCGGGCACCTGGGTCGGGAGAGAGGCCGGCATGGGCATCGGGGCGGTCGGCTTGGGTGTGATCGCAGCGGCTTCGGCCGTCTATGCGATCACCAACAGCCCGACCGCGACCCACTGGCTGCGCTACACCGCGATCCTCCCCTTCGTCGCGCTGGGCCTGTTCCTGTTCGGCAGCGAGTCGAGTGCGCTTCTCCGGAATGCCGATTCGGTCGAGCGAGGCGAGATCAGCGGGGACCCCCCGTCGGTCGTGTTCCTGATGCTGGACGAGCTGCCCACCCTGTCGCTGCTGGCCGACGACGGCACCATCGACGAAGTTCGCTTTCCGAATTTCGATCGATTGGCCGGCGGGTCGGACTGGTATCGCAACTTCACGACGCTCAGTCAGACCACCGAGACCGCCATTCCGACCATGATGACGGGCCGCGATCCGAAGCTCGACGCTCCGCTGTGGACGAACTACCCCGACAACCTCTTCTCGATGCTCGCTCCCACGCACGGGCTCACGGTCGACGAGTCCTTCACGAAGCTGTGTGGAGTCTCCACCTGCGGGACCGAGGGTCCGTCGCAGGACACCCGAGCTGAGTCGCAGCTCCGCCCTGCGGTCGATGACCTCTTCGGGCTGTGGACCGACCGCCTCCGTGGCGTCGAGGGGACGCGGGACTCGCTCGCCGACTTCGAGGAGTCAACCGAGGTCCCCTCGATCGACGTCGAGGGTCCGGGCTTCTCGCCGAGCGACGACTACGTCCAGCAGTGGCCGAGCCGCTTCAGCGACTTCGTCGCCTCGCTGGCGCCGAGCGAAGACCCCACCTTCTACTACCTCCACTTGCTGCTCCCTCACTACCCGTGGCAGTGGTACCCCGACGGACAGCTCTATGCAGCGCCGCCCGACCCTGCTGCGTACTTCAACGTGTCCTCTGGCACGACGTGGGGGGCGGCGCTCGAGCAGGAGCGACACCTGCTGCAGCTCCAGTACGTGGACGAACTGCTGGGCGAGCTCCTGACGACGCTCGAGGACCGCGGCATGTACGACGAGACCGCGATCGTCGTCACCGCCGACCACGGGGTCGCCTTCGAGGTTCCCGAGCGCCGCGACATGGACGGCCTCGGCCGCTCCGAGACCGCATTCGTCCCGCTGTTCGTGAAGCGGCCTGGCCAGCGCGATGGTCAGATCGACGACCGGAACCTGATGACCGTCGATCTCCTACCGCTCGTCGCCGATCTCGTCGGGGTCGACGTGCCATTCGAGGTCGACGGCCTCGGACCCGATGACCCCGGCATCGCTGCGAGGGGCAACGAGAAGTACTACTTCTCGTTGAACCCGCCCTTCGATCCGACCTCGATCGAAGGTCCGAGGACCTTCGACGGGTCGACCGAGCGACCCTCGGCACCCGACCGGGCGATCAGGTCGTCGAAGCCAGGCGATACCCAGCTGGGCCCGCTCCTCGAGCTTCTGGACAGGTCCGAAGAGATCGGCAAGCCCGTGTCGACGCTCGGGCTCGACCGGGGCGGTGCCGTCTCGGTGCTCGGGCTCGACGCACTGCTCGAGAACAACGACGTCGCGGCGAGCGTGTTCGTGCAAGGCGCGGTCACCGACGACTCGACTCCGGTGGAAGTGCTCGTTGCCGTCGACGGCGTGGTCGTCTCGGGCTCTCCGGTGGAGACGACCCCCGATGGCAGTGTCTTCATCGCCATGCTCCCTTCGTCGGCGAAGGGCCCCCGGCAGTCGATCGAGATCATCCTCGTCGACGCGGGCGGCGACATGACCCTCGCCGAGGTCGACTGACCCCGACGTCAGCGCGTCCGACTGACACCGATCACGGTCGTCGAGATCGCTCTCGACAACGGCGGCTCGATCTGCTCGCTTCAGCCTGGGAAGCGACCGGAGCTCGCCCGTCGCATCTCCGAGCGCCTCTGACCGACCACCCCGCCCGTCCCCGGCTCGCCGACGGGACCAGCGCGTGACGCTCGTCCGCCGAGGCACATCGGCTACCTTGCGGAGCCTGTTCAGTCCTCAACCTGCCTCCGACTCTCCGAGAACTGATGAGAAGCGACGCGTGTGGTGAGAGGTGAACGGGCAGGTCAGTGGTCACTCGTGACTGGGTTCGAGCAGGGTGATCCGGCGTGAGGATCGGACTCGTCTGCCCGTACAGCCTGACCATCCCGGGCGGGGTGCAGGGCCAGGTGCTCGGCCTGGCGCGAGCCCTTCGTGATCTCGGGCATCCGACCCAGGTCCTCGGACCCTGCGACGGGCCACCGCCCGAAGTCGGCGTCACAGCACTGGGCAACTCGGTCCCTGCCGCGGCCAACGGGTCGGTCGCGCCGCTCGCGCCGGACCCGTCCGCCCAGCTGCGCACCATCCGAGCGCTTCGCGACGAGGCGTTCGACGTCCTGCACCTCCACGAACCGCTGGCGCCCGGCCCGACGATGACCTCGCTGCTGTTCAAGAACTCTCCGATGATCGGGACCTTTCACGCCGCAGGCGAGAGCGCTGCGTACAAGTACGCGAGCAAGCCGCTCCGTTGGTTGATGAACCGCCTCGATCTGCGCTGTGCCGTGTCGCTCGATGCCATCAAGCTCGCGCAGGGGTACCTCGGGGGTGAGTACACGCTGGTCTTCAACGGCATCGAGGTCTCGCGGCATGCAGAAGCCGAGCCGTGGCCGACCGATGGGCCGACGATCCTGTTCGTCGGCCGTCACGAGCCTCGCAAGGGCCTCGACGTGCTGCTCGAGGCGATGCAGTCGTTGCCCACGAACACGCAACTGTGGATCGCCGGAAACGGTCCGGTCACCGCCGAACTCCAGGAGACCTACGCCGATGACGAACGGCTGCACTGGCTGGGGTTCATCTCCGATCGTGAGAAGTTGGGGCGGCTCCGTGGCGCTGACGTGCTGTGCGCACCGTCGATCGGTGGCGAGAGCTTCGGCGTGGTCCTCCTCGAAGGCATGTCGGCACGAACCGCAGTGGTTGCGGGCGACATCGACGGCTATCGCAACGTGGCCACCAATGGGTCGGACGCATTGCTCGCGCCACCGGGCGACGCGGGTGCACTGGCCGAGGCGCTCACGACGGTGATCACCGACGAGGGCCGCCGCGCCGAACTGGTGACCGCCGGCATCGAGACCGCCGAACGCTACGACATGGTCCGCCTGGCCGAGCTCTACGTCGACCTCTACCAACGGATCGCATGAGCGACGTCGGCCGCGGGCGCTGCGAGCCCCCGACCTATGCTGACCGTCCGCCCAGGTCCTCTGGAGGTCGTCCTTGACAGTCGTGCTGCTGATCGTGCTCGCGGTCGTCGTGCTGGTCGTCGGCGGCGTGATCTTCGTCTACAACCGGCTCGTCGCGCTGCGGAACAAGATCGAAGGCGCCTGGGCCCAGATCGACGTGCAGCTGCGCCGCCGCTACGACCTCATCCCGAACCTGGTCGAGACGGTGAAGGGCTACGCAGCCCACGAGCAAGAGACCCTCGATGCGGTCACCACCGCGCGGTCCGCCGGCATGCACGCCGAGGGTCCCGCCGACCAGGCCGAGGCCGAGAACATGCTCACCGGTGCGCTGAAGTCGTTGTTCGCCGTGTCCGAGGCCTATCCCGACCTCAAGGCCAACGAGAACTTCCTCCAGCTGCAGGAGGAGCTCACCGGCACCGAAGGCCGCATCGCGTACGCCCGGCAGTACTACAACGACGCGGTGCAGAGCTACAACACCCGCATCCAGACATTCCCGACCGTCCTCGTCGCCAACGCAGCGAACTTCTCGGCGCGCGAGTACTTCGAGGCCGATGGCGAGAGTCGCGGTCCGGTGTCGGTCAGCTTCTGACATGTCGCCCGCCGCCCGTGCCGAAGCGCACACGCAGAGCATCCGACTCGCCGTCTGGTTCGGCATCTCGATCTTCGTCGTCGATCTGGTCGTGTTCGCGCTCCTCGAACGGTGGGCGGTGGGCATCGTCGTCGGCCTGGCCGCTGCGGTGGGCTGCGCCTGGCTGGCATACACCCGGTCGACCGATCTGGTGCTCGGGTCGATCGGCGCACGAGCAGTCGAGCCCGCCGAGCAGCCCCGGCTGGCCAGCCTCGTCGACGGCCTGAGCATCGTCTCGGGCGTCCACCGACCCCGGCTCTACCTGCTCGACACGCCTGCGACGAACTGCGTGGTCGTCGGCCACGACCTCGCTTCGTCGTCGCTGGTCGTCACCTCCGGCCTGCTCGCCGAGTTGAACCGCGTCGAGCTCGATGGAGTACTCGCCCATGCAATGAGCCGACTCGACACCGGTGAGGCACAGGTCACCACGGTGGCGGCGGCGACGGTGGGCCTCCCCATCCTCCTCGCGGACCGGTGGCTGCGCGCCGACGGCGCCATCCGGATCGCCGGCAAGGTGATCTCGCCCATCGCACGACTGGTGGCCCCGCTGGTCGGCCGTGTCCTCGAGCACGACCTCGACGTGCGTGCCGACCTCTCTGGTGTCGCCCTCACCCGGTTTCCTCCCGGTCTCGCCAGCGCGCTCGACAAGCTGAGTGCGTCGGACACGTCGATGCCGTCCTCGCCGGTGATGCTCGCGCCGCTTCACCTCTTGGCTCCCTTCGAATCGGCCGCCGCATGCCCGATCCCCGCCGTGGTGGCACACCTTCCCGCGCACCGTTCGGTCTCCGAACGGGTCGAACTGCTCCGCGAGCTCTGAAGGTTCCTCACGAATCGGCTGGCTGCTCGACGGGTCGTCGCCCGTAGGATCGTCGACATGGCTGATTCGAATCTCACAGGCCACGAGACCGGCACCTACCGAGTCAAGCGGGGTCTCGCGGAAATGCTGACCGGCGGCGTGATCATGGACGTCGTCGACCCCGAGCAGGCGAAGATCGCCGAGGACGCAGGCGCAACCGCGGTCATGGCCCTCGAACGAGTTCCAGCCGACATTCGTCGCGACGGTGGCGTCGCCCGCATGAGCGATCCGGAGATGATCGAGGGGATCAAAGCGGTGGTCACGATCCCCGTCATGGCGAAGGCCCGGATCGGACACTTCGCCGAGGCGCAGATCCTCCAGGCGCTCGGCGTCGACTACGTCGACGAGTCCGAGGTGCTCACCCCGGCCGACGAAGCGCATCACATCGACAAGTGGTCCTTCACCGTCCCGTTCGTGTGCGGTGCGACCAACCTCGGCGAGGCGCTTCGCCGCATCTCCGAAGGCGCATGCATGATCCGCTCCAAAGGCGAGGCCGGAACCGGGAACATCGTCGAGGCGGTGCGTCACCTGCGCTCGATCCTGGGTGACATCGGCAAGATCACTCAGGCCGACTCGGCTGAGCTGTACGGCTGGGCCAAGCAGCTGCAGGCTCCGGTCGGACTCGTGCAGGAGCTGGCCGAGACCGGCAAGCTGCCGGTCCCGATGTTCTGTGCCGGAGGCATCGCAACCCCGGCCGACGCGTCCCTCGTGATGCAACTCGGCGCCGAGGCCGTGTTCGTGGGGTCGGGCATCTTCAAGAGCGACAATCCGGCGGCGCGGGCCAAGGCAGTCGTCGAGGCCACGTTGCACTACCGCGACCCCGACATGCTGGCCAAGGTCAGCCGCGGGCTCGGCGAGGCGATGCCCGGCCTCGAGATGGGCACACTCGAGACCAAGCTCGCCGATCGCGGCTGGTGAAGGTCGGCGTTCTCGCGCTCCAGGGTGCGGTTCGGCGCCATGTCGAAGCGCTCGACGAGTGCGGCGCGACGGCCATCGAGGTCAGGTCGGCCGCCGATCTGACCGATGTCGATCGTCTGGTCCTGCCCGGCGGCGAGTCGACCACCATCTCGATGCTGCTCGACCGGTCGGGGCTGCGCGAACCGATCGCCGACCGGCTCGCGAAAGGTATGCCCGTCTTCGGGACCTGTGCGGGCATGATCCTGCTGGCGACCGATGTCCTCGACGGGCGTCCCGACCAGCAGAGCTTCGGTGCGATCGACCTCGTCGTCCGGCGCAACGGCTACGGCCGCCAGGTCGACAGCTTCGAGACGATGCTCGACGTCGACGGGCTCGACGCCCCGTTTCCGGCGACCTTCATCAGGGCACCGGTGGTCGTGTCGGCCGGCAGTGGCGTCACTTCGCTCGCACACGTTGGTGACTTCCCCGTACTGTGCCGGTCGGAGCGGGTGCTGGTCGCCGCGTTCCACCCAGAACTGTCGGAGGACCGGCGGCTCCACTCGTACTTCCTCGAGGAGGTCTGATCCCGAAATGTCCGGCCACTCAAAATGGGCGACGATCAAGCACAAGAAGGGCGCCGCCGACAAGGCGCGGGGCAAGCTCTTCGCCAAGCTGATCCGTCAGGTCGAGGTCGCGGCGCGCGAGGGCGGCGGCGATCCCGACATGAACCCGACGCTGCGCACGATGTTCCAGAAGGCTCGCGACAGTTCGGTGCCGCTCGACACCATCGAACGTGCCATCAAGCGGGGCACCGGAGAACTCGAAGGCGTCAACTACGAACAGATCACCTACGAGGGCTACGGGCCCAACGGGGTCGCATTGCTGGTCGAGGTCCTGACCGACAACCGCAACCGAACCGGTTCGGAGCTGAAGTCGATCTTCACAAAGTTCGGGGGCTCACTCGCCGAGCCCGGCGCCGTCGCGTGGCAGTTCACCCGTCGCGGGCTGATCATGGTCCCCGGATCGGTGACCGAGGACGACCTCATGCTCGCGGCCCTCGACGCCGGCGCCGAGGACATCGTGGCCGACGACGGTTCCTGGCAGGTGCTCACCGACCCATCCGATCTGCCTGAGGTCCGTGCCGCGATCGAGGCGGCCGGCATCGAGTTCGATTCCGCAGACGTCACGATGCTCGCCGAGAACACCGTGCCGATCACCGAGCCCGACAAGGCCCGGACCGTGCTCGGACTCATCGACCTGCTCGACGACCAGGACGATGTCCAGAACGTCTTCGCCAACTTCGATGCCAGCAACGAGGTGCTCGAGGCGGTCGGCGGCTGATGCTCGGCGTCGGCGAGACGGCCCCGGATTTCTCGCTCGAAGGGTCCGACGGCACCGAGGAGGGTCGACGGACCTACTCGCGGTCCGAGTTCGCCGGTCAGCCGGTCGTGCTCGTGTTCTACCCGGGCGACAACACGCCGGTCTGCACTCGGCAGCTGAACGCCTACACCGACGACATCGACGCGTTTCAACAGGTCGGGGCCCAGGTGCTCGCAATCAGTCCGCAGGACGTCGAGAGCCACGACCGTTTCTCCGAGAAGCAGGGCGGCTTCGCGTTTCCGCTGTTGGCCGATCCCGACAAGATCGTCGGAGAGGCCTACGACATCCTGGGACCGATCGGGTTCTACCGCCGGTCAGCGTTCGTCATCTCACCTGACGGCACGATCGTGTACGCCCACCGCGCGATCGCGGGGCTCACGTTTCGTCCCACCGAGGAGCTGATCGCTGCCATCGAGGCAGCGGTCGACTGAGCCCGGTCAGCGGTCGGCCCGGGCCGTCATTGCTCGTCGGCCACACCGAGGAGTCGCCCGCGACTCACCGAGCGCATCCCTCTGGTCAGGCCGATCGCAGCCAGGATCCAGGCGATGCCGCCGATGAGCCACGTGACCGATTCGGCCCCGAACAGAGCGCCGGTCGACTGGCTGTAGGCGACCATGATCAGCGGAAGGCTGACGAGCCCGGATGCCTGTTGGGCGGCGGCGGTCGACTTCACGCGGGCCGACAGGCGCAGGACCAACGAGAGCGTGAGCGCGAGGAACGGCGGGACGACCCAGAACATCAGGATCCACCACGGCCGCGTCGGGAAGAACCAGCCGCCGACCTCGGGTCCGACGATGGTGTTCACGACGATCGAGTAGATGCCGAACCCGACGATGGTGGTCGCATAGCCGGGGAGCAGGCTGGCGATGAGCTTGCCGAGGTAGATCTCGCGGGTCCCGGCGGGGGAGTGAGCGAGGAACTCCCCGGTGCCCTTCTCGCGTTCGCCGACGATGGTCGCGGCGCCGACGGCAGTCGAGATGGTCAACGGGACGACCACGGCAACGGGGGCGAACAGGTAGACGGCGAGGGCGAAGGCGGCTCGGCCCTGTTCGGTGTTGCCCTGGATCTTCGCCTGCGCCTGGGTGGGCAGGATCTCGAGCGCGCCGCTGATCTGTTCGACGACGTTGATGTCGCCGATCCGGGTGATGCTGAACAACAGCACCGTCGGGATGAACAGGAAGAAGATTCCGCCGAGGATCATCATCGGGCCCCAGAAGTCGCGGGCCTGGATGAGCTGCTTGAGGTCGGTCCGCGCGACCGTCATCATCCGGCCCCAGTCGAGACCGTGCGATCGGCGGCGAGAGATCGTTGCGGCCGTCATCGGAGCGTCCTCTGGTTGCCCTCGACTTCGCCGACGCGGTTGGGACGGCCGAGTTTGCGGACCGCGAAGTAGAGATCCTCGAGGTTCGGGCGGTGGGGCTCGACCCGGGTGAGCCGGACCCCGTCGCGGGCGAGTGCCAGGACGAGGTCGGGGATGCGGTCGGGGTCGTCGAGCTGCAACTCGATCGAGCCGTCGTTGCGGACGTTGAACGTCATGACGCCACTGGCCGCACGGAGTGACTCGAGATCAGCTCGGTTCTCGGCGTCGAGGCGAACCACCGCACCTGGCCAGAACTGCTGGGTGAGGTCGTCGGGTGTCCCTGAGATGAGGTCGGTGCCGTGGTCGAGTACCACGACCTGGTCGGCGAGACCCTCGGCTTCGAGGAGCAGGTGGGTGCACATGAGGACGGTGTTGCCGTCGGCGGTCATCTCGCGGATGAGTTCGAGCACAGCGTGTGACGACTCGGGGTCGAGGCCCGAGGTCGGCTCGTCGTACAGCACGAGTTCGGGCTCGTGGAGCACGCTGCGGGCCAGCGCCAGGCGGGTCTTCATTCCGGTCGAGTAGCCGCCGACCTGCTGCGGCAACGCTTCGGTGATCCCGAATCGCTCCGAGGCGTCGGCGATGCGCTTCGCCGCCAGGTCTCCGCGGCCCAGGCCGTAGAGCTCTGCGGCATAGGCGAGGTTGTCGCGCCCGGAGAGTCGGTCGTACAACGACGGCTTCGCCGACACGACACCGCACCGGTTGCGAACCTCCTGACCGTCGACGTTCGGGTCGAGCCCGAACACCGAGACCGTGCCGGAGTCGGGCCCCAGTGCGCCCGTGATCATGCGGATCGCGGTGGTCTTGCCGGCGCCGTTCGGCCCGAGCAGCACGGTGATCCGCTGGTGGGGGACCTCCAGATCGAGGTCGGTCAGTGCCGCGTTGTCCCCGAAGCTGCGGTGCAGGCCGCTCAGCTTCACCACCGGCGGGGTCGCCGGCGTGTCAGAGGGCGCCACGGGTTCAGCAGTGATCATCGCCACGGATCCTCATCGGCAGCCAGCTCACGCGACTTGAGGGTACGGCGACAACGGTTGCGTCCAATGCCCTGGCCCACGCCACGAGCGGTCCGCGACAATCTCCCGATGGAACCGACCGTGGTCGCGGTGCATCGAAGCCCCGAGTACACCTTCTCGAAGCGCCCGGTCGACGAGATCGTGCTCGTCGAGGGGTTCGGCATCGAGGGCGACGTGCACGCGGGCGAGACGATCAGACATCGGTCTCGGGTCGCCAACGACCCGACCCAGCCGAACCTGCGCCAGGTCCATCTCATCCACGCCGAGTTGTTCGATCAGGTGGCCGAGGCGGGGTTCGCCGTGGCGCCCGGCGAGATCGGCGAGAACATCACCACGCGAGGCATCGATCTGCTGGGGTTGCCGACCCGCACGCTGCTCCGCCTCGGTGGCGACGCGGTCGTCGAGATCACCGGTCTGCGCAACCCGTGCGTCCAGATCGACCGGTTCCAGCCGGGTCTGCAGTCCGAGATGCTCGACCGCGACGCGGCCGGCGAGGTGGTCCGCAAGGCCGGCATCATGGGCATCGTCGTCAGCGGGGGCACGGTCCGCCCCGGCGAGGGCATCGAGATCACGCTCCCACCCGAACCGCACCAAAGCCTCGAGAAGGTGTGACTCGAAGGGGTCTGATCCGCCGAGACTCCAGGGGTGCGCGTGTTCACGTCGCCGATCTCGTAGCATCGAACCCGTGTTCGTTCTCGGGATCGACCCTGGGTTGTCGCGCTGCGGCTATGGCGTGGTCGAACGTCGCGCCTCGCAGCACCATGTCCACGCCATGGGCGTGCTGCGCACCTCGCCCGATGACCCGGTGGCCGATCGCCTGGCCGCCATCGCCGACGACATGCGCGAGTTGCTCGCCGAGCACCCCGTTGACGTGGTCGCCCTCGAACGCATCCTGTTCCAGGTCAACGTCCGCACCGCCATCGGGGTCGCTCAGGCCACCGGGGTGATCATGGCTGAGGCCCGACGCGGCGGTGCCGACGTCGCTGAGTACTCGCCCAACACGGTCAAGCAGACCGTGGCCGGAGACGGCGCCGCCGACAAGTCGCAGATGGAGCGCATGGTGAGGAGCCTGTTGAAGATCGACCGACCCATCCGACCGGTCGACGCAGCCGACGCAGTCGGCGTTGCGCTGTGTCACCTCGCGCACGCTCCCATGGCCGGTCGAGTCCGTGCCGCACTCTCGAACGGCCCCGGGAGGGACTCATGATCGGCTCGTTGCGCGGCGATCTGCTCGACCGTGGGGCCGACGAGATCCTCGTCGAAGTCGGTGGCATCGGCTACCGCGTGGCCGTGAGTCCCACGACGGCGGTGGCCATCGGCGAGGTGCGCGACGAGGTGCTCGTGTTCGTCCATCACCACGTGCGCGAAGACGCCGACACGCTCTACGGGTTCCTGACCATCGACGAGCGCCGGTGCTTCAGCGCGTTGCTGGGAGCGCACGGGGTCGGTCCGGCGATGGCGCTTGCCATCTTGTCTATTCACGCCCCGGTCGAATTGTCCCGCATTCTCGCCGAGGACGACCTCGACGCGCTGTGCCTCGTGCCGGGCGTGGGAAAGAAGACTGCACAGCGGCTGCTGATCGAGCTCAAGTCGCGCCTCGCAGTGCCCGATCTCGACCTTCGGGCCGATCCGGCGACCTCGTCCGATGGTGCGAGCCGACCCTCGGCACGCACCGATGTCCGTGATGCGCTCGCAGGCCTGGGCTACGGCCCCGACGAGATACGCACGGTGCTCACCGACCTTCCCGAGGAGCCTGATGCGTCGCTTCTGTTGAAAGCCGCGCTCCAGCGGCTGGCGATGGCACGCTGATCCCGTGCGCGAAGAACTTCTCGACCCCACCCCGACCGACCGCGAGTTGCTGGCCGAAGCCGGGCTGCGACCCAAATCGCTCGAGGACTTCGTGGGGCAGCACGAACTGAAGGACCACCTGTCGATCATCCTCGAGGCGGCACGCCGCCGTGGCCAGGCCGCCGACCACTTGTTGTTCGCCGGCCCTCCGGGGCTGGGCAAGACCACGCTCGCCGAGATCGTGGCCAACGAGATGGAGGTCGGCCACCACCCGACGTCGGGTCCGGCGATCGAGCGCGCGGGCGATCTGGCCGCGATCTTGACCCAGCTCGAAGAAGGCGACGTGCTCTTCATCGACGAGATCCACCGGCTTCCACGGGCTGTCGAAGAGGTGCTCTATCCGGCGATGGAGGACTTCCAGCTCGACATCGTCGTCGGGAAGGGGCCGGCCGCTCGCTCGATCCGGCTCGATCTCCCTCGGTTCACCCTCGTCGGTGCCACCACCCGAACCGGCCTCATCACCGGACCGCTGCGCGACCGCTTCGGTCTCGTGGCCCGCCTCGACTACTACGACGCCTCCGAACTCGAAGAGATCGTTGTTCGCTCTGCGGGCATCCTGGGCGTCGACGTCGACCTGCCGGGCGCCACCGAGATCGCTCGCCGCGCCCGTGGGACACCGCGCATCGGCAACCGACTGCTGCGACGGGTGCGCGACTTCGCTGAGGTCCGGGGCGATGGCACGATCGACCTCGGCACGGCGCAAGAGGGGCTTCGCACCTTCGGAGTCGACGTGCGAGGGCTCGACAAGGTCGACCGGGCGATCCTCGGTCAGTTGTGCGAGCGGTTCGGCGGCGGGCCGGTCGGCCTGTCGACGCTCGCCATCGCCATCGGCGAGCAGACCGAGACCGTCGAAGACGTCTACGAACCCTTCCTGATCCAGCAGGGGTTGCTCATGCGCACCCCTCGGGGGCGAGTCGCGACGGTCGCGGCGTGGCAGCACCTGGGCCTCAGCGCCCCCGTCGGCACCGACGAGGCGATCACCCCCAACCTGTTCGAATAGCGCGGCGTTCAGCCGGGGAGGTCGCGGGTGTAGACGACCAGGGCGTCGATCTCCTCGTCGCTCAGACTGCTGAAGCTGGGCATGCCGCCGCGTCCGTTGCGGATGACGGTGGCCTGATCGGCTGGATCCGGGAAGTTCTCGATCGCAGCGCCGCCACCGAGACGCGGGCCGACGCTGCCCTGGCCGTCGGCTCCATGGCAGCCGGCGCAGCGCCGCCCGTACAGGTCCTGACCGTCGGCCGACTCGGTGGTCGGGCCGATCTCGCCAGACGGATCCGAGGCCGGATCTGCCGGTTCGTTGGCGAAGAGCGCAATGACGAACACGGCCGACCCCAAGACGGCGAGCACTTCGAAGACTCTCACGAGCGGTTTCATCAGAAGATCGGCACTCCCAGGTCATTGGTGAGGAACCAAGCCGAGCTCGTCAGCCATGCGAGGACGAGCGCCGCGAACGTGAGGCCTCCCACGATCGGGAGGGTCTGCCTGGGGAGGCCCCTGCTTCGAAGGACCAGCACCTTGGCGGCGAATGCGCCGTAGAACACACAGCCGACGACCGAGTGCAGCACTGCGCGGGTGTTGGTCTCGGCGAAGCCGAGCGACCAGAGGCAGTGGTAGGCCACCGGCAAGCTGAAGAGGAATGCCGCCACGCCCGAGATGCGGTGAGCGTCGCCCAGCCAGGCGGGTCGGGTGTCGTCGCCGACCTTCCCCCACATCCACAGCGAGGAGTAGAGCTGGAACAACGCCAACGCAACGGCGAGCGTTGCACTCCAGACCTTGAACTGGAGCTGACCCGAGAAGACCGACTGCACCACGGTCTCGCCGGTCGGGTCGTGCACCCGCCCGTACACACCGAGGAACAGTGCAACCGCCGCACCGGCCGTGGCGATACCGAGCACCTTGGACTGGGTCGACGAGGACGCTCGGGCAGTGGATGCGCTCATCTGACTCTGTCGGGTGGGCAGCGTGGAACGTCGCCGATCGTAGAGCACGTACGCTTCGCTGTCGTGAGCATCGAATTCAACAGTTCACCGGGTCCGTCGGTCGGGGTCGAGGTGGAACTCGAGATCGTGGACCGCGAGACCGGCGCGCTGGTCAGCTGCGCCACCGAGATCCTCGAGGAGATGGGGCGTCCGTTCGGCGACGCCGGGCACCCCAAGGCCAAGCACGAGTTGTTCGAGTGCACCATCGAGATGATCACCGGCATCTGCCAGTCACCCGCCGGCGCCCGCGCAGACCTGACCGAGACCCTCGCCGAGATCCGGACGTTCACCGATCCGCTCGGCCTCGATCTCATGTGCTCGGGGACGCACCCCTTCAGCCACTGGACCGAACAGGTCGTGAGTCCCGACCCCCGCTACGGCGCACTGGTCGACGCCATGGGCTGGATGGCCCGACGCCTCCAGATCTTCGGCGTGCACGTCCATGTGGGGATCCGGTCACCCGAACGGTGCATCGCCATCGCCAACGCACTGTCGTCCTCGATCCCGCACTTCTTGGCGCTGTCGTCCTCGAGCCCCTTCTGGGAAGGCAACGACACGGGACTGGCCTCGTGCCGCAGCAAGGTGTTCGAAGGTCTTCCGACCGCGGGACTGCCCGAGCCGATCGACTCGTGGGAGGAGTTCGAGACGTTCATGTCGACGCTCGTCGCCGCTGAGGCCATCGGAACCGTCCGAGAGGTGTGGTGGGACATTCGTCCCCATCCCGACTTCGGCACCATCGAGCTCCGCATGTGCGACGGCATCCCCAGCCTCGCCGACGTCACCGCGATCGCCGCGTTGTCCCAGTGCCTCGTGGTCCACCTCGACCGTCGCTTCGACGACGAGGGTGGCCTCGATCCGCCGGCGCCATGGCTGCTGCGCCAGAACAAGTGGAGGGCGGCACGGCACGGCCTCGATGCCGAGTTCATCGTCGACGAATCGGGCCGCTGCATTCAGGCGGTCGACGCGATTGCAGAGCTCGTCACCGAGCTGAGCCCGACCGCCGATGAGCTGGGGTGCAGTTCCGAGCTCGACGGCATCACCTCGCTGTTGGAGCGCGGCACGTCAGCCGAGGCCCAGCGCCGGGTGTTTCGCGAGACCGGCGACCTCACCGATGTCGTCCGGCACCTCGTGGGCGAGCTGGAGCGGCCGTGATGTCCACGAGCGCAGCCGGGGGCCTCCTCGACGAGGCTCACGAGATGGCGCCGTCGCTCCGTGAGTTCCGTGCCGACCTGCACCGCCACCCCGAGTTGTCATGGCAGGAGGTACGAACGACCGAGCAGGTCGCCTCGCGGCTCAAGGCGCTCGGTCTGGTGGTCGAGCCGTTTCCCGGGATGACCGGGCTCACCGCTGACATCGTGCTCGGACCCGGGCCCGTCGTCGCGCTTCGCGCCGACCTCGACGCCCTGCCGATCAATGACCTGACCGGTGGCCCCGATGCTTCGACGGTGCCCAACGTCAGTCATTCGTGCGGACATGACGTGCACACGGCGGCACTGATCGGCGCGGCCGAGCTGCTGGTGCGGCGGCACGACCTCGCGGGAGGGACGGTCCGGCTCGTGTTCCAGCCCGCCGAGGAGTCGATCCCCGGGGGAGCGCCAGAGGTTCTCCGAACCGGGCGGCTCGATCAGGCCACGGCGATCGCTGCCCTCCACTGCGATCCCTCGCTCGCGATCGGTCGGTTCGCGGTCCGGCCGGGACCGATCACGTCTGCGGCAGACCGGCTGCACTTCACCCTCCGAGGCGATGGTGGTCACACGGCTCGGCCGCACCTGACCCACGACCTGGTGAACCTGGTCGCGAAATTGGCGGCCGAGCTGCCTGCCCGGGCGCTCGAGGCGCTCGACTGGCTCGGCGAGGTGTCGATCGTGTTCGGCCACATCCTGGCCGGCGAGGCGCCGAACGTCATCCCGCAGCACGCGGTCCTGGAGGGAACCCTGCGGACCCGATCGAAGGCAGTGTGGGATGCCGCCCCTGATGCCGTGCGGGTGGCGGCGGCCGAGCTCCTCGATCCTGAGGGGGTCGCCTGGGAGTTCACGCACGAGCGAGGCAATCCGCCGGTGGTCAACGATCACGATGTCACCGTGGCGGCGAGGGCGGCGCTGGCCGCCATCGTCGGCGACGCCCATGTCGACGCTGCCGAACAGAGCCTCGGCAGCGAAGACTTCTCGTGGTACCTCGAAGCCATGCCGGGTACCTACGTCCGACTGGGCGTGGCGCCTGGTGCGCAGGGGGCACCCGACCTCCACTGCGGCGACTTCGACGTCCATCCCGACGCGCCCGTGTATGGCGCAGCCGGCCTGGCCGCCATCGCGTTGCAGCTGCTCGACCGCTGACGTCGATACGTTGCCGGTGGTGGAGCTGCACGATCTCGACTATCCGCTGCCACCGGAGGCGATCGCGCAGCGTCCTCTCGACATCCGCGACGCGTCCCGGCTCCTGGTCGACCGCGGTCCCCGGCAGACGCCCCAGGACCTCCACGTACACGACCTCGCGACCTTGGTGGGTCCCGGTGACGTGGTCGTCGTCAACTCGAGCCGAGTCGTGCCGGCCCGACTGACAGCCCACAAGCCCACCGGTGGGGCGGTCGAGGTGCTGCTCGTCGAGCAGCTCGGCGACGCGACGTGGACTGCCATGGTCAGGCCGTCTCGTCGGGTGCCGGTCGGCACGACGCTGCGCGCCGGCCGCCTGTCCGTCGTCGTCGGCGAGACGGCCTCGGACGGACGGACCCGGACCGTCGAGGTCCGCGCCGCAGCGGGCGTCGACGTGCGCGAGGTCCTCGCAGGCGAGGCCGAGGTGGCGCTCCCGCCCTACATCACCGAGCCTCTGGCCGATGCCGGTCGTTATCAGACCGTCTACGCCGACCGCGCCGGGTCGGTGGCGGCACCCACCGCCGGGCTCCACCTCACTGCCGAGCTGCTCGCGTCGATCGAACACACCGGTGCCGAGGTCTGCTCCGTCGATCTCGCGGTGGGGCTCGGAACGTTCCTCCCTGTCACCGCCACGCGGTTGGACGACCACGTGATGCATCACGAACGGTTCAGCGTGAGTCCCGAGGTGCTCGGCGCCTGCGAGGAAGCTGATCGGGTCGTCGCCATCGGTACCACCACCGTGCGCGCCCTCGAATCGGCCGTCCGCGACGAGCACGGCGAGCGCACCGATCTGTTCATCCGGCCTGGGTTCGACTTCAGGGTGGTCGACGCACTGCTCACGAACTTCCACCAGCCGCGGTCGACGTTGCTGGCGCTCCTCGCAGCGTTCGTCGGACCACGTTGGCGCGAACTCTACGAGCACGCCCTTGGTTCGGACTACCGGTTCCTCTCCTTCGGCGATGCCATGTTCGTACCGACGCGGGAC
Organism: Acidimicrobiales bacterium; assembly: GCA_035529695.1. Taxonomy (GTDB): domain Bacteria; phylum Actinomycetota; class Acidimicrobiia; order Acidimicrobiales; family Salinilacustritrichaceae; genus DATKWD01. The sequence continues at coordinate 17,064 of DATKWD010000012.1, read as the reverse complement.
CGCTGATGCGCCCCGAGCTCACCGTGCACGCGACCGACGGGCGAGCCCGGGTCCAGACCGTGCGTACCGCACGCGGCACCTTCGAGACGCCGGTCTTCATGCCCGTCGGCACCCGTGCCGCGGTCCGTCACCTGGCGGCGGCCGACCACGACCTCCTCGGTGTCGAGGTCGTCCTCGCGAACACCTACCACCTGATGCTCCGCCCCGGCGACGAGCGGATCGCGCGGCTCGGCGGGCTCCACGACTTCGCCGGCTGGCAGGGCCACTACCTCACCGATTCGGGCGGATACCAGGTCTTCTCCCTGTCGCCCGACGTGGACGACGACGGCGTCCGTTTCCGCTCGACCTACGACGGGTCGACCCACGACTTCACGCCCGAGGACGCCGTGCGCGTCCAGCGCAACCTCGGTGCGGACATCCAGATGGTGCTCGACGTCTGTCCTCCGCTGCCGTCATCGCGTCGCGTCATCCGGGCGGCCGTCGACCGGACGGCGGCGTGGGCGGCCCGAGCACGTACTGCGTTCGTCGGCGGCGACGACGGGACCCAGGCGCAGTTCGGCATCGTCCAGGGCGGGACCGACGAGGATCTCAGACGAGAGTCGGCCGAGCGGACCATCGCCTGTGACTTCGACGGCTATGCGGTCGGGGGGCTGTCGGTCGGTGAGGACCGTGTCGCGCTGCTCGAGACCCTCGACGGCACGACGCGGCACCTCCCCGCCGACCGCCTCCGCTACCTGATGGGCGTCGGCGATCCGGTCGGACTCGTCGAGGGGATCGCGATGGGCGTCGACATGTTCGACTGTGTGTTGCCCACCCGACTGGCTCGCCACGGGACCGCGTTGACCTGGACCGGACGCAAGAACCTGAAGAACCGCGAGTTCGCCGACGATGACCGTCCGATCGATCCCGAGTTCGATGAGCCGGCGACCGGACAGCCCAGCCGCGCCTATCTTCGGCACCTGCTCAACACCAATGAACCCACAGCCGCCCGACTCCTCACGCTCCACAACGTGTCCTGGCTGATCGGGCTCGTGGCCGAGGCTCGAACGGCGATCGCCTCCGGCACCCTCGACGAGCTTCGACGGCGGACTGCTTCGGCGTGGGGGTGATGCCGCACGGCGCGTCGGTGCGGACCCCTGAAGTCTCTGCACCTGGGCGGCGCAACTATGATTGCTCGGTTCCTGAGGTTCCCTGACTCGAAAGTGGTCGATGGAAGGTCTGATCGTCCTGCCGGTGTTCTTCGCCCTGATGTGGGTGTTGTTCATCCTCCCGCAGCAGAAGCGAGTGAAGGCCCAGCAGCAGTTCATCTCGATGCTCTCGGTCGGGGACAACGTGGTGACCGCTGGAGGCATCCACGGCACGATCGTCGGCCTGGGCGACGAGACGGTCCTCCTCGAAGTCGCTGACGGCGTCGAGCTCACGCTCGCCCGTGGGGCGATCCACGGTTCGCAGTCGACTCCCGACGAGGCAACCGAAGCCGCCTCGACGGCGGAATCCGACACCTGATGCGGCGCAACGGACTGTCGTCGCTGCTGTTCATCGTGGTGCTCACCGTCGTGGGCCTCGGCCTCACGCTCGCTGCCGGCAACGCGCCGCTGCTCGGCCTCGACCTCCAAGGCGGCGTGTCGGTGGTCTACGAACCCGCCGAGCCGGTGAGCGACGAGGCGCTGAGTCAGACCATCGAGATCATCCGGCGTCGCGTCGATGCGCTCGGTGTCGCCGAGCCCGAGATCGGTCGGCAGGGCGATGCGATCGTGGTCCAGCTGCCCGGTGTCAAGGATCCCGATGTCGCGCTGGCCGTCATCGGTCAGACCGCCGAGCTCCGGTTCAGACCCGTGCTCGAGACGGTCCCGATCCTGCCCGACTCGACAACCACGAGCACCCTCGAAGGCGAGACGACGACCACGGTTGCCGGCGACACCACCAGCAGCACGACGGCCGCCGGCTCCGACACCACCGAGACGACCGACACCACGGTGCCGGACGAGGTGACGGCCGAGTCGCTCGGGATCGAGCTCACGGCTCCCGAAGACGACGTGGCCGATGCCGAAGTGATCCTCGACAGCATCGAAGGCGAGCGATTGCGGCTTGGTCCCACGCTGCTCACCGGAGAAGCGCTGTCGACTGCGGAGGCCCGACTCTCGGGGCAGACCGGCGGGGTGTGGACCGTCAACATGACGATGCGCGGCGGAGCCGACGGTATCGACGCGTTCAACGAGGCGGCCACTGCCTGCTTCGACCGCACCCCGACGTGTCCGAGTGGGAGGCTGGCCATCACCCTCGACGGCGAGGTTCAGTCGGCGCCCACGATCCAGACGCCGACCTTCGAACGCGATGCCATCCAGATCTCGGGCAGCTTCACCGAGAGCGAGGCCAAGGACCTGGCGCTCGTGCTCAAGTTCGGCGCACTGCCCGTCGAGCTCGTCCCTCAGCAGACCCAAGCCGTGTCGGCGACGCTCGGCAAGGATGCGCTCGACGCCGGCATCATCTCGGGAATCGTTGGCCTGCTCCTGGTCGCCATCTACATGATCGCGTACTACCGACTTCTCGGTGTGGTGGCCATGCTGAGCCTCGCCCTGTCGGGATCACTGCTCTGGGTCGTGATCAGCTACCTCGGTGAGAACCGTGGCCTCGCGCTGACCCTGGCCGGGGTCACCGGCATCATCGTGTCCATCGGCGTCGCCGTCGACTCGAATGTCGTCTTCTACGAACACCTCAAGGAAGACGTGTCGCGCGGCCGCACGCTGCGGAGCTCGGTCGATGGGTCGTTCGCGAGCGCGTTCTCGACCATCGTCAAGGCCGACATCGCCTCGCTCATCGGTGCTGCGGTGCTGTGGTCGCTCACGGTGGGTCCGGTGCGCGGGTTCGCGTTCTACCTCGGCCTCGCGACCCTGCTCGACCTCGTCGCGAGCTACTTCTTCATGAGGCCGCTCACCGTGATGCTCGCCAAGAGTCCTCGATTCGCCGATCGCAACCGGTGGTTCGGTCTGCCCGCCCCTCCCGAAGCCGAGCCCGAGGCGGTGCCGGCGTGACGATCTCCGACCAACGAAGGACGCTGCACGTTGCGGCCCGAGCAGTCGCGGAGTGCAGCTCGTGAGCATCATCAACAAGCTCGCATCGTTCGAGAACGACATCGACTTCCCGAAGCTGTGGAAGCGCGGGGCGGTGGTGTCGGTGCTGTTGGTGGTGTTGAGCCTCGGAGCCATCTTCGGTCTCACGTTGAACCTGGGCATCGACTTCGAGGGGGGGAGTGCCTGGGAGGTGCCGGCCCCGGGGGTCACGGTTGCCGACGCACGCGACGTCCTGCGTCCGCTGGGTGAGGAGAACGCCAAGATCCAGATCGTCGGTGACGACACGTTGCGAGTGCAGGCCGAGACGGTCGATGACGTCCAGCGCAACGAGATCACCGATGCGCTGGCCGAATTGGCGGGGGTCGAGCGAGCCGAGGTCAGCGTGTCGACCGTCGGTCCGACCTGGGGTGAGGAGATATCGAGCAAGGCGTTGCGTGCGCTGATCGTCTTCTTCGTGCTGATCTCGGCCTACATCTGGATCAGGCTCGAGTGGAAGATGGCCGTCGGTGCACTCGTCGCGGTTCTTCACGACCTCATCATCTGTGTCGGGGTCTACGCGCTGTTCCAATTCGAGGTCACTCCGGCCACGGTCATCGCATTCCTCACCATCCTCGGCTACTCGCTCTACGACACGATCGTCGTCTACGACAAGGTCGCCGAGAACGCCAACCGGTCCGGCTTGGCGGGCAAGATGACCTACACCGAGATGATGAGCCTGTCGCTCAACCAGGTCCTGATGCGGTCGCTCAACACCACGCTCACCTCGATCATGCCGATCCTCGCGATGCTGATCGTCGGGTCCTTCATCCTCGGGGCGGTGACCCTGCAGGAGTTCTCGGTCGCGCTGCTCGTCGGCCTCATCAGCGGGGCCTACAGCTCGATCTTCGTGGCAACGCCGCTGGTCGCCTGGCTGAAGGAGCGAGAGCCGGAGTACCGGTCGATCCGAGCCCGGCTCGAAGGTACCGAGGCCCGCAAGGCCCGCAACGACGACGACCGAAACGACGGCGAAGGCCGCACGGCGAAGGTGGGCTCGGGGACCGCGCCGACGCTGTCGGGTCGGGCGATTCCGGCTCGCCCGCGAAAGCAGGGCAAACGTCGATGACCTCGGTGTGGATCGGGCATCTGCGCGATGTGCCCGACTTCCCCGAACCGGGCATCGTGTTCAAGGACATCACACCGATCCTCAGCAGCGCCACCGCGTTCGAGTCAGCAGTCGGCGACCTCACGGCGCTGGCCGAGCCGCTCGGTGCGTCGGCCATCGTCGGCGTCGAGGCCCGCGGCTTCATCTTCGGTGCGCCCGTCGCTCGCCAGCTCGGCACGGGATTCGTCCCGGTCCGCAAGCCCGGCAAGCTGCCTCGGGCGACTCGGACCGAGAGCTTCGAGCTCGAGTACGGCTCGGATTCGCTCGAGGCGCACCTCGACGCGGTGGGCGCCGGCCAGGGCGTGGTGATCGTCGACGACGTCCTCGCAACGGGGGGAACTGCGGAGGCAACATGCCGCCTCGTCGAAGGCCTCGGTGGCGTGGTGCTCGGAGTCGTGGTGCTCGTCGAGCTCGGATTTCTCGACGGAGCGCGCCGATTGGGACGACATCGGGTCCACTCGGCGTTGACCCTGGGCGGAGACTGACCACGCGGAGGAGGTACCGTGCCAACCGTTGACCGAGTGTTGCCGTGGCGCCGCGGTGCCACCCCCGCGGTCGAAGATGTCGCGCCCCTCCTGGCCACGTTTCGTTCGCAGCACCGCCGTCCGCAGACGAACGTGATCACGCGGGCGTACGAAGCCGCGCGACTCGCCCACGCCGGGCAGGTCCGTCGATCAGGTGAGGCCTACATCCACCATCCACTGGCCGTCGCGACGATCGTTGCCGAGTTGGGGCTCGACGAGATCACGGTGGCCGCAGCGCTCCTCCACGATGCCGTCGAGGACACTGCCATCTCGCTGGCCGACGTCGAAAGGGACTTCGGGGCCGATGTGGCGGCCATCGTCGACGGCGTCACCAAGCTCGACCGGATCGCGTTCGACAGCAAGGAAGAGCAGCAGGCGGCGACGGTTCGCAAGATGCTGGTCGCGATGGCCAAGGACATCCGGGTCCTGATCATCAAGCTGAGCGACCGGCTCCACAACATGCAGACCATCGCCGCACTCCCGGCGGTGAAGCAGCACCGCACCGCCCGAGAGACCATCGACGTCTATGCGCCGCTCGCGCACCGCCTCGGCATGGAGGACATGAAACAGCAGCTCGAAGACCTGGCGTTCGCATCGCTTCACCCGAAGCGCTACGCCGAGATCGACCACATGGTGGCGACGCGTGCCCCCGAGCGCGACATCTACCTGACCCAGGTGACCGAGGAGGTCAGCCAGCGGTTACGAGAGCTGCGCATCGACGCCGAAGTGACCGGCCGCCCCAAGCACTACTGGTCGGTCTACGAGAAGATGGTCGTCAAGAACCGGGAGTTCACCGACATCATGGACCTCGTCGGCGTCCGGGTCGTGACCGAGTCGATCCGTGACTGCTATGCAGCGCTCGGGTCGATCCACGGGGCGTGGCCGCCGCTGCCGGGCCGCTTCAAGGACTACGTGGCGATGCCCAAGTTCAACCTCTACCAGTCGCTCCACACGACCGTGATGGGGCCGCAGGGCAAGCCGCTCGAAGTACAGATCCGTACCCGCGAGATGCACGCGCGCGCCGAACGTGGTGTTGCGGCCCACTACGCCTACAAGTCGAGCGAGAAGGAGGCCAAGAACGATCTCGCGTGGCTGACCAACATCATGGACTGGCAGTCCGAGACCGATGATCCTCAGGAGTTCATGGCGAACCTGAAGATCGACCTCGAGACCGACGAGGTCTTCGTGTTCACGCCGAAGGGCAAGGTGCTGAGCCTCGCGACCGGAGCCACACCGATCGACTTCGCCTACGCGATCCACACCGAGGTCGGGCACGCGTGCATCGGTGCACAGGTCAACGGGCGACTCGTGCCGCTCGATCATGAGCTGGTGTCGGGTGACTCGATCGAGATCGTCACCTCAAAGGGCGGCGACGGGCCGTCCCGCGATTGGCTGCGCATCGCCGTGACACCCCGGGCTCGCAACAAGATACGCCAGTGGTTCTCGCGTGAGCGCCGAGAGGACGCCATCGAACACGGGCGTGACGAACTGACCGACGCAGTCCGTCGTGAGGGCATGCCGATCCAGGAGATCCTCAAGGGCGAGGTCCTGATCGAGGTCGGCACCGAGATGAACTACAACGACCTCGACACGCTTCTGGCGGCGATCGGCAACGGACACGTCTCCGCGAAGTCGATCGCCGGACGGGTGGCTCGTGCGCTCCGTCACGGCGAGCCCGAGCGCGAGGAGCAGCTGCCCACCACGGTCCGTGAGGGCGGCACATCGAACCGGCGTGCGAACGGGGTGCACGTCGAAGGCCTCGACGACGTCATGGTGCGTTTGTCTCGGTGCTGCACTCCGGTTCCGGGCGACGAGATCATCGGGTTCGTGACGCGAGGGCGAGGCGTGTCGGTGCATCGTGTCGACTGCTCCAACACGATCGCACTCAAGTCCGCGCAGACCGACCGGATGATCGAGGTCGAGTGGGATGCCGAGCGCACCGGGACCTTCGTCGCCGCCATCGAGGTCAAGGCGATCGACCGGTCACGACTGCTCAGCGACGTCACCGCGAAGCTGTCCGAGCAACAGATCAACATCCTGAGCTGCGCCTCGCACACGGGGCGCGACCGCATGGCCAAGATCCGCTTCGAATTCGAGCTCGCCGATCCGGAGCACCTCAACAACGTCATCGCCACGGTGCGCAACATCGAGAGCGTCTACGACGTCGAGCGGGTCAGCGGCTGAGCAATGGGCTTCGGTCCGAGGCCCGAGCGTCACTAGCCTCGCCTGCCGTGTCCGAGAAGCCCTCTTTCCAGGCGCCCATCGGCACTCGTGACGTCCTCGCACCCGAGTCGGCCCGCTGGACCGCCGCCATCGCGACCTTCGCGGGGATCGCCGAGCAGCATGGCTATGGCCTGGCCGTGGGGCCCCTGTTCGAGGACCTCGCGGTGTTCGAGCGGCTCGGCGCCTCGACCGACGTCGTCACCAAGGAGATGTACGACTTCTTCGACAAGTCCGATCCTCCCCGGCACCTCGCGCTCCGCCCGGAGGGCACGGCATCGGTGGCCCGGGCGTTCATCCAGCAGCGGCCCCTCACCCCGTTCAAGGCGTGGTACCTGACCCCGGCCTTCCGATACGAGAAGCCCCAGGCAGGGCGGCTGCGACAGCACCACCAGCTGGGGATCGAGGCGATGGGTGCCGCCGACCCCGAACTCGACGTCGAGGTGCTGTCACTGGCGAGCAGCTACCTCGGTGCCCTCGGGCTGTCGCAGGTGCGCCTGGCGGTGAACTCGATGGGGACCACCGATGATCGGGCCCGCTACGGAACGACGTTGCGAACCTGGCTCACCGAACATCGCGGCGACCTCGACCCCTCCGATGCCGACAAGATCGACACCAACCCCCTTCGTGTGCTCGACAGCAAGCGGCGGGCCACCCGGCAGGTGATCGGGGCGGCCCCCAAGCTGATCGATGACCTCAGCGACGAGGCCGCCGCCCACTTCGAGGCCGTTCGAGGCGGGCTGCGTTCCCTCGGGATCGACCACGACGTCGAGCCACGCCTCGTGCGCGGGCTCGACTACTACGTGCACACCACGTTCGAGTTCCAGTCATCCGCGCTCGACGCGGCCCAGAACACGATCATCGGCGGCGGCCGCTACGACGGCCTCGTCGAACTGCTCGGCGGCCCCCCGACCCCGGGTATCGGATTCGGCTCGGGCATCGAGCGGGTGTTGCTCGCCTGCGACGCCGAGGGAGCCTTCGACGCGCCGACCTCCACGCTCGACGTGTTCGTCGTCGACGTGGCCGGCGGTCAGGCCAACAGCCTCGCCACCGAGCTGCGCACCGCAGGGCTGCGGGTCGACCGGGCCTTCGACGGCCGATCGATGAAGGCGCAGATGAAGGTGGCTGGCCGATCGTCGGCAGCAGTTGCGGTGATCGTCGGCGACGACGAGGTTGCCGACGGGACCGTGACCATTCGGGACCTCCGGACCGGAAAAGGGCAGGAAACCGTGGCCAGGTCGGTCATGCTGAGCACCATCGGATCGATCTTGGAGGATCAGTGACGCCTGTTGCCGTCGGCATGCGAACCCACTACTGCGGTGAGCTCCGCGCCGAGCACGCAGGTCAGGAGGTCGCGTTGTGCGGCTGGGTGGCGCGTCGCCGCGAGCACGGAGAGCACCTGGCGTTCATCGACATCCGCGACCACACCGGGGTCACGCAGTGTGTCGTCGACGGCAACCACGATCTTCGCAGCGAGTTCGTCGTCCGCATCACCGGGACCGTGCGCGTTCGTCCGGACGACACGGCCAACGCCGACCTCGAGACCGGCGACATCGAGCTCGGCGACTGCCAGGTCGAGATCCTCTCGACGGCGACGCCGCCTCCGTTCCCCATCGACAAACGAGCAGACGAGGTCGATGAGTCGGTACGGCTTCGCTACCGCTACCTCGATCTCCGACGTGAGCGCATGCAGCGCAACCTCCGCATCCGATCGCGCGTCAACACGGCGGTCCGTGCCGCCATGGAAGCCCAGGGCTTCGTCGAGGTCGAGACCCCGATGCTCATGCCGTCGACGCCCGAGGGCGCGCGAGAGTTCCTCGTCCCGGCGCGGCACCGGCCGGGATCGTTCTATGCACTTCCGCAGTCGCCCCAGCTCTTCAAGCAGCTGCTGATGGTCGGCGGAGTCGACCGCTACTACCAGATCGCCCGGTGCCTGCGCGACGAAGACCTCCGCGCCGACCGGCAGTTCGAGTTCATGCAGCTCGACATGGAGATGAGCTTCGTGACCGTCGAGGACGTCCTGGCGGCGACCGAGACGACGGTGCTCGACGCGGCTGAAGCCATCGTGGGTGAGCGTCCCGGGCCGATCGAGCGCATGACCTGGCACGACGCCATGAACCGGTTCGGGAGTGACAAGCCCGACACTCGCTTCGCGATGGAGCTGATCGAACTGACCGAGGTGTTCGCGCACACCGAGTTCAAGGCCTTCGGTTCGGCCGAGTCGATCAAGGGACTGCGGGTGCCGGGCGGGTCGGCCGACCACGGCCGCAACAAGCTCGACGCCATGACCGACCGCGCCAAGGCCGCGGGCGCCAAGGGGCTCGTGTGGATGCGGGTCGCCGACGACCTCGGGCTCGACTCACCGGTGGCCAAGTTCCTCTCTGACGCCGAGCTGAAAGCGCTCGTCGACCGCACCGGTGCCGAACCCGGTGACCTGCTCCTGCTCGTCGCCGACGAGTGGATGACCACCTGCGAGGTGCTCGGGACGCTTCGCAACGACATCGCCCGACCACCCGTCAGCGACGGCACCTACAAGTACCTCTGGGTCGTCGACTTCCCGCTCTTCGTCGGGGTCGACAAGGCGACGGGGCGCCCCAAGCCGGGCCACCACGCGTTCTGCCACCCTCATCCCGAGGATCTCGACAAGCTCGAGTCGGACCCGATGAGCGTCCGCGCCTGGGCCTACGACCTCGTGCTCAACGGCTGGGAGCTCGGCTCGGGGAGCATCCGGATCCACGATCCGGAGCTCCAGCACCGCGTCTTCAGGCTCCTCGGGATCTCCGAGGAGGAGGCGAAGAAGCGTTTCGAGTTCTTCCTCACGCCGTTCGAGTACGGCGCGCCGCCCCACGGGGGCTTCGCGTTCGGGATGGAACGCCTGATCGCCATCCTCGCCGGCGAGGACAACATCCGCGAGATCATCGCGTTCCCGAAACCCCAGTCGGGGATCGACCCGATGACCGACGCCCCATCGGCGGTCGAGGACACCCAACTCGCCGAGCTCGGCATCCGGCTCCTCCCGCCACCCGCTGACTGAGGTGACGCCATGAAGGTCTACACACGATCCGGTGACGATGGCACCACGGGCCTGCTGTTCGGCGGACGCGTGTCGAAGGACTCTCCGATCACCCGGGCGTGCGGTGCCGTCGACGAGGCACAGGCGACGCTCGGACTGGCGCGTGCGCTGACCGAGCGAGGCAGTGAGCTCGACACCGTGCTCACCGGGATCGAACGGGACCTCTATGTCGCGATGGCCGAGCTCTCCACGGCGCAGGACAATCACCACAAGCTCACCGACGGCACGACCAAGATCACCGATGAGATGGTGTCGGCGCTCGAAGAGCTCATCGACGCCGTGACCGAGCGTTTCGACCCCCCGACCGAGTTCGTGATCCCCGGCGGCACGCCGGTCGGCGCTGCGCTCGACGTCGCACGGACGGTCGTGCGCCGGGCCGAACGCGAGGTGGTCGGCATCGTCGAGCCAGGAGCCGCGCCGGCCCGCTACCTCAATCGACTTTCCGACGCGTTGTGGACGTTGGCACGTTGGCAGGAGGGCGAGAGCCTGAAGGCCCGACAGCCAGAAAGGTGAGCGAAGGCCTCAGTCGGCCTTGGGGATCCAGAAGTCCACGATGACTGCGCCCTCGGCCGCCAGCGGGAACGCCGGCACGCCCTCGATGTGCGCGGCGCGCGGTGCTGTGTAGACGTCGACTCTGAGCTCGGCCTCACCCCGTCGTGCCAGGCCCTCCCAGTCGGCCCACGTGATCGTGTAGCCGAGCGCGCCCAGCGAGTCCTCCAGGCCGGATTGGAGGTCCTCGAGCGAGATCATCGAGCCGGCGAGCGCGACTCGGTCCAAGGCTCCGAGTCGCGGCGTGACGTCGGGGTGAGGGACGAGATCGTGGGGGAGCGCGATCCCGGCAACCGCTTCGAGCACCGTCGCAGGCCGCTGAGTTCCAGAGGTCGGGCGGACAGGTGGCTCCGAGGGGGTGGCGGGTGTCGAGGCCGGCGCGATGGCATCAGGGGTGCTCGGTCGAAGCGTTGCCGCTGAGCTCAGGGTCTCGGTGCCGGCGCGCTTCTCGCCCTCGGCCTCGCGACGACGGCGGTGCACGCGGACCCGCCAGATGACGAACATGGCGTAGGCGACGACGACGAGAACCGCGACGGCGAAGGTGACGAACCTGATGGCGCCGGCGTCCATGTCCTGAAGGTAGCCGCGGCGCGGGCCCGGTTCGATGACCCGCAGGTGGGGCAGGATGGGACGTGGCCGACGACCTCTTCGCCAATGCTGCCCGCGAGGCACTCGCGGGTCAGCAGCCCCTGGCAGCGCGGCTCCGCCCCCGGTCGCTCGACGACATCGTCGGCCAGGATCACCTGCTCGGTTCGGGCAAACCCCTCCGCGTCCTGATCGAGGGTGACCGACTGCACTCGGTGTTGTTCTGGGGGCCACCGGGGACCGGAAAGACGACGCTGGCCAAGACCATCGCGCTGCACACGGCCAAGGCCTTCGAGCAGTTGTCGGCCACCTCGGCGTCGATCAAGGACGTGCGTGAGGTCGCGGCACGGGCCGAAGCCCGACTCGGCGAGCACCAGCAGGGCACGATTCTGTTTCTCGACGAGGTCCACCGATTCAACAAGGCGCAACAGGACGGGCTCCTCCCGTCGGTCGAGTCGGGCCTGATCGTGCTGATCGGAGCGACCACCGAGAACCCGTACTTCGAGGTGAACGCGCCGCTGCGGTCGCGTTCGACCCTGTTCCGCCTGGTGCCGCTCGACCTCGTTGCCGTGCGCGACCTCATCGGCCGAGGGCTGATGCACGAAGGTGCCGAAGCCGTGCCCGAGGCCCTCGACCACCTGGCGGAGCGAGCCGCGGGCGACGGTCGTCACGCACTGACCAGCCTCGAGGTCGCGATCGAACTCGCACGAGCACGCTCGGCTCCACCCGTGGTCACCCTCGCGGACGCCGAGGCGGCGCTCGGCACGAATGCGCTCCGCTACGGCCGCGATGACCACTACGACGTCGTCAGCGCCTTCATCAAGTCGATCCGTGGTTCGGATCCCGACGCCGGCCTCTACTGGCTGGCCCGGATGCTCGAGGCCGGCGAAGACGCCCGATTCATCGCTCGCCGTCTCGTGATCCTGGCCAGCGAGGACGTCGGAATGGCCGATCCGATGGCCCTCGTCGTCGCGGACGCCGCCGCGCGAGCCGTCGAGTTCGTCGGGTTGCCCGAGGCGCAGCTCAATCTGGCTCAGGCGGTGGTGCACCTGGCGACGGCGCCGAAGTCCAACCGGGCCGCGTCCGGTATCTGGCAGGCGCTCGAGGACGCCCGGTCGGCACCATCGGGGGAGGTGCCGCTTCATCTCCGAGACGCGCACTACCAGGGGGCAGCCAACCTCGGGCACGGAGCGGGGTATCGGTATCCTCATGACGACCCCCGAGGCTGGGTTCCCCAGGACCATCGACCAGCCGAGGTGGCCGATCGGGTGTACTACCAGCCCTCGACCCACGGATTCGAACGGGAGATCAGCACACGAATGGGTGTCCACCGCAACAGCAAGCCAAGCCCGGTCGACGAGTCCGTCTCGCAGGATCTGGGCGCCAGATCCGACGATGTGACCGGATCCGACGATGTGAACGGAGAGCACGCGTGAACGACAACGACCTCGCGGCCATCATCGTGGCCGTCGCAGCGGTGATCGGGGTCGGCGTCCTCGTGGTGCTGGCTGCATCGATGCAGCGGGCCCTGAAGTCGATGGAGCGGGCCGTCGATGCGCTCGTCTCCGAGACGGTGCCGGTGGTGCAGGAGCTCCGGGCCACGGTCGTGCAGACCAACCAGGAGCTCGAGCGGGTCGACGGGCTGCTCGAGACGGCCGAGTCGATCGGTGGAACCGTCGATTCGGCGTCGCGCCTCGCTTATCTGGCGCTTTCGAACCCCGCCATCAAGGCGATCGCGTTCGCGTCGGGGACGGCGCGGGCCGCCCGACAGCTGCGGCGCACGAACGGAGACGCCTGAACCATGTTCAAGCGGCTCTTCTGGTTGGTGATCGGTGCCGGCTTCGGCTTCGGCATCTCCTTCTGGCTCGTGCGGATGGTGAAGGAGACCGTCGATCGCTACGCGCCCGAACGGGTGTCTGCCGACCTCGGAAGCGCGGTCAGGGCATTCGGTCAGGACCTCCGTCTGGCCGTGGCCGAGGGACGCGACGCGATGGCCGAGACCGAGGCACAGATCCGCGACGAACTCGCCCGCCCCGCACGCTGACCCGGTTTCAGCGCCGGAGGTGCGGGTCGTGCTGGGTGGCGCGAGTGCGGACCGTGTAGATGCTGTCACCACTCAAGACGCCGCCACGGCCGAGGAGCCGCCCTCGCTCCCAGTTCGAGAGACCCAACTCGGGACGGTCGAACGCATACTGACCGTCCACCCAGCGGGTCATGCCGTTGCCGACGAACGGTGCGTCGACGGCCTCGTAGAAGTGCTGATGGGCTGCGTCGCCTCCTCCCACGAGGCTGGCGGCGAAGTGCGGGCTTTGCGTGTTGAACAACTCGACCGCCTCGTCGACCGACTCGACCAGACACAGGGTCACCTCGGGGCTGTTCTCCCACTCCCACTCGTGCCCGAGTTGGTCGCGACCGATCGACTGGGTCTGTGGTTCGGTCACGGTCCCGGTGGCTCGATCGATCGCTACCGGTGCGAACCAAGCCGGGGGGATCACTGCTTCGTCTCCTTCGGTCACGTGGACCTTCGTCACGGTGTCGCGCCTCGAGCCGGCCCGCTCGAACGCCTCGAGGATCACACGCGTCTGCTCGTTCGCGGCGCCACGGGTCACACAGATCGTGTTGAGGGTGTTGCAGACCTTGCGGTCGAGCGAGTGCTCGACCGCGGCGCCCAACGAGGCGCTGTCGGCCTCGGGATGGACGACGATCCACGCGCCACCCGTGCCGTGAAGGCTCACCGGGATCCCGCACTGGGCGGCCACGGTTCCGAGCTGCTCGACCGCCGGGCCCGAACCACGAGCAACAGCGAGCGCGAGGCGTCGGTCGGTGAACAGCGCGTAGCCGCTCGCCCGTGAGGCCGCGTCGACGAGCGAGAGCGATCCGGCGGGAAGGCCCGATGCGGCGAGCGCCGGCTCGACGGCGTGCCCGACGATGGCGCGCGCGGTGCGAAGTGCGTCGGATCCGATGCGGAAGACCACGGTGTTCCCGGTACGAAGCAGACCGGCGGCGTCGGCGAAGACGTTCGGTCGCCCCTCGAACACGAATCCGATGACGCCGAGGCCTGCACGGATCTGCTCGACGTGCCACCCGTCGTGCTCGGTGCGTTCGATGACGTCGCCGATGCCCGAGGACCGCGACGCCCAGGCTCGCAGACCCTCGACCATGTCAGCGCGCATGGTCTCGCTCAGCGCGAGTCGGGTGGTCGAACGACCTCGCGAGGTCGCGTCGGCCACGTCCGCAGCGTTCGCCTCGGCGACGGCGGCGAAGGCGCTCGGATCGGTCAACCGATCGGCGAACTCACCGAAGAAGTGCGACACCGAATCGTCGGACACCCGACGTAGCCCAGTGAACGCTCCGGCGGCGGCGTCGACGGCCCGGTGCGCGGCGGCGAGATCGGCGGACGGGATACGCAGGAGGGTCCCGGTCGACTGCACGACGACGAGATGGTCTCCCGCCTCGAACGAGGCGGCCAGCTCGGCGGGGACCTCGGTGAACTGATTGCCTCCGAACGGGATCCGCATGCCTGCTTCGAGCGACGTGAGGGGAGCCATCACTCCATGTTGACCGCTCAGACGGCGAGCCGGAGAAGCGTGTCGATCCCTTCGGCGAAGCCGTCGGTGACCAGCCACGGGTCGGGCACGAGGTCGGGGCAGGCGATCAGTGCCGCATCCAGGTTCCCCATGTTCGAGATCACCGTGAGGTTCATGCCGGCTCCGTCGATGAGTGGACCGAGCGGGTAGGTGGCTCGAACCGTCGCCCCGGCCGAGTAGAGCGGAACCGGCGGGCCGGGGACGTTGGACACGATCAGGTTCTGGAGCGGCGGGTGACGATCTGCCAGCGACAACTGGCTGTAGCTCCGCATGGCCAGCGTGAACAGGCCGGGTGTCAGCACCTCGGCCCAATCCTGGAGCGTGTCGGCTCCCATGGCGGCGTGCAGTTCCTTTGCGGCGGTCGTGGTCGCGACGATCTGATCGAGTTGGTCCAGCGGATCGTCGAGATGGACCGGGAGAGCCACGAACATCGAGGAGACCCGGTTGTTGACCTCGCCGACCTCTGCATCGGTTCGCACCGACACCGGGCAGCTGGCCACCAACGCACGGTCGACGGGCGCCCCGTGGGTCCTGAGGTAGGCGCGGAGCGACTGGGTGGTCGCTGCGAGCACGACGTCGTTGATCTTGCAGCCGAAGGTCGCCTTGATCGTCTTGAGGTCGTCGAGCGCACACCGGCTGAAGGCCACGCACCGCTGCGCCGAGATCGACCCGTTCCAGGGGGCCTGCGGCGCCGAGAAGGGCAGGACGGCGTCGTCGCTGCCGATCCCTTTGAAGACATCGGCAAGTGACGAGAGGGTCCTGGCCATCTGCCGGAGCATCCGGGCCGGGTTCGCCGCCTGGTTGACGAGCCCCTCGGCGACGAGGGACACCTCGGACGGGACCACATCGGGCGTCCATGGCTCGGTGGGCGGCTCGACCGGCGCAGGGGAGGGGTCGAGGTCGAAGAGATGCACCATCAGGTCGGCGCCCGAGACGCCGTCGATGGCCGCGTGGTGCATCTTGGTCACGAGCGCGACGTTTCCGTCCTCGAGGCCTTCGACCAACACCAGCTCCCACAGCGGACGGGCCCGGTCGAGGGGCCGTCCGGCGAACCCACCGACGAACTCCTCGAGGCTGCGTTGGTCGCCCGGGGCGGGCAGGGCGATCCGCGAGAGGTGATGTTCGATGTCGAAGTCGGGATCTTCGATCCAACGGGGGTGGTCGAGTCCGAGCGGGACCTCGACGAGTCGTCGGCGGAACGGCGGCATCAGATGGATGCGGGACTCGATGAGGTCACGCACGGTGCCGAGGCCGTACCCATCCGGCGCCGTCGACGGGTCGAGGACGAGCGCCCCGACCACGTGCATGTGCGAGGTCGGCGTCTCCATGTAGAAGAAGGAGGCGTCCATGCCACGTAGCCGCTGCATCGCGGCAGACCCTACCGATGGCGCGGCGCGCCGGTAGGCTCGGCGGCCGTCATGGAGGCATCCGAGCTCCGTCGAATCTGGACCGACTTCTTCGTCGCCCGTCACCACACCGTGGTGCCGTCGGCCGGCCTGATCCCGCACCACCCGTCCGCACCGATGTTCGTGAACTCCGGGATGATGCCCTTCGTGCCGTACTTCCTGGGCGAGGAGGAGCCGCCCTTCGAGCCACGGCGTGCCACCTCGGTCCAGAAATGCGTGCGGCTCGGCGGCAAGCACAACGACCTCGACGACATCGGGCGGAGCCTCCGTCACCTGAGCTTCTTCGAGATGCTCGGGAACTTCAGCTTCGGCGACTACTTCAAGGCCGAGGCGATCCCGTGGGCGTACGAGTTCGCGACCGAGGCGCTCGGCATCGATGCAGACCGCATGTGGATCACGGTGCACACCTCCGACGACGAGGCCGAGGACATCTGGGCCGACGCCGTCGGGTTCCCACGCGACCGCATTCAGCGGCTTGACAAGGACAACTTCTGGGAGATGGGCGACACCGGGCCGTGTGGGCCGTCGTCCGAGCTCTTCTTCGACTTCGGTGCGGCCTACGGGCCCGACGGCGGGCCGGCCAATCCGGATGGCGACGAGCGGTTCGTCGAGTTCTGGAACCTGGTGTTCCCGCAGTACTTCCGCCGCGCAGACGGCGAACTGACCGATCTCGAGGCACCGGGCATCGACACCGGTGCCGGCTTCGAGCGGATCCTCGGCGTGCTCGCCGACAGCCCGTCGCTCTACGTCGCCGACTCGGTTTCGAGGCTGCTCGACACGGCGCAGTCGGTGACCGGGGCGTCGCTCGGCACCGACGAACGCACCGATGTGGCGCTCAGGCTGCTCGCGGACCACACCCGGACGATGGCGTTCCTGGTGAGCGACGGGGTCGTGCCGTCGAACGAAGA
>DATKWD010000011.1:0-65493 GCA_035529695.1 Acidimicrobiales bacterium | reverse complement strand
CCACGTCGCCGAGGTAGTTGAGCGACAGCACGGTGAAGAAGATGAACAGCGCGGGCCCGACGATCTGGTTCGGCGCTCCGAGCAGCATCTGCGATCTCCCGGTTGCGATCAGGTTTCCCCAACTCGGCGTGTTCAACTCTGCAGGGATTCCAACGCCGATCACCGCGAGACCGCCTTCGGTGATGATGGCGATCGCCATGCCCAGCAGGGTGATCGAGAACATCGCCGGCAGGACGTTGGGGAGGACTTCACGGATGATGATCCGGTGGGAACGTGCGCCCATCGCCTTGGCCGCGATCACGAACTCGCGCTCGGACCACGTGAGCGTGGACGCACGCGTGATGCGGCCCAGAATCGGAACGGACACGATGCCGATGGCCAGGGTCACCACGACGAGTCTTCGTGTGTACGAGACGTTGTCCCCACTGGCGAACACGGTCGCCAGCGTCAGGGCCAACACCAGTGCCGGAATGGCGAGCATCACGTTGAACACGTTGACGATGACCGAGTCGAGGCGGCCTCTGAAGTAGCCACTCATCAGGCCCAGGATGCCGCCGATCACCAGCCCGAAGAGGATCGACCCGACGCTGACGATGACCGAGGCGCGGCACCCGTAGATGACCCGGGTCGCGAGGTCCGAGCCGCGGCTGTCGAACCCGAAGGGATGCGCGATGCTCACGCCCTCGTCGTTGCGAAGCGCTTCGATGTCGCGTTCGCCGAGCTCGCCGAAGGGGAAGATCCCCGGAATGATCGCCATCACCAAGATGAGGGCGAGCCAGCCGATCGCGAGCCAGCCCATGATGCCCAGCTTCTTCGTGGCGGCCATCTCGATCTCGGTCTCGGCATCGACATCCATCTCGGTGTCGAGCGCCGGCATGCCGCCGGTCGCCGCGAGAATGACGTCGGTCTCATCGTGTCGCTGCGAGTCAGGCATGTCGGATCCGAGGGTCGAGGATGCGGTAGAGGATGTCGACCGTCACGTTGACGGCCACGTAGGCGATCGCGATCAACGCCACGAGGCTCTGGAGTGCCACATATTGGCGTTCGCTGATGGCTTCGAAGATCAGCGTTCCCATGCCAGGGATGTCGAAGATGATCTCGATGATGAGGGCGCCTCCGAGGAGCGTGCCGACGTTGAGGCCGGCAACGGTGAGCAGGGTGAGGCTCGACGGCCGCAGGGCGTGCCGCCACATGACGCGCCGTGGCTTGAGGCCCTTGGCTTTCGCCATCAGGACGAAGTCCTCCTGGAGCGTCGCAACGAGGTCGGTGCGGAGCAGCCGCATGTAGACCGCGATCTGTCCGACGGCGAGGCTCACGGCGGGCAGGATCATCGACTGCACGTGCTCGCCGAAGTCCTCGGTGATGCGGGTGTACCCGACCGCTGGCAACCAGCCGAGTTTGACCCCGACGAGGTACGACAAGAGATACGCCAAGACGAAACTCGGGATCGAGAGGAGCGCGAACATCGTCGTGTTCGTGATCCGGTCGAACTTCGACCCTGCCCGCTGCGCCGTGAGCACTCCGAGCGGGATGGCGAACAGCAGCGCGAGGAACTGGGCGTAGAACACGAGCAGGATCGACACGGGAGCGCTCGCGGTGACTCGATCCGCGACCGGATCGACCTTGCTCTGCCGGTAGTAGTTCCCGAAGTCGCCCGAGATGAAGTTGCCGAGCCAGGTCGTGTACTGCTCGGGCAGTGACTTGTCGAGCCCGAGGTCCTCCCGCAGGACCTCCCGCTGGGCGTCGCTGCCGAACGGAATGATGACTTCGACCGGGTCGCCCGGCAAGAGATTGATGAGCAGGGCGGTGAGGAGTGTGACCAAGACCAGGACGATCAGCACCTGGCCAAGTCGCACCGCAATGGTCTTCACGTGTTCCTCACTTCGTGCTCGTCAACCTCCTGCGGGCCGGGTCGTCTCTCAGCCGCCGGCGGGCGGGGTGGTGTTCACGAACAGCCCGGACACGGGTGCTCCGGTCGCCAACCCCGGGAACGGTTCGGTGCCGTCGGGCAGGTTTGGCCCGAGAAGGCCGTTGACATCGGGAGCCGCTGCGAGCGCCCAGATCGTGAACGTCGTCCAGACGTTGAAGACCTCTTCGCCGAAGCGACGGTTCAGGTCCTCGTAGATCTGCTTGCGCTCGGCCGGATCGGCGGTCTCGCGACCAGCGTCCAACAACCGGATCACCTCAGGGTCGTCGATGCCACCGAAGTTGACGAGGGAGCCGACGTACCACCAGTTGTACTGGGTGTCCGGGTCGGCGCCCGGGTGGTTGCGCCAGCCCAAGGCGTCGAAGTCCTTGGCGATGGCCTCGTTGATGAGGGTGGCCTGGTCGGCCGACGAACGGATGTTCATCTTGATTCCGACCTCGGCGAGCTGGCCCTGGATTTCCTGGGCGGTCAGCGTGTTCTCCTCGACGGCGGTGGTGGAGTAGGTGAATTCGAGCGGCGTACCCGTCTCCTCCTCGTACTTCGCCGCCGCCTCCTCGGCAACCACCGGGTCGAACGCCGGGAAGCCGGTGTCCTCGAGGTGACCGAGCACGTCGGCCTGGAACGGTCCGTTGGCGATGGTGGCGATGCCGCCACCACGCACCTCGTCGAGCAGCTCTCGGTCGACGCCGGCCGCCACGGCGATGCGGGCGTTCTTGTTGTCGAACGGCGGCTTGGTGACGTTCAACATGAAGTAGTTGACCTCGCCGAACGAATCGGTCTGGTACAGGTTGATGTCGCCCGAGTCGGCCAGCGGCTGGAGACGCTCGACCATCTGCTGGGTCGAGCTGGTGTGGATCATCTGTACCTCGCCGGTCTCGAGGGCGCTGACCCGCTGGGTCCCGTCCGGGATCGGCTTGTAGATCAGGGTGTCGAGGTATGGGAGCTGGACGCCGTTGGCGTCGGTCTGCCAGTAGTCGGGGTTCTTCTGAAGGGTCATCGACTCACCGACGACCCAGTCCGACGAACTCTCGAGTGCGAACGGGCCGGTGCCGACCATGTCGTCGGCGCAGTTCTCGCTGTCGAGCTGGCTCTGCGACATGATGCCGAAGCGAGCCGAGCTCCACATCGTCCACGGGAACGCGACCCACGGACGTGAGGTGGTCACCTTGACCGTGAGCGGATCGACGACGTCGACGCTCTCGATGTCCTGGAGGACGAAGGTGAACAGCACCGGGCTGCGACCCTCGTACGTGCCGCGGTAGGCGTCGATGTTGTTCTTGACGACCTCGGCGGTGAGGTCGGTGCCGTCGTGGAACTTCACGCCCTCCCGGAGCACGAAGGTCCATTCGGTCGAGTCCTCGTTCGCGCTGAAGCTCTCGGCGAGGAACGGCGTGATCTCGCCGTCTGCGTTCGGGGCGGTCAGGGTGTCGTAGATCGATCGCGCCACCTGGATGCCCGAGATGGCGAGCTGGGCTTCGGCGAGGCAGAAGCCACCGTTGGTCTCGGCCTCGAGCGCGTAGGTGACCGATCCGCCGGGGGCGGGATCGCCTTCGGGCTCGGGCGGCGTTCCGGAGGGGTCATCGGTCGGCTGGGCGCCTTCGCTGCCTCCATCGCTTCCGCCACATGCGGCAGCGAACATGCCGAACACCATCAACAACGCCAGCAGCCTGAGCCACCTCGTCGAACGTCCTGCAGAGCGGATCACGGAACCCCCCGGATCGATATGTGGGAAAGGAGCGACGGTCGTCGCAACGTGACAGACGTCACGTGGCGGCGACCGTAAGTGCCTGGTGACAACTTGTCAACCACCACCGGGTCCCCGCGTCCGGCCGAAACTAGTGCATCACGGGTCGAGCGGCTCGTCGAAGCTCCATGCGCCTGCGTCGAGGCGGCGGGTGATCGAGCGGCCGTCGTCGAAGACGAAGTCGGGCGCAGCCCGGAAGGTGCCGGTCACCCGACTCGGGGTCCCGGGAAGATCGACCGGGAGATGGACGATGACCGTCGAGCCCGACACGAGCCAGCTGCTGCGTTGGCTGATCTCGGCGAAACCGTCGGGACGGCAACCCAGGTCGGTGACCCGTGTCGGCCCGGGACCGAGCCGCAGCACGCTGACGAAGCTCCCGCCGTCCCAGGACTCGCCCTGCGCTTCGCAGCCCTCGGCGTCGGGATCGTCGAACACGACCGCCAGCTCGAGCTGGTCGGTGGTCGTCGCCGGCAGCGGAGCACCCACGAACAACAGCAGCGACGTGTTGGTGGGCCCCGGTCCGCGCCCGAACTGAACGGCCTCGATGTCGGGTCGAACCGGTTGGCCACCCAACACGGCTCCGGACACCTCGCCGACGCGGGCCACCCGGGGGATCGCCGAGCAGTCGACGGGCGTGCCGTTCGCTGCCGAGCACTCGGGCGGCTCGATGGTCCGTACGATGTCGTCGCACGGAGCGTTCGGCGCAACGAGGCTGCGAAAGTTGTCGCAGACGGGATCGTCGGCCTCGGTCGGTTGCGAGGCGGGGTCGTCGGCGTTGGTGCCGGAGTCGTCGCCGCCCACGACGGGCTCGAGGACCGAGGTGGGCGGCGATGTCGCCGAGGTCCCAGGGGTCGGCGGATCGTCGCTGCCCCCACCGCAGGCGCCGAGCAGCACTGCGATCGCCACGAAGGCGGCCGATGAGCGTCGAGCTGCGTCACCCACTGCGATCACCGATGGTGAGCAGCGCCTGGTAGTTCCGCGCCTGCGAGAGCACGTTGTTCACGTAGGCCTCGCTGCGGTTGTACGAGAAGTAGGCCGCCCGCAGACCTTCGTCGGAAGACAGACTCCGGCTCGAGCTGCACAAGTAGGACGCCGCGGCTGCGGTCGCGTCGTACATGTTCTGAGGAGACGAGTCCCCGTCGCCGTTCCCGTCGGCGGCGTAGCGCCTCCACGTGTCCGGGATGAACTGCATCGGACCGACCGCTCGGTCGATGGACGGGTCGCCGTCGTAGGCGCCGCCGTCACTGTCGCGTATGAGGGCGGTGCCGTTCGAGCCGTCGAGGGGGATGCCGACGATCGGAGGATCCGACGTGCCCGATGCATCGAGGGTCGAGCCCCCGAAGGTGCCGTGCCGGCCCTCCACCCGGCTGATGCCCGCGAGGCCCCACCACTCGATGCCGCAGGTGGGATCGATCTCGGCCCGAGTCGCGGCTGCTCGGTAGTAGGCGTCGAGTGCGACGAGGCTGAAGTCGGTTCCGCGCACCCCGGCGAGCGCCCGCTCCGTCTCGACCCCCTCGCGTTGCTCTGCGAGCACCGGGCCGAGTTGTGCCGACGTGTCGGTCGACTGGGCGACCCGTTCGGTCGCCAGGGCGAGTTGCTGATCGATCTCGTCGATGCGATTCGAGGCGGTGATCCGCGACGCCTCCGCACGCTCGACGTTCTCGAGGGCGGCGTTGCGCTCTGCCACCAACGAGTTCACCGCGGCGACGGTCAGGGCGCGATCGCGCTGTTGCTCGTTGGCCGCCGCCGGGTCCTCGAGTGTTGCGAGGACTGCGCCCGGGTCGGCGCCCATGAACACCTCGGCAGCCAGGTCACCGATGGAGTCGCTCAGTTCGTCGGCCACCCCGGCGAAGCTGTCACGCCGAGCGGTGGCCGCGCCCAGCGCACCGAGTTCGCGGTCGCGCGAAGCGGAGAGCAGCGAGATCTCCACCTCCGAATCGAACCGCTGCTGCAACGCAGCCGTGAGCGCACCTGAGGTCTCGTCGTACTCGGACCGCACCCGGTCGTACGCCGCACTGTCGAGGTCGACGGCCAGCAGGTCTCGGTGGCTCCGGAACGAGTCGACGCCGTGGAGCACGGGAGGCAACTCGTCGAACGACCGAGCTTCTCCGGCGAACACCGAGGATCGCTCGGCCTTCGACGTCGAGGCGTCGGCCGTCCACGCAGTCAGGGCGATCGCGAACGCGGCCAGCACCGAGATCATCTGGCGGGGGGTCGTTGAGGTCATGACGAAGGGTGCGAACAGGACGCAGACGGCAGGGCACGTTACGGCGCTGGGCCCACGGAGTCGCGTCAGGAGATCGGATCCGCGGCGACGTTCGGGCGGGTGTCACACTGGACCCCCACGCCACGGGAGGTCCGCGCATGTCAGATCGAGTCACCATCACCATCGACGACGACGGCGTCGCCGACGTGAGGCTCAACCGCGCCGACAAGATGAACGCCCTCGACCAGGCGATGTTCCGGGGACTGGTCGACGCATCGACGTCGCTGAAGCACGAGTCGGGACTCCGGGCGGTCGTGCTCTCGGGTGAGGGGCGTGGATTCTGCGCGGGCCTCGACTTCGGCAGCTTCCAGCAGATGGCAGGTGCCGAGGAGTCCGCGTCCGAAGCCACCGCAGCCGATGTGAACGACGGTGGGACCGACGACGTTGCGTCGATCGGCGAGACCGGCGACCGGATCACCCATTTCGCACAGCAGTCCGCCTACGGGTGGATGGAGCTCGCGGTGCCGGTCGTCGCGGCACTCCACGGTCCCGTTCTCGGTGGCGGGCTGCAGATCGCGCTCGGGGCCGACATCCGCATCGTGGCGCCCGACACCAAGATGTCCGTTCTCGAGGTCCGATGGGGTCTCATCCCCGACATGACCGGCACCGCGACCCTGCACCGGCTCGTGGGAAACGACGTCGCCAAGGAACTCACGTTCACCGGACGCATGGTCGAAGCCGACGAGGCGGTCCGCATCGGTCTCGCGACCCGGGTGGCCGACGACCCGCGCGCCGAGGCGATGGCGCTCGCACACGAGATCGCCGGGAAGAGTCCCGATGCGATTCGCGGAGCGAAGAGGCTGCTCGACCTCGCCGGTCGCGTGGGCCTGGCCGAACAGTTCGCCGCCGAGCGCGCCACCATCGGCAAGCTGATCGGCAGTCCAAACCAGACCGAAGCGGTCATGAGCTACTTCGAGAAGCGTCCGCCGAAGTTCACCGATCCGACGTAGGGGTGGCGGGTCCATCCGCGGCGCTCCGCCGTGGATCCCCGAAACCGTCGTCGATACCAGGGCTCAGAGCGCTGCGGTCCCCGGCGGAGTCAGGTATCCACGGCGGAATCGGGTCCGGTGGAGCTGGCCACGGCAAGCCACCGTCTGTCGTGGATGCCCGGGACTGCCGTGGATACCGCGGCTCTGACCAATGCGATCCACGGTGGATTGGGGGATCAACGGCAGAGTGGCGCCCTTCAGAGCTGACCACGGCAGTCAACTGTTCTGCAGTGGATCCCCGAGACCGTCGTGGCTTTCCTCGTCCACAGCGCGGCCATCCACGGCACACCTAGTGTCCTGAGGCTGAGCCGGTGTAGGCCCGTGGATCACTCGCCCCGCGCCACCCGCCGCTCGGGGTGACCTCGATGACGTGCGCGTGGCCCGCGCCCGAGCTGAAGGCGGGCTCGGTCTCGACCACATGTCCTCGGTTCGCGAGCCCTTCGGCCCAGGCCGGCGGCGCATGGGCCTCGACCTTGGTGGTGGTCGGACCTTCGCCCGCCCACAGGTCGAACCCGGTCGTGCCGCCGGACAGCAAGACCCGGGGCGCGGCAACCACGGCAGCCGGGTCCTGCCCGTGGTGTAGGAGCCGGGTGAGGAGCTGTTGGATGATCTGCGGCTGACTGTCGCCGCCCATCGTGCCCAGCACTGCTCGGAGGGACCCGTCGGTGTTGGTCACGAGCGCGGGTGACAACGTGTGGGGCGGGCGTCGACCGGGTGCATAGGCCGCCGGGTGGTCGTCGTCGAGCACGAAGGCGTTGCCCCGGTTGTGGAGGAACACCTCGGCCGCGATGAGGTGCGCTCCCCACCCTGAGGCATTCGACTGGATCAGCGAGACGGCCATCCCGTCACGGTCGGCCGTCGCCAGGTGGATCGTGCCTCCGTCGCGGTGGAGCTCGGGTACCTCCGTGCGCACGTCGGGGTCGATCAGCGCCAGGTGGCGGCGGAGCCGGTCCTCGGCCAGCAGCGCCGCCCCGTCGGCACCGTCGAACAGCACGTCGGGGCGATCGTGTCCGGTCACTCGAGCCGATTCGGCCATGAGGTGGGCCCACCGGCCGACGTTCGGGTCGGTGCCGAGATCGGTGCGCTCAGCGATCCAGCAGCCTGCCAGCGACAGGTAGCCCTGCGAGACAGGTGGCACCGTCCATGCGTGATGTCCGAACACGTCGAGGCCGAGCGGCGCTACCCACTCGGCCTGCGACTGCGTCAGGTCGTCGGCTGTGAACAGGCCACCGCCGAGGTCGAGCAGCGCCTCGCCGAAGGCGCCGAGGTACCAGCCGTCGCGCCCATCCTCCACGATCGCCCGGAGGTGAGCGGCGACGGCGCTCCGACGCACGCGGTCGCCGACCGCTCGCACGTCGAGATAGGCGTCGGCGCCGGGAACGTGGCGAATCTGGTCGATCATGAACACCGAGAACACCGATGCAGGGAATCCCTCGTCGGCGAGTTCGACCGCGTCGGCGAGGACGCGGTCGAGCCCGAGACGGCCGTGTCGCTCGTGCAGGGTGATCCACCCGTCGATGCACCCCGGGACCGTGACCGGCCCGAGGTGGTCTCGGAAGGGCATGGTGACGTGGCCCTCGGCACGGAGGGCGGTGGTTGACGCACCTGACGGAGCGCGGCCAGCGGCGTACACGCAGTCGGGGGCGTCGGTGCTGCCCGTGTGGACCAGCGCGAACAGGTCGCCGCCCATGCCACACATGTGCTGGGTGGTGACGGCCAGTACGGCGCTCGCCGCGATCGCCGCGTCGACGGCGGTGCCCCCGTCGCGGAGGACCCCGATCCCGGCTGAGGACGCGAGGTGGTCGACCGAGCAGACCATGCCGTGGGGCGCGTAGGTCGTTGCGTACGGGACGAAGGGAGTGCTCACAGCGTCCAGGCCCGGAGGGTCTGCTTCTGGATCTTGCCGGTCCCGCCCTTGGGGAGGTCGTCCAAGACGATCACATCGCGGGGCGCCTTGAAGTGCGCGAGACGTGCTCGAACGAACTCGATCAACTCGTCGACGGTCGGTGGCTCGTCGTCGGTGTCGACCAACGAGACGAAGGCCCGGGGCACCTCGCCCCATCGGTCATCGGAGACGCCGATGACCGAGGCCTCCCGTACCGCCGGGTGTTCGAGGAGGGCGTGCTCGACCTCGGGGCACGCGATGTTCTCGCCGCCGCTGACGATCAGGTCCTTCTTCCGGTCGACGACCTGGACGAAGCCGTCGGGCCGGACGTGCGCCAGGTCTCCGGTGTGAAGCCAGCCGTCGACGATCACCTGCGCGGTGGCTGCGGGATCGCCGAGGTACTCCGACATGACGTGGTTGGAGCGCACGCAGACCTCGCCGACCGACTCGGCGTCCCACGGCACCTCGGTCCCATCGGCATCGAAGACGCGAAGGTCGACGCCGATGATCGGAAGGCCGGTGGTGGCCCGCCGCTCAGGAGACGGCGCGTGCCCCGGCTTGTCGAGCGACCGGAGCATCGAAGGGCTGGTCTCGGTCATGCCGTATCCGCACACGCATTCGGCGCCGAAGGCCTGCTCGACCTGGGTCAGCATCGCGGGCGGTGGCGGCGCGCCGCCGATGGTGACCTGCACGACCGAGGAGACGTCCCTGATCGCTAGGTCAGGGTGGTCGAGCAACATCTGAACCATCGTCGGGACCAGGAGAAGCCGCGTCACGCGGTGCTGCTCGACGAGACGAAGCACCTCTGCCGGGTCGAACTTCGCCAGCATCACGTGCTGGCCACCCAGGCCCGTGAGGTAGTGCGGGACACCCCACCCGTTCACGTGGAACAGGGGGATGGTGTGGAGAATCACGTCGTGGCCCGTGATCGACCCGGTCAGGGCGTTGTGGATCGCGTGCAGGTACAGGGCGCGATGAGAGAGCACGGCACCTTTGGGTGAGCCGGTCGAGCCGGACGTGTAGAAGATCTCGGCGGGGGAACGCTCGTCGATCTCGGGGCGTGGCCACACCTCGGACCGCCGGTGGTGCTCGATCAGCTCGTGGTGCGTCTCATCGAGGACACGAGTGGCCACCGCAGCGTCGATCTCGGGTTGATCAGGGTGGCGGAACACCACCCGGGCGTCTGCGTCACGGAGCACGAAATCGATCTCGGCCGGTGCGAGCCGGATGTTGACCGGCAGCAGGACTGCCCCCGCGAGGAGCACCCCGAAGTAGGCCTCGAGCAGCTCGTGGGTGTTCCCGCACCGCCACGCCACCACGTCGCCGGGCCGGATCGCACACTCGTCGACCAGGAGCCGGGCGAGCGCATCGCAGCGTTCTCCGAAGTCGGCGTAGGTGAACCGGTGGTCACCGTCGATCACCCCGATCCGGTCGGCGAACAGACGTCGCGCCCTCGCCAGGAAGTCGAGCGGTGTGAGCGGCAGGATCACGTGGAGTCCCACTGCCCCCGGGCGACGAGGACCTCGCGCAGCACCGAGGGGCGGTCGGTCATGATGCCGTCGACACCGAGGTCGAGCAGGCGTTCCATCTCCGGCGCGTCGTCGATCGTCCACACGTGCACGGCCACGCCATGATCGTGCGCGGTCTCGATGAACCTCCTGGTGACCAGGGGGAGCGGTCCCTGTTTCACCGGGACCTGCGCGCAGTCGCTGCGGAATCGACCGAGGAAGGGCACGCCGGTGGCCGCCGCCGCGAGCTTCGCGACCTGTCGCGGTCCCATGCCGGTGCACAGATCGCCGCCGAGCGCGTCGCGGATCCGGTCGATCCGGCGATCGCTGAATGCGCCGACGCACACACGGTCGAGGGCGCCGGTCCGACCGATGACCTCGATCAGCGGCTCGACCGACCGGTCGGCTTTCGGGTCCACGTTGACGCGCAGGTCCGGCCACGTGGTCAGGAGCTCTTCGAACAGTGGAATGGGTTCAGAGCCGTCGACTCTCGCCTCGCGAACCTCCCGCCAACTCAGCTCGGCGATGAGGCCGGTGCGGTCGGTGACCCGATCGAGACGGTCGTCGTGGAATGCGATGAGGACCCCGTCGGCAGTGGCGTGGACATCGGTCTCGACGTAGGTGTAGCCCTCGTCGACGGCGTACTGGAACGCCGCCAGCGTGTTCTCGGGAGCGGCGCTCGCGCCGCCCCGGTGAGCGAACGGAATGGGCGACCGGTGGTCGAGAAACGGCTTGGTCACGTGTCAGATCGTGCGGCCGGCGTCGGCCCAGTACTCGTCCTTGAGGAGCCGCTTGTAGAGCTTGCCGGTCGGGTGGCGGGGCAGCTCGGCGCGAAAGTCGATCGAACGGGGGCATTTGACGTCGGCGAGTTGATCGCGGCAGAAGGCGATGAGGTCGCGTGCGAGGTCTTGATCGCCGGTCACCCCTTCGGCCGGTTGCACGACGGCCTTCACCTCTTCGCCGAAGTCGTCGTTCGGGACGCCGAAGACCGCCACATCGAACACCTTCGGGTGCATGGCGAGAGCGTTCTCGGCTTCCTGCGGGTAGATGTTCACGCCGCCCGAGATGATCATGTACGCCTTGCGGTCGGTCAGATACAGGAACCCGTCGTCGTCGAGGTAGCCGACGTCGCCGAGGGTGCTCCAGCCACGACCCTTCGGGTCCCGCGACTCGGCGGTCTTGTCGGGATCGTTGTGGTACTCGAACGTCGCGGCCATCTCGCCCTCGAAGAAGACGGTCCCCGGTTCGCCTGGGGGACAGTCGGCTCCGTCGTCGCCGACGATGTGCACGGTGCCGACGAGCGCCTTGCCGACGGTGCCCTGGTGACTCATCCAGTCGTCGCTGTTGCAGTAGACGAAGCCGTTGCCCTCGGTGCCTGCGTAGTACTCGTGAACCACCGGACCCCACCACTCGATCAGTTCCTTCTTGACCTGCTTCGGGCACGGAGCTGCCGCGTGGATCGCGACCTGCAGACTCGACAGATCGTGAGCGTCACGGGTCGCTTTCGGCAGCTTGAGCATTCTGATGAACATCGTCGGGACCCACTGGCTGTGCGTGATCCGGTGCTCCTCGATCAGGCTGAGGGCCTCGGCGGGATCGAACCGCTCCATCACGACCACGGCACCGCCGACCCGGTGCACGGCCATGCAGAACCGCAGCGGTGCGGCGTGATAGAGGGGCGCCGGCGAGAGGTAGCGCATGTGCTCGTCGAAGCCGAACAGCAGCTGGCCGAGCCCCTGGACCGAGCTGGCGGCTTCACCGAGGGCCGTGGTCGGTTGGCTGACCTTGACGCCCTTGGGCCGGCCCGTGGTGCCCGAGCTGTAGAGCATGTCGACGCCCTCGAGCCGCTTCTCGTCGATCGGCTCGGGCGACTGGGCGTCGATGGCGTCCTCGTACGACTCGAAGCCGTCGGTGGTGCCGTCGAGCATGAGACGCAACGTCACACCCGGGATCGAGTCAGTGAGATGCTCGGCGGCGTCGCGTTTGTGGCTGGAGACGATGAGCGCCTGCGCACCACAGTCCTCGATGATGTAGGCCATCTCGTCGTCGGTCAGGCGGCTCGACATCGCGGTGTAGTAGAGCCCGGCGTAATGCGCCCCCCATGCGATGGACAGGAACCTCGGATGGTTCTCGAGGCAGAACGCGATGTGGTCGCCCGGAGCGAGTCCGGCGGCCCGGAACACGCGTGCGAGGCGGTTGGCTTCGGCATCGAGCTCGGCGTAGGTGATCGTGACGCCGGTCGAGGCCATGATCACCGCAGGTTGATCGCCTCTGGATTCGACGTGCGCTCCGGGGAACATCGTGCCGAATGTAGGCGAACCCGTAGCCTCGCACTCGATGGAGGCCACGCAGCTCTTCGGTGAAGCGGTGCGCAAGGACCCGCTGCCCCTGGACCGGACCCTGCTGCTCGTGGCGGCTCACGACCACGAGGTCGATGTCGAGGCGGTCCTGCTCGAGATCGACAGCCTCGCGTCCGGTGTGGAGGAGCGGACGGTCGAGGGCATCGTCCACCATCTGTGCGCGGATCTCGGGTTCGTCGGGAACGCCGACGACTACGACGCGCCCGACAACTCCTATCTGGACCGCGTTGTCGGCCGTCGGACGGGGCTTCCCATCCTGCTGTCGGTGGTTGCGATCGAAGTCGGTCGCCGGCTCGGGGTCCGGGTCGACGGGGTCGGCATGCCGGGGCACTTCATCGTCGGTGACTCGACGGGAACCGACCGCTTCTTCGACCTGTTCGCGAGTGGTGTCGAGGTGGACGCATCCGACTGCAGGGCCCGCCATGCTGCGGCACATCCGCAGATCCCGTGGTCGCCTGCCTTCCTGCAACCGGTCGACACGATGCAGATCGTCGTGCGGGTGCTGAACAACCTGATGGCAAGCCATCGACGCCGCCAACATCGACGGTCAGCTGCCCTGATCGCGAGCCTCGCGGTCGCGCTGCCGGGCGCCGGGCCGAGAGAGCTGCTGACCTACGTCGGTGCGCTCGCCGAGGCTGGGTACTACGACCGGGCGGTCCGCACCGCGGATGTGGTGGCGCGACGCCTCGATCCGGAGGCGCAGGCCGAGGTCACCGCTGCGGCGCAGCGCTATCGGGCTCGCCTCAACTAGCGAGCCGCCCGTAACGAGCGGTCCAGAGCTCCCGTTCGGCGTCCTGCGAGGCGAGGTGGGGCACCGCCACCACGATGCCCGAGCCGGCGGTGTCGAGGTGCAGCGTCGCCAGTCCGAGGGCACGCTGCCACGGCCCGCTGGTGATGCGGACGCTCTGGAGCTTCTCGGAAGTGAGGAAGTCGGTCCGCCGGCCGAGCAGGCCTCGTTCGACGATGGTGAACCCCGGGGCGTGGCGGATCCGGGTGTGCTTCCACCGGCAGGGCGAGCGCCAGCGGGCAGCACGTGGCGGACCCAGGGTCGGCAGCTCACCGAGGGCGGGGCCGCCCAGAGACGCCACGAGTCGGTCGATCTCGGCGCGCCGCGCGACCGGCATGAGGATGGCGGTCGCTTCGGCTCGGGCTCGATCAGCCCCGCGGTAGCCGGCGACCGACACCTGGAGCCGGGCTCGACCGAACCGCCGCCACAGCCACGGTTCATCGATGCGAATCGCCTGGACACGGGCCAAGGGGATCTGCTGCTCGAGCTTCTCGACGAACCCCCTGCTGATGTGGAGTTCGTCGGAGTCACGGCGGACCTCGAACCCATGCAGTCGATCGACACGTCGTAACTGTGAGGCGACGGTTGCCACGATCGCGAGGACCCCCAGGATGCCGAACGCGAGCACGGCTTCGACGCCTGCGATCACGACCGTGCTGACGAGCGCCAGGGCGACGAGCGCGGCGGCGACTGCCGGACCCACGCCGTAGGCGAGCAGCAGGTCGCGATCCTCGACGGCAGCGATGGGCATGCTCGGCTCGGGTGACGTCATGACGTTCGACGCCTCGGTCCGTCTCGCCAGGTCGAGCCGGGCGCGCAGGCCCTCCGCCTCGACGAGCGACAGGTACTTCAACTGGGCCTCGCCACCGGTCTGTGAGGCCACCTCGACGACGACCTCAGCGAGTCCCAGGACCCGAGGCAGCAGATCCTGCTTGATGTCGACCGATTCGATGCGGGCGACCGGCACGTGCCCGCGGCTCTTGAAGAAGATGCCGCGCTGCACCTCGAGTTGGTCGTCGGTCAGGTGGAACCCTGCACACCGCCAGGACAGGTAGGCGTACCCGCCGGCGGATGCAGCCAGGATCAGCCCTCCGGTGACGAGCCATGGCCAGATCGTCCCCACCTCGTCTTCCGGCACCTGCTGCACGCCGAAGAACAGACCGATCGCGACGAGCCGCCACGCCGACAGCAGAGGCGTCAGCGGATGGAAGCGCTCCCAGTGCTCAGAGCCCGGCAGCACGAACATCGCCCAGGATGACGAGTCGGTCGCGCAGCCGATTGGCCTCCTCGGTGCGGAGGAGCGGAATGGTGGCGTCCGAGCGTGCGGCCGCGGTGTGCAGCGTGACGGTCGAGAGGTCGAGCCAACGGTCGAGTGGCCCCTGGGTGACGTCGACGAACTGCATCCGCCCGTACGGGACAACCGTGAACGTTCGCACCATCACCCCGTGCCGGATCACCAGGTCGGCATCGCGCTCGGCGTAGCCCCACGAGCGCCAGCGCCGCACGACGACCCAGCGCATCCACAGCCACACCCCGAGGCCCGCGCCGAGCGCGAGGAACGCTCCCGTGCGCTCGTCGGCCCGGACGAGCAAGGCCACGACGACGCAGTCGAGAACGAGGATCACCGCCGTTCCACCGAGGGTCCAGAACGTCTTCGCCTCGGGGGCGATCGGTTGCCACGCGAGATCGCCGTCGCTCGAGTGCTGGCCGCTCTCATCGGAACCAGGGTCGCCCGGCATCTCGGCTCAGTGACGAGCGTCGGGAAGGTGGGTGATCTCGTTGATCGACACCAGCGTTCGGTGCCCGCGGCTCGAGGCGACGAGACGGCTGATCGAGGTGTAGTGAGGCTCGAAGAACATCGGTTCGTCCAGGCCGAGCATGTGGGAGAGGTACGCGTTGATGACGCCACCATGGCAGGTGACGGCGACCCGCTGCGACGGACTGCTCGCGATGATCTCGTCGACCGCCGGGACCACCACGTCGCGGAACTCGTCTCGCGTCATGCCTCCTTCGGGGACCCAGGTGCCGTCGAGCATCTCCTGCCAGCGTGGGTCGTTGGTGGCCTTGAGCTCCTCGATTGGCACGTACTCCGAACTCAGCGCGTCGAACTCGCTGACGCCGTGGTGGACCTCGGCCTCGAGCCCGAGCAGCTCGGTGATCGGCTCGGCGGTCTGGACGGCCCGCTTCAGCGGAGAGGTGATCAGGCGATCGATCCGCTCGCCCTTCAGGTACTCGGCCAGGTGGCGGGCCTGTGTGTGACCGGTCACGCTCAGTTCGGGGTCGGCTGCTCCGGTCGCGAGCTCGACTCGGAGGGGCAGAGCATGGCGGATCAGCAGGAGTTCCAAGCCGAACACGCTATCGGCGCGACGGCGGAGCACCATGAAGCCTGGCTCTAGGCTCGGCAGTGCATGACCGACGGCGTATGGCGCACCGAGACCGGTGATGGCGCAGTCGTCGTCCTCGTCCACGGGTCGATGGACCGGTCGACGAGTTTCGGACGAATGGTCCGTCACCTCGGCGGCTCGAAGGTCGTGCGGTACGACCGCCGCGGCTATGGGCGCTCGCTCGACCTCGGGCCGCCACGTTCCATCGGCCAGCAGGCCGACGACCTGCTCGAGGTGATCGACGGCCGGAGGGTTCGAGTCTTCGGTCACAGCCTGGGAGGCGTCGTGGCCCTGGTCGCGGCCGAGCGGGCCCCCGACCTGTTCGACCGGTTGGTCGCGTACGAAGCGCCGCGGTCGTGGCTTCGATGGTGGCCGACCGACTCGGCCGGGGGCACCGCACTCGCCGAGGCCGCCGATGTCGAGCAGGCGGCTGAGCGTTTCATGGTGCGGATGGTCGGCGAGGAGGTGTGGTCGCGGCTCGGTGCATCCACCCGTGCCGCACGGCGGGCCGAGGGAGCGACGCTCGTCGCCGAACTCGAATCGCTCCGCCCGCCCAATCCGCCCCCCTACGACGATGCGAGCCTGTCCTGCGACGTGGTTTCCGCCTACGGCAGCGTGACCCGCGAGCGGCATCGGCGGGCAGCCTCGGACCTCGCCGCCGGAGTCGGCGGCTCTGTCCTGCGTGTCGTCGACGGCGCAGGACACGGGGTCCATCTCTCGCACCCGGCCGAAGCCGCGGCCTTGATCGTCTCGTAGCGAGGATCGGCTGAGCTGTCGGATCCTCGGCGGGAAGGCGGAATCTGCGCGAGGCTGCCCTCATGGTTGTGGAAGATCCCAAGGTGCAGGAAGCCGTCGGTCACTTCATGACGGGTCTCAAGAAGCGGAATCCCGGCGAGCCCGAGTTCCACCAAGCGGTCGAGGAGTGGATCGAGACGGTCATGCCGATGGCGCTCACCCATCCTGAGTTCCAGCGGAGTCAGATTCTCGAGCGGATGACCGAGCCCGACCGGATCGTGATCTTCAGGGTGACCTGGGAGGACGACGACGGCAACGCACGGGTCAACCGTGCTTGGCGCGTCCAGTTCAACAACAGCATCGGCCCCTACAAGGGCGGCATGCGTTTCCACCCGACGGTGACCCAGAGCGTGCTCAAGTTCCTCGGATTCGAGCAGTGTTTCAAGAACGCGCTCACCGGCCTGCCGATGGGCGGTGCCAAGGGTGGCTCGAACTTCAACCCCAAGGGCAAGTCCGATCGCGAGGTCATGCGCTTCACGCAGTCGCTGATGAAGGAACTGCACCGCCACATCGGTCACGACACCGACGTCCCAGCGGGCGACATCGGCGTCGGCGCCCGAGAGCTGGGATACATGTTCGGCGAATACAAGCGCCTCGAGAACGAGTTCACCGGCGTGCTGACCGGCAAGGGGCTCACCTTCGGCGGCAGCCTCGTCCGGACCGAGGCCACGGGGTACGGCGCCGTCTATTTCGGGCGGCACGTACTCGATCATCTCGGCGACGGCTACGACGGCAAGACCGCGCTCGTGTCCGGTTCGGGCAACGTGGCCATCTATGCCGTCGAGAAGCTGACCGAGTTGGGGGCGAAGGTCCTGACGATGTCGGACTCGGGCGGGACCATCTTCGACAAGGACGGCATCGACGCCGAGAAGCTGGCTTTCGTCAAGGACCTCAAGGAGGTCAAGCGGGGCCGGATCTCGGAGTACGCCGATCACTTCGGCTGCGAGTTCCTCGAGGGCGCCCGGCCCTGGGGCGTCCCGGCCGACCTTGCCTTCCCGTGTGCCACCCAGAACGAGCTCGACGCCGACGGCGCCAGGCAACTCGTCGACAACGGCTGCATGGCAGTGATCGAGGGCGCCAACATGCCGACGACACTCGACGGCCTTCATGTCTTCGAACAGGCTGGCGTCCACTTCGCGCCGGGCAAGGCCGCCAACGCAGGCGGCGTCGCGGTGTCTGGTCTCGAACAGAGTCAGAACTCGCTGCGAGTCTCGTGGGGAGCCGAGGAAGTCGACGGGCGCCTGAAGGGCATCATGAGCGGCATCCACGAGCAGTGCGTCGAGCACGGCGAGCGCGAAAACGGCACGGTGGACTACGTCGCGGGCGCCAACCTGGCTGGCTTCCAGAAGATCGCCCAGGCCATGCTCAGCCACGGACTCGTCTAGGACGGATTGCAGAAGGGCACGGTGACGTGCACGTTCGCTGGGTCGCACTCGCATGTCGAGCCGCACTGCTCAAACTCGTCGCGCTCGGCGATCACGAGCCCTGCGGCCAGCAGGATGAGGATGAGCAGCACCGTCCTCGTGGCGGCCTTGGTGACGAAGCGGAGCACGGCGATGCCGACGAGCAGCAGCACGATCAGCGACGCCAGCACGACATTCTGGTCGAGCCACGTCGGGGCCGCTGCGAGCATCGCCCGACCCTAGCCAGCCGAACCTGAACCGGTGCCGTCCTTGCGCGACCGCATACGCGGACCAGCGAAGCGAACCGCCTTCGTGCTCTCGGGGGGCGGGAACCTCGGCGCGTTCCAGGTGGGCATGCTCCGTGCGCTCACCGAAGCCGGCATCGAAGCGGACGTGGTGGTCGGTTGTTCGGTCGGGGCGCTCAACGGCGCCGCCTACTGCCAGGACCCGACGATGCGCGGCACCCGGGTCCTCGAGGAGCTGTGGCGACGGATCGAAGGGCGCCAGGTGATGCCGAGCGGTTGGATCCCACAGGCCGTGCAGCTGGCGCGACGCGGCGGGGCCATTCACGACAACGACGGGCTCGCAGCCGTGATCTCCGAGACCCTCACCGTCGATGACTTCGAGGAGCTCCGGATCGAATTCCAGTGCGTCGCGACCGACGTCCTCGCGGTCGAGGAGCATTGGTTTGCCGAGGGGCCGCTGCTGCGGCCGATCCTGGCGTCAGCTGCGCTGCCGGCGATCTACCCGGCCGTCGAGATCGACGGGATCACCTACCTCGACGGCGCCATCATCAACGACGTGCCGATCTCGCGGGCGGTCACGTTGGGTGCGACCGAGATCTACGTGCTCGGCGTCGGCAACTTCGATCGCCCACGCCCGGAGCCACGCAGACCCATCGATGTCGCGATCCATGCCTACTGGATCGCCCGGCACCACCGATTCAAGCGCGACCTCGCGAGGGTCCCACCGTCGGTCGAGGTCGCGATTCTGCCAACCGGCGGGCCGGACACGCCGCGGTACGACGACTTCACCCGGTCAGACGACCTGATCGAGACCGCGTACCGGGCATCGGCCGAGTTCCTCGTGGCTCGCACGCGGCCCACCGCGTCGGTCGAATAGCGTCGCCGTCGTGAGCCACGTCAACCTCAGCCGATCAGGGCCGCCCGAGACCGTCCTCGAGCCCGAGCCACCCGCGGTGCTTCAGGCGCTCGCCGGGGCCCTGCAGATCTCCGATCCCGACGAGCGCCGCGCTGCGGTCGCGTCGGTGGTGGCCGACCATCCGACGTTTCTCGACGGATGGGCGCGGCTCGGCGATCTCGGGCGTGACGTGATCGAGCGCTACGCGGCCCATCGGGTGGGTTACCACCGCGGTCTCGATCGTCTGCGCCAAAGCGGGTGGCGAGGTTCGGGGTACGTCCGGTGGGAGCGCGAGACCAACCGCGGCTTCCTGCGTGCCCTTTCCGGACTGGCTGCGGCGGCGGCCGAGATCGGCGAGACCGACGAGGCAGATCGCTGCGAGCAGTTCCTCCGGCAGCTCGACCCGTCCTGGCCACCCACCGACCGGAGCTGACGTGAGCTCGACCGATGTTCCCGACGGCCAGCCCGTCGACGAAGTGCTCCAGGCGATGCGGGCGCTCCGAGCCGACGACGCCGACTGGAAGGGTGGGCGGACCTTCAGCCTCGTCTACCACCCAGACGACGCCGAACTCGATCGGTTGCACGAGGCAGTGGCGCTCGAGTTCCTGCACGAGAACGCGCTCAACCCGTTTGCCTTCCCGAGTCTCACCACGATGGAGTCGGAGGTGGTTGCGTTCGGTGCATCGCTCGTCAATGGCAATCCGGCGGCCGGAAAGATGAGCAGCGGGGGGACCGAGTCGATCTTCCTGGCGGTGCAGACCGCTCGCGACGAGCTCAGGGCGCGAGGCCAGTTCGACGCAGTCCTCCTCACCGCGACGACGGCACACCCCGCATTTGCGAAGGCCGCGAAGTACCTCGGGGTCGAGCATGTTCGTGTTCCGGTTCGCGACGACGGGCGAGCTGATCCCGAGGCGATGGCAGCGACGGTCGACGACCGCACCGCGCTCGTGGTCGTCTCGGCACCCTGCTACCCCTTCGGCATCATCGATCCCGTGGCCGAGGTTGCCGCGGCGGCGGCCCACCACGGCGTCAGCTGCCACGTCGACGCCTGCCTCGGTGGCTGGTTGCTCCCGTTCTGGGAGGAGATCGGCGAGCCGGTTCCTGCCTGGGACTTCCGCGTCGACGGTGTCACGTCGATGAGCATGGACGTGCACAAGTACGGCTGGACGTTCAAGGGCGCCTCCCTGATCCTCTACCGCGACAAGGAACTGCTCCAACGGCAGTACTTCCTGTACGACGACTGGCCAGGTGGCCTCTACGGCTCGGCGACGACAGCCGGAACCCGCGCCGGCGCGCCGATCGCGGCCGCCTGGGCGACGCTGAAGTACCTGGGTCACGACGGTTTCGTCGACAAGGCGAGGCAGGTGCGCCACGTCACGGGCCGGTTCGTGGACGCGGTCGAGTCGATCGAAGGCCTGAGGGTCACCCATCCGCCCGACATGTCGCTGTTCCAGTTCACCTCCGACTCGTCCGACATCGGGGCGATCGGTGACGTCATGGACGATCGGGGATGGCACCTCGATCGTCAGCAGGGGGGCCTTCATCTGATGTTGTGGCCGTATCACGAGCACGTGGTCGAACAGTTCGCTGCCGATCTCTCCGATGCGGTGGACGCCCACGGTGAAAGCCGCGGGAAGGCCGCCAGCTACGGAGGCATCAGCTGAGCGAACCGGCCCGGAGTCTCGGAGCGGTGCTCTGCGGTGGGAGGAGCCGGCGAATGGGCGCGGACAAGGCGCTCCTGCTGATCGACGGGGTCGCAATGGCGCGCCGGGTCGCCGAGGCCCTCCGTGGCGCCGGGGCGGGACACGTGGTCGCGATCGGGGGCGATGCCGTTGCGCTGGCCGACCTCGGACTCGACGTCGTGGCCGACGAATGGCCCGGCGAAGGTCCCCTCGGGGGCATCGTGACCGCGCTCGGAACCTCGACCGACGAGGTCGAGGTGGTGTCGGTGCTGGCATGCGACCTGCAGTGGCCGTCGCCTGCGAGCATCGTCGCGCTCGTCGATGCGGTCGTCGCCGACGACTCGGTGGACGTCGCCGTCCCTTTGCTGGACGGTCATCGACAGTTCGACCAACTGGCGATCCGGCAGCGGCAGGCGTTTCGACTTCGGAACGCGTTCGCGGCCGGCGCCAGATCGATCCGAGAGGCGCTGGACGACCTCGTGGTGGCCGAGGTCGACGGTCTCGCGCCCGCCAGCCTGCGTGACGCGGACACGCCCTCGGACCTGCGGCTCCGATAGAAACTCTGCGTGACCGACATCCCGCACATCAGCGTCGCTGCGCTCGCGCAGCGACGAGCGGCCATCCAGCTCGTCGACGTCCGAATGCCCGACGAGTTCGAGGCGGCTCGCGTCCCAGGAGCGGTGCTCCTCCCGCTGCCCGAGCTCCCGGAGCGCCTCGCCGACCTGCCCGATGGCACCATCCACTTCATCTGCCGCAGCGGCAAACGCAGCCTGACGGCATGTGAGTACGTGGCCGAACACGGCCGGGATGCGGTCAACGTGAGCGGCGGGATCCTTGCGTGGATCGAGGCCGGTGAAGCGGTCGACACGGGCACCGACGCGCCTTGAGCGGCGGTCCCGAGTTCACCTGGATCGACGACGAGGCCGGCTTCGCGTCGCTCCTCGAGACCCTGCACGGCGCACCACGAGTCGGGCTCGACACCGAGTTCCATCGCGAACGCACCTTCGTGCCCGACGTGGCCGTCGTCCAGCTCGGATGGGACGACGGCATCGCGCTCGTCGACGCGCTCGCGGTCGACCTGCGCCCGTTGGCGGGGCTCCTCGGGAGTGACACTCGGATCGTGATGCACGCGTGCACCCAGGATCTCGAGGTCCTCGACACGGTGTGCGGTGTGGAGCCGGCCCATCTCTTCGACACACAGATCGCCGCCGGGTTCGTCGGGATGAGCACCCCCAGCCTGGCAGCGCTCTGCCGTCACCACCTGGGTGTCGATCTCGCGAAAGGAGACCGCCTCACCGACTGGAAGCGCCGGCCGCTCCCGGACTCGGCGCTCAGCTACGCGGCCTCCGACGTCGAGCACCTCTTCGAGCTCGAGGACCTCCTGGTGGCCGAGTTGCGCGAGCTCGATCGGGTGGGCTGGGCCGAGGCCGAGTGCAGGGTCGTGGCGCGCAAGACGCTCGATCGCCCACCCCCCGAGCAGGCGTGGTGGCGGATCAAGGAGGCCAAGCGGCTGAAGGGCCGGGCCGCGGCGATCGCCCAGGCGGTCGCCGCGTGGCGCGAGGACCGTGCTCGTCGCGTCGACCGACCGCTGCGCTTCGTGCTTCCCGATCTGGCCGTCGTCGGAATCGCGCAGAAGGCCCCTCAGGACCGCGGCACGCTCGCGAAGATCCGAGGCCTCGACCAGCGGCACCTCCGAGGAGGTGCCGACGATGAGATCCTCGAGGCGGTGGCCCGAGGCTGTGACCTCGACCTCGACGCGGTCGTGCGGCCCGCGGAGGTCAAGGTCGACCGCGATCTCCGCCCGGCCGTCAGTCTGCTCTCGGCCTGGATCAGCCAGTTCGCGCACGACCATCGACTCGATCCGGCACTGTTGGCGACCCGGGGTGACCTCGAGGCGTTTCTGGGCGGACATCCGGGGCGGCTCGACGAGGGTTGGCGTGCCGACCTGGTGGCCGACCGAATCCGCCGCCTGGTCAACGGCGAGGCGGCCCTGGCCTTCGCCGGTGAGGGTCGGCTGGTCGCCGAGGTGCGAAGCAACGTCCCGATCTGATCGGCGCGGTATGGTGCGGATCCCGCGGAATGAGCGTTACACTCCGCGGTCCCGCAACCGACGTTTGGGAGCTGGCCCGTGAAGAAGGGTCGTCATCGCCGCTTCGAAGAAGCACGTGCGCTGAAGCGCAGCAACTCGCTCGACATCGACAGCATTTTTGGTGATGAAGCCGAGGAAGCATGCGCAGAATGCGGAGCCGAACCCGGGCACGACCACGCATCCTGGTGCCTGGTCGAGGCCGAAGAGGCCTGAACCGCTCATCTGTTCTGATCCCCCATCGCGGTCAGAGGCCGTCTTCGAGCGCCTGTTCGATGCCCCGCAAGATGTCCGCGCGCCCGAGCACGAGAACGGGGGACCGACCGGCCGCGATTCGCGCACCGAGCGCTGCCTCGGCGGCGTGGCGGTCGGTCCCGAGGACCTGAGGGACGCCGAACACGACGTTGCCGACGCGGATGCCGCCCGCCGCCTCGACGGCATCGGTGCCGACGTGCCGGTAGCTGAGCGGACCGGACCGGAGGACATGTTGGTCGATGTGGAACGCCGGGAGCCTCACGCCGTGAGTCTCGAGTTGACGGATGACCGCCACGAGCACATCGTGCTGTGCGGCCGTGGCCTCGGTGCAGAACGGCAGCAGGTGGTCGACCTCGACCGGCTCGTCGGCCCGGTCGAGCACAGCCATCGCGAGGCGAAACGACGGTCTTCCACCCGCTCGGGCGCGCTGGATGATGCGTCGCGGCGGGCGTCGACGCTCCACGCTTCCGAGTGAGCGGTGCTCGAGAAAGCGCAGGGCCCGTGCAGCGTTCGACCTCGCCCTCCGCAAGAGCGGGTCGCCACCGATTGGCGAGGTTCCACGGTCGACCTCCAGCCCGCCACGATGGATGGTGTCGAGGGCAGCAACCAGCACCTGGTTGTCGGGCGTCCCGTACGCCCGAGCAGGAGTCGAGCAGACGAACATCCCCGGGTCGCCGGCTGTTGCGGACCGAGCCGCCATGGTCTCGCTCCAGAGCACCGGTCCACGGATCTCGCCGACGCAGCGGACCGAGGTGTCCACCGTCGAGATCGACAGCGAGCGCAGCAGTTTCGGCATGCGGTCGAGCAGGCGTTCCGCCGGTGGACTCGTCGCGATCGCGACGCCGACGAACTGGCGGGTGACGCTCGTCGGGACCCCGAGCAGCGCCCCGACGGCGGGCGCGACGTTCAGCGGCCGCGCCAGCCGGCCCCACAAGAACTCGAGCGAGGCGCGGGAGCGCTCGTGAGGATCGAGGTGCGCCTCAGAGGGCCAGCTCGACACCGAGCACCTCGCCGATCGTCCGCTGGACCTCCACCTGCTCGGGCGCTTCGAACATGGGCGCCACCACTCGATACAGGTTGGTCGCCTCGAAGTCGTCGACGCCTTCGAACTGGGGAAGGAAGTACGCGTAGAACAGCTCGTACAGCACTCGCGACCGACTGACGCCATCGTCGGTCGAGCGGCGCGCGGCGTACTTTGCCGCGTCGAGGTAGACCGCCGGGCCGAGATCACGGAACGAGCGGAGTGGCAGCAGGTCCATCACGACGTCTCCCGGACCCTCGAGCAGCTCGCGGAACTCCTCATCGGAGGGCGAGACCACCTCGACGAACGCGAAGCGGCGCATGAGGGCGTAGGACATCTCGAACAGCAGGTTCTTGTCGAAGACGTTCATGGTGGCGACGATGCGCCACGAGGCCGGCACACGGATGACGTCGGTGTCCTGGGGTGCCGGTACGCCTGCCGGAACGAGCGCGATCGGATCGGTGTGGCCGGCACGCTTGAACGGCAACACCACGGCCTGGCCGGACAGGACGGTGAAGAGCTGCCCGAACGCGCGGTCGAAGTTCGAACGGTTGAGCTCGTCGATGACCAGCCAGCGTCCGTTGACGATCGATTCGACGAACATCCCGGGCCGGAAGATGAGGCCGTCGGCGGTCGGCTGGAACCCACCGATCGTCTCGAAGGTCGTCCACTCGGTGGTCGCGGTCGTGGGGAGGTAGCCGGTGCACAGCATGCTGCGCTGGCCAAGCTCGGCGACCAGGTACGAGAGCGTGGTCTTGCCAGTGCCGGGAGGGCCGGTCAGCACGACGTGCTTGCCGGCATCGATCGCCGCGACGAGCTGCTCGAGCACGTAGAACGGATAGATCATCCCGGCGTCCCGGGCAGCCCGGTCCAGTTCTTCTGCGGTGAACCCGTTCATTGGAGCTGCCTCCTCGACATCGGATGCGGAAGGTACTGCGTTGCACGACGCGATTCGATGTGTTCGCACAGCTGCCGGTACGGCACCTCGCCGATCATCTCGACGATCTCGTCGGCGAGCACCCGGTACACGGCCTGCGCGCCGATGAAGGCGTCGCCGGCGTCGGTGCACCACCAATGGAACTCCTGACCGCCGTCGCCCCAGTCACGGCGCTTCCATTCACGCAGGGTCGAGGTGACGTAGCCGTGCTCATCGGTCTCCTCGGACAGCCTGAGCGGGAGCTGCCAGCAGACGTCGGGCTTCCAGTCAAGGGGTCGCTCGTCGTGCTCGACCGCCGCACGGTGCAGCGCACACCCGGCGCCGCCGTCGAAGTTCGTGCGATTGAGGAAGATGCAGGCTCCGTCGACGAGGCGGGTGAGGTGATCGCCGGCCTGGGTGACGCGGGTCGGTCCGCCCCGCTTGGCTGCAAGCTTCTTGAACTGCCACTGGGTCTCGGTGAGCCGTTCGGCGTACCCGAGGGTCGCCTCGAGGTCCTCGTCGCCGACGAAGTGAGCACCGTAGGAACAGCACCCGTGTTCGAGTTCGG
Source organism: Acidimicrobiales bacterium (assembly GCA_035529695.1). Taxonomy (GTDB): domain Bacteria; phylum Actinomycetota; class Acidimicrobiia; order Acidimicrobiales; family Salinilacustritrichaceae; genus DATKWD01. Next base: position 39,777 of record DATKWD010000011.1, on the reverse strand, counting down.
GGGCCGGACCGGTCAGTACCCCTGGGCACCCCCGTCCGTAGATGCACGTCCAGTTGCTGAGCAGGAACGTGAGGTCGAACACCCAGGTGCGCTCCTCATCGGTGTCCTCGAACGACACCCACTCGTGCAAGTCCTCAGGTTCCACGTACGCCCTCCATGGACGGGAGTCGGTTGAGTTCGTTGATGAGCGATCGAAGTCGGCTCATGTGATAGCGATCGAAGCGAACGACAAGACGTTCGGCACCCAGGTCGTCGTCATCGGCGACCTCGGCCTTGAGGGGTTCGGTCCGACTGATCGCCCCGGACGTGATGACATCGGCGAACTCCTCGTTCAGATCAGCGAGCTCGGCATGGTTCGGGGCGTGCTCGAGTCGCAGGACGAGGCGGTCGCCCACCCATCGCAGCGAGCGGTAGTTGTGGTGGAATCTCAGGATCTCCTCCACGGCCTCGTTGGCATCGTCGGTGATGAGGAACAGGTTCAGGTCCTCGGCCGCGACCAACCCGCGCGCGACGAGTTCGGTCCGCACGAAGTCGGCCCACGCGGTCCAGTAGGTCCCGCCAGGCACGTCGAGGAGCACCACCGGTGCCGGCTCGGTCTTGCCGGTCTGTTGGAGGGTGAACAACTCGAAGGTCTCGTCTTGGGTTCCGAATCCGCCCGGGAGTGCGACGAAAGCGGCCGACTCCTTGACCAGCATGAGCTTGCGGGTGAAGAAGTACTTCATGTCGACGAGCTTCGGGTCGCCCGCGATGAAGCCGTTGGCCGACTCCTCGAACGGCAGCCGAATGGTGACGCCGAATGCGTTCTCGATGCCGGCGCCCTCCATCCCCGCGGCCATGATCCCCGGCCCGGCTCCGGTCACCACCATCCACCCGTGCTCGGAGAGCCGTTCGGCCACGCCCCGGGCCTGCGCGTACAACGGGTCGTCGGGTCGGGTGCGCGCCGAGCCGAACATGGTGATCTTCTGACGGTCCCGGTACGGGGCGAACGTCGAGAAGGCACGGCGCATCTCGGCGAGGGCCGCCAAGGCGATCTTCAGGTCGAGGCGACTCGGCTCGTCCGAGGCGAGTCCGACCGCGGTTCTGAGCAGATCACGGTGAAGACGCCGATCGGCGCCGTCAGTGGAGACCTGGTCGAGGAGCGCATCGAGATCTGCGTCGCTGATGGCATCGTCCGGCATGAGCGTGCGCAGGGTACCGGGTGCGCGATCAGACGCCTGCGACCCGGCCGTACAGCGTCGTACGCTGCTCGAGCCGTCGACCCACCGAGCTGACGAGATGGCCGAAGCCGTCCGCGTCCATCAACTGGCCGTGTTCGGCGCCGGCCGCCCGGGAGATGTTCTCGTCCATGAGCGTGCCGCCGAGGTCGTTGACCCCGGCCTGGAGCATCTGGGACGCGCCGCCCGTGCCGAGCTTCACCCAGGAGGCCTGGATGTTGTCGATCCAGCCGCGGTAGGCGATGCGGCCCACCGCGTGCATGAGGAGCGACTCGCGGAATGTCGGGCCGCGGCGAGCCCGCTTCTGGAGGTACAGCGGCGCTGCCATGTGGACGAACGGGAGGGGAACGAACTCGGTGAAACCGCCGGTCTCCCTCTGGAGGGCACGGGTTCGGACGAGGTGACGGGCCCAGTGGCGGGGTTGTTCGACGGCACCGAACATGATGGTGACATTCGAGCGCAGGCCGACCTCGTGGGCGGTGCGGTGGGCGAAGAGCCACTCGTCGGTGTTGATCTTGTCGGGGCACAGGACCTCGCGGATCTCGTCGTCGAGGATCTCGGCTGCGGTGCCGGGAAGGGTCTTGAGTCCGGCGTCCATCAGCCTGCGGAGGTAGTCCGCCAGCGGTTCGCCGAGCCGTTTGGCCCCCTCGGTGACCTCGAGCGCCGTGAAACCGTGGATGTGGATCTCCGGTGCGACGTCACTGACCGCCCGGGCGACGTCGATGTAGTAGTCGCCGTCGAAGTCGGGGTGGATGCCCCCCTGTAGGCAGACCTCGGTCGCGCCGAGGGCGGTGGCCTCGAGCACGCGTTCCTGGATGTCCTCCAGGGTGAGGAGATAGGGGTTGCCGCGCAGGTTGAGACTCAACGGGCCCTTGCTGAACCCGCAGAAGCGGCATTTGAACGTGCACACGTTCGTGTAGTTGATGTTGCGGTTCTGCACATAGGTGACGACATCGCCAACCGCGTCACGGCGCAGGTCGTCGGCCACCTCGCACACGCTGACGACCTCGGTGCCGCGGGCGCCGAACAGGCTCACGATCTCGTCCTCGCCCACCTCCTCGCCCAGCAGGACTCCGGTGAGGACCTCGTTCACCCGGCCGCCCGCAGCGGCTCTTCCCGGCAGGATCGACGGCGGTTCGACCGGCGCGCCCGAGTACCACGCAGTGTTGCGGCGGCCGATCTGGACGACGTCGGCGCCTGACCCGGCGTCGATGGCGGCCTTGATCTGCTCGGGCCAGCAGGCCCCGGGGTCGTCACGGCCGAGTCCCTCGGCATCGGAGCGATCGAGCACGGGGAACCGGGTCGCGTCGTCGAGCCATGTGTCTGGCGCGAGGGCGTACTCGGGGTAGATCGTGAGGCGCGGCGCGAGGACGCGACCGTGGGCCTCGGTCACGTCGCGGAGGCGATCGAGACCCGGCCAGGGACGCTCGGGATTCACGTGATCCGCGGTGATGGGCGACACGCCGCCCCAGTCGTCGATTCCGGCCGCCAGCAGGTCGCCGAAGTCGTCGCTCAGGTTCGGCGGCGCCTGGATGTGGATCCCAGCAGGGAGAATGATACGAGCAAGCGCGATCGCCTCGACGAAGTCGTCGGTCGGGCACGCCGCGGCACGGTGCATTGCGGTGCCGTCCTTGGGGAGGAAGTTCTGGACGATGACTTCCTGGATGTGGCCGTGTTCGCGGTGGGTCGCGGCGATGGCCTCCAGCGCATCGACGCGCGAGGCCCGCGACTCGCCGAATCCGACCAGGATGCCGGTGGTGAAGGGGATCGCCAGCTCGCCGGCTGCGCGGAGCGTCGCGAGTCGCCGTGCGGGCGTCTTGTCGGGCGACCCGCGATGGGCGTCGACGTCTTCGAGCGTCTCGAGCATCATCCCCTGCGAAGGAGCGACGGCGCGGAGCCTCCGCAGTTCGTCGGGGTGCAGCGCACCTGCGTTGGCGTGGGGGAGGAGTCCGGTCTCGTCGAGGACGAGCTTCGCCATGGCCACGAGGTAGTCGACGGTGCTCGCGTAGCCGTTTGTCGCGAGCCATGCTTCGGCAGCCGGGTAACGGTCCTCAGGACGTTCGCCGAGCGTGAACAACGCTTCGTGACAGCCGGCGTTCGCCCCCTTGCTGGCGATGGCGAGAACCTGGTCGGGGCTCAAGTACGGCGAGTCGAGACGAGCCGGCGGTTGTGCGAACGTGCAGTAGCCGCACTTGTCGCGGCACAACATGGTGAGCGGGATGAACACCTTCGGCGAGTAGGTCACGCGCCTGCCGTGGTGGAGGTCGCGGATCGCCGCGGCGCGCTCCATCAGCTGGTCGAGCGGCAGTGCCAGGAGGTCCTCGTGCATGTTGCGGCGCAGGGTACCGGTCAGCCGCCGGCGGCAGCGCGGTCGGCGAGCCAGGTGACGTCGTCGCCCCGAACCAGGGTGCCCGGTGCGGTCGGGTCTCCACGGCGAACCCGGTCGAGGGCGTCCTTCTTCTGTTCGCCGCTGACCGTGACCACGACGTGCCGGGCGCGGGCGATGCCATGAGGCGTCAGGGTCATGCGCTTGAAGTCGTTGCGTCCCGACGGGTCGTCGTTCAGGGCAACCCAGCGCCCCGGGTCGGCGGTGAGCGCTCTGGAATCGGGGAACAGCGAGGCGGTGTGTGCGTCGGCGCCGAGCCCGAGGTGGACCAGGTCGAGGGCCTCGATGCTCGAGAGGCGGAGCTGATACGCGTCGGGGCCCTCGTCGCAGCTCATCGGATACCACGCATGGAACCCGCCGGTTCGCTCCATGAGCGCCTCCCGGGCGAGCCGCTGGTTCGAGGCCGGATCGGTGGGCGGCACACAGCGTTCGTCGCCCCAGTAGAGGTCGACGGTCATCCAGTCGAGATCGCGTGCCTCCTCGGCGAGGCGTTCGTAGCACCGGCGGGCTGTTTCGCCTCCGGACAGTGCGACCGAGAAGAACGGACCGGGTCGCGAGGCGTGTGCGGCGCGGAAGTGGGTGACGAAGGCCGCCGCGACGTCCTCGACGACCTCGAGCTCTCCGTGCACGCCGACCTCAGCTCGACCGGAGCGCGTCGGCCTTGGTGCCGAGCGTCTCGAGCAGCTCGTCGAATGCCTTCTCGAACGACGAGACGCCCTGCTCTTCGAGCACGATCGCCACGTCGTCGAGGTCGACTCCTGCGGCTCGCACGGCGGCCAGGACCTGACGGGGGTCCTCGCCGGTGTCGATGGTCGCTCGGACGGTCCCGTGGTCGAGGAACGCATCGAGCGTGGCATCGGGAACGGTGTTGACGGTGTCGGGCCCGATGAGCCCGTCGACGTAGAGGGTGTCGGGATAGGCGTCGTTCTTGGTCGAGGTCGAGGCCCAGAGGGGCCGCTGCGGTTGGGCGCCTCTGGCGACGAGTGCATCCCAACGGGGACCGGTGAAGGTCTCGCGGAACAACAGGTAGGCGGCCCGGGCGTTGGCGATCGCGGCCTTCCCTCGAAGGGCCAACGCTGTGTCGGTGCCGATCTCGTCGAGGCGGCGATCGACCTCGGTGTCGACGCGTGAGACGAAGAAGGAGGCGACCGATGAGACCGCCGACAGATCGCCCACTGCCGCTTCGAGTCCGGCCAGATAGGCCTCCATCACGTCGGCGTAGCGTTCGAGCGAGAAGATCAGGGTCACGTTGATGCTGCGCTTCTCGGTGATCATCTGCCGGATCGCCGGCACCCCCTCGGCGGTCGCGGGGATCTTCACGTACAGGTTGGGTTCCTCGATGCGGGTGTGCAGGTGACGGGCAGCTGCGATGGTGCCATCGGTGTCGCGGGCGAGTCCGGGGTCGACTTCGACCGACACGTATCCGTCGAGTCGGTCGCTCGCGTCGTAGACGGGGCGGAGAAGCGTGAGGGCGGCCTCGATGTCGGTGGTGACGAGGTTCCAGTAGGCGTCGTCGACGGACACGTCGTCGCTGATCAGCTGACCGAACTGCTCGTCGTAGTCGGTGCTGTCGGCGATGGCCTTCTGAAAGATGGAGGGGTTCGACGTGAGGCCGCGGATGCCCTGCTCGATCCAGTTCTGCATCTCTCCATCGGTCATCCATCCGCGACGGAGGTTGTCGAGCCAGGGGCTCTGCTGCTGCTCGTCGAAGAGGTCGTGGAGCTTGGTCATCGGTCGCCTCCGAGGAGCTTGCGGGCGGTGGATGCGACGTGATCGGCAGTCATGCCGAGCTCGTCGAGGACGCGTTGGCCGGGTGCCGACGCTCCGAAACGGTCGATGCAGATGACCTCGTCCGCCCATCGATGCCACCCGAGTGACGAACCGGCCTCGACCCCCAGCGTCGGGACGCCGGATGGGAGGACCGAGCCTCGGTCGGCAGCGGATCGGGCTTCGAAGAGCTCCCAGCAGGGCATGCTGACCACACGAGCGGCGATACCACCCGCGGCCAGTTGCTTCGCTGCGTCGACGCAGAGGTGCACCTCGCTGCCGGTGGCGGCGAGGACGACCGCAGGGTCGTCGGCGTCGAGGAGGACGTACGCCCCCCCAGCGACATCTGCATCGATGGTGCCTTCGAGCACCGGCACGTTCTGTCGGGTCAGGATCAGCGCCGAGGGGCCGTCGTGTTCGATGGCGAGGCGCCAGGCGTGGGCCACCTCGTTGGCATCGGCGGGCCGGAAGACGCGCAGGTCGGGAATGGCTCGCAGCGAGGCAACCTGTTCGACGGGCTGGTGCGTGGGTCCGTCCTCGCCGACACCGACCGAGTCGTGCGTCCAGACGAAGATGCTCTTGGCCTGCGAGAGTGCCGCGAGGCGGACGGCCCCGCGCATGTAGTCGCTGAACACCAGGAAGGTCCCGCCGATGGGGATGACGCCGCCATGATGGGCCATCCCGTTCATCAGGGCGCCCATGGCGTGCTCTCGGATCCCATAGAAGAGCTGGCGGCCCGCCGGCTCGGCGGTCGACAGCGCACCACGATCGGCGATCGTGGTGTTGGTGTTGCCGGTCAGGTCGGCACCGCCACCGATCAGGCCGGGCACGTCGTCGACGAGCGCGGCCAGGACCTTGCCGCTCGCGGATCGGGTCGCCATCGAGTCGCCGGGTGCGAAGGTCGGGATCGCGTCGGTCCAGCCGCGGCGACCGGTCTGTGCCAGGCAGGCGTCGAGTTCCGCGCGGTCGCCGTCGAACGCCTCGAACCGCTTCTCCCAGGCCTCGCGGGCATCGCGGCCGCGCGTACCGGCGGACCGGTACATCGTGAGGACGTCGTCGGGCACGAAGAACGGCTCGTCGGGCAGACCCATGACCTGCTTCGCCTCCGCGATGGTGGCGTCGTCGAACGCCAGTCCGTGGGCCCCCGGAGTGTCGATGAGCGTCGGCGAAGGGAAGGCGATGTGGCTGCGGAGGACGAGGAGCGACGGGGCATCCTGGACTTCCATCGCGCGCCGGAGGCCGCCCTCGATGGCGTCGAGGTCATCGGCTGCCTCGCCCAGGTTCTCGACGTGCCACCCGTAGGCCTCGAAGCGCTTGGGTGCGTCGTCGCTGAGGGCGAGCTCGGTCGGGCCGTCGATGCTGATGTGGTTGTCGTCGTAGACGTAGATCAGGCGGCCGAGCCCGAGATGACCGGCCAGCGATGCCGCCTCGTGACTGACCCCCTCGGAGAGGTCGCCGTCGGAACAGATGACGAAGGTGTGATGATCACAGACGTCGGCGCCGAACCGGGCCCGGAGGTGGCGTTCTGCGACTCCCATGCCGACGCCGTTCGCGAATCCCTGGCCGAGCGGGCCCGTCGTGACCTCGACGCCGGGGGTGTGGCTCTCGGGGTGTCCCGGGGTGGCCGAACCCCACTGCCGGAATGCCTTGAGGTCCTCGAGAGTGAGCCCGAAGCCGGTGAGATGGAGGAACGCGTACTGGAGGATCGACGCGTGCCCCGCCGACAGGATGAAGCGGTCACGGTCGAACCAGCCGGGGGCCGACGCGTCGTAGGTCATGACCCGGGTGAACAGCACGTGGGCGAGCGGGGCAAGTGCCATGGCGGTGCCCTGGTGGCCGGACCTGGCCGCGTTCGGTGCGTCCATCGCCAGGCCTCGGATCACGTTGATGGCGTGGGCTTCGAGCTCGGCGTCGGTCACGCGGCGAGACTATCGGAGCGCTTGGGGTGGCTCAGGAGTCCCCGAAGACGGCGATGCAGGCGGTGAATCCGTGGACGTGATTGCGTCCACCGACCGGGCCGATCTCACCGGTGCAGAACATCCCGGCCACCGCACCTCCGAGGTGCTCGTGGATGGTCCGGGCGTCGTGATCGGTCGGACCGAACAGGGCGCTGCCGCGCGCATTGCACGAGAACACGAGCGCCGCGCCCTGGTGCGGTCCGGCACGAAGTGCGAGATCGAGGTCGACGTCCGACGTCACGGCGTCCCTGACGTGGAACTGAGCCGTCTGCCCGACCTCGACCGTCGTCCCGATGGCCACCGCCCCCCGCTCGTGATCGGCGCCGACCACGTTGCGAATCAGGAAGTCACCCTGACCGAAGGTTGCCTGGGACTCATCGAGCACGAGGCCGAGGTGCAGCCCCTGCGCAGCCTGCTCCTGTTCGTCCTCGGCGAGCCGGCCGAGTTCGGCTTCGAGGCGCTCGAGTGCCTTCGTGCCGGCGAGTTCGACGACGAGATTGCCTTCGGCCGCGGTGACGATGGCCGGAGACCCGATGGGTCGACATCCCTGCGACACGATCGGCTCGATGACCCCGGGTGGGAAGAGCGCACCGACGGCTCCGTCGCTGACCACGAGGTCGTCGAGGACGAACCGGTTCGCTCCTGCGCCGTGCCCTGCGCCGGCGAGCCCGCCCACGACCACCAGGTCGGGCACGGTCTCGGCGAGACGTCGCAGCAGTCCGGTGGTCGGCATCGAGAACGGATCGCCGAGCAACACGAGGGTGCCGTCGCCAGCATCGACGACCTCCTCGAACCCCCCGACCGACACGCCATGCTCGGACCGGTCGACGTGGATCCGCACGGGCGCCACCGGTCCGGTGTTGCCGGCCCAGAGGCTGATCGCGGCCCGGTCTTCGACCTCCAGATCGTCCACCATGAGCGACGCGGTGGTGCAGCCGATGAGGACCTGCGGCGAGAGCATGGTTCGAATCGCGCCGGTGATCTCGCCAAAGCTCTCGCGGTGCTCCTCGCTGACGAAGACCACGGCCATGTCGGGTGCTGGGCCCACCAGATCGAGGATGCGGCCGACGATCTCGCCGACGGCCTGCGTCGCGTCGGGATGCTCGCTGAGTGCCGACCCGTAGCGCTGCATGCTCACCTCAGGTCACGGGGGGCAGCAGGGTGTAGGGCACCACGGTCACCGGCCCCTGCCCGAGCCTGCAGTGCGCCTCGATCGTGGAATAGTCGTCGAAGTCGAGTTCGCCTCGGACGAGGCGGAAGTTGAACTTGCCGGATTCGACCTGCAGCGGCTGCACGTTGCGGGCGATCTGTTCGCCGCCTCGCAGGTAGCGGACTTCGAGGATGTCCTGGCCGTCTTCGCCCTCGGGGCAGTGCACCAGGACCACGAGGTGCGGGGTCACCTGGACCGGAACCGGGCCGGGGGCCGGGGCAGAGAAGTGGACGTTCTTGAAGTCGAGGTGGGTCGGGCCGCCCTCGTAGGTCGGCTTCACGTCGAGGTCGTCGAGGAACAGCGCGGCCAGGATCTGCATGGGTTGCGACGGTACCTGGAGTCTGGGCTCATGCCCCTGCCGGTAGGTTGCAGCACCGTGCCGGACATCGAGATGGTCCAGTTGTCGACGAGGGAGCAGATCATCGTCGCTGCGACGAACTGTTTCGCCGAACACGGCTACGAAGGCACCTCGCTCAACGACATCGCTGCCGACGTGGGCGTCCGCCGTCCGAGCCTGCTCCACCACTTCCCGTCCAAGGACGCCATCTACCGCGAGGTCTTCGAGCGGGTCATCGCCGATTGGCTGGTCGAGGTCGAGCGCGCCGTCGCGGACGGGGGCGAAGGCTGGGAGCAGATGGACCACGTGCTCACGGCTGCCTTTCGGTTCTTCGAGGCACACCCCGAGTACGTGCGTCTGGTTCGTCGCGAGGCCCTCGAGGCCGGTTCGCACCTCGGCATCGATCTCGGGTCGGCGTTGCGACCGCTCTACGAGCAGGCTGTGGGGTTCTTCAGCAGAATGATGGACGAAGGCAAGTTCCGCCGACACGATCCCGAGCAACTGGTCATCAGCGGCCTCGGGGTGGTCCTCAACTACTTCAGCGACGTGCCGTTCCTCGAAGGGCTGATGAACCGCGACCCGCTCGCGCCCGAGGCGCTCGATGCCCGACTCGAGCACCTGCTCGAGTTCTTCCGAGCCGCACTCACGCCCGTTCCCTGAACACCCGACGCGACGGTGCCCCTGCTGTCGCGAGAATGCAGCGAGATGTCGGGCCGGCCGTACGATCGCTTTGCATGCCGACCCTGAGCGAAACCGAGTCGAAGCAACTCCTCGCGGAGCATGGTGTGCCGATCGCTCCCGAGCACGTGGTCGCGACCCGCGACGACGCCGTTGCAGCAGCGACCGAGCTGGGCTATCCGGTGGTCGTGAAGCTGGGCGGCGACGCGATCGCCCACAAGACCGAGCGTGGTCTGGTCCGGCTGAGCCTTGGTGACGCGGCGGCAACCGGCGCCGCGGCCGATGAGTTGCTCGCCGCCGCCACCGCCGACGACGGCGAGGTGCACCTCCTGGTGGCGCCGATGCTGCGGGGCAACCGCGAGCTGATCGCAGGCCTGCACCACGACCCGCAGTTCGGCATGACGGTGATGGTGGGAATCGGCGGTGTGCTGGCCGAGGCGATCGAGGACGTGGTGTTCCGCGGGGTGCCGGTGTCGCATTCCGAGGCGCTGACGATGCTCGACGACCTCGAGACCCAGAAGCTCTTCGGCGCGTTCCGAGGCGAACCCGGTGTCGATCGCGATGCAGTGGCTGCGGTACTCGTGGCGCTGTCCGACGCCGCCGAGGCCCGCCCGGATGTGGTCGCAGCCGACCTCAACCCGTTGATCATCGTCGACGGCGCGCCCGTGGCGGTCGATGCGCTGATCGAGCTGGGGGACCGGGGTGAGGAGGCGACCCCTGAGGCCCGGCCGAGTCCGAGCGACGAGGCGTTCCGTGCGCTCTTCGAGCCCAAGGGCGTCGTCATCGCCGGGGCGTCGACCCATCCCGGCAAGTTCGGGTTCGTGAGCCTTCACAACCTGCTGTCCGCGGGCTACGAGGGCAAGGTGTTCGGCACCAACCTCGAGGCTGCCCCGGTGCTGGGTGTCGACACCGTGGCTAAACCCGACGACCTCCCCTCTGGCGAAGCCGACCTGGTGTTCGTGTGCACGCCGGCCAAGGCCAACCCTGAGCTGCTGAGGAGCTGTGCGGCCAAAGGCATCAAGGCGGCCTTCATCACCAGTGCCGGCTACGGCGAGGCGGGAGACGCGGGCCAGGCGGCCCAGGACGAGCTCGTCGCACTCGCCGACGAGCTCGGAATCCTGCTGTGCGGCCCGAACGGCCAGGGTGTCGTGTCGACGCCGGCGAACCTCTGCGCACAGATCGTGGCGCCCTACCCGCCGGCCGGGCACATCGGCATCGCCAGTCAGAGCGGCAACCTGGTCTCGTCGTTCATGAACTACGCCGTGCAGACCGGCGTCGGTGTGAGCCGCGCGGTCAGTGCAGGAAATGCGGCTGCCGTCGGCGTCGCTGACTACCTCGGCTTCTACGCCGCCGACCCCGAGACCCGGGTCGGCTTGGCGTATGTCGAGGGCGTCGGCGACGGTCGCGCGTTCGCGGAGAAGCTCGAATCGGTGTGCAGCCGCATGCCGGTCGTGATGGTGAAGGGCGGGGCGACCGCCGGAGGTCAGCGGGCCGCAGCGAGTCACACCGGCTCGCTCGCCGCCGACGACACGGTGTTCGACGGCATCGCGCGACAGGTCGGGATCAGCCGGGCGGCGACGATCGAGGAGGCATTCGACGTGGCGGCCACCTTCGCCACGCAACCGCTGCCGAGAGGGAACCGGGTGGTCGTGATGACCACGGTCGGCGGGTGGGGTGTGATGAGCGCAGATGCGATCAGTCGGGGCGGAGTTCTCGAGTTGATCACCCTCCCCGATGACCTCCACGCGGCGATCGACGAGAAGCTTCCGCCCCGTTGGAGCCGGAACAACCCGGTCGACCTGGCAGGGGGCGAGACTCGCGACACGATCCCCGAGGTGCTCGAACTCGTCGCCGGCCACGACGAGGTCGACGCCGTCGTCTACCTGGGTCTCGGCATCCAGGCCAACCAGGGCAAATTGATGCGCGAGGGCCGCTTCTATCCCGACCACGGTCTCGAGCGCATCGTCGAGTACCACGAGCGGCAGGACCGTCGGTTCGCCGAGGCGGCCACCGACATCTCGACCCGGCTCGCCAAACCGATCCTCACCGCCACCGAGATCGCCGTCGCAGACCCGACCAATCCGGGGCCTCGAGCAGTCCGCGAATCCGGGCGGCTCTGCTACGCCAGCGGCAACCGCGCCATCACCGCCCTCGAGCACATGGTCCGTCATGCCGAGTGGCTCGCGCGACGTTGAAGCGGTTCCTGCGGTGGCTTCCGGTCGCGTTGCTGCTGGTCGCAGCGGTCGCGTCCACGGCAGTCGCCTTCACCCTCAGCGGTGATCGGGCCGCTCCGAGAGCACGGGCTGTCGAGGGTGAAAGGGCTGCGGCGGTGACTCCCGTGCTCAGCGCTCGTCGTGTGCCGACTGCCACCGGGGCGCCGATCGCCGACCGTCGCCTGGACGCGGCACTGTCCGAGTTCGTCGCCGCGCAGGACGCCACGACCTGCCTCGAGGTTCGAGACGACCAGGTGCTGTTCTCGCACCGCTCGACCGAGCCGATGATCCCCGCCTCGACCCAGAAGCTCCTCACCGCGGCAGGTGTGCTGCTCCAACTCGACCCCGACACGACGTTCGAGACGGTCGTGGTCGGCCCCGCCATCGGCTCTGGCGGGGTGTTGAGTGGCGATCTGGTCATCGTCGGTGGCGGCGACCCGATCCTCGCCACCGACGGCTATGCCGGCAGCGCTCGTCGTCAACCGCAGATCCACACCGACTTCGAGGTCCTTGCCGATCGGCTCGTGGAAGCCGGTCTCACCGAGGTCACCGGCGGGGTCGTGGGCGACGAGAGCCGCTACGACACCCAGCGCCGCCTGCCGATCCCCGAGGTGTGGCTCCCCGAAGACATCCCGGCCGACGTCGCCGGTCCGCTGAGCGCGCTCTATGTCAATGACGGCTTCGTTGCGTTTCCCGGTGACGGGCAGGGCACCACCGAGTTCGTCGAGTCGCTCGACCCGGCGGCCCATGCGGCGCAACTCCTCAGCGACGAGCTTCGTGTCCGCGGGGTGGTCATCGGTGCTGATGCCCGCTCGGGGGCATCGCCCGGCGGGGTGCAGCCGCTCGCCAGAATCGAGTCCCCGCCGGTTCGCACGATCCTCGCGGAGATGCTGCAGGAGTCCGACAACTCGACCGCCGAGCTGCTCCTGAAAGAACTCGGCCTGCAGACCGATCGTGGCGGTACGAGCGTCGGTGGTGCCGAAGCGCTGACGGCGGTGTTGGCCGATGCCGGGCTCAGCGTGGACGGGACGCGCGTCCTCGACGGGAGCGGAGTGGCCAACGGCAACCTCACGACGTGTCGTCTGATGGCCGAGGTGCTCGCTGATGATCGGGTTGGCGAGGTCATCGTCGACGGACTCGCGGTTGCCGGCGAGACGGGCACCCTCAGCACCCGGTTCCGCGGCACCGAACTGGCAGGCAACGTCCGGGGCAAGACCGGCAGTCTCCGCGTCGTGTCGGCCCTCGCGGGGCAACTCGACACGCGGCAGGGAGGTGCGCTCCAGTTCGCCTACATCATCAACGTCGAGCCCGAGCAGGCGGTCAACGCTGAGCTCTTCGCCGCGCAGGAGCAACTCGCTCGGATCCTGTTCGACCATCCCGACCTCCCGGATCCCGTGGCACTCGGGCCACACTGAGGACGATCAGCCCGGCACTGGTGGGGCGGGTCCGATCCTCGGCCCGAGGCCCGCCGCTACGCTCGAGGGATCGACGTCGTCGCCCGCCTCCCGATGTTTCCGCTCGGGTCGGTGCTGTTCCCGACTGCGGTGCTTCCTCTCCACGTGTTCGAGCCGCGCTACCTGCAGTTGGCCGAAGACTGTCTTGCCGGCGATCGCGAGTTCGGTGTGGTGCTGATCGAGCGCGGTTCAGAAGTAGGTGGTGAAGACGTGCGCAGCAGCGTCGGGACCGTTGCGCGGATCGTCGAGAGCCAGCAGTTCGAGGACCGAAGGTGGGCTCTGGCCGCAGTCGGCGTGCGACGCATCCGGGTCTCGCGCTGGCTTCCTGACGACCCGTATCCGTTGGCCGAGGTGACCGACTGGCCCGACCCGGCGCCGACACGCGATCTCGGGCCCGACCACGACGAGATCACGAACCTGCTCCGGCGGTGCCTGGGCCTGGCGGCCGAGGTCGGGGAGGCCGCGGCTCCGGCGACCATCGAGCTCAGTGACGACCCCGTCGTGGGGGCCCTTCAGGCGTCCTTCTTGGCCCCGATCGGCCCGCTCGATCAGCAGCGGCTGCTGGGCGCGCCCAGCCCGGAGGTGCGGTCGGCCGACCTGATCGAAACCCTCGCCGAGACCGCTGAGGTGCTCGTGGCACGGCTCGCGCTCGGATGAGGCGCACACCGAGTCGTTTGCGCCGGACCGGCTGGCGCTGAACAATGGGCCGTTCCGCCTTTGAGGAGAAACGTGGCCGACGCCAAGAGTGACGAATCGCAGACGGTGCCCGAGGTGCTGTCCGATCTCCTGGAACTCGTGAAGCAGTATGCGCAGCAGGAGACCCTGGACCCGCTGAAGAACCTCGGACGGTTCTTCAAGCTCGGCTTCTCCGGTGCGTTCCTGACCGCGTTCGGCGCGTGCTTTCTGATCCTCTCCGCACTTCGAGTGCTGCAGACCGAGACCGGTTCGACCTTCACCGGCAATCTTTCGTGGGCGCCCTACCTGATCACCTTCCTCGGCGCGGTCGTCATCATCGGCCTCGCCGTCCTCCGAGCCAACAAGCGAGGCAACTCCACATGACCGCCGCCATGAAGCCTGCACCGGTGTCCCGAGTCGACCTCGAGAACAAGTTCCGTCAGCTTCAGGGCGGCGTGAACGAGACCACCGAGACCGCCAAGTCCTACGCGCTGGCCGCCGGTGCCGTGATCGTGGTCGGGGTGGCAGCGGTGGCGTTCTTCGTCGGCCGTCGGCGCGGCAAGAAGAAGACCACCGTCGTCGAGATCCGGCGGGTCTGATGCTCGAAAGGCTCCGCGCCGTCGCCTACGACCGCGGCGTCAAGGGCGAGAGTGGCGCGCTCCTGGCTCTGTGGATCCTCATGGCGGGGTTCCGGTTCCTGCGCAAGCGCGCCGGACGCACCAACGAGCTGGTCTACCGGGGCGAGCTCGAGCCGGGCCAGCAGCTGATCATCACCCACCAGACCGAGACACACGGTTGAGGAGTGCTCGTTCGCCTGCGTAACCCCAACCGAGACGTCGAGGTCGACGGTCCGATGACCGTGGCGAAACTCTTGAACCGCTTCGATCTCAAGCGAGAGGGAGTCCTGGTGATCCGCGACGGCGAGTTGGTACCCGGTGACGGCCAGCTTCCCGACGATGCGGTGGTCGAGATCCGCAGCGTCATCTCCGGCGGATGAGGAGCGTGGTCCTGTGAAGTGCCGGGTCTGCCGTGAGCCTGCGGTGATCGACGTTCGTCGTCACAATGCCAACTTCTGCACCGACCACTTCGTGGAGCACTGCCGCCGACAGGTCGAGCGCGCGATCCACGACCACGACATGCTCGAGCCCGAGAGCCGGGTGCTGGTCGCGGTGTCCGGCGGCAAGGACTCATTGGCGCTGTGGGAGCTGCTGCTCGCCCTGGGTCACGAGGTCGACGGGCTCTACCTCGGTCTCGGAATCGGTGAGTACTCCGACCGGTCGCGGGCGCTGACCGAGGCGTTCGCCGCCGAGCGTGCGCTGACCCTCAGGGTGATCGACCTCGTCGAGGACCACGGCTTCGACATCCCGGCCGGTGCTCGGGCCGCGAAACGGGCCCCCTGTTCGGCGTGTGGACTCTCGAAGCGGCACCTGTTCGACGAGGCGGCCCGCGACGGCGACTACGACGCCATCGCCACCGGACACAACCTCGACGACGAGGCTGCCGTGTTGTTCGGCAACGTGCTGCACTGGCAGACCGAGTACCTCGGCCGTCAGGCACCGGTGCTGCCGGCCCGCAACGGATTCCCTCGCAAGGTCAAGCCCTTGGTGCGCCTCGCCGAGCGCGAGACCGCGGCGTACTGCGTGATCCGTGGCATCGACTACATCGTCGACGAGTGCCCGATGTCGGTCGGGAATCGGCACCTCGGGTACAAAGAGGCGCTCAACGCCATCGAGGAGACGTCGCCCGGCTCGAAGGCGGCCTTCTACAACGGGTTCCTCGACCGTGCGGTCGAGCGGTTCGTCACCGAAGCCGATCTCGGCACCGATCGTCTCGGCTCGTGCGATCAGTGCGGGGCTCCGTCGTCCAACGACCGCTGCGCGTTCTGCGTCCTCGTCGAGCGGGCCAGCACCGCCTCGGGTCCCCAAGTCGTCGCCCTCACCGAGAAGCCGATGCGATGACGCGGCCGCTGCTCGAAGGCGAGCTGGTCATGCTGCTCGACCACAAGGACCGTCGGTACCTCGTGAAGCTCGAAGCCGGCGGGCAGTTCCACAGCCACGCGGGGGTCACCTCTCACGACGATCTGATCGGCGGTCTCGAAGGGGCCAAGGCGCGTTCCACACGCGGGACCACCGTCGTCGCGTTTCGGCCGACCCTCGCGGACTACGTGCTGAAGATGCCCCGCGGCGCGCAGGTCATCTACCCGAAGGACCTCGGGCCGATCCTGCTCCTCGCCGACATCTTCCCGGGGGCCCGCGTGCTCGAATCAGGGATCGGTTCGGGCGCGCTCTCGATGACGCTGCTGCGGGCAGGGGCGATGGTGACCGGCTACGAGCTCCGAGAAGACTTCGCGACGAGGGCTCAGGCCAATGTGGCCGACTTCCTCGGGGCTGAGTCCAGCGGGCGCTACGCCGTCGAGCTGCGCGACTGCTACGAGGGCATCGACGAGACCGGGCTCGATCGCATCGTGCTCGACCTGCCCGAACCATGGCAGGTCGTGCCGCACGCGGTCACTTCGCTCGCCCGGGGAGGCATCCTGGTCGCATACACGCCGACGATCACCCAAGCTGCGCGACTCCGTCAGACGCTCGAGGACTCGCCGTTCGGCATGGCCGAGACCGAGGAGTACCTGCGGCGGACCTGGCACATCGAGGGGCTCTCGGTTCGGCCCGACCATCGCATGATCGCCCACACCGGCTTCCTCACCAAGGCTCGTCTGCTCGGCGACTGAGCGCACGATCATGAACCTGCTCGACGTCGTGCTGATCCTGTTGTGCGGCGCCGCGGGCTTGGGCGGGTACCGCCTGGGCTTCGTGGCGCGCGCGATCTCGTGGCTCGGCATGGCGATCGGCATCTTCGCCGCGGCTCGACTGCTCGCACCGATTCTCGGTTGGTTCGAGGACGCCAACCAGTTCCAGCTGTTGGCCGTCGCCGTCGGGACCCTGGTGTTCGGTGCGTTCGTCGGCCAGGCCGTCGGAATCGTGATCGGTTCGAAGGTGAGGTATCGACTCCCGACCGGTCCCGCGGTGTCGGTCGATCGCGGTGTCGGTGCGCTCTCAGGGGTGCTCTCGGTCGCGATCCTGTTGTGGCTGATCCTGCCGACGATGGCCAATGCCCCCGGCTGGCCCGCCGACCAGGCCCGCAACTCGGTGCTGGCTGCGATCACCGACGAGGTGTTCCCGCCGGCGCCCGACACCCTGCAGGCCCTCAGACGGCTGGTGGGTGAAGAGGACTTCCCGCAGGTCTTCGACGCGCTGTCGCCGGCACCCACCATCGGCGACCCGCCTGCCGCCACCGGGATTCCCGCCGAGGTGATCGAGCAGGTGAGCCCTTCGACAGTGAAGGTGACCGGTGTCGCGTGCAACCGGTTGCAGGAGGGCACGGGCTTCGCAGCGGCACCGAACCTGGTGGTCACCAACGCCCACGTCGTGGCCGGAGAGGACGCGACGGAGGTCGAGCGGTCGGACGGGACGCGTCTGGGCGCCACGGTCGTGGTCTTCGACCCGAATCGGGATCTGGCGGTCCTCGCCGTACCCGGCCTCGACCGGACACCCCTGCCGATCGGCGAGACGGACGAAGGAGGGACCGGAGGTGTCTTCGGTCACCCCGGAGGTGGCGACCTGAGGATCGCACCCTTCGAGGTGGGCGATGTGGTCAACGCGCGTGGGTTCGACATCTACGACGCGGCGCGCACCGAGCGCCAGGTGCTGATCATCGCATCCGGGCTCCGTCCGGGCGACAGCGGGTCGGCGCTGGTCAACGACGCGGGTGAAGTGGTGGGCGTCGCCTTCGCGATCGCGCCCGACGACGCAGGAGTCGCCTACGCCCTCACCACGCGTGAGCTGGGCGCTGCGCTCCAGGAGAACCGCGGCATCGAGGTCGACACCGGACCGTGCTTGTGACGGCGTCCGAAGACGACCAGCGGAGTGGTCAGTCGATCTCGATGAAGATGCATTCGCCGGGGCATTCCTCGGCGGATTCGATGGTTGCCTCTTCCTGCCCTGCGGGCACGACGGCGAGGCCCTCGGGGCCACCGGGTTGGTCGAACACCTTGTCGCCTTCCTTGACGTAGGCGAGCCCATCATCGAGGAGGGTGAAGACATCGGGGGCGATCTCCTCGCAGAGTCCGTCGCCGGTGCAGAGATCCTGGTCGATCCAGACCTTCATGTTCGCAGTTGCCTCTCTTGGGGTGACGATGCGCCTGTGGCGCTGCGGTCGGGAGCATACCGACGCAGACAGTGGTTCTGGCCAACCAGAGACGAGGGTCATGGGGTGCCGCGCCACTGCGAGCGCGGACCGTTAGGGTCGCCGAAGGACCCCGAGGAGATCTCCATGAGCGAATCCGGACCAGACCCCGAAGAGGTCGAGCGAGCCGAACTCCGCCGTCAGGTCGACGTCCTCAGCGACGAGATCCTGACGTTGCGCTCGCGCCTCCGCGACGCCCCCAAGCGGGTGCGCACCCTCGAGGAACGGCTGCTCGAGACCAAAGGTCAGCTCACTCAAGCGGTGTCGCAGAACGAGAAGCTGACCTACACGCTTCGCGAGGCGCGCGATCACATCGCGGCTCTCCGCGAGGAGGTCGACAAGCTCACCCAGCCGCCGTCGGCCTACGGCATCTTCCTCGCGCGCAACGACGACGAGACCGCCGACGTCTTCTCGGGCGGGCGCAAGATGCGGGTCGCAGTGCACCCCGAGATCGACGAACACGAGCTGGTGCGTGGGTGCCAGGTCGTCCTCAACGAGAGTCTGAACATCGTCCTGGCCCGATCGGCCGAGATGATCGGCGAGGTGGTGACGCTGAAGGAGGTGCTCGACCACGGCGACCGAGCCATCATCGTGGGGCGGGCCGACGAGATGCGGGTCGTCGAACTCATCGACTCGTTGCGTGAAGTTCCGCTCCGTGCCGGCGACACCTTGCTGCTCGACGTGCGTTCGGGCCTCCTCCTGGAGAAACTCCCCCGACCCGAGGTCGAAGAGCTCGTGCTCGAGGAGGTGCCTGACATCTCCTACGACGACGTCGGCGGGCTCGACGAGCAGATCGAGCAGATCGCCGACGCGGTCGAGCTCCCGTTCCTGCACCAGGAACTCTTCGCCGAGCACAAGCTGCCTGCGCCGAAGGGCATCCTGCTGTATGGCCCGCCGGGCTGCGGGAAGACCCTCATCGCCAAGGCCGTGGCCAACAGCCTCGCGCAGAAGGTCTCGCAGGTGTCGGGGGACGGCGAGGCCCGCAGCTACTTCCTCAACATCAAGGGTCCCGAGCTGCTCAACAAGTACGTCGGCGAGACCGAGCGCCAGATCCGCCTGGTGTTCGAGCGGGCGCGCGAGAAGTCCGAGGAGGGCTGGCCGGTCATCGTGTTCTTCGACGAGATGGATTCGATGTTCCGAACCCGTGGCACCGGGATCAGCTCCGACATGGAGTCGACGATCGTGCCGCAGTTGCTCGCCGAGATCGACGGCGTCGAAGCACTGCGCAACGTGATCGTCATCGGTGCGTCCAATCGTGAAGACCTCATCGACCCGGCGATCCTGCGACCCGGACGTCTCGACGTGAAGATCAAGATCGAGCGCCCGAACGAAAGCGCTGCGTCCCAGATCTTCCACCAGTACCTCACGTCCGACCTGCCCATCGATGCCGACCAGATCGACTCGCTGGGCGGGGGAGACCCCGACAAGTGCGTCGCGGCCATGATCGAACAGACCGTCGAGGAGATGTACTCGACCGACGATCGCAACCGGTTCCTCGAGATCACCTATCAGAACGGCGACAAGGAGCTGATGTACTTCAAGGACTTCAGCTCGGGCGCCATGATCGAGAACATCGTGCGTCGGGCCAAGAAGCTGGCCATCAAGCGCCACCTCGCCGGGGCCGACAAGGGGATCCGGGTCGAGGACCTCCTCGAAAGCATCCACCAGGAGTTCAAGGAGCACGAGGATCTCCCGAACACCACCAACCCCGACGACTGGGCGAAGATCTCGGGCAAGAAGGGCGAACGCATCACCTATGTCCGCACCCTGGTGCAACGCGACGAGGACTCCGACCCCAAGGGCGGGCGGAGCATCGAGGCCGTCGCAACCGGGCAGTACCTGTAGCGACGAGATCCGCCACGGTCCGCGCTCGGAGATCTGACTGCACCGCGCTCGAACGGCTGCTACGTTCCATCTCCCCACTCACACGCCTGCGGAGGCAACAAACTCATGGGACAGTCAGCCGAAGCGTTCCTCGCTGATCACGAGCTCCTCACCCTCGCCACCTCGTCCAAGAGCGGCGAGCCACATGCGTGCTCGGTCTTCTACGCCACCGAGGGCACCACTGTGTTCTTCTCGGTGCCTCCGGGGTCGGTGTCCCACAACAACCTCAGCGAGAACGCGCGGGCCTCGATCGCCGTGGGTGACGCTCCTGACGAGGGTGAGGACGCCTCGGCCGCTCGCGGCATCCAGATCACCGGCAACGTCACCGACATCGAAGGCGACGAGGAGAAGGCGGCCGGCGCCAAGGTGGCGGCTCGCTACCCGTACCTGGGCGACGTGTTCAGCGGTGGCGACTTCTTCCGGCTCGATCCGACCGAGGTCCACTACGTGCACAACGACGAGGACGGCGACGAGACCTTCGAGGCGCTCGGCGTGACCTGGAAGCGCGAAACCGTCCAGTAACGATCCGGCGGTAGCGTCAGGCCTCATGACGCATGGTTCCGAGGCCGACGAGGCACCAAGAGGCTGCCCAGCAGCGGCCTGCGTGGCCGAGGAATGCCGATAATGGCCTTGCCGAAGATCATCGGGGTCGAGACCGAGTTCGGGATCGTCGTCCGTGGAACCGAGGAGTCGAACCCGATCGCGGCCAGCTCGGTCCTGATCAACGCGTACATCAACGAACTCGACGAGTTGGGCGCGGGGTCGCGGACCCAGCCGAAGGTCGGCTGGGACTTCGAGGACGAGGCCCCCTACAACGACGCCCGGGGGATGATCCCCGACGGGGCGTTCGCTCCGGAGGTCGAGACGAACCTGGTCAACGCAGTCCTGCCGAACGGTGCGCGCTACTACGTCGACCACGCGCACCCCGAGTGCTCGACTCCCGAGTGTGCCGACCCCTATTCGATCGTCGTCTGGGACAAGGCGGCCGAGCTCATCCTCCGCCGCTCCATGGAGGCCTCGGCTCGGCTCTTGCCGGCCGGCCAGGAGATCGTCGTTCACAAGAACAACAGCGACGGCAAGGGCAACAGCTACGGCTGCCACGAGAACTACCTGATGGACCGCCAGGTCCCCTTCGGCCGCATCGTCAACCAGATCACCCCCCACTTCATCAGCCGTCAGTTGTTCACCGGTTCAGGCAAGGTCGGGTGTGAAGCACCCGGTCTCGGGATCGACGAGGTGCCGTACCAGATCACCCAGCGGGCCGACTTCTTCGAGGAGGAGGTCGGCCTCGAGACCACCCTCAAACGGCCGATCGTCAACACCCGCGACGAGCCCCACGCGGACGCCCAGAAGTACCGTCGGCTCCACGTCATCTGCGGTGATGCCAATCTCAGCGAGGTGGCGACGTTCCTGAAGGTCGGTACGACGGCCATCGTCTTGTCGATGATCGAGGACGAGTTCCTCCCGGTCTCGTTCGCACTTGCGCGTCCGGTCATGGCGATGCGCCAGGTCAGCTACGACCTCGACCTCGACCTTCCCCTCGACCTCGCCGCCGGCGGGACGGTCACGGCGCTCGAGATGCAGTGGGAGTACCTCGATCGGGCCAAGAAGTACGCCGAGTCGCACGGCCTGGACTGCGTCGGAGGCGACGTCGGTTCCGACGTGCTGCAGCGGTGGGAGGAGGTCCTCACCGACCTCGAGACCGACCCGATGCGGCTTGCCGACCGCCTCGACTGGGTGGCCAAGTACCGGCTGCTCGAGGGCATGCGCGAGCGGCACGGCCTCGAGCCGGGCGATGCTCGCCTCGCGGCGCTCGCCCTGCAGTACCACGACCTGCGGGCCGACAAGTCCCTCGTGTCCCGCCTCGGGATGCAACGGATCACGACCGACGCAGAAGTCGAGCACGCGGTCCTCAACCCACCGACCGACACCCGTGCCTACTTCCGAGGTCGATGCCTCCAGAAGTGGGCCGACGACATCGTGGCGGCCAACTGGGACTCGCTGGTGTTCGACCTCGGAGGCGACCCACTCCGGCGGGTTCCGATGATGGAACCGACGCGTGGAACCGAGGCGCACGTGGGTAGGTTGGTCGACGAGTGCACAACGGCCCGGGAGTTGCTCGACCGGCTCGGCGAACAGGAGTCACATGGCTGAACGCGAACAGAAGAAGAAGGCGGCACCGGCCCGGTCTGAGGAGGTCGTGGACGCAGTCCCGCAGGGATCCGAGACCGGCGAGAAGCTCAAGGACGAGCTCGACGACCTGCTCGACGAGATCGACGAGGTCCTCGAGGTCAACGCCGAGGAGTTCGTGAAGTCCTACGTGCAGAAGGGCGGCGAGTGACCCTCCCGTTCTTCGGTCCTCATGATGACCCTGGCCCGAGCTTCGCTGCACTGCTCAGCGGTCGCGGCCTCGACCCCGCTGATCGGATGCGTGACGCATCCGGCACGGTCGACACCACCCACGGCACGACCGTCGTCGCCATCCGCTACGCCGACGGGGTCATCATGGCCGGCGATCGACGAGCCACCAGCGGCAATCTCATCTCGCACCGGTCGATGGAGAAGGTGTTCCCCGCGGACCGCTGGTCGGGCGTCGCCATCGCAGGCGCGGCCGGGCCGGCCATGGAGATGGTGAAGCTCTTCCAACTCCAACTCGAGCACTACGAGAAGGTCGAGGGCCAGAGCCTGAGCCTCGACGGCAAGGCCAACCAACTGAGCCAGATGGTCCGCAACAACCTGCCGGCCGCGATGCAGGGTCTGGCCGTCGTTCCGCTGTTCGCGGGCTTCGACCGTCGCCGCAACCAGGGCCGGCTCTACCAGTACGACATCACTGGCGGCCGCTACGAGGAAGGCGACTATGCGGCAACCGGCTCGGGAAGCCTGCACGCCGGCACCGTGATCAAACTGGGCTTCCGCGACGGTCTCGACCGCGATGGCGGCGTCGACCTCGCGATCCAGGCGCTGTTCCAGGCCGCCGACGACGACAGCGCCACCGGCGGACCCGATCCGGTGCGCGGCATCTTCCCGCTCGTGGCCACGATCACCGCCGAGGGGTTCGACCTGATCAGCGAAGATGACGTCCGCGAGCGCTTCGAGAGCCTGCTCGTCCACCTCCGCTCCACCTCGCAGATCCATGGCGGTTCAGAGACCGCAGGAGGTGATCGCTGATGTCGATGCCGTTCTATGTCGCGCCCGAGCAGGTCATGAAGGATCGGGCCGACTACGCCCGCAAGGGCATCGCGCGGGGTCGTTCGCTCTGTGCCGTGCAGTATGACGAGGGCATCCTCATCTGTGCTGAGAACTCGTCGGCCACCTTGCGCAAGGTCAGCGAGATCTACGATCGGATCGCGTTCGGCGGGGTCGGCAAGTACAACGAGTTCGACCAGCTGCGGATCGCCGGGGTTCGCCACGCCGACCTCAAGGGATTCAGCTACAGCCGCCAGGACGTCGACGCCCGAAGCCTTGCCAACTCGTACGCGAACATGCTCGGTCAGATCTTCACTCACGAGATGAAGCCGATGGAGGTCGAGATCCTGGTCGCCGAGATCGGCGACCAGCGGGCCCACGACCAGCTGTTCCACATCACCTACGACGGCAGCGTGGTCGACAAGGACCGCTATGCAGTGCTCGGCGGCGACGCCGACGCCATCACCGAGCGAATGGAGGCCGCCTACACCGACGACCTCGACAAGCAGGCGGCTCTCAAGGCGTGTGCCGAGGCGCTCGGCGGACCCGATCGGCAGATCGCGCCCGACCATCTCGAGGCGGCGGTGCTTTCGCGCACGAACGGTCGGCGCACGTTTCAGCGCCTCGAAGCAGACGAGATCGCAGAACTCCTCTCGTAGTGCCACAAGGCCCGGCTGATCCGGCGTTAGCGTGCCCCGGGTGGATCGACGCATCTTCGGACTCGAGAACGAGTACGGCGTCACGTGCACGCTTCGCGGGCAACGCCGGCTGAGCCCCGACGAGGTCGCCCGCTACCTGTTTCGACGGGTCGTGTCGTGGGGCCGGAGCAGCAACGTCTTCCTCGCGAACGGTGCCCGTCTCTACCTCGACGTCGGCTCGCACCCCGAGTACGCCACCCCCGAGTGCGACTCGATTCACGAGCTCGTCGTACACGACAAGGCCGGCGAGCGCATCCTCGAACAGTTGCTCACCGGCGCCGAGGCTCGGCTCCACGAAGAGGGCATCCGCGGGGTCATCTACCTCTTCAAGAACAACACCGATTCGGCGGGCAACTCCTACGGCTGCCACGAGAACTACCTGACCCGCCGCCGCGACGATCTCGGCTCCTACAGCGAGCACCTGATCCCGTTCCTGGTCTCGCGGCAGATCTATGCCGGCGCCGGCAAGGTGCTCCAGACCGCTCGGGGTGCGATGTACTGCATCTCGCAGCGTGCCGAGCACATCTGGGAAGGGGTCAGCAGCGCCACCACGCGCTCGCGGCCGATCATCAACACCCGCGACGAGCCCCATGCCGACGCCGAGAAGTACCGCCGGCTCCACGTCATCGTCGGCGACTCGAACATGAGCGAGTACACCTCGTTCCTGAAGGTCGGCACCGTGGCCATCCTGTTGCGCATGCTCGAGGACGCCGGCGTGGTGATGCGCGACATGACGCTCGAGAACCCGATCCGAGCCATCCGTGAGATCAGCCACGACACGACCTGTCGGCGCCCGGTCCGCCTCGCCAACGGGCGTGAGGCCTCGGCGCTCGACATCCAGCGCGAGTACCTCGATCGGGCGCTCCGCTACGCAGATTCCAGGGGCCTTCCGCCGATGGAAGAGCAGGCGCTCGGCATGTGGGAGCACGTCATGACCGGGCTCGAGAAGGACCCCTTCAGCCTCGACCGCGAATGCGACTGGGTCATCAAGCACAAGCTCATCGAGGGGTATCGCGCCAAGCACGACTTGCCCCTCAGCCATCCCCGTGTCGCCCTGATCGATCTCCAGTACCACGATGTGAGCCGAGACCGCAGCCTCTTCTACAAGCTCCAGGATCGAGGGATGGTCGAACGGATGTGCAACGACGACGAGATCGAAGAGGCCACCGAGCTCGCCCCGCAGACGACGCGAGCCCGCCTCCGTGGCGAGTTCATCCGTCGTGCCAAGGAGCGCAAGCGCGACTACACCGTCGACTGGGTCCACCTGAAGCTCAACGACCAGGCCCAGCGCACGGTGCTCTGCAAGGACCCGTTCAAGTCCCACGACGAGCGTGTCGACCGTCTGATCGACAGTCTCTGATCGACCCGTCGTGCCGAGCTTCCGACGGGCCACCGTCGCCGAGGTGCTCGTCGCCCGGCCGGGGCTCCAGCGCGTGCGGCTCGACGACGGTGATCGCGCCTACGCCCTGACCCAGCTGATCGGGAGCGTCGAGGTCGGTGACGACGTCATCGTGAACACCACGGCCGTCGATCTCGGGCTCGGCACCGGCGGATGGCATGTCGTCCACTGGAATCTGCGGCGGGACGAATGGGCCGACCCGGGTCGAGGTCACATCATGAAGCTCCGGTACACCTCGCTCCAGGTCGATACGGGCAGCGCCACGGAGAAGCGCGACACCACCGTCACTGACCTGGGAGGCCGGCCCGTCGTCGTGTGCGGCGTGCACAGCCAGGTAGGGATCGTCGCCGCAGTGGCCAGGCACCTCCGACCCGAGGCGCGCATCGCGTACGTGATGACCGACGGGGCAGCGCTGCCGCTCGCCCTGAGCGACCTGGTGGTCGAGCTCCGAGGCTGCGGCGCGCTCGATCGGACCGTCACTGCCGGCCACGCTTTCGGTGGCGATCTCGAGGCGGTCTCGATCCCATCGGCGCTGCTGGTCGCCGCTGACGACGACGCCGACCTCATCGTGGTGGGGATGGGGCCGGGCGTGGTCGGGACCGGAAGCCGGCTCGGCAACACGGCGGTCGAGGTCGCGAGCATCTGCGACACCGTCGATGCCCTCGGGGGTCGAGCAGTGCTGTGTCTCCGCGCCTCGTCGGGTGACAAGCGACCCCGGCATCGGGGAGTCAGCCACCACAGCTTGACGGCGATCGAACTGAGCCGAAGCACGCCCGCGATCTTCGTGCCGATGTCCGCGCCGCCCGGTTTCGATCTGACCGGCCTCGACGGCGCCGTGGTCGAAGTTCCCGACGTGGCGAGCGTCCTGGACGCCGCCGGACTCCGGATCACCACGATGGGTCGTGACCTCACGCAGGACGAGCTCTTCTTCGCTGCTGCCGCGGCGGCAGCGACAGGCGCAGCCGGGCTTCTCGACGCCCAATAGTCTGCCGGTCGTGTCGGACAAGCTGGAGCGGCTCCTGAACCTGACCGCCGCGCTCATCGAGGCGCCGCGACCGTTGACGGCACAGGAACTGCGCGCCCGCATCCCCGGCTACTCCGGGAACGACGAAGCCTTCCGGCGTGGATTCGAGCGCGACAAGGAGGACCTGCGGGAAATGGGGATCCCGCTGGTCGTCGAGGCGATCACGCACACGGACCCGCCGCAAGACGGCTATCGGATCCGCAAGGACGACTACTTCCTGCGCGATCCCGGGCTCGAACCCGAAGAACTCGCTGCGCTTCACCTCGCGTCGAATGCGGTTCGCCTCGACGGCGTCAACATCGGCGCGGCGATCGCGAAGCTCGGAGGTGCACCGCAAGGGCCGGCCGACGACACCGCCATCCAAACGCCGCTGGTCGAGGCCCTGCCGGCCAGCCCGGCACTCGTCGGCATCTTCGACGCGGTGGGAAACCGCCGGACCGTGACCTTCGGGTATCGAGGAGCCACTCGGCACCTGAACCCGTTCCGTCTCGACTACCAGCGGGGCCGCTGGTACGTGACGGGGTACGACCACGACCGTGACGACGAGCGTGTGTTCAGGCTCGACCG
This sequence comes from Acidimicrobiales bacterium, assembly GCA_035529695.1. Taxonomy (GTDB): domain Bacteria; phylum Actinomycetota; class Acidimicrobiia; order Acidimicrobiales; family Salinilacustritrichaceae; genus DATKWD01. The sequence goes on along the minus strand of DATKWD010000011.1, from coordinate 12,885 downwards.
GATCGAAGGCGACGTCTCGGCCGGCTCGGCGCGGGCCTTCGAGAGACCGGCGACGGCCGTGCCCGGGATCCGGCGACGGGCGTGGGAGCTCGGGGGAGACGAGACCATCACGGCAAGATTGCTCGTCGACGCGGACCAGGCGGCCTGGGCGGCCCAGATCGCCGGCGATGATCTGGTCGAAGAACGCCGGAGCGACGGGTCGGTCGTTCTTCGACTCGAGGTCGGGAACCTCGATGCCTTCTTGTCGTTCGCGATCGGATTCCTCGAGTTCGCCGAAGTGCTCGACCCGCCCGAGCTGCGGGCCAGGCTGATCGAGAACCTCGAGGCGATGAGCTGATGCCCCGGATCCCCGTCGGCGACCGGCTGCCCCGCGTGTTGGCCTACATCCCGTGGATCGCTTCGCAGGACGGGCCGACGATCGCCGATGTCTGCTCGCGGTTCGACGTGACCGAGAAGCGGCTGCTCGCCGACCTCGCGATCCTCCCGTTCATCGGGCTGCCCCCCTACACGCCGGACGCGTTGATGGAGGTGACGGTCGAGGACGGCCGGGTCTGGATCCACTACGCCGACTTCTTCTCGCGCCCCCTGCGGCTCACCCCGGAAGAGGGGCTGAGCCTCATCGCCGCCGGCGCGGTGTTGCACAACCTTCCCGGCCACGATGCGGACGGCCCGCTCGAGCGGGGGCTGGTGAAGCTCGCTGCGCTGCTCGGTGTCGATCCCGACCTCGTTGACACGGGCCAGGTCGACCCGGCCGTGCTCGACCTCGTGTCGGTCGGCGCCAACGAGCATCGAAGCGTCGACGTGACGTACTACTCCCATGGGCGCGACGAACGGAGCGAGCGTCGGATCGATCCATGGCGCGTCTTCAACGACAAGGGCGAGTGGTATGTCATCGCGTACTGCCACAAAGCCGGGGGTGAACGGGTGTTCCGTATCGATCGCATCGAATCGGCGCGGTCGACCGACGAACACTTCGAGCCCCCTGGTGCGGCTCCGCCCATCGGCGTCTTCCACGCCAACGACGACGATCCGCGTGTGACACTCGATCTGGCCCCGAGCGCCGCCTGGGTCCTCGAGCAGTATCCGGTCGAGGATGCGACGGCGAACGACGACGGCTCGATCCGCGTGACGATGGCGGTGGCTGCGACCCGCTGGTTCGATCGCCTGTTGCTCCGGCTCGGCGACCAGGCCACCATCGTCGAGGCGCCCGAGCAGCTCCAGGATCGTCGACGCCTGGCTGCCCGCACCGTGTTGGCCCGATACGGGCGGTAGCCTCCCCCAACTGTGACGACGGCGCCTCTGGACGATCCGCCGGCGGAGTCGAGGATGTCGGGTGGGCTCCGCTCATCGCTCGAATGGGGCGCGGTCATCGTGGGCGCGCTCGCGATCGCGCTGCTCATCCAGGCGTTCCTGTTCCAGGCGTACCTGATCCCGTCCGGTTCGATGCAGCCCACGCTCGACATCGGCGACCGCGTCCTGGTCAACAAGCTCAGCTACCGGTCGAGCGAACCCTCACGCGGTGACATCATCGTGTTCAAGCGACCGCCCGGCCAGCCCGAGTCCGAGATCAAGGACCTCATCAAGCGAGTCGTCGGTCTGCCCGGAGAGACGCTCGAAGCGGTCGATGGCCAGGTCCTCGTCGACGGCGAGCCGATCGACGAGTCGTATCTCCCGGACCGAACCCAGACCACGAACCTCCCGCAGACCACGGTCCCGGATCACACGGTGTTCGTGATGGGCGACAACCGCACCGAGAGCTTCGACAGCCGGTTCTTCGGCCCGATCGACACCGATCTGATCGAGGGACGCGCCATTCTGCGGATCTGGCCTCTGGGCGACTTCGGCGGTCTCTAGTCGATCAGTAGCGCCACTCGTTTCGGCCGCCCCGGACACCGGTGCTGCTGACCGCACGCACCCCGACCGGGAGGTCGAGGACGCTGTCGAGGCGACGCAGCGAACGCACCTCGTGGCCGGGTCGGCGGAACACCACGGCGGGGCACAGACGCTGCATCGCCTCGGCGAGGGCATCCTCGTCGGGGTAGTAGCGAGGATCGTGCAGCTGCCGCCACTTGTCCGCACCGACGATGACCCGGTCGTAGCCGGCAGCGAGCTCGACGACGAGGCGCTCCTCACGGACGGTGACGCCGATCCAGTCGAGATGAGCCGTCCGTGCCGCGATGTGGGCGTGCCGAGTCGCAACGGGCTGCTGCCGTTCGGCGTCCTTGCCGAGGGGCTCGACCGACATCGCCAGGTCGACTCGGACTTCCCCGAGGCCACCGAGGTGGGCGCGTGCGGCATCGGCCATGGTGATGTGGGCGATGGTGAGCGGGTCGAACGATCCAGGAAGAACTGCGACGAGACTCATCGAGCATCTCAGTCTGGATCGCCGTCGGTCGCACCCGGGGGAGCAGGTTCCTGACCGCTGAGGACCGCGACCATCCTTGCCACGTGGTCGCTGTAGAGACCGTCCACCCCCATGTCGACCAAGGCACGAAGGACACGCGCGTGCTGCGCGTCCCAGCCGAAGACATAGCGGTCGAAACGATGGAAGAGTGCGACCAGTCCGGCCGACACGTCGCTGTGGTGCAGGTTGACGGTGTCGATGCCTGCGTCGGACAGCTGCGCTGCGCGCCGCTCGGGTCCCTCCTTCATCAGCTTCACGCGGGTCGAGTCGACCAGCCGGACCGACTCGTCGCGCCGGCGCCACTCGGAGATCTGGGTCCAGTCGTGGTGACAGAGCCACAGTCTTGAAACGACCGTGTCGCCACCGGCCCGGGCGATGGCGAGGGTGCGATCGAACGCAGCGGGATCCTTGACGTCGAGCGAGAGATCGAAGTCGGTTCCACAGGTCTCGTAGAGCTGATCGAGTGTCGGGATGTGCTCGGGCAGCTCGGCGAGGGTCAACTGATCGATGCGTCGGCGCCGCATGAGCGGCCCGACCAAGCCGTCGTGATCGAGCACGGCGTGCCCGTCGGCCGTGAGCCAGACGTCCGATTCGAGCCCGCGGGCACCCAGCCGAATGGCGAGCTCGAAGGCCTCGAGCGTGTTCTCGGGAGCATCGGCACGGGCCCCCCGGTGGGCGAAGCCGATCGGGGGGCGGAGGGGAGCTTCACGAGGCACGCCGGAATTGTGGCAAACAATGCCTCAAGAGGGCGATGTCGAGCGCCGAAGAAGCTCTTGCGACGGAGCGGACGCGGGAGACGGGCTTTCCATGGCAACGAGAATTCGGGCGAATTGCGAAGATTGCGGTGATGTGGAGTTGACCGTCGGCGACGTCGAGGTCCGGGTCTGCAACACCGACAACTCGGGCACGTACCAGTTCGTGTGCCCGCTCTGCGACCACGACGTGGTCAAGCCCGCAGAGCCGAGGGTCGTCGACCTCCTGGTGGCGTCGGGTGTCCGGCTCTCCACCTGGGAGATTCCGGCCGAGGCGTTGGAGACAAAGGTCGGTCGGCCGTTCTCCCACGACGATCTCATCGACTTCCACCACCGCCTGGCGACCGATGACTGGTTCGCCGAGCTGGCCGAGGGCATCGATCGTCTCTCTGACTGACCAGCGGCTACCGTTGCCACCGATGAACCCCCTCTGGATTCTCCCGGCGGTGATCGTCGTGATCGGCATGGGAGTGCTCAGCGTGTACGTCCGTGCCCTCGGTACCGCCGCAGACGACCTGCGTCGGCATCTCGATCGGTTCGCCGAGGTCCGGATCGCCGTCGACCAGCTACGCGCCGAGACAGCGACCGCCCGGGCCGGTCGAGGGCATCGCTGAGCCACCGGTACACTCGGCGCGATGTTCAACGTCGGTGGAGGTGAGATCTTCGTCATCCTCCTCGTGGCACTCATCGTCCTCGGCCCGCAACGGCTTCCGGGCGCGATGCGCCAGGCCGGGCAGTTCATGGGTGAACTCCGCAAGATGTCGTCGGGTTTCCAGCAGGAGCTGAAGAGTGCGTTCGACGAAGCCGAGCTGACCACCCCGACGAAGCCGATCTCGGCACCCATGGCGGTCGAGGAAGACCCCGAAGAACTCGATGGCGAAGACCCGAACCGATCCTGACGACATCGAAGGTGTCACCGACGGCCGAATGTCGCTCGTCGAGCACCTCACCGAACTCCGGGATCGGCTCATCAAGTGCGTGGTCGCCGTCGCGATCGGCATGCTCCTCGGATGGATCCTCTACCCGTGGATCTTCGAGACATTGCTCGATCCCTACTGCTCGACCCTCGCCGATGACGTTCCCTGCCGACTTCAACAGATCGAGCCGCTGGAGGGCTTCTCGGTTCGCCTGAAGCTGGCGGGCTACTCGGGCATCGCGTTCGCCATGCCCGTCATCCTGTGGCAGATCTGGCGCTTCGTGACGCCCGGCCTCCACCCGCACGAGAAGAAGTACGCCGTGCCCTTCGTGCTGAGCGCGCTGGTGTTGTTCGTGCTCGGCGCTGGGCTTGCGTACTGGACGCTTCCCAAGGCGTTCGAGTTCTTGGTCCAGGTGGGCGGAGGCGATCTCGAACAGGCCTTCCGGCCGGGGGCCTATTTCCAGCTCGTGACCTACATGATGCTGGCCTTCGGCATCGGCTTCGAGTTCCCGATCCTGCTGATCTTCCTCCAACTGGTCGGTGTCGTGACGCCCGCGCTGCTGCGGAAGTGGCGGCGCTATGCGATCGTCGGGATCACCGTCCTCGTCGCCGTCATCACCCCGTCCGGCGACCCGTACAGCATGATCGTCCTGTCGGTGCCGATGATCCTCTTCTACGAGGTGTCGATCCTCATCGGTGTGCTCATCACGCGCAATCGCGCGAAGAAGTGAACCGCAACGACTGGGAGGCCTCGCTCAGCTTTCGGATCGATCGGTTCCAGCGCCTCGCGCTCGACGCCCTCGACGATGGCCGATCCGTGCTGGTCGCGGCTCCGACAGGGGCGGGAAAGACGCTCGTTGCCGACTACGCCATCGATGCCGCTGCCGGCCAGGGGCTGCGCTCGTTCTACACGACACCGATAAAGGCGCTCTCGAACCAGAAGTTCCGCGACCTCGGCGACCGCCTCGGACCCGAGCGGGTCGGCCTGTTGACCGGTGACAACTCCATCAACGGAGACGGACAGGTCGTGGTGATGACCACCGAAGTGCTTCGAAACATGATCTACGCGGGTCGCACCGATCTCGACGATCTGGGCGTGGTGGTCCTCGACGAGGTCCACTACCTCCAGGACAGCTACCGCGGCCCGGTGTGGGAGGAGGTCATCCTCCAATTGCCGCCCCACGTCGTCCTGGTGTGCCTCTCGGCGACGGTCTCGAACGCATCAGAGCTCGGCGAGTGGCTCGAGACCGTCCGGGGGCCGACGTCGGTCGTCGTCGAGGAGCGGCGACCGGTCGAGCTCGATCACCTCTACCTGGTGGGCGACCGCTCCGCGACCGAGCCTCACCTGGTGCCGGTCCTCGTCGACGGCGAGCCGAACCCCGAGGGCGCCCGATTCGATGTCGATCGATCGACCGGTGATCGGGACCGTCGGAGGACCGGTCGCCACGCCGATGGTCGAAAGGGCGGGCGTCCCCGTCGGCGTTTCGAGACGCCCGACCGCCTCGAGGTGCTCGACGTGCTCGCCGACCGCGAGCTGCTCCCGGCGATCGTGTTCGTGTTCAGCCGCGCCGGCTGCGACGACGCGATGAACCGCTGCCTCGATGCCGGCGTTCGGCTCACCGACTCGGCTGAACAACGACGGATACGGGAGATCGTCGATGCGCACGTTGATGATCTCGGCAACGCAGATCTCCACGTGCTCGATTTCGCCCGCTGGCGAGCCGGGCTCGAAGCCGGTGTCGCGGCGCATCATGCCGGCATGGTTCCGCCGTTCAAGGAGGCAGTCGAGGCGTGCTTCATCGAGGGGCTGGTGCGGCTCGTGTTCGCGACCGAGACCCTTGCGCTCGGCGTCAACATGCCCGCCCGCTCGGTCGTGATCGAACGCATGACGAAGTTCAACGGCGAGCGTCGCGAGTTCCTCACCCCGGGGGACTACACCCAGCTCACCGGTCGAGCGGGCCGGCGCGGAATCGACGACCGGGGCGCGGCCGTCGTTCTCTGGGCACCCCAGGTGGCGTTCGAGCGGATCGCTGCGCTCGCAGGGAGCCGCAGCTTCCATCTCGCATCGGCGTTCCGGCCCACCTACAACATGGCGATCAATCTGGTGCGGCGAGTCGACCCTGCCGGAGCGCGCGATGTTCTCGGACGATCGTTCGCGCAGTTCCAGGCCGACCGCGACGTGGTTCGCAGCGAGCAGCGCGTGCGGCGAAAACGGTCCCAGCTCGCCGACCTCGAGTCGAGCCTCGACGATCGCATTGCCATAGAGCGAGCGCGCGATTCGCGTCGCGATCACGAGGAGCGTCGCCGAGCCGCGCGCTGGCAGGTCGAGGCAACCCTCGACCGGCAGCGCCCGGGCTCGGTGATCGGGGGACCATCGGGACAGCCGCTCCTGATCCTCAGCGTCGCTCATCGAAAGGGCGGCTTGAAGGTGCGGGCGATCGATGCCGAGCGGATCGTCACTCTGGTCGGAGTCGATGACTTCGTCGAGATCCCCGAGGTGCTGGGCCATGTCGAGCTCCGCCCCGACTTCGCGCCGAAGAACGCCGACCATCGTCGCGAGGCATCGGCGCAGCTTGCCGACGCCGACCTCCGCACGTCACCGACGGACCACGAGCCCCCCGCGCTGCTCGAAGTGAGCGATGTGGACCTTCGAAAGCTCCGACGAGTCGAGCGGCTCGAACGCGAGGTCCGCCAGTCGGAGAGACGCCTCGCCAGCACGTCGGGTTCGTTGAGCCGGCAGCTCGATCGTGTCCTTCAGCTCCTCGACGGGTGGGGCTATGTCGATGGCTGGGCACTCACCGAGCGAGGCGACATCCTGAGCCGCGTCTACCACGAGGCCGATCTGCTGGTCGCCGAGGCGGTGGGCTCAGGCACGCTCGACGGACTCGACGCCGCCGAGCTCGCTGCGGTGGTCTCGACATTCGTGTACGAACACCGCCGGCCCGGGCCCCCTCCGGCCCCACGGTGGCCGACACTGGCGGTCGAGTCCGCAGTGCACCAGATCGGTCGTATCGCTTCGGACCTGAACGACGAGGAGCGCAACCTCGATCTCCCCGAGACGCGTCAGATCGATGCGGGGTTCGCGCACCTCGCGTATCTCTGGGCGTCAGGCCGCCCGCTCGGAGAGGTCATCGAGCACGAGGAACTGTCCGGAGGCGACTTCGTCCGTAACGTGCGGCAGGTGGTCGACCTCCTCCGCCAACTCGGCCACGTCGCGCCTTCTACTGCGACCGGTGCCGTGGCTCGCGCGGCCGCACGGTCGCTCGACCGGGGTGTGGTGTCCGCATCGGCGGCGTTGGGAGACGAGGCATGACGATCGAGCGCGGCGAGGACTGGGGCGAGTCGGGTCCGCTCTCGGCGATCGGTGTCGTCGTCGCAACCGACGCTGCGGCTCGCCGGGTGGTGACCGACGCCCGCAGGGTCGGCGGTGCCATCCCCGAGCTGGGTCTGATCGGCGGTGACCTGTGGCGTACCTGCGGTGGCCCCAAGGGCGGCGAGGATCGTCTCGTCTCGACCGAGGCCCGTCGACTGCCGGTCGACCTCGGGTCAGTGCTCATCGACGGCGTCCACCACTGGTTCACCGCCCACCTGGTCGCTCGGCGCTCCTGGTGGCAGGGCCCAGTCGTCGCCGTCATGAACGCGCAGTTCATGGGGGCGTGGAACGTCGCTCCGAAGGGACATCCGAACGACGGCCGCCTCGATGTCCTCGAGGCGTCGATGACGACGACCGAACGGCTCAAGGCGCGTGCTCGACTCCGGTCGGGAAGCCACGTTCCGCACCCTGACATCCGCGAGCGCCGCGTCAGCGCGGTGCAGCTCGACCTTCCTCCGAAGACGACGATCTGGCTCGACGGCGAGGCCGTCAAGCGTGACGCGCGAGTGCTGTCCATCAGGGTGGAGCCTGACGCGCTGACGTGCGTCGTGTGAGCGGCGCATGAGCGCCGAGGCAATCCTCGTCATCATCCTCGCGTCGGTCTTCGCTGCGTTCGTCAAGGGAGTCACCGGCCTCGGCTACCCGCTGATCGTGGTGCCGCTCGCCACGCTGGTGACCGGCATCGAGGACGCCGTCGTGGCGGTGGCCGTTCCGAACCTGGCGGCGAATCTCTGGATGTGCTGGAGCGAGCGGTCAGCCCGGGGTGAGACGCGAGACTTACCGCGTCTGCTGGTACCCGGGGTCGTCGGGGCCGTCGTGGGCACCTTCGCCCTGGTCAACATGCCCGAAGAGCCGCTTCTGGCCCTGCTCGCGCTCACGGTCCTCGGCTTCGTCGTCCTGTTCGTCCGGAGTCCCGAACTGAGACTGACCGAGGCGGTCACCCATCGCTGGTCGCCTGTGGTGGGCGCAGCCACCGGTGTCGTCCAAGGGGCCGTCGGGACATCGGGGCCGGTCATCGCTACGTGGTTGCACGGCTACCGGCTGGGCACGAGCGCCTACGTGTACGCGATCACCCTGATCTTCGCGTTCACCGGATCGGTGCAGATCACCGTGCTCGTGAGTCAGGGCGAGATGACCGGGGGTCGGCTGGTCGGCAGCCTCGCGGCCGGCATTCCCATGGCGGTGATGATCCCCCTGGGCACCCGCTTTCGGGAGCGGCTCGACGGCCCGCGGTTCGAGCGCGCCGTCATGGTCGTGCTCGTCGCGACCTCGATCGCGATGATCGTGCGGATCGCCGCCTGAGGCGGTCGACGTCTCTACGGTGTGCTGGATGCAGGCCTGGATCCTCGATGACTCACCCGGCTCCTACCGCTTCGGCGAGATCGATGCGCCCGAACCCGGGGCCGACGATGTCGTGGTCCGCCCCGTCACCAGCGCGCTCAACCACATGGACCTGTGGGTCACGCGTGGGCTCCCCAAACCGTCGCTCCCACACGTGCCGGGCTGCGACGTGGCCGGAACGGTGGCAGCGCTCGGCACCGGGGTCGTGGGTGTCTCGGTGGGCGACGAGGTCGTCGTGAACCCCGCAGTCAGCACCCTCGAAGCGATCGTGACCCTCGGAAACGACAGTCCGCTGGGCCGCGGGTTCGGGATCGTGGGAGAGCAGAGGTGGGGGGGTCACGGCGAGATGGTCGCCGTGCCGTCACGCAACGTCGTTCCACGTCCCTCCAACCGCTCGTGGGCCGAGTGCGCGGCCTACCCCCTGGCCACCCTCACCGCGCACCGCATGCTGCGCCGGGCCCGCCTGCGGTCGGGCGAGACCGTGCTCATCGTCGGAATCGGGGGAGGGGTGTCGATGGCTGCGCTCGCGCTGTCGGTCTGGACGGGCGCACGGGTCTACGTGACGTCGCGCGATCGCGACAAGATCGACGCTGCGATTGCGATGGGGGCGATCGATGGGTTCGATTCGGGTCACGACCGGTGGCCGGTGAAGGCTGACGTCGTGGTCGAGAGCGTGGGCCCCGCGACGTGGGAACAGAGCGTCTCGGCATTGGTTCCGGGCGGTCGTCTCGTCGTGTGTGGAGGCACGTCGGGTCCCGAGGTCACCGTCAACCTGCCGAAACTGTTCTTCAAGCAGATCGAGATCATCGGATCGACGATGGGGAGTCATCAGGAGTTCGCCGAGGTGACGGCCATGGTCGACCACGGGCTGCCGGTCGCCGTCGACACGACGTTCGGCATCGCCGACTACCCCTTGGCGCTCGAGCGCCTCGAGGCAGGAAAGCAACTCGGCAAGATCGTTCTCGAGCACTGATCATGGGGGAGCGGGCTACCGTGCCGCCGATGGACCTCGACGCCCTGAAGGACCGGCTGGTCGCCGAGGTCGACGCCCGAGCCGACGTGTTGGTCGAGGTGTCACGCGCGATCCATGCCAATCCCGAGCTCAACTACGAAGAGCACTTCGCGCACGACCGTCTCACCGACGCGCTCGAAGCCGAAGGCCTCGAGCCGACCCGGTCGGCCTTCGATCTGGCGACCGCGTTCTCGGCCGAAGCCGGATCGGCCGGACCGAACATCGCGATTCTGCTGGAGTACGACGCGCTGCCCGGGATCGGCCACGCCTGTGGCCACAACATCATCGCCGCAGCCGGCCTCGGCGCCGGCCTCGCCGCGGCAGCCGTCGCGCCGGAGGCAGGGGGCCGGGTGCGAATCCTCGGCTCACCGGCCGAGGAGGGTGGCGGGGGGAAGGTGTTGATGGTCCGGCGGGGAGCGCTCGATGCAGTCGACGCCGCGATGATGATCCATCCGGCCGATCGTGATCTGACGCGAATCGACGCCATCGCCGTGCAGCAGGTGGTGGCGACGTACCACGGTGAGGCAGCCCACGCCGCTGCTGCGCCCGAACGCGGCCGCAATGCGCTCGATGCCGCGGTCCTCGGCTACCAGGCCGTGGCTGCCCTCCGCCAACACATCGGGGCCGCCGAACGGATCCATGGCGTGTTCACCGATGGGGGCGACAAGCCCAACATCGTGCCCGCTCGGGCCGAGAGCTACTGGTTCGTCCGGTCGCCGACCGTCGCCGGGCTCGAGGCCCTCAAGCCGCGGGTGCTTGCCTGCCTGCAGGCCGGTGCTGATGCGACCGGGTGCACCATGACCCATGAGTGGGACGACCGGCCGTATTTCGACATGCGCGACAACGCAGCGATGCTGGACGCGTGGTCGGCCAACTGTGCACGCCTGGGTCGCACGGTCGAGGTCCCCACGCCCCGAACCGCCGTGGTGGGCAGCACTGACATGGGCAACGTGAGCTACGAGGTCCCGTCGATCCACCCGATGATCGCCGTGGCCCCGCACGGCACGGCGATCCACACCGAAGCATTCGCTGCGCACACAGCGAGTGATGCCGCCGATCTGGCCGTGCTCGACGGTGCGAAGGCGATGGCCATGACGGTCGCGGACCTGTGGGCCGACGCAGGCGTGCTGACCCGGGCGCGTGCCGAGTTCGCTTCGGGCTGAGGACTCGGCGATCCGCGGAGAACGCACCGCCTCGACGCGGAGGAGCGTCCCCACAACGAGGTGTCGGCGCGAGCGGCGCGTTCGATCCGCGACCAGCCACCGACCCCGACGTAGAGTCGGCCCCCGTGAGTGTGTACATCGGAGAGGAGTTCGCGCCCGACGAGGCCGATGTCCTGCGCCGATACTTCACGAACCTCGACCAACCGGTGTTCGCCCTGGTCAACTTGCCCGAAGTGGTCAAGGGCGCCCTGTTCGCCCGCTACTCGCGCTCGCCGAAGTCGCTCAGACGCCTGTTTCTCGACGAGTTCCTCGGTGACCTCGACATCAGCGGCGACAAGAGCGTCGACGCCACGATCGGGCTGCGCCGAGCCGAAGAACTGTACGACCGTGTCTTCTTCGAGTACGGCGATGACTCGGTGGCCCAACTCGGCGGGGTGCACCTTGCGTGCGAGCAGGCATCCAACCTGCTGACGAAGGTCCTCGAATGGGGCCGACTCATGTCGTACCTCGAGCAGTCGACGCGCTACATCGCCTACGACGCCCGCCTCGGAGGTCGCTACCGCTACTTCCGCGATCCTGATGTCCTCGCGTCGGACCTCGGCGCCCGTTACGTAGCCGACATGGACCGACTGTTCGACTCGTACGCCTCGCTGGTGCCGATCATGGGCGAGTTCTTCAAAGAGCAGTTCCCCAAGGATCCGGCCGACTCGGACTTCGTCTACCGGCAGGCGCTCAAGGCGAAGGCCTTCGACGCCGTCCGCGGGATCCTGCCCGCAGCGAGCCTCAGCAATGTCGGCATCTACGGCACCGGGCAGGGCTACGAGGCCCTTCTGCTGCGGATGCGTGCGCACCCGCTGCCGGAGGCCCGGCGCTACGCCGACCTGATGCTCCACGAACTGCGAAAGGTCATCCCGTCATTTCTCAAGCGCGTCGATCTCGACGACCGCGGGGTGGCCTGGAGCAGCTACTTGTCGGCCAACCGCGCGGCGATGGAAGAAGTGGCGGATCGCCTGTTGGGCGACCTCGAACCCGACGACACCTCGCCGGTCACCCTGGTCGACTTCGACCCCGACGCCGAGGTCAAGCTCGTTGCCTCGATCCTCTACGCCCACGTGAACCTTCCCGAGCGGCAACTCGAGGACCGTGCCCGGGCGATGACCATCGACGAGCGGACCGAAGTGATCGAGACCTACGTCGGTGATCGCACCAACCGACGCCACAAGCCGGGTCGCGCCCTCGAGCGTCCGAACTACCGCTTCGACATCCTGGCCGACTACGGCGCCTTCCGCGATCTCCAGCGCCACCGCATGCTCAGCATCGAGTGGCAGACCCTCTCACCCAGCCACGGCTACACGCGTCCCGAGTCCGTCGACCTCGCCGGCCTCAGCGACGAGTTCGACGAGGCGATGCACCGCTCGTCCGAGCTCCACGACGTACTGGCCGAGCGGTTCCCGCATCAGGCCGGCTATGCCGTGAGCCTCGCCTACAAGGTTCGCTTCTACCTCGATCTCAACGCCCGCGAAGCGATGCACCTGATCGAGCTTCGAACGACCCCGCAAGGTCATCCTGCGTACCGGACCGTCGGCCAGGAGATGCACCGACTCATCGCCGAGGAAGCGGGGCACCGAGCCATCGCAGCTGCGATGAGCCACACAGATCACTCGCCCGAGCCGAGCCTCGAGCGACTGGACGCCGAACGACGAGCCGAGGCACGCCGCGCGAGCCACTGAAGTTCGCCCTTGACTCGTGCACCACGCTGGGTAGGGTTCCGGTCACTTGGCGGGCGGAGACCGCAGGAAGGTGTTCGTCATTCGCGTCTCCACACGTCTCAGGGCCGTCGTGCTGTCTGCGCTCGTCTTCGCGTCCGGTTTCGCCGGCACGACACACGAGGTCCAGCCGGGCGACACGCTGTCCGACTACGCGC
>DATKWD010000010.1:0-4177 GCA_035529695.1 Acidimicrobiales bacterium | reverse complement strand
CCGCATCGCGCGGGCGATCGACTCGTCGCTCACCGTGGCTATTTCGTCGACCAGTTGCTGGTTGATGGGGAACGTGACCTCACCGGGCGTCGCGACCAACAGGCCGTCGGCGATGCTGTGGGGAGCGTCGACCCGCTGGCGGGTTCCGGCTGCGAACGAGGCGAACGAATCGGCCGCCCCCTCGGGTTCGACACCCACGAGGTGGCAGTCGGGTTGCAGGGTGGCCGTGGCCACGGCACATCCCGCCAGCAGTCCGCCGCCGCTCATCGGGACGAGCAACACGTCGATGTCCACCTGCGAATGGAGTTCGAGCGCGACGGTGCCCTGTCCGGCCATGACGACGGGGTCGTCGAAGGGGTGGACGAACGTGCCGCCGTGGTCGACGATGTGCTGCTGAGCGATGGCCTCGCGGTCGCCGGTGGCCCGGTCGTAGGTGATGACGGTGGCTCCGTATCCCCGGGTCGCCCGCATCTTCAGCACGGGCGTGTCGGCGGGCATGACGATGGTGGCGTCGCACCCGAGGCGTCGAGCGGTGAAGGCGACGGCCGCGGCGTGGTTGCCCGACGAGACCGCGACGATGCCGGCGGCTCGCTCGGCAGCAGTGAGCGAGGTGATCTTGTTGGTCGCGCCGCGAGCCTTGAACGATCCGGTCTTCTGGAGGTGCTCGGCCTTCAGGTGCACCTCGGCACCCACGATGCCGTCGACCGACTCCGACCGCAGGACCGGGGTGCGGTGGACGACGCCGTCGATGACCTCCGCTGCTGTCTCGATGTCGCCCAGCGTCAGCAGCTCGGCCATGTCCGTACAGTAGGTCGATGGACGACGCTGCCGAGCACCTCTCGGCCGAGACCGCAGGAGAGAAACTGTCGAGGTTCGGGCTCGCGGCGTTCATGATCGGCGCGGGCATCGGTCACTTCGTGAACCCCGAGTTCTTCGACGAGATCGTGCCGAGCTGGATGCCGCTCCCAAATCGCACGGTCACGCATGCGAGTGGCGTTGCCGAGATCGCTGTCGGGTCGTTGTTGCTCAGCCGTCGCACGGCCAAGCTCGGCGCGTGGTCGACGCTGCTGGTGCTGCTCGGCGTGTACCCGGCCAACGTCCAGATGGCAATCGACACCGGCATGCCCGAAGACCTCGAGGGCTGGGCCGTCTGGATCCGGCTGCCGCTCCAGTTCCCGATGTTCGCCTGGGCCATCAGGATCGCACGCCGGTCCTGAAGCCTCGGGGCCTGGTGTCACACCGCGACCACTTCGGCGGTCGATCTGTTGCATGCCGGAGTTCACCAGGGTCGCCATCCTCAACCGCACCGATCACGGCCACGTGCTGGGACGGGTGCTCGGCGCGGGATGTGACGCTGTCTGGCCCGGGTGGGGCTTCGTGTCCGAGGACGCCGACTTCGTCGAGCGCGTCGCCGAGGCCGGTCTCACCTTCATCGGGCCGTCGATGCCATCATTGCCCCGGCTGACGTACGACCGGCGGTGATCGAACTGATTCGTGCGGCGGGACCGCCTGGCTGAATCGGTCGATCAGCCGAGCATGCCGAGCGCGGTCATCAGCTCGTCGTTCAAGTCTGAGGGCACGAAGTACCCCTCCTCGCTGCGGATCTGCTCGAAGTTGTCGCGCACGTCCTCGACCGTCAGCCCGTCGGTGTTCACGTAGCCCTGGGCTTCGCCGATGAAGATGCGGGCGACCCGACCGCCGGCGACCGAGTAGACCTCCCCGCTCACGGGGCAGTCCTCGTGCACCAGCCAGGCTGCGACGGGTGAGATGTGCTCAGGTCCGAGCTTGTCGGCGGCCCCGCCCAGGATGTCCTCGGTCATGCGAGTGTGGGCGATCGGGGCGATGGCGTTGGCCTTGATGTTGTACTTGGCGCCCTCGACGGCCAACACGTTGGTGAACCCGACGAGGCCCATCTTGGCAGCGCCGTAGTTCGCCTGACCGAAGTTGCCGAAGATCCCTGCGCCCGAGGCGGTGCACAGCACCCGTCCATAGCCCTGCTCGCGCATGTGCGGCCAGGCCGGCTGGGTGACGTTGAACGCGCCGCGCAGGTGGACATCGAGCACCGGGTTGACCAGATCGGGCGTCATGTTGTGGAACGCCTTGTCGCGCAGGATGCCCGCATTGTTGATGACGATGTCGATGCGACCGAACGCATCGAGCGCCGTGTCGACGATCGACTTGCCGCCCTCGGGTGTCGCCACCGAGTCGTGATTGGCGACGGCGACTCCACCCATCTCCTCGATCTGCTTGGCGGCCTTGTTGGCGGCTGAGTCGTCGCCACCCTCGCCGTCGACCGTGCCGCCGAGGTCGTTGATCACCAGCTGCGCGCCCCGGCTGGCGAGGACTTTCGCGTGCTCGAAGCCCAGTCCACCTCCGGCGCCCGTGATGATCGCAACCTTGCCGTCGAATCCGAGATCTGCCATGTGGGCGAATCTAGGCAGCGTCGTTCGATCGAATGAAAAGCCCGACAGGGCACCTTGGCTACAGCTGGAGGTCCTTGTTGGGGCGGACGACGAGCTCGCTGATGTGCACGTTGGCCGGCCGGGTGACGGCGAACGCCACGGCGTCGGCCACGTCGGCGGCCGAGCACAGTTGTTCGGCCAGCGCAGCCTGCACCTTGTCGATGACGTCGTCGGGAAGACGAGCGCCCTGCTCGATCTCCATCTCGACGCCGACCATCGCCCCGAGTCCCTGCACGAGCGCCGGATCGAAGTTGCGGGCGAAGTTCGTGGCGATGGCACCCGGCATGATCGAGATGACCTGGATCGTGTCGTCGATCAGCTCTTGCCGAAGCGTGTTCGTGATCGTGTTGACCGCATGCTTGGTCGAGCCGTAGACACCTGACTCGCGGTTGAGCGCCGCGATCGAGCTGATGTTCACGATGTGGCCGAGTGCACCGCAGTCACGCATGGCTTTCGTCGCGGCCTGGCACCCGGCGAGAAGACCGATCACGTTGGTGTCGAACATGATCTGCCAGTGCTCGGGGTCGGCGTCGAGGATCGGTTCGGGGAACGACACTCCGGCGTTGTTGACCATGATGTCGAGGCGGCCGGTTGCTTCGACCGCCGCATCGACGAGCGCCTGGACCTCGTCCGGCTTGCGAACGTCGAGTGTTCGGACGGTTGCGGTGCCGCCCGCGGAGGTGATCGTCGCCGCCGAGTCGTTCATCGCGTCCTCGGTGCGTCCGCCGAGCACGACGTGCGCGCCCTCGGTGCCGAGCCGCTCGGCGATGGCCCGACCGATGCCCGAGGAGGCACCGGTGACGATCGCGGTCTTGCCTGACAGGTTCGAACTCATCGCGTCACCCTGCCACACCATCGGGAACATCGGGCCGGTCCTTCGCCATGAGCCTGCACGGCCCGTCGGCATCGTCGATGGTGCCGACGAATCGGAAGCCGGCCTTCTCGAGTGCCCGCCACGAGGGCACGTTGGCTTCGAACGGCCCGGCAGCGACCTGGGTCCACTCGGGGTGCCGTCCGAAGACGATGTCGTCGACGAACGCCACGATCATCGCCGAGCCGAGTCCTTCGCCCCGCCCCGCTTCGGGAGCCACGAGGTAGTCGATGCCGGCTGCAGTTCGTTCGACTCCCAGATCGAACCACGGGCCGCACTCTTCAGGTGCATCGACGGCTGCGTAGCACTGGATCCATCCGACCGGTCTGGCCCCGACGATCGGCACCCAGTGCTCGTACACGGGGTCACCTTCCGAGCCGTAGTCGGCGACCACGGCGTCCCAGGTGACGTCGTCGCCCTCCCACCAGGCCACGACGTCCGGATCGTTGAGCCACTCGTGGAGTCGTCCCAGGTCGTCGTCAGTGAGTCGCCGGAAGGTGACCTGGCGGGGCATACGGCGATTCTTGTCCACGAGGGTCTTCGATGTTGTGGACCTGGGCTGGCGAAATCGGGTCAGTGGTCCGGGGGTGTGAGCGCCTCGACGGCGTGGGCCTTGTGGCGCTTGTAGTCGACCTTGCCGTTGGCGGCCCTGCCGATCGTGGCCACTTCGATGATGTGTTTCGGGGCCTTGTAGTGGGCGAGCCGGGCCTTCACGTGGGCGATCAGCTCGGCCTCGTCGACCGACCCGTGGGCTGGTTCGACCACGGCCGAGATCGCCTCGCCGAACTTGTCGTCGGGAACGCCGACCACCACGGCGTCGGCGACGGTGTCGTGCTCCTTGAGC
>DATKWD010000009.1:0-23904 GCA_035529695.1 Acidimicrobiales bacterium | reverse complement strand
TCCGTTGCGAGCAGGATCACCTGATCGGTTGGCGGTGCGTTCAACTCGCTGGTCATCTTCGGCTCCTGCTCGGGTCACCGTCGTTCGCCCGTTTCGGTGCCGCTGGTGCCTGGGTCGAGCGCAGGGATCCTGGAGGCAGCGTACGCGCGTCGGTTCAGCGACGACGGGAAGTTCGGGCTCGTCATCATGGCCCGGTTCCCCATCGTGGTCATGGTCGTGGTGCCGCTGGTGTGGTGGTTCTGAGGAGACACCCTCCTGATCGGTGCGGGGTGCGCCGCTCGTCCTCGGGCATGATTTCGTGACGAGCCGGACCGTGGGCCTCACCTCGATGATGGCAATTGCGCTGCTTGCTGCGGCATGCGGCAGTGGCGAACCGGCCGGCGGGTCCGATGCATCTGACGTGGAGGGATCGACGTGGACGCTCGTGGACCTCGCCGGTGCGCCTGTTCCCGACGGCGTCGAGGTGACGGTCGACCACGACGGCGGGCGCATCTCCGGCACCGGCGGCTGCACCCAGTACAGCAGTGGGGCAGCCTTCGATGATGGGACGGTGACGGCGAGCCACTGTTGACCTTCAGCGCCTCACCGTAGGAAGCCTCGCGGTTGGACACGGGCGTCCACCGATGCCGGGAGGGTGCGCGGTAGCCTCGATGACGCCATCGGTGCCGTCCCCTTCGATCGCGCCCTGCTTTCCGGCCCACCGTCTGACATCTGGAGCGACATGACTGACATGAGCGGCACCCCGTCCGACCCGGGCATGGACCCGACGACGGTGCAGCCTGCGGCCGACCAGCCCGACGGCGGACAGCCCGACGGCGGACCGCCCGACGGCGACTCGTCTTCCTCGCGGCCGCCCTGGTTGATCCCGGTGCTGGTCGTGCTGGCCGTCGTGGCCGCCGGCCTGGTGTTCGCGCTCGTGTCATCGGGTGGCGACAGCGATTGCGACGGCGACGACGAGGCTGCGGTGGAGGTCGACCTGTCGGCAGCCGAGATCCGCCTGATCCAACAGGACCTCACCGACCTCGGGTACTACGGATGCTCGGTCAACGGCGTCTACAACACCCAGACCGTCGACGCCGTCAAGGAGCTCCAGACCGACCTCGGCCTGAATGCCGACGGGATCATCGGGCCCGAGACGCTGGCCGCCATCGACGAGCTGCTGGCAAGGGGGTCGACGACGTCGTCGTCAACCTCGTCGACCGCCCCAGCGGACACGACCTCGACCACCGCAGGTTCGACACCGCCACCCGAGGGCGTGCCCGAAGTCGAGTTGACCATCGACGGTGGTCCGACCACGACCTTCGAGGTCACCCGCTGCGACAACCCCTCGGAGACGACCGTCACCCTCACCGGCGAGACCACCGGCGGCGACGTCACCCGGCTCGAACTCGAGGCCGAGGACGGACAGGGCACCCTCACGCTGTCGGGTGCCGACGAGGCCGAGGGCACCGTCGACACCGCCCGGGTCAGCGACACCGGTGCGATCGTCGCATCGGGCGACATCGCCCCCTCCGACGACAGTGCCGAAACGTCCAGCTTCCGCCTCGAAGGGCAGTGCGCCTGATTCGCTGATCTGCTCGGCTTCGGCGTGGTGGACCTCGAAGCCCGGGATGCACCTGGCCAGTCGGGTCAAGGACCGTTGCGGCTCTCGGGGGAGGTGACGGCGACGTCGGCCAGCGCCTCGTCGGAGAGCACGAAGCTGCCCGAGACCAGCTCGGCGCCCGGCTCGGCCAGCTCGGGGTACCGGTACGGCAGGAGTTGGATGTCGTAGATCTCCTGCACCTGTCCCTCGAAGCGCAGGAACCCGAGGATGTCACCACTGCGGGTGTCGACCACCCAGACGCCGCACACCCGCTCACGGAGATGTTCGGTGAGCGGCAGCCCGCCGAAGAGGTGCTCGCGGACCTGGGACAGGCCGATGAACGCATAGGGCCCGGCGAATGCGATGCCGCGGGTGAAGCCCGGGAGGTGGGCCACGGTCTCGACCTCGCCGGTGTCGAGGTCGACGGTGGCCAGCGACCCGTGGCCGGACTCGAGGATCCACAGTTTTCCCTGGTGGACCCGGGGCGAGTGAGGCATCGACAGGCCACGGGCGACGATCTCGCCGGACGGCACCTCGAGGATCACGCCACCGTCGGCCTTGTGGTCGCGCCATCCGCCCGGCGTGTCGGTGGTGCCGAGCGCCGAGGCGACTCGGATCTTGCCGTCGATCAGCGCGATCCCGTTGAGATGACAACGATCCTCAGGGGCCAGCGAAGACACGAACGGCGGCCGCCATCGGGGCACGAAGCTGTGCGTCCCGTCGAGCGTGGCCAGGCACGAGAACCGGGTGTTGACCAACCACAGGTCGCCGCCGGAGAAGGCCACGTCGTGGATGCGGATGTCACCGGTGATGTGGTGGGTCCGGGGCATGAAACACGCGTCGTGGAGTCCCTTGGGCTCCAGCTTGGCGGTGACGGCAGCCTGGTTCTGGTACACCCAGACGCCCTGGCCCGTCCCGATCGCGAGCAGGCCCTCGTCGAGGGCCATCCCCATGGGGCTGTGGAACGATCGGAAGTGCGTGTTCAGCTGCTCGCCGTCGGTGCGGACCACGATGACCCGCCCCGACTGGTAGGTCGACACGAGCAACGAGACACCGAGTTGGGCCAGGACCTGGGTGAACGAACCCGAGTGCACGCTGCGCAGGGCCCCGTCGGTCGACCCCCCGCCTCCACCACCGCCGCCGGACGGGCGGCGACTGGCACTGACCACGGGCTTCACCGGGGTGATGCGCGGGGGGTCGGCGAACACGTCGTGAGCGCGGGAAGCGACCGGTCGGACCGGGTCCCACGCCGGATCGAGGTCCTCGGAGTTGCGGCGCCACTTGTCGGGGTGGGGGCTGTCGAGGGTGTGCCGCGACGGTGGGAGCTCACCGGAGAGGTCGACGTCCCATTCCAGACCGAGGTGCTCGCAGAGCTGCCCGATCTCGGCCGCGGGATCGGCCACCAGCCGGTCGTAGCTGGCCACGCACCACCGGTCCGGGCCGAGGGCCTCGAGATCGTCGAGCAGGCGGGTCGTCGTCTGCACCCACTGGTCGACCACGATCTCGCCCAGCGACCGGCCGATGAGCTCGCGCCATCGCGGGGTGAGGAGCAGCGACCATGGCTCGCCCTCCCAGTCGGGCAGTGACGGGTAGGTGACGAACCGACCCGAGCGCCAGGCGTCGAGCATCGAGCTGATCGTCTCGCGCGGGTCGCGATAGAGGTAGACGAAGGTGGCGTCGGGGAACACCTCGGCGAGGAACGGCACACGCAGCGCGTTCTTCGGTGTCTTCTCGAGCATCCGGACCGGGCCCTGCGCCGGGGGTCGCTGACGGTTGCGGTCGCGCAGGTTGGCCAGGAACAGATCGTGGAGGTTCTGGGCGACCGGCGGCGTCGCGTCGCCGGCCCGCAACTCGTTCGAGGGCCACCCGCGCTGGTCTGGCCGCAGGGCGGGGATCGACTCGATCACCTGATGGGATTCGCCGCCGATGGAGTACAGCCCGGGAGCCCGGGCCAGGGTCTCGAACAGCAGCGAGCTGCCCGATCGCGGTGGTGACACGATGATGATCGGCCGCTGGATGCGTCGGTGGACCGGCTGGGGCTCCGCTGCGGGCCGCACCGAGGCTGCCTCGCGGTCGGCCACGATCTGCGGCGCGAGATCGGGGTTCACTGCCGGACGCAGGACGAGGTTGCGGATCACCTCGACCGCGTCGATGCCGTTGCCATGCCTCCACCCACCCTCGTAGCCGATCAGGCGTTGCGACATCCGGTCCCGGAGCTGGGCGAAGAGCGACCAACCGGAGGGTTGGTCACCGTGCACCGCCCACGCGGCACGCCATTGCCGGCGGTGGTCAGCGAGCTCGGTGCGCAGCTGCACCGCTCCGGTGGGATGGTCGCGGCCGAGGTCCCGCATGGCGTCGTCGACCTTCGCGTCGAGCTCCCACGGCGACATGACCACGGGCAGGTTCACCGTCTCGTACGGCACCGTCAGCTCGGCGCCGAGCCGGTTGGGCACGAACCGGGGTTCGGTGCGATCGGGCTCGCCAGGGCCGGCACCGGCTTCGACCAGCTTCCAGAACGGCTCGGTCCCCACGGTGTCGACCACGAGGTGGATGCGGGCGTCGGGTCCACCGTTGACGACCTGGTGGAGGCTCCAGGTGTCGAACACCCACGTCTCCCCGGACGCGAGGTGGGCGGCATGGTCGCCACAACGGAACTCGACACCGGGGTCGGTACGGATGGGCACATGGATCCGGACCCGGTCCCACCAGTAGTACGCGGTGTCGACGTGGGCCTTGGCTTCGGCGTCCGGAGCGATGCGCATCAGCCGCGATCGACCGACCACGGTCCCGAGCCCAGCCAGCACCTGTCGGAGATACGGCAGCTGGGCCAGCACCGGCGTCGGGCGCATCGGCCCCTGCGTGGCCTCGTCGTTGGGATTGCCGTCGCGGGTGACCAGCAACAGTGCGTCGTTGCCGACGAACCCGGACGGGTGTGGCTGCCATGCCGCGGGGTCGACCTTGGAGACCTCGGCCGAGAGCGCCTCGTGGTCGAACCGGAGAGGCAGACGGACGAAGGGGAGGTGGAGTCGCACGGGCGGCGGGATCGTATCCCCGAGTCGCGTTGGATGACAGCGTGCTGTGCCATCGGTAGGGTGCGGCCCACCTATCAGGGGCCACGCAGGAGACTCTCCACGATGAACAGCGATCCGACGATGAACCGCGCGCAACGACGGGCCCGGGACCGGTCATCGGTCAAGGTCGCCAGAGCATCGGGCGCCGTGCTCGCCCTCGGCGCGACCTTGGTCGTCGCCACCCCGGGAACAGCGGGAGCGGCCACCTTCACCGTCGACTCCGCCCTCGACGACGACGGAGCCGGCACGACCCTGCGCGAGGCCATCGTCGAGGCCAACGGCTCGGCCGGTGCAGACATCATCACCTTCGCCCCTGGGCTCAACGGCTCCACCATCACCCTCGACCTCGGCGAGATACCGATCACCGAGAGTCTCGACATCCAAGGCCCGGGCGCCACCAACATCACCATCAGCGGCGACGACTCGAGCCGCATCTTCTACGTCACCGCTGGTTCCGACACCGTCACCATCTCCGGGCTCACGCTCACCAACGGCTACGCCACCGGCGACGGCGGCGCCATCCTCGCGAGCAGCGACCTGGTCGTGGACGCTCTGGTGATCCAGAACAGCTACGCCGAGCTCGATGGCGGCGGCATCGCCATCTACGACGGCGCCGATCTCACCATCACCAACTCGAGGCTCTCGGGCAACTATGCCGGCAGCAGCTACGGCGGCGGTGTCTACGCGGGCGGCGCCGGGGTCGTCTCGATCACCAACTCGACCATCTCGGGCAACACCGCCGACGAGGACGGCGGCGGCCTCGCTGTGCGCGGCGCCACCACGGTCACCCTCACCGGGACCACCTTCGACGACAACGATTCCGGCTCCGATGGCGGCGGGGTCTCCCTCTACAACGTGTCGGGCGCGGTGACCGTCACCGGTTCGACGTTCACCGACAACTACGCCGACTCCGACGGCGGCGGGCTGCACACGTACCAGATCGACGGCACCACGACGGTCTCGAACACGACCTTCACCAACAACTACGCCGACTCCGACGGTGGGGCGGCCACCTTCTACAACAGCGCGGGCGATGTCGTGCTCACCAACGTCACCGCAACCGACAACGACGCCAAGAGCGACCAGGCCGGCGGGATCTTCTTCTACAACCTCGACAGCACCTCCGACGTGTCGATCACGTCGTCGACCATCACCGGCAACGAGGGCAACCAGGGCGGCGGCATCAACTTCTACAACTCCGGTGGCACCCTCACCATCACCGACACCACCATCGCCGACAACTCGGCCATCGCTTACGAGGGCGGAGGCGAGGGCGGCGGCATCCGCGCCTACGCCGGCGGCGACATCTTCATCGTCCGCTCGACCATCTCCGGCAACGACGCGTACGTCGGCGGAGGCATCAACAGCTACTACGACGGCTCCGGCGGCAACCTCACCATCACCAACTCGACCATCTCGGGGAACACCGCCGAGGAGGACGGTGGCGGCATCTGGATGTACAGCGGCGGCGACCTGACGCTGCAGCACGTCACCCTCACCGACAACTCGGCCGACGGATCCGCCGATGGTGTGTACCTCGGCGGCGACGCCACGATCGACCACACCATCATCGGCGGCAACGGCGACGACCTCGACGGCGACGGCACCGCGGCGGTGACCAACAGCATCATCGGCAACGCCGACACCGGCGGTATCGCCGTGTCCGACAACGGCAACAACGACATCGGCGTCGGCTCGCTCGGCCTCGGGCCCCTCGCCGACAACGGCGGCCCAACCGAGACCCACGCCCTCCTCGACGGCTCTCCTGCCCTCGACACCGGCGACCCCGCCTTCACCCCCCCTCCCGACACCGACCAGCGCGGCGAAGACCGTGTCAGCGGTGTCGCCATCGACAAGGGTGCCTACGAGCGCCAGGGGGAATCGCCCGTCACGACGACGACCACGACCACGGCACCGCCCGCCGTCGGGGGCGACGTCGTCAGCCCACCGGCCACTCCCGTCGTGGCCAACCCCACCTTCACCGGCTGACCAGGACAGGCGTGGCCAGTCCTGGTCACGCCGTCGCTCGATGGTGTTGGTCGGCGTACCCGTCGACCCACTGCGGCCGGCGGGCGGGATTCGTTGCACCAGCGGCGGGGTGACTGCTTGTCGTGCCTGCGTCAGGACGCGTCGAGCCGACGCGCCCGAACACCCCCTTGACATGCGACGATGGAAGCTCGATACTCCTTACAGTGTCAGTAAAACCTCACATCGACAGACGAACCGAACGCCGTCAGGAGACCATGGCGGAGATCGTTGCAGCATCGTGGGAGGCGGTCCGTGAGCACGGTCTTGCGGGGCTGTCGATGCGCGATCTCGGTCAGCGGGTGGGCATGCGGGCGCAGTCCATCTACTCCTACTTCGCCTCCAAGCACGAGATCTACGACGCCATGTTCCTCGAGGGCTACCAGGCATTCGCCCAACAGATCGACGAAGCGGTCAAGCGCACGCAACTGCCCAGCGAACCGGAGGCGGCAGCCACACGCATGGCCCACGGATTCGTCGAGTTCTGTACGAACGACCCTGTTCGGTACCAACTGCTGTTCCAACGCACGATCCCCGGCTTCGAGCCATCCGCGCAGAGTTGGGCCGTGGCGGTGAGCGCCTACGAGCAAACCCGACAGGTGCTTGCCGCCATCGGTGTGCACGATCAGGCAACGCTCGACCTGTGGACTGCGATGCTGACCGGCCTCGCTGACCAGCAGATCTCCAACGACCCGGGCGGGGACCGCTGGGAGCGCCTCGTCGACCGAGCCGTTCGCATGTTGCTCACCGACGCCGAAACCCACACCAACCCACGAAGCGAGAAGACATGACCCTCATGACCACCACCGACGCCGCCACCATCGCCGCCATTGATCATCGCGAGGCGATGAAGCTCCAGGCCGCCGAGCTCGAACGAGCGCTCGACCTGCTGCGCACGCTCGATGCCGACCAATGGTCGACCCAGACCAACTGTCCTGACTGGGATGTACGTCGCATGTGGCTCCATGTGCTCGGCGCATGCGAGGCCGGGGCGTCGATGCGCGAGAACATGCATCAGATGCTCGCCGGGCGCAAGCAGCGCAAAGACCTCGGCGTGTCACTCGAGGCCGGGCTGTCGGCGGTCCAGGTCGCCGAACGCGAACACCTGTCCCCCACCGATCTGGTTCGACACCTCGAGCTCGTCGCGCCCAAGACGATCAAGGGCCGCAGCCGCACTCCTCGCCCGCTTCGGGCGATGAAGATCGCAATCGACGCTCCCGTGGTCGAGAAGTGGAGCCTCGGCTATCTCATCGACATCATCTACCTCCGCGATGCGTGGATGCATCGGATCGACACCGCTCGCGCCATCGACCGCGAACCCGTCCTGAGCGCCGACCACGACGGCCGCATCGTCGCCGACGTGGTCGCCGAATGGGCTCGCCGCCACGGCCGACCGTTCACCCTCGAGCTCACCGGCACCGCCGGCGGCGTGTTCACCGCAGGCCACGGCGGCGAAGCGATCGCCATCGACGCCATCGAGTTCTGCAGCCTGCTCGCAGGTCGAGGCGAGACCACAGGCCTTCTCAGCACCATCGTTCCGTTCTGAGCAACCACCACGCCGACAGCCCGCCGACGACCTGCTCGCGGATGGCACCGGGGCCGGCGGTCCTGCTCGCCCCAGCGGCCCAGCCTGCAATTCGACCGGGGCAGAGGGCTCCGAGCAGCGTGGCGGCATCGATGCGGGAGACACACATGAGCGCGAGGCCCTCGGGCACGCTGACGTTCTTGTTCAGTGACGTCGTCGGGAGCACGCGGTTGTGGCAGGTCGACCTCCTCATTCGCCGAGCCACCAGCAACGACACCAGCATCGATCCCGACGGCTGGGTGATCGAGGGGTACTTCGAAGGCCTCGGCCGGACCCGGCGAGGCTTCGACCGGCGCCACCACCAGCCACCGACTTCTCAAGCCACTTCGACCTGCTGCGCATGGGAGGAGAGATGTCGGCCGATGAACTGGTCGACTTCGTGCTCGACGAACTCGACCGCGCCCAGTCGGGCAACTCAGCGAAGGCGGGCTGAGAGCTGCGGTCGGCGAGAAGTGACGTGGTCCGTGCAGACGAGGAAAGCCCTGATGATCGACTGCACGAAGCCGAGCAGGACCCGCACCAGCACGCCTCGATGCAGGCGGTCGGCCAAGCGGCCGCAGGCTGAGGCTCTGACGGTCTCGTCGAGGCCACGAAGGGAGATCGACGACGATGGGTGAGGCCATCGGAGCCGTTCTCGGGTACGCCGTGGGCATCGCGATCAGCCCGGTGCCGATCGCTGCGGTCATCCTCATGATGTTCTCCGAGCGATCACGAACGAACAGCTTGTCGTTCATGGTCGCTTGGGTCGTCGGGATCGCCACGGCGACGACCGTCGTGCTGCTGTTGCCCGGGGTCGACACCGGCGACAGCACCCCGAGCGACACGACGGGCTGGATCAAGCTGGTCTTGGGCCTGCTGCTGTTCGTCGGCGCCGTGGCGCAGTGGCGGAAGCGACCCGGTCCGGACGAAGAACCCCCGATGCCGGCCTGGATGGCCAAGATCGAGGTCCTCGAGCCGCTGAAGACCTTCGGGCTGGGGTTCGTCCTTTCGGCGATCAACCCCAAGAACCTGCTCCTGGCCGCGGCTGCCGGAGTCACGATCGGCTCGACACCGCTCAGTTCGGGCGAGACCGTGGCGACGGTGATCGCTTTCACGCTCATCGCAGGCATCACCGTCATTGCTCCCGTCGTCGCATTCCTCGTCGCCGGTGACCGAATCGACGACAAGCTCGACGCCGCCAAGGACTGGCTCATGGCGAACAACGCCGCAGTCATGGCGGTGCTGTTCGTGATCTTCGGGGCCAGCCTCCTCGGCGACGCGATCAGCATCCTCGGGAGCTGATCGAACGAAACGTCGTGAGCCTCCGTGCAAGGCGCCGAGGCCTCATTCCGGCAGAGTTGATGGCAGGACAGTCAAGTTTTTTACGTCTCTCCAGATAGCGTTGCAGCCATGAAGTTGATGGACTTGGTCGGACTCGGAATCGAACCCACGACGGGTTCGCCCGTGGTGATGCTGCGTGAACACGACGAGCCCCACCGCATGCTGCCGATCTTCGTCGGTGGCCTCGAGGCCACCGCCATCGGCTTGGCTCTCAGCGGTGAAGAGCCGCCCCGGCCCATGACCCACGACCTCATGGCGTCGCTGGTGCAGAGCCTCGAAGGGGAGGTCGACGCGGCCGAGGTGACCGAGCTGCGAGACGGGTCGTTCTTCGCCCGGCTGGCCCTGCACGGTCCAGGCGGCGACCGGACGGTCGACACCCGCCCGTCCGACGCCATCGCACTCGCCGTTCGCATCGGTGCGCCCGTGTTCGTCGACGAGGCCGTGCTCGACGAGGCCGGCAGCCTGCCCGAACCGGGCGACGACGAATCCGAACCGGTCATCGACGAAGCGCAGATCGACGAGGCCGTCGAGGAGTTCCGATCGTTCCTCGACGACATCGACCCCGCCCAGTTCGCCGCCGAAGCCGATGTGCCTGCGACCGCCGAATCCGACGACGAGGAAGTCGACGACGAGGACGGTCCGACCGCCTGAGCCCCGCACAACCGGGGCCCAGACGCGGAATCAGTGACAGTCATCGCCGAACCCCGGCAGCTCCGGGCGGACACGGGTACGCTCGGTACGTCGGAGATTCGGCGCACGGACCGCCCTCTGAACTCCTCATGACGATGCTTCCGCACGATCCCGATCGCAACGCCACCGAGGACGACGTCGAAATCCTCGGCGCCGACCTCCGAACCGAGATGGCCGACCTTCGCACCGAACTGCGGACCGGACTCGCAGAGGTTCGCACGGACTTCGGCGTTCTTCAGCTGACCGAATGAGCCTGGTCCGTACCGAGCTCGATGATCGGGGCGTGGCGACGGTCACGATCGACCATCCGCCCATCAACCTGATGACCGTCGAGGTCCTCCTCGAACTGCACACCGTCGGCCAAGAACTGGCTGTCGACAAGGCCGCGCGGGTCGTCATCCTCCGGTCGGCGAACCCCGAGTGGTTCGTCGCCCACTTCGACGTCGAGGCCATCCAGCAGTTCCCGCCCGACCCGGCGCCACAGACCGAGCTCAACTTCTTCGGCGAGATGTGCGAGGCGTACCGCACGATGCCCAAGCCGACGATCGCAGTGATCGACGGTCGAGCCGGTGGCGGGGGCAGCGAACTGGCGTTGAGTTGCGACATGCGATTCGTGACCCCGAACACGATCCTGAGCCAACCCGAGGTGGCGATCGGCATCATCCCCGGCGGCGGAGGCACCGTTCGCCTGTCGCGCCTGATCGGGCGAAGCCGTGCCCTGGAGGTCGTGCTCGGATGCGACGACATCGATGCTGCCACCGCCGAGCGCTGGGGCTGGGTCAACCGAATCCTCGAACCCAGTGAGATCGATGCGTTCGTCGATCACCTCGCCGGACGAATGGCGTCGTTTCCGCCCCACGCCGTGGCTGCGGCCAAGGCGAGCGTGCTGCGGGCCGAGGCCGGTGTGGAGGCCGACTTGATCGCCGAGTCGACGGCCTTCGACGCCACTCTGGGCGGGCCCGACACGCAGAACCGCATGCAACGGTTCCTCGACATCGGAGGCCAGACGCCTGCGGGCGAACAACGCCTCGGCGAACTGGCCGGCGAGCTGTAGCCGTCCGAAGGCCGACGTCGCGATCGGTTCGCCGACCGGCAGTCGGCGCTCCGAGCCGCTCAGGGAGCGGCGAGCGCGTCGAGGAGCTGCTGGGAGGACGCAGCGATCTCGCCGAACCCATGGGCGATGGCCAGGTCGTGGGCCTGGGTGGCGAACTGCACGGCGAGGGCACGGTCGCCGTCGCCGTCGCGGTCCCGGTGGAGACGGGCTCGCGACAGATCGTCCTCGGCGGCGAAGTGCGGTGCGCCGAGTTCGGCGATCTGTGCCTCGGCGGCGGCGTAGAGCACCTCGGCCTCGTCGTACTCCCCGAGCAACCGGGCGAGGCGCGCCAGGGCGCTGTCGACGACTCCGTGGGCGAAGATCCGGTTGCACGCGACCTGACCCGACCACGGGGCGAGGAGCTCGCGGAGGCGCTCGGCTCCGGTTGCATCGTCGAGCCGGTCTGCGAGCAGCGCCCAGGCGTACGGCGTGGTCATCCAACCGTTGTTGATCTCGTACTCGAAGCCGTCGGCCGCGTGCTCGTGGAGCATGGTCCGTGCCTCCTCGACCAGGCCACCCGCGTGACCGAATGCCGCGACCGAGGTGGCGAGGAGGTCGATCCTGGGGTTGTCGACGGCGGCTTGACGCACCTGGTCGATGATCTCGAACGCGGTGCCCTGCACCGAACGGACGATCATCAGGTTGAAGGCGAAGTAGTCGAAGGCGTCGGGCTCACCTGCGTCGGTCCCGACGGTCAGGTTCTCGGTTGCGTGCTGTTCGATCGTGTCGGCGTCTGTGTCCATGATGAGCACGATGCCGGCGAGGTTGCCTGCGACCCAGTGGAAGGAGGGTCGACCGATCTCGCCGGCGGCGGCGGCGCTGCGCTCCAGCGCTTCGGACATGCCGTCGCGGTCGCCTGCGCCGGTCGCGACATGGAAGCTGCCGACCGCAGCCCAGAACGTGAGCGTGAGATCGCCGAGCGACTCGGCGATCAGGGTGGCTTCGGCGGCGGCTTCGCGTCGAGCCTCGAGGGTGTGAGGGACCGCAAAGCTCATGCAGAAGCGATTCAGGACCGCACCGAGCGCGGCAGGATCGTCGAGACCCCGCGCCATCCCGATCGCCTCGTCGATGAGGGCCTTGCGGTCGTCATAGGAGCCGGCGTACTCGAGCTCGCTGGCCAGCGTGGCGAGCAACAGGGCCCGGTCACTCGACGGTGCCCCACCGACCCCATCCAGTGCGGCCTGGAGCGCCGCGATTCGCTCGTCGTCGCGGCTTCCGATCCTGCTGTTGAAGCCACGGTTGTTGGCCAGCGCGGCAGCCACCATGAGGTCGGTGCCGCCACATCGGCCGGCGATGGCCCCGGCCTCGAGCAGGGTCTCGCGATGCGCCGGCTCGCCGGCGTGCTTCTGGGCGACACCGAGTTGGACGAGCACTTCGGCTCGGGTCCGGTCATCGGGATCGTCGGCGAGATCGAGGTTCTCGAGCGCCATCGTGAACCACCGGATCGCCTCGTCGGGTGCGAGCCCGGCCTCGGCCCGTTCGCCGGCCAGCTGCGCGTACCTCGTCACCTTGTCGGGCTCGGCCGATCCGGTGGCCGCGTTCCAGTGCGTGGCCAGCTCGCCGACCCGATCGCCGGGGTCGTCGCCGCACGTCGCCTCGATGCTCTCGGCGATCTTGCGGTGCATCCTGCGCCGGCGCCCGTCGCTCAGCTGACCCTCGAGGGTCTGACGGGCCAGGGTGTGCTGGAAACGGAACCGCTCGTCGCCGTCGGGCACCTCGACCAGGATGCCCGCACTGGTCGCCTGTTCGAGCAGGTCGAGCAGGTCGTCCTCGTCGTCGCCGGTGACCTCGGCGAGGAGGGCCAACTCGAAGTCTCGGCCGATGACCGCGGCCGCAGTGAGGGCCTTGAGCGGCGCCTCGCCGAGTCGAGCGATGCGCTGACCGACCACGTCGCGCACGCTCTGGGGGATGGCCAGCTCGTCGAACTCCTTCTCGATCACCCATCGGCCGTCATCGCCGAGCACGAGGTCGCCACACTCGACGAGGTGGCGCAGGATCTCGTAGGCGAAGAAGGGGTTCCCGGCTGACTCTCTCCGGAGCAGGACCGCCATGTCCTTGGCACGATCGTTCAGCTCGTGGCCGGCGGTCGCCTCGACGAGGTCGATCATCTCGAGATCGTCGAGACCACCGACGCTGATCAACTCGACACCCGGCTCGCGGCGCAACGCTGCGACCGTGTCGATGAGCGGATGGCCGGCCACGAGGTCGGAGTCGCGATAGGTGCCGACGAACATCACCCTGCCCGAGGTCAGGTTGGTGAAGACGTGGCGCAGCATCGTGAGCGTGGGCTTGCCTGCCCAGTGGAGGTCGTCGAGGACGATGAGGAGCGGCACGTCGGCCGACAGCAGCGCGATGGTGGCGGTCACCGCCTGCAAGAGGAGGTAGCGCTCGGTCTCGGGATCGGTCGACGGTGGGGTCGCGAGGTCGCCGTGGTTTCGACGAAGCGTCGGCACCAGCAGCGCGAGCTCGGGCCCATGCAGCCGGATCGCTTCGTCCACCAGCTCAGCCGGGCCGTGGTCGAGCAGGTAGGTCATGGCCTCGACCCACGGTTGGTAGGGAACCGTGAGCTCTTCGTCGGCCCGGCCGTAGAGCACCGCCGCTCCCGTTGCGGACGCCGTCGCGGCCAGCTCGGCCGCGAGGCGCGTCTTGCCGATGCCGGGTTCGCCCACGAGGAACGTGATGCGCCGCTCCCCCGCCGCCGATGCCTTGAACGCGTCGTCGAGCGAAGCCAACTCGGCGACGCGACCCGCGACGGGAAGGTCGAGGTCGGGGACGAGGCGACCCGGCACGTCGATGGCAGCCGTGGCCTGGAGCGGCTCCCACCGCACGAGCACCGACGCAACCGGCTCGGGCACACCCCGCAGCTCGAGCTCGCCGATCGGCTCGAAGGCGTGGTCGGTCTTGCGGGCATTCAACGAGATCAGCTGGGTGGTGATGATCTGCCCCGCCTCGCACTTGGCGCACAGACGAGCAGCTTCGACGACCGGGTCACCGAAGTAGTCGCCGTCCTCCTCGGTCGCGTCGCCGGCGGAGAATCCCACTCGCACGCCCAGCGGTTCGTCGGCTCGGGAGTTGTGGCGCTCGATCGCCTGCTGCATCGCCACGCAGCCGTCGAGGCCCGCGGTCAGGCTCGGAAAGACCACCATGAGGCCGTCGCCGAGGTTCTTCACCTCGACCCCACCAGAGGATTCCATGGCCCCGCGAAGGAGGCCGAAATGCACCTGGCGCAGCTCTTCGGTCGCCGCAGGCCCCAACCGAGACGAGAGCTCGGTCGAGCCCACGAGATCGGTGAACACCACGTTGATACCGACGGTCTCAGTCACCCTGCAGCCCCTGCTGTGACGGTCGCACGGACCAGTCCTGCCCCGGAGGGACGACGGGGAGCGATCAGACGACGATCAATGTGTGGCGCAAGCTAGCCCCAACCACCCGCCGTGACCAACGCCCCACCTCTTCTCAACGCGGCGTCGGGTTGGTCATGACGGGCCGGTCTCCGCTCGGTGGATCGGGTTTGGCCGAGTCTTTGCTGAATGCGTGCCGCTTCCTGGGCGGCGGGCGCCTTAGGTTCGGCCCGCCCGAGCCTCCTCGGGTCGACCCCGATCCCAAGGAACACCCCATGGAATTCGACGAGCTCTTCGGCATCCCGGCCCACCCCCTCCTGGTGCACGCCGCGGTGGTGTTGCTCCCGCTCGCCGCCGTCGCGATCGTCATCGTCGCCGCGGTGCCGCGGGCCCGACGTCACTACGCGCCGATCGCCCTCGTACTCGCCATCCTGGCCCTCGGCTCGGTCGGCCTCGCGCAGGGATCGGGCGAATCGCTCGAAGAACGGGTCACCGAGACGCAGCTGGTCGACGCCCATGCGAGCCAGGGTGAATCGGTGCTCCCCTGGGCCATCGCGGTGGCCGTGGTGGCAGCTGCGATCGTCGGCGCAACCATCTTCGCCAAGCAGGTCGAGCGTGTGTCGGCCAGGACGCTCACCGCGATCCTGCTCGTCGCGGCGCTGATCTCCGGCGCCGGCGCCGTGTGGACCGTCATCGATGTCGGCCACAGTGGCGCCAAGGCCACGTGGGATGACGTCGCGGGAGACGGCGGCGACTGACGCTCCGGTTCTCGCCGCAGCCCAGAGCAGATCGGCATCGCAGGCGACCTGGCGATACCTTCGCGTCGGTCGGGGCGGCGCATCCGTGACCGTCGATTCCGAAGGAGCCCATGATGCGGCCAGGAACGCGAGTCGGACCGGTGACGCTCGGTTGCGTGGCACTGTTGGCCGTCGCCGCGTGTGGAGATGCCGACCACCTACGACCCCGAGTCGCCACAACCCTGGACCCGCGACCGCGTCACCTACCTGAGCACCGACCTCCTGGCCCGCCTCGCCACCCTCTGAGTCCCAGCCGCGGCGGATGCGCCCGTGCGTCAGGGCACCAGCGGTCAGCCGATGACGTTCAGCGTGCCGAGTACTGCCGTCGCGGCGCCGATGGCGGCGATCATCCGCAGCGTCAGGTCGGTGCGGAGCTCAGCCATCTCTGCGCGCACGCCGGCGATCTCGCCGCGCACCCCCGCGAACTCGCCCGTCAACTCACCGCGGAGCTCGGCGAGTTCGGCGCGGAGGAACTGCCTGGTGACCAGTTCGTCGGCTTCGACTGAGGGGAACTCGGTCATGAGGGCGTTGGCGTCTTCCTCGCCGAGTACGGGTGCGGGTCTTCCGTAGATCGACGAACGGTGGCGGGCATCGAGGGCCATGGGTTTCCTTCGGGTCAGAACACGAAGGAGGAAATCCCGCCAACTGGAGCCATGGCTGCCGCTCGTGACTGAAACGCTCGATCCCAACCCGATCGGGCTCAGATCCGACGGATCGTACCGGCATCCCGGCGCACGGTGATCTGCCGTGGCGGTCATCCCGGCCGAACCCCGACAATCACCGAAGAAGTCCCAGAAGCCTGGCTCTCCAGGTCGATGAACGAACAAGTGTTCGCTACCCTGGTCGTCATGGGGAACGTGCAGTCCGACACGCTGATCGACTCGAATCATCAGCTGATCAGCGATGCTCGCAACGCCATCGCCAATCTCGCGTTCCTCGATCTCGAACGCCTCGGCGCCGACGAACGAGCCGACGCACTGCGTGAGTTCGACCAGCTTCGCACCCGCATCGAAGCCCGCTTCTCGCGGGAACTGCGCGGCTTCGCCACCATCGACCACCTGCGGGCCACCGGCGTCTCCTCCATGTCCGGCTGGCTCACCGCCTGCTCGGGCACCACGCGGCGCGACGCCGGTCGTCGCGCCACGCTGGCCAACACCCTCGGCGAACTCCCCCTCGTCGAAGCCGCCATGCTCGAAGGAGACCTCCCCATCGAGGCCGCACGCATCATCGCCCGAGCCCTCAACCCCCGCACCCGCCACCTGTTCGACATCTTCACCCAGGCCGCCTTCGTGGACGCCGCCAGGGTCAAGACCTGCGACGAGTTGGCCACCGACATCGAGGCCTGGATCGACCGCCACGACCCCGACGGAGCGGCACCCGACGACCCCACCACCGACGTGCTCCACGCCAACCAGATCGGCGACCGGGTCAGCCTGCACGGCGACCTCAGCCTCGACACCGGACTGCCCATCCTCTCGGCCCTCGATGAGGAGATGGCCAAGATCCGCGCCCACGAACCACGCGACCCCGACGGCACCCTGGCCTACCGGATCCCGGCCAACCGCCGGGCCGAAGCCCTCGCCAACCTCGCCGGCCGCGCCGCCGCCGCCCCCGACTCCACCACCCGACGCGAACCAGCCTTCATCACCATCGACCGCCCTACCCCCGACGGCCGGTCACGGATCGAGCTGCCCGACGGCACCCTGATCCCGACCCGCCTCGCCGATCGCTGGGCGACCCCCGCCGACCACCTCCGGCTCCGCTTCGCTGACCCCGACCAGGGCATCACCGCCCGCTTCGTCGACCCCGACGGCAACGTCACCGCCGAACTCGACCTCGGCCGCACCACCCGCTACGCCAACCGGGCCCAACGCCGCGCCCTGGTCGGCCGCGACCGAGGCTGCGCCTTTCCGGGCTGCGACCGATCCCACCACGCGTGCGACGCCCACCACATCGTGTGGTGGGAACACAACGGACTCACCGACCTCGACAATCTGGTCCTGCTCTGCCGCTTCCACCACGTCCTCATCCACACCGGCATCTTCCACGTCGACATGAGCGACCACCACCCCGTGTTCCGCAGAGCAGAAACCGCGATCGACGACCTCTGGTACCGCCACCCATCCCCGTCCTCGCCCGACGATCCGAGCCCCTGAGTGGGTCAGGCGTCGTCGTGGGTGAGGTGATCGAGCTTGGCGACGAGATGCGCCGGCATGGGCTCGTAGCGGTCGAAGCGGGCGCTGAAGCGTCCCCGGCCGTGGGTCATCGACGTGAGGTCGATGGCGTAGCGGAGAATCTCGGCGGTGGGCACGTCGGCGGTGATGGTGGTCTCCTCGGCGCCCGGTCCGGCCAGCGTGCCTGTCACCGCGCCGCGACGTGAGCTGAGATCGCCCATCACGTCGCCCTGGTTCGCGGTCGGCACCATCACCACCATCTGCGAAATCGGCTCGAGGACGGTGGTCCCCTGACTGCGCAGCGCCTCGCGCAGGGCCAGCGACCCGGCGATCTTGAAGCTCATCTCGTCCGAGTCGACCGCATGGTGCTTGCCGTCGAGCAGCGTGGCCCGCAGGTCGACCACGGGAAACCCGTGGTTCCCGCCCCGCGCCATCGACTCGACGATGCCCTTCTCGACAGCTGGGATCAGTCCGCGAGGAATGGCTCCACCCACCACGGCGTCGACGAATTCGAAGCCCGCACCTCGTTCGAGCGGCTCGAACCGCACGGTGGCGACGCCGAACTGGCCCCGCCCCCCGGTCTGCTTCTTGTGCCTTCCCTCGGTCTCGACCGCGGCACCCAGCTGCTCGCGGTAGGCGACCTCGACGTCCTCTGAGGTGAGGTCGACGCCGTACTTGCGCTCGATGCGGTCGATCGTGACCAGGATGTGGGTCTCGCCCGTGCCGTGCAGCACCGTCTGGTGGGTGGCGTCGTTCCGCTCGACCACGAGGGCCGGGTCCTCATCGACGACCCGGTGGAGGGCGACGGCGAGCTTGTCCTCGTCGGCCTGGTTGGCGGCGCGGATGGCCATGCCGAACACCGGATCAGGATGCTCGAATGCCGCCACCTTCACCGGCA
Source organism: Acidimicrobiales bacterium (assembly GCA_035529695.1). Lineage (GTDB taxonomy): Bacteria > Actinomycetota > Acidimicrobiia > Acidimicrobiales > Salinilacustritrichaceae > DATKWD01. The sequence continues at coordinate 5,328 of DATKWD010000009.1, read as the reverse complement.
TGCCATCGGGCGCCAGCGTGTCACCGGTACGCAGATCGTCGAGCTTGGTCACCGCGCCGATGTCGCCGGCCACCAACTGATCGACCGGGGTGTGCTGTGAACCCCGCACCCGGTTGAGCCCGTGCAGGCGCTCCCTGGTGCCGGTCCGCGAGTTCAGCATCACGTCGTCGACCGAGATCGTTCCCGACAGCACCTTGAACAGCGAGAGCTGGCCGACGTAGGGATCGGTGAGGGTCTTGAACACCATGGCCAGCGGATCCCCGTCGGGGTCACACGCCACCTCGATCTCGTCGTCGGCCGCCTCGACGACGACCGGGGCCACCTCGGACGGATTCGGGCCGATGTGGACGATGAAGTCGGCCAACCGGTCGACGGCGACGGGGCCCACGGCCGACCCGACGAGCACCGGGAACACGACCGCACGGTCGACGCCTTCGTGCAGTGCTCGTTCGAGCTCGTCGGGGCTGGGCTCATCGCCGTCGAGGTAGCGCTCGAGCAACGCGTCGTCCTGCTCGACGACGTCTTCGACCAGGTGCTGGTGCTCGGCGTGCTCGCGCTCGGCGATCTCGGGAGGCAGACCGTCGATCTCGACCGCGTCGCCGGAGTCGTAGAGCCAGGCGTGCTCGGACACGAGGTCGGCGACGCCGTGGAACTCGGAGTGCTCGCCGATCGGCAGCTCGACCGGCTCGATACCCGAGGAGGAGAAGCGCGCCTTGATCTGCTCGAGGGTCCGGTCGAAGTCGGCTCGGTCGCGGTCCATCTTGTTGACGAAGATCAGTCGCGGCATCTGCAACCGGGCGGCGGCCCGCCACAGCACCTCGTCCTGGGTCTGGACGCCGTTGACGGCGTCGATGACGAAGACAGCCAGGTCGGCGACCCGCAGCGCCGTCATCGTGTCGCCCACGAAGTCGGCGTAGCCGGGGGTGTCGATGAGGTTGATGTGGTGACCGTCCCAGGTGAACGGGGCGACGGCCAGCGACAGCGACTGCGAGCGATGGTGCTCCTCGGGCTCGGTGTCACAGACCGTCGATCCCTGCTCGACGGTCCCCATCCGGCTGATCGTTCCGGCTCGGAACAGCAGCGCCTCGGCCAGCGTCGTCTTGCCATTGCCCTGGTGCCCGACCAGGGCAACGTTTCTCACATGATCGGTCCGAACCTCCATGGCCACCCTTCAGGACTGGTCGACGGAGCGACAGTCTGGCACCACGAAGCGCATCGGAGGACCGGGATCGATCGCTTGCGGTCGCGGCTCACCCCGACGACATGGATCTCAGACGGGGGTGCAGCGAACGACCGGGATCTCCCGGTCGGTCTTCTCCTGGTACCCGGCGTAGTTCTTGTACCTGGCGGTGATGTCGGGCCACACCTCGGCCTTCTCGTCGGCGCTGAGCGTCTGGGCGTTCGCCGTCCACTCCTTGCCATCCATCGTGAGGGTCACCTCTGGGTTGTCGCGTAGGTTCAGGTACCACATCGGGTGACGGTCGTCGCCGCCCCACGAGGCGACCAGATAGACGATGTCGCCGTCCTGCCTCGGCGACGTGAGCATCGTCGGACGGGGCTTGCCCGACCTGCGACCGGTCGTCACCAGCTTCACCGCTGGCATGCCACCGGCCCGGCCGAGCACCCCCTTGCCCTTGGTGATGCCGAACATCGTCCGGTGGAAGAGATTGAAGACCTTTGCGAGTTCGTCCTTCACGGGCATGACCCAAGGCTAAGTGGGTGAGCGCAGCACATGGGCCTTCGCGCTCCTGCAACTCGGGAGGAGGCGGCGGCCGCGACGAACTCGTCCGTGTCGAACAGACGAGCGACACCACCGCCGAGGCAGCGAGGAGGGTGCCACCGCGGACCAGGATCGATTGCCCCTGCTTGGCGTCGAGGCCGATCGTCAGCGACCCGTGAGCGGTCTGGAGCATCTCGGCACCCGGTTCGTCCGCGGCCCCTACTGATGGTGACCAACGGCCCTTCTTCGTCGTGTGCCGCAGTCCTACGGTCCAGAGGTGACGCAGCCGAGTGCCACCATGGATGCCGGGGCCGAGGTTGCCCCTGCCGCGCCGAGTCCGCTCATCGAGTTGTCGGGCGTGGAGAAGGTCTATCGGACCGGCTCGCTCGACTATCCCGCGCTCCGAGGAGTCGACCTCGAGATCGGGCAGGGCGAGATGGTGTCGATCATCGGGCCTTCCGGCAGCGGGAAGTCGACCATCCTCAACCTCGTCACCGGTATCGACAAGCCGAGCGCCGGACGGGTCGTGGTCGATGGCCGAGAGGTCGCCGACATGGGTCAGGAGGCGCTGGCCGCGTGGCGTGGTACCCGCGTCGGGATCGTGTTCCAGTTCTTCCAGCTCCTGCCAACGCTGACCGCACTCGAGAACGTGATCCTTCCCATGGAGTTCGCCGGGCTGGGATCGAAGCGCGAACGGGTCGCCAACGCCAAGCGCCGGCTCGAACAGGTCGGACTCGACAACATGGGCGACCACGTGCCCTCCGAGCTGTCGGGTGGCGAGCAGCAGCGGGTGGCCATCGCCCGGGCCATGGCGTGCGATCCGGTGCTGTTGATCGGCGACGAGCCGACCGGCAACCTCGACTCGGAGACGGCGCAGCGCATGTTCGACCTGCTGACCGAGCTCAACTCGTCGGGGACGACGGTCGTCTACGTCACCCATGACCCTGGTCTCGCCGAGATGGCCGGACGCAAGATCGAGATCCGCGACGGAAGAGTCAGGCACGGGTGAGCCGTGAGCGTCGTCACCCGAAAGTCGTGGCAGGACCTCCGGCGACGGAAGGCCCGCTCGCTGTTCACGCTGGCCACGATCGGCTTCGCGGTCGCCAGCCTCGTGACGTTGGTCGCCATGCCGCAGCTGATGGACCGGGCGGTCGAGAAGCAGATCATCGACTCGCGGCTTCACGACATCCAGTTCTTCACCGAGGACGTCGACCTCGGCGCACAGGATCTCGCGCTGCTCGCGCAGATCGACGGGGTCGACCGCGTCGATGCCCGGACGCTCCTGCCGACGCGCGTACGCGTCGGTGACCGACGCGAAGACGTTCTCGTCATCGGGGTGCAGTCGTTCGAGCAGCAGGCGATCGACGTGGTCAGCATCGACGAAGGGAGCGCGCCGGGTCTCGACGCCGCGCTCACCGACCCCCAGAACCGCAAGACCGGCCGCTTCGACGGCCGGTCCGGCAGCACCGCAATGGTCGAGGACAGCACCGGGCAGCCTCGTGAGCTGAGCATCTCGGGGGACGGCAGCACGCTGGTCTACAGCCAGGCGGCCACCGAGCTCGCCGTGCTCTACGTGCCCCAGGCGACAGCCGACGAGCTGGCCGGCGCCGGTGGCGTCAACTCGATCGAGCTCACTGTCGACGAGGGCACCGACGTCGCGGCCATTGCTGACGATGCCCGTTCGACGCTGCTCGAGATCGAACCGGCCATCGTGTTCAGCCAGCTTCCCGACGTCCGCGAAGCCGGAACATGGCCGGGCCAGGACATCTTCGAGAACTTCGCCACGCTGTTCTACGTCGGCGCGGCGCTCGCGGTGCTGTCGGCCATGGTGCTGATCTCGAACACCATGACGACGATGGTCGCGGAGCAGGTCCGCGAGGTCGCGGTGATGAAGGCCATCGGCGGCCGACGTCGGCAGATCATCGGCTCGTTCCTGTCGACGGTGCTGCTCCTCGCCGCACTGGGGTCATTGGCCGGTGTGGCCCTCGGGATCCCGTTGTCAAACCTGCTGGTCGGGTTCGTCGCCGGGCAGTTCTTCGGCCTCGACCCCGGGTGGGAGATCTCGGGGTCGGCGATCGTGGTCAGCTTCGTCTTCGGGGTCGTGGTCAGCACGCTGGCCGCGTTGCCGGCACTGCGCCGCGCCGTGCGGATCTCGGTCCGTGAGGGACTCGATGCATCGCAGGGCCTCTCGAAGAGCGGGTGGCTCGACCGGCTGCTGCGCCGGACCCCGCTCCCCCACAACGCCGCCGTCGGGCTCCGCAACACCGCCCGTCGTCGAGCACGGTTTCTCGGCACCGTGCTGCAGATCGGTCTCGCCGTCGGCGTCGCCCTGGGCTTCGTGACGCTCGGGGTGACCGTCACCAAGATCACCGGCGACACCTGGGACGTCATGAGCTGGGACGTCCTCGTCATCCAAGGCGGCATCAGCGACCTCGACGAGACCGCCGGTGGGGTGATCGCCGGGCTCGACGGTGTCGCCATCGCCCACCCGACCCTCTACAACTCGCTCGAGGTCGACGGCCAGCAACTCGAGTCGTGGGGGCTCCCACCGGACACCCCGCTGTTCGAGCCCGACATCCTGTCGGGCCGTTGGCTCGAGCCGGTCGACGACGGCAAGCCGGTGGCCGTGCTGGGCCGGGCGATCGCCGCGACCTCTGGCTCGTCGGTCGGCGACACGCTCACCGTCGGCACCTCGAGTGGCACCGCTGATCTCGAGGTGATCGGCATCGACGGACGGTTGATGAACAACGGCACCACGATCTACCTGCCGCTCGGCACGTTCCAGGACATGCTCGAGCGCACCGACACCAACATCTACTGGGTCGAGTCACAGAGCCAGGCCGAGGCCGACATCGACCGCCTCGCGGCCTCGGCCGAGGACCAACTGGCCAGCGCCGGCTACCAGGTCCGGACCGAGATCCACTACGTCGGGCGCGAAGCCAATCTGGCCGCCAACCGGGTCCTGGTCAACGTGCTCGCCCTGATGGGCATCCCGATCGTGGCCATCGGGATGATCGGCCTGGTGAACCTGATGACCATGAACGTCATCGAGCGAACCCGGGAGATCGGGATCCTGCGGTGCATCGGGGCCAAGGCCGGCGACATCCGCCGGATCTTCCTGTCCGAGGGGCTGGCGGTCGCGTTCGTCGGGTGGGTCCTGGCCGCGCCGCTGGGGTGGGCCATCGGCCGGACCCTCGTCTGGATCGTCGCCGAGACCTTCAACTTCGGGGCGATCCCCTATGAGTTCCCGCTCTGGTACCTCCCGGTCGCACTGGCGGCGACCCTCGTCCTGGCGGCCCTGGTCGTCATCGCTCCGGTGCGGCGGGCCGCGAAGCTCCGGCCCGGCGAGGCCCTCCGCTACGAGTAGCGAGCCGCACGGTGCGTTCGAAGCGCCACCGGAAGGGTCCTCGACCACCCGAGGGAGACGTTGTGGCCATCTGTTATCGGAAACGATAACATCGAGTCATGGCCGTTGCCGAGCTGATCCGCGCCGCCCGCCGCGAGGCGGGGCTCACCCAGCGTCAGCTCGCGGCGCTCGCCGGCACGTCGGCCGCCGCCATCTGCTTCTACGAGCAAGCCGAACGGGTTCCCCGCGTCGACACGGCGGC
>DATKWD010000008.1:0-25152 GCA_035529695.1 Acidimicrobiales bacterium | reverse complement strand
GAACCCGCAGCCCGGGGTGGGCCCACCGACCACGACAACGGCGACCCGTTGTGCGGCTACCACAACCGCTTGAAAGAGACCGGTTTCCATCCTCGCCAGGCAGCCGATGGCACGTGGACCATCCACCGGCCTGGCGGGGCGGCCATCACCGCCCCGGCCTGAGGTCAGATCTGGCGCTCGCGACCTTCCCAGTAGGGCGCCCGGAGGTCCTTCTTGAGGATCTTGCCCGATGGGTTGCGGGGCAGTTCGTCGACGAAGTCGACGCTCTTGGGCACTTTGAAACCGGCGATGCGTTCGCGGGTCCAGTTGATGACCGCTTCGGGAGTGAGGTCGTCCTCGCCCTTGACGACGATGGCCTTGACGGCTTCGCCCCACTTCTCGTCGGGCACCCCGATCACGGCGACATCGGCGACGCCCGGGCAGCTCATCGCTGCGTTCTCGACCTCGGCGGGGTAGACGTTCTCGCCGCCCGAGACGATCATGTCCTTCACCCGGTCGTGCAGGAAGAGGTAGCCGTCCTTGGTGTAGCCGGCGTCGCCGGTGTGGAACCACCCATCGGTGATGGCCCGTGCGGTCTCGGCAGGGTTGTTCCAATAGCCGACCATGATCTGTACGCCCTTGAGCCACACCTCGCCGATCTCGCCCTCGGCCACGTCGTTGCCATCGTCGCCGACGACGCGCATCTCGACCCACGGGTAGGGCTTGCCGGCCGAACGGAGCAGCTCAGGGCGGTTCTCGGGGTCGTGGTCGTCGGGTCCGAGCTCGACCACGGCGCCGGTGGTCTCGGTGAGGCCATAGACCTGCACGAACTTGGCGGTCGAGAACTGCGCCATGGCGCCTCGCAACACCTCCTCGCTGATCGGGGATGCGCCGTAGGCGACCAGTTCCATCGAGCTGAGATCGTGGTCGGAGGCATCGGGCATGATCTGGAGGAACCCGAGCACTGCAGGCACGTAGATGGCGTGGGTGATGCGGTGTTGCTCGATCTCCCGAAGGATGCCGCTCGGGTCGACGTCACGGTCGAGGACCATGGTGGCGCCCTGCGACAGGCTCACCAGGCCCCAGCCCGAGCCCGCGATGTGGAACGTGGGCATCACCACGTGCGACACCGAGTCGGGGGTGAACAGCCACTGCTTGGGCACCTCCTCGATGAAGCTGAACAGGTTGGCGTTACTGAGCATCACGCCCTTGGGAAGTCCGGTGGTGCCCGAGGTGTAGAGCTGGAGGCAGACGTCGTCGAGCGTGCTCTGCGTGCCGGGGTCGTCGGCGCTGGCCGAGGAGATCCAGTCACCGACGGCAGCGAGTTCGATCGTCTCGTTCACGGTCGTGAAGTCGGCCTCGATCGCCTTGATCGAAGGAGCGAAGTCGGCGCCGACGAACAGCAGCTTGGCGTCCGCGTCGTTGATGATCTGGAGGATCTCCGGCGGTGCGAGTCGCCAGTTGACGTCGACGAGCACCGCATTGATCTTCGAGGTCGCGAAGACCAGCTCGAAGTAGTCGGGTGCGTTCTTCTCGACCCGTGCAACGTGGTCACCGGCACCGATCCCCTCGGCCAGCATCATGTTGGCGAGGCGGCTGCTCGACTCGTCGAGCTCGCGCCACGTGACCCGACGGTCGCCGTAGATGATGGCGACCTCGTCGGGTCGGTCGTCGCGGTGGAGGCGCACGATGTCGGCGATGCTCTGGATCTGCATCCGCCGAGGCTAGCAAGCCTGACTCGGAGGGACTCGGGCCGGAGCCGGCACTCGGAGAACCCGAGCTGACACGACGACGGCTCGGCTCAGGCGGCGAGCACTCCGTCGACGATGTGGACGGTCCGGTCGCAGTAGTCGGTGATCCGCTCGTCGTGGGTGACGACGATGGCCGAAGTGCCCCGTGCCTTCATCTCGCTGCGGATGAGCTCCATGACCTGTTGGCCGAGTTCGGTGTCGAGGGCCGAGGTCGGTTCGTCGAAGAGCACCAGCTCGGGGTCGTTCATCAACGCCCGCCCGATGGCGACCCGCTGCTTCTGCCCACCGGACAGCTGCCCAGGAAGGTTCTTGGCTCGGTCGGTGAGGCCGAGTTCTTCGAGGAGCCGGTCGGCGCGTTCACGGGCCGCTCGGCCCTCTCGTCGCCCCAGCTCGTCGACGACCAACAGGTTCTCGCGAGCGTTGAGGAACGGCACCAGGTTGACCGACTGGAAGACGAACCCGACCTTGTTCTGTCGGAACGTCGTCAACTGCTTGTCGCCGTAGTCGGTGATGTCCTCGTCGCCGACGAGGATCGACCCTTCGGTGGCCGACAGGATGCCGCCCGCGATCGAACACAACGTCGTCTTGCCCGAGCCGGACGGACCAACCAGCGCGACGATCTCGTCGCGAGCGACGGTCAGCTCGGCGTGGTCGAGTGCGATGACATCGGCGTCGGCGACTCGATACACCTTGCGGACGTCGCGTAGGTGGAGCGCAGGCCGTGTGGCCGATGTGTCGTGGGTCATCGAGGTGGTCATTGAGAGCTCCCGAGGGCTGAGGCGGGGTCGATGTGGAGGACGCGTCGGAGTGAGAATGCACACCCGAGGATCGCGGCGAACAAGAGCAGGACGATGCTCGACGCGATCCGCCCGGGCGAGATGAACAACGGGATCGAACCCGGGGGGATGGCGAGGTCGAGCAGGGCAACGGCGAGCCCGGCGATCACCGAGGCGACGAGGGTCACCGCGACCGCCTGGGCGACCAGTCCGCCGAAGATCGTGCGCGACCGGGCTCCGATCGCCTTGAGGACCCCGTACAACGCCGTCCGCTCGACGGTGAGGAGCGCGAAGAACAACGCGATCACGACGAGTGCGATCACCACCGTCACCCCGAGGATCTGGTTGAAGGTGCCCTGCTGCTCGGTGACCCCGGGGATCTCGTTGACGGCCTCGTCGACGGTGAGCGCGATGACCTGGTCGCCGACCGCATCCTCGATCGCCGCGGGCACGTCGTCGAGCTCGTCGTCGACATCACGGACGACGAGGGCCTGGAACACCCCGTCGGCGAGGGCCGCGTCGGGGCGGTTGGTGTTCAGGACGTTGCGCCAGGTCGCCACGTCGGTCCACAGCCCCGCCTGCCCGTTGAACGAGGTGTCGACCACGAACCCGGCCACCGTGATCGGCGTGCGGGCGGGTCCGACCAGAAGCTCCTGACCGACCTCGACGCCGTCGGCCTTCAGCACCTCGTCGGCCCAGGCCTCGCCCGGTGGCGGGGGCTCGGGGACCCCGTCGGGCGCGATCTCGTATCCCCACACGGCGACGTTGGCGAGATCGCGTGGGCCATTCCCTGGCACGCGCGCTCCCAGCTGCGCGACGCCGAGCCCGCCGGTCTCGACGCCGAGGTCTGTTTCGATGGTCGACCGCACCTCGGGCTCGATCCGGCTGCGCAGGAACGATGCCTGTGACGAGGACGAGAACACCAACGCATCGGCGTTCTGTGCACGGACCGCGCCGGTGGCCGAACGAGTCAGCCCGTCGAGCAGTCCGCCCAGGAACATCAACAGGATCGCGATGAGCGTCAGGATCACCGTCGCGGTCACGAAGCGTCCGGGCCGACGAATGAGTTCACGGAGTGCGAGTCTCACCGGTTCCCTCCACCGGTCGTGGCCTCGATCGGATCGATCGCCAGCACGCGGCGGGCCGCGAGCAGCGAGCTGCCCACTCCGAGCGTCATGAGCAGGACCGCCCAGAAGATGACCGCGTTGGTCTCGAAGCGCAGCGGGATGCCGCCGAGGCGCTGCTGGGAGACGGGGGTGTAGAGCGCCAGCCCGACCGAGAACCCGAGGCCGACGATGGCGACGGCCTGGACGAGGAGCGATTGAACCAGCCGGTTCGCAGGCGCGCCGATGGCGCGGAGCAGGGTCAGCGCGCCGGACTTCTGGAACGTGATGATGAGGAAGAAGAGACCGGTCACGCACGGGATCACCAACGCGTAGAGCAGGAAGATGATCTGGAACGACTGCTGGACCTGTGCGACGCCAGGGGTGTTGTCGGCGGCGTCGTCGCGCGTGAGCGCGTCGAGATCAGTCGACAGCGCGTTGATGTTGGCGACCAGTTGGCTCGCAGTCACACCGTCGGCCGGAGCCGCCGCGAGGATGTTGGGCAGCGGCTCGGAGGCGTCGGGGTTCACCGAACGAACTGCGTCGACGTAGGTCTCGTAGGTGACGAAGAGGGTCGGACCGGCGTTGAGCTGCACGTCCCGCGCGAGCCCGACGATGGTGATCTCCAGACCGCCGGGCTCGACCACCACCGTGTCCCCGATGCCGAAGCCGTTCGGGGCGTCGGCATCGCTCCCGACGGCCTCCCCGGGGGCCTCGGGGTACCGCCCGCTCTCGAGCGTCGTCGGTGCACCCAACTCGGGATCTTCGTAGCCGAGGATGGTCGTGTCGTAGGGATCGCCGCCGGCGGTCACCGTGAACGTGCCCTCGCCGATCCGCGCCATCGCTCCGAGGCCGTCGGCTGAGCGTGCGGTCTGCTCGAGGTCAGGGGTGATGATGCTTCCCTGGATCACCCGCTGGCCGTCGACCGAGTAGACGAGCACCGGTGCAGACTGATTGCGGATCGCCCCCACGAACGAGGTGAGCAGGCCGTTCTGGAGCGACTGCTGGAAGAGGATGAGGAAAACCAGCATCCCGATCGCGGCGATCAGCAGTCCGAATCGCCCCTTGGCTCGGCGCATCTCGGTGAGCGCGAGAAACATCGGGGGCATCCTCGCCGAGCAGGTCGGACACCGTCCAACCAGGCTACTTCGAGGTCATCACCCACACGCCGTCCCAGCTGTCGGGCGGGCTGGCTCTGAGGGTCTGACAACGCTCGATGTACATCGCCGACAACGCGTCGGCCGGATTGGCGGCGAGCGACCGCTCGAACGACTCGATCGCACGGTCCCACTCGCCTGAGCGGTATCCGGCGATGCCCTCGCGGAACTGGTTCACGACGTCCATCAGCCGGGGGAACGAATCGTCGGTGTGGTAATCGAGCACCTCGTGGATGCCGACGGGCTCGGTCTTGCCCTTCACGACGACCCAGTCGACCTCGCGGGTGCGGTACACCCCTTTGAGTCGCTGATGGGTCGAGTCACTGATCAGGATCCGGGCCTTGTACTCCTTGCATGCGCCCTCGAGGCGCGACGCCAGGTTGACCCCGTCACCGATCATGGTGAAGTCCATCCGCTTCGGTGACCCGATGTTGCCCGTCACGACCTGGCCGGTGTTCAGGCCGATGCCCATGTCGATCGCAGGCTTGCCGGCGGCCACCCGTCCGACGTTCCAGTCGAGCATCGCCCGGATCATGGAGATGGAGCTGCGCACCGCTCGGTCTTCGTCGTCGTCGGCCGGCTCGGGGACGCCGAATGCCGCCATGATCGCGTCGCCGATGAACTTGTCGAGCATCCCGCCCTCGGCTGCGATGCAGTCGACCATCAAGGTGAAGTACTCGTTCAGCATCGTGACGGTCTCGGTCGGTCCCAGTGCTTCGGCGATGGTCGTGAAGCTCCTGATGTCCGAGAACAGGATCGTGGCCCGAGCGGCCCTTCCCCCGAGGATCTCCTGGTCGTTCTTGACGAGACGATCCGCGAGCGCCGGATCCATGTACCGGGCCATCGTCGACTTGACCCGCTTCTCGCTGGAGATGTCCTCGAGCAGGACGATGGCCCCCTCGTCGACCGCGCCGATCTGGAGCGGGACGCCGGTGAGGTTCACCGACACCATCGCGGTGTCGTCGGCCGGCCCGGCGTGGAGGTCGACGTCGAGGAGCGAGACCTGGTCGCGATCGTCGATCACCGACTCGACGAGGTCGACCACCAGTGGGTCGGCCCCGAACAGGTCGGTGGCTCGCATTCCGACCATCTCGGTGGCGGACCGTCGGAGAATGGCTGCAGCCGCCGCGTTGCAGGTCGCGACACACCCGTCACGATCGAAGGTCACCACGCCGTTGGACATCGATTCGAGGACGGCGTTGTTGTAGTTCCGGACTCGTTGGACGTCGTCGAACAGCTTGGCGTTCTCGAGGGCGATCGACACCTGGGCCGTGAACGCCTTCAGTCGTTGCTCGTCCTCCTGGGTGAACGGGCCGCCTTTCTTGTTGAGCACCTGAGTGGCGCCGATGGTCTCGCCGGCCTTGTTGACCAGCGGCACACACAGGATCGATCGGGTGAAGAAGCCGGTCTGCAGGTCGAAGGACGGGTTGAACCGCAGATCTGCATAGGCGTGCGGGATGTTGATTGTTTCGCCGGTCGTGAAGGTCGTGCCGGCGATGCCGACCGAGTTCGGGAAGCGGATCTCGGCGACGCCGTCGTCCTGGTCGTCGTCGCCCTGAGCGACCCGGGCGAACAGCTCCTGCGTCGAGGCGTCGTTGAGGAACAGCGTCGAACGGTCGGCGTTGAGCATGCGGGTCGCCTCGGCCATCACGCGCAGGAGCAGCGAGTCGAGGTCGAGTTCGGAGGTGATCTCGGCGACGAGGTCGAGGAACTCCATCTCCTGCTCACCACGGCTCCGAGTGCGTTCGTTCACCTGGTTGCTGGTGAGCGCGAGGGCGGCCTGGGTCGTCATCGCCTCGAGCAGCTGGAGGTCGTCCTGATCGAAGTCGCCGGCGGACTTGTTCAGTACCTGGGCGGCACCGATGACCTCGCCGCGCACCGTCCGCACCGGAACACACGCGATGTTGCGGGTCTCGTAGCCGGTCTGCTCGTCGACCTCGGGATTGAAGTCGGGATGTCGGTAGGCATCGTTGACCAACAGCGCCTCGCCCGTCTGGAACACCTTGCCGGCGATGCCGTGCCGGTTGAGGATCCGGATCTCACGAGGACCCCTGTCGGTCAGTGATCGCGAGTACAGCTCGCCGGTCGCCGCGTCGTTCAGGAAGAGCGTGCCACGGTCGGCGCCCGTGGCCGCGGTGGTCATCTCGACCAGGGCAGAGAGCACCTCGTCGAGCGTCTCGAGGGCGCCGACCGTGCGTGAGACCTGGACCAGTGTCTCGGCGAGCCTGAGGCGCCGGGCCTGATCGGTGAGGTTGGCCGGGCTGGTCGGGTGTGTCTGCGGCAAGGGTTCGGCGGTCATGGGCTGGTCTCCTGGGTTCGGACTTCGAGCTCCCGCCGGAGCGCCGTGATGGTGTCGTGGAGATCGCGTCGCTCGGCCTCGAAGCTCCGGGACTGCGTCCTGATCTCGGCCTGGTGTGCGTCGCGCTGGTCGTCGGCCAGCTGTCGGGCGGCGATCACTGCCTGCCGCAGCTGCTCGACCTCGTCTTCGGCGGCCAGCCGTGCGGACTGCACGTCGGCTTCCCGTTCGGTCTCCTGCTGCTCGAGCCTGGCGCGCAAGGCGCCCAGCGTCTCCTCGAGCTGGGCCATCTCTCCGTCGCGTTCGGCACGGGCGCGCTGCTCGGCTGCAGCCTGCTCGGCGTGTGTGTCCTCGAGCGATTCGCGCAGCGCGCGTACCGCTTGCTTCGCATGTTCGAGTTCGAGTTCGAGCTCGTCGGCTTTCGACATGACGTCCTCCCCGGGGCGACAGGCTGTCTCACGCGGGGCGGGTGCGCCATTGCCGCAGCCGGCGATCACACATAGGTCGAACCCTTCACGCCCTCCTTGTCCTGGCGGATCTCGACGTTGACGAGAGCCGGGATCCCAGCTGCGAAGGCCCGCTGGATCGCCGGACCGATCTGGTCGGGTTCGGTCACGTGCTCGCCGTGCCCGCCGAGTGCCTCGACGACGAGGTCGTAGCGAGTCCGACTGAGCTCGGTGGCGACCAGTCGGTCGGTTCCGTAGATCATCGCCTGGGGTCGCATCATCTGGCCCCAGGCAGCGTCGTTGCCCACGATGCCGACGATCGGGAGTCCGAACCGAACGGCCGTGTCGAATTCGAAGCCGTTGAGGCCGAACGAGCCATCGCCGTAGATGATCATCACCGGTTGTTCGGGGTACGCCAACTGGGCCGCGAGCGCGAACGGCATGCCGACGCCCAGGGTGCCGAGGGGCCCGGGGTCCATCCATGCACCGTTCGGCGGCACGCTCAGCACCTTCGCGGCCTGGGCGACGATGTCGCCACCGTCGCCGATGACGATCATGTCGTCGGTGATCGCGTCGGCGATCTCGCGGCAGAGTCGCAGCGGGTCGATCGGTACGGCATCGCTGTTCAGCTGCGCAGCCAGCGCGACCTCCGCGGTGGCCTCGAGGGCCCGCAGCTCCATCGACCGCTCCGAGAAGTCGAGTTTCACGTCGTTGGCGGCCATCGAGTCGAGCCATGCGTCGAGGGTCGCCCCGAGATTGCCGACCAGCCCTACATCCGCCGATCGGTTCTGCCCGATGAGCGTCTCGTCGAGGTCGAGTTGCACGATCTTGGCGTCGGGCGGGATCGATTGGCCGAACTTCATGCGGAAGTCGAGCGGGGTACCGGCCAACACCACGACATCCGCCTCCGACAGCGCCTGCTTCCGCGTGCGGTTGAAGAACTGCGGATGATCCATCGGCAACTGGCCTCGACCCATGCCGTTCGTGAAGCAGGGGATCGAGGTCGACTCGACGAACCGGCGAAGGGCGGGGGCTCCTTCGCTCCACTTGAGCGCCGTCCCGGCCATCATGAGCGGCCGTTCGGCGACCGCCAACACCTCGACTGCCTGCTCGATGCGGTTGGCCGGCGCCGGCGCTGCGACTCGATAGTCGCGAAACGTCGGCATCTCGACCGAGGCGAGGTCGACCGGGCCGTGGAGCACATCCATCGGGATCTCGAGGAATGCGGGCCCGGGGATGCCTGACAACGCAGTGCGGATTGCGAGTTCGACGTATTCGGCGATGCGCCCGCTCTGGTAGCAGGTGTCAGCGAACTTGGTGATCGGGCGCATCACCGAGACGTGGTCCATCTCCTGGAGCGATCCTCGACGAAGGTTGTCGAAGGGGCCCTGTCCTCCGATCACCAGGATCGGCGAGTTGGCACGCCAGGCATTGGCGACGCCGGTGACCCCGTCGGTCACGCCTGGCCCGGCGGTGAGGATGGCCACCCCGACTCGCCCGGGGTGCAGACGGGCCCAGGCGTCGGCTGCGTGCACCGCCGCCTGCTCGTGCCGCACGTCGATGACCCTGATGCCCTCGTCGAGGCAGCCGTCGTAGATGCCCATGACGTGGCCGCCCGATAGCGTGAACACGCAGTCGACGCCTGCATCCTTGAGCGCTCGGGCTGCGAGTGCTCCTCCGTGAGACATGGCAGATCTCCCCTGGTCGATTCGACCAGATGCTAGGCGTCGGCCACCCCGGTCGTGACAGGCTCGTGCGTCGTGATACTGGTCGATGCAACGGGTCTGGGGTCCGCGCGCCCTGACCGTGTGTTGTTCGACGATGTCTCGCTCACGATCTCGTCCGGTGACCGCATGGCGGTGGTGGGGGTCAACGGGACCGGGAAGTCGACCTTGCTGGGGATCCTCGCAGGGAGCCGGGCCGCGGGGACCGTGCGTCGTGGCCGGGACACGCGTGTCAGTCACCTCGACCAGGATGCGCCACTTCCAGCGGGGACGGTTGCGTCGGTCACCGGCGAACGTTGGGAGGCGGCCGCGGTGCGTGACCGGCTCGGGCTCGCAGGGCTGGAGGACCGCGAGACCGATCGGCTGTCGGGGGGCCAGATCAAGCGGGTGGCCCTGGCTCGAGCGCTGCTGGCTTGCGGTCCGCCGGACGGAGGCCCTCCCGATGACGCCGACCTGCTGATCCTCGACGAGCCCACCAACCATCTCGACGTCGATGCCATCGGCTGGCTCGAGGAGTGGCTCGGGGCATTCCGCGGAGGGCTACTGCTCGTCAGCCACGACCGTCACGTGCTCGATCGCGTCTGCAACCGGATGCTCGAGATCGATCGCGGCCAGGTCCATCTCCACGACGGAGGCTACGCGTCGTATCTCGAGTCCAAGGCCGAGCGGATCGAGCGGTCTGCAAGAGCTGACGCGAAGCGCAAGAACCTCGCCCGCGTCGAACTCGCCTGGCTCCGGCGCGGCGCCCCGGCCCGGACGTCCAAGCCCAAGGCACGCCTCGACGCGGCGAAGGCCCTCGTCGAAGGCGCTCCGCGCGATGCGAACGTCCGAGACGAGGTGCTGAGCCTCCACCTCGGCACGCCGCGGCTCGGCGACCGGGTCATCGAGTGCACAGGCATCGGAGCCGACGTCGGCGACACCACGTTGTTCGATGGACTCGATCTGCTGCTCGACCCGCGTGAGCGGTTGGGAATCGTCGGTCCGAACGGGGCAGGAAAGACGACGCTGCTACGGATCCTGGCGGGTGAGCGCCGTCCCGATCGAGGCACCGTCGAGGTGGGCCCGACCGTACGGCTCGGCATGTTCAGCCAGGACGCCGCCGAGATCGATCCGGCCGCGCGGGTCCGTGACCTCGTGACCGGACCGAAGCGAGAGGTGTCGTGGCAGGACAACGCGCTGATGGAGCGGTTCTGGTTCGACACCGATTCGCAATGGGCTCCTGCAGGAACGCTCTCAGGAGGTGAGCTGCGTCGGCTGCAACTGCTGCTCGTGTTACTCGGCCAGCCCAACGTGCTCCTGCTCGACGAGCCCACGAACGATCTCGACCTCGACACGTTGCGGGTCCTCGAGGACTTCCTCGAGGACTGGCCCGGTGCACTCGTCGTGGTCTCGCACGACCGAGCGCTGCTGCAGCGCACGGTGAGCGATGTCCTGGTGGTCGATCGAGGTCGGGCGGCGCGCCGCCCGGGTGGTCTCGGCGCCTATCTCGACCAGCGTCGCGCCGACCGGACACGCGGCAAGGCAGAGGTGCGATCCACCTCGAAATCCGAGGTGTCCGACCCATCACCGGACGAATCGCCGCGACCGCCGCCGGCAAAGCTGCGTCGGGCGTTCAACGCGGCGGAACGCGAGTTGACCACGCTCAGTGCAGCCCGCGACCGAGCCGTGTCGGCGCTCGAGGGTGTCTCGGGCAGTGACCACGAACGACTCGTCGAACTCGGCCAGCGTGCCGAGGAGGCGCAGGCGGCCGTGCAGGAGGCCGAAGACCGTTGGCTGGCGCTCGCCGAACGTGTCGAGCAGACGAACCCCGGCCTTCTCGGCTGACTCCGATCTCGGGTCGGACCGGTCAGGCGCCGTGATCGTGATCGCAGAGGCGTTCTTGGCCCTCGGCGATCTGACCGGCGCCGACGCCCTCGAGCGCCGCGAATGGCCCGCACTCGTGCGGGGTGATCCAGACGTGGATCATCGGCACGGGGTCGAGGTTCACCAGCGGTGGGTTGCAGACCCCGCCCGACTCGATCACCCCCGCCACGAACTTCTGCTCGCCGTCGTCGAGGAAGCAGAGGTTGTCGTGGATGTGCCACTGGGTGAGCGGGCCACCGATGTCTGGCACGTCGTCGAGCGTCTTGCCCGTCGAGAGCATGTACATCGCCGACACGAGGCGCTTCTCACCGTTCTCGACCCGGTACACCAGTGACTCCGGACGATCGGGGTCGAGGGTGAACTCGTCGTCGAGGTAGTTCCAGTTGATGTAGTGCTCGTAGCCGGTGGCACCGTCTCGGATCGACCGGAAGCCCTCGGCTTCGGCCGCTGCGGTGTCGGCGAACTTCGGCAGGCGGAGCAGCGTGACCGCGATGAGGTTCTCGGCCCTCGCCTGCTGTTCGGGGGTGACGCCATCGACCCCTCCGAGGTCGATGGGCTGGGTGGGGTCGTAGGGCTTGGGCGCAACTGCCGAAGCCGTGGCTTCATCGCTCGCGTGGTCGTCGTGACCGGCGTGGTCATCGGCGCCGACGGCGGTCTCGCTTCGGTGGTCATGGGTGCTGATCGATGCGTTCACGAGGGCGGGAACGGTGAGCCCGACGATCGCGAAGAGCGCCACGACACCGGTGAGACGACGCACCGGCCGAAAGACCGTCGCTGCGCCCGCCGGGAACAGAGCGGCGGCGGTGACGGTGGTGGTGATGGCCGCCAGCGCGGCAGCGATGGTGTCGGGGACCTGGGCCGATTCGGCCACGTCGAGCCCATCGATGAAGCCGATGCCGCTGGTCTTTGCCAGGGCGTAGCCCACGACCGCGGCGAGCCCTCCGGCGGCTCCGACCGCGGCGACCGCACGACCTCCTCTGGTGAGGGCGACGACGCCCCACCCGATCTGGAACGCGGCCACGGCCGTGAACACGAGCGCTGCCTGGCGGTGTTCGGCATGCAGGCCGATCGCCGTGGCGTGGAGTGCGCCGGCCCCGATCGACGCCCAAGCGGCGACGGTCATCGGCGTGACTCTGGATCGGGAGATGCGGTCGGCGTCCGCGTCGTCGTCGACTTCGATCCCCGTGGACGTCATGGTTCGCTCCTCGGCGGTCCCTCTCGTCGACGGACCGCCGGGCCGAGGCTACCGGTGAACCCGGTGGAATGGTCGGGCTCCCGAGCGGCGATGGTCTCCTCGGGTGGGCTCACTCGGCGGGGACGACGACCACCGGGCACGGTGCGTGCAAGACGACCTGCTGGCTCACCGAACCCAGGAGGAGCCCAAGGAATCCACCCTGTCCGCGGGCACCGACGACCAGGAGGTCGGCGTCTTCGGCGGCTTCGAGCAGCGCTGCGGTCGCAGTGCCGCGGATGAGTCGGGTCTCGATCGGCGGGTCGTCCTCGCGACGATCGACCGACGCGATGACGGCGTCGAGCGCTCGTTGGTGGCCTTCTTCGAGACGTGCCGGATCGACCGGCAACGGCACCATGGCGGTGCCCCCGATGTAGGGCTCGTGCCACGCGGCCACCGCGGACAGCGTCGCCTGGCGAACCCGCGCCTCCGCGATCGCCCACTCGAGGGCGGCTCGAGCGTTCGCCGAATCGTCCACCCCGACCACGATCTGTGCCATCTGCGATCCTTCCCGGGTTCGACCTGAACGAACCTACGCATCCATTGAGCCAGGTCCGTGGATCGTTCGTCTCGGGCCGTTCGGCCCTTCTTCGCGAGCGGCGAATCGGGGACGCTGCACGTGAATCGAATTCGAGGAGGTCACCGTGCGCGTACGAGATGTGATGACGACCGAGGTGGTGACGGCCTCGCCCGATGCACCGTTCCCCGAGTTGGTCGACCTGCTGGTCGCGCACGACATCAGCGGACTGCCGGTCGTGGACGACGACGGCACGTTGATGGGCATCGTGACCGAGGCCGATCTCGTGTCCAAGCAGGCGTACGGGGGCAGACGTCGCCGCTCGCTCGAGGTCCTGGCCGACCTGGTTGCCGGTGGCGAGACCGCCTGGGTGATCAAGGCCAAGGGCCACCTCGCTCGCGAGGTGATGACACCGGCCGAATTGGCCACGGCGTCCGAAGCCGACGACGTGCGGACGGCCGCGCGGCGGATGATCGAGGCCGACGTCAAGCGCCTCCCGGTCGTCGATGGCGACGAGAGGCTCGTTGGGATCTTGTCTCGCACCGATCTGCTGAAGGCGCTGCACCGGACCGATGACGAGATCGCCACGGCGGTGCTCGGCGCGTTCGCCGATCCGATGCGGGCGCCGGAGCGGACCGACCTCGAGGTCGGTGTCGTCGACGGGATCGTGACGATCGCCGGCGTGGCCGACTATCCGGCCGACGTCGAGGTGCTCACGTCGGTGGCGTGGTCGATGCCGGGTGTCGTCGACGTCGCCAACCAGGCACGACCCCGGTATCCCGCACCTGAGGTCTGAAGCAGGCCAGAGGTCTGAAGCAGGTCAGTCGGAACGGGGTCGGTTTCGCGTCGTCCCGGCGCGCCGGTTCCACCGTCGGCGGGCCATCCCCGACATGTCGACCTCCTGTGACTCGAAGGCGAGTTCGGTACGGCGCTGGTCGCACCAGGTCACGTAGCGATTGGTCAGCGGGGACGCGGTCATGCCGTGGGCGACGACGCTGAACAGCACCGTGACGGTGACCACCTGCACGATGGTGGCGGTGCCCGGCAGGTTCGCCTCTTCGACGATCGTGAGCATGAACACGATCGAGGCCAGCCCTCTCGGCCCGAACCACCCGGCGAACGCGACGGTGCGCGGAGCCGCCTGGCTGTGGACGAGCGAGAGCGCGACCGGACCCATCCGGACGACGGTGAGGCTCAGCACGGCGTAGCCGACGGTCGCCGCATCGAGATCGGTGACGAACTGGCCCACGACCACCGCGCCGAACAGGAAGAAGGTCGCTGCCGACAGCACGTCGCCGGTCTCTTCGATCAGCAGGACGGTCTCGCTCGCGCGGCTGAACAGACGGCCGTAGACCAGGCCGGCGACGAAGGCGGCGATGAACCCGCTGCCACCCAACTCGACGGTGGCTGGGTAGGCAACGGCCACCGCCGCCAACGGAACCACCTGGATCCACTGGTCGCTGATCCACCCACGCTCCTGCGAGGCTCGTGTGAGCAGCACGACGGCCACGGCGACCACTGCGCCGACGATGCCGGCGATGCCCACCTCCTTCACGAGGTCGATGATGATCTCGCGGTCGAGGCTGGGTGCTTCCTGGAGTTCGGCCATGGCGATCGCTGCGAACAGCAGCGGCACACAGATGCCGTCGTTCAGGCCGCTCTCGACGCTCAAGCCCTGTCGGATGCGCGACGGAATGCGTTCGTCGGACACGACGGTCTGGCCGAGCGCGGCATCGGTGGGTGCGAGGAGCACAGCGAGGGCGAGCGCCTCGAACAGCCCGAGCTGCGGAAACACCGGCAGTGCGAGCACGGTGCCCACGATGATGGTGAGGGGCAGCCCGATGGCGAGCAGCCGGGTCGGCATCGCCGCCTCTCTCCGGAGGACTCCGGTGTCGAGGGCTGAGGCGTCGGTGAACAGGACCAGCGCCAGGGTGATCTCGGCGAAGCGACGGACATCGATGTCGTCGGGCAAGACCGTGAAGAGCCCGAGTCCGTCGTTGCCGAACAACAATCCACCGGCCACGAAGACCATCGCCGGACTCACGACGCTTCCGTCGAGCCGTCGCGAGACCACGGCGAACAGGACGATCACTGCACCGACGATGGCGAGGTCCCACCCGTTCACGGGTTCACCGTCGGCCGGGGAGCAGCTGCGCAGCAGCGTGGGTCGCGAGTCTGGCGAGAGACTTCATGGCAGGTCCTTGTTCGGGTCGACGAGGTACTTGGACCCGGTGGCCTGCCGACCGTAGGCGGCGATGGCATCGAGGCTCAGCGCCTCTTCGAGCGAGACCACGGCGGTGTAGTTGCTGGCGAAGGTGGTCGTGATCTCCGATGCCACGCGCTCGCGGAGCTCCTGACTTCGTTGCGGCCCGATTCGATCGAGGAACAACGGGAGGAGCCACCCGCCGAGGCCCCAAGCCATGCCGAAGCTGCGGGTGAGCTGGGTCGGCGACCGGTCGAGTCCCCCGTAGACGTAGACCTGCTTGTGGGTGGCCGAGCCGTAGCGACCGCCGGCACCGGTCTTCGCTGCCTGCGCAGCCTCCATGGCGGTCAGGATCTTGCTCGCGAGGGTGCCGCCTCCCGTGGCGTCGAATCCGATCGTGGCGTCGGTGACCGCCACGGCTTCGATGAGCGAGGCCATGAAGCCGCCGTCGGCGGAGTTGCAGACCCGCGTTGCGCCCAGTTCGGCGAGCAGTTCGGCCTGTTCCTGTCGCCGCACGATGTTCACCAGCGCGATGTCGTCGGCGAGGCACAGCTTCACGAGCATCTGCCCGAGGTTCGACGCTGCTGCGGTGTGGACCAGCGCGGTGTGTCCCTCGAGCCGCATCGTTTCGACCATGCCGAGGGCGGTGAGCGGATTGACGAAGCACGAGGCGCCCTGTGCGGGGGTGACGCCGGCGGGCAGGACGAGGCATTGATCGGCGGCCGCGACGCGGAACTGCGAGTACATCGCTCCCCCGAGCGTTGCCACCGTTGCGCCGAGGAGCGCTTGTGCGTCGTCGGACGACCCGGCCTCGACGACGATGCCGGCGCCCTCGTTGCCGATCGGCACCGACTGGCCGATGCGGGTCTCGACCATCCGCCGCAGGTTCTCTGGGATGTCGGCGGTGATCGTCCGGCCGGCACCCTCGCCCGACTCGCGGGCGGTGCCCATGTCGGCCGGGCCGAAGATGACCCCGAGGTCCGACGGGTTGATCGGTGCGGCTTCGACGCGGATCACCACCTCGTGATCCCTCGGTCTGGGAGCGTCGACCTCGGCGATCGAGAGTTCGAGGGTTCCGGCTTCGGTGACCGTCGAGCGGAGCTGCCGTGGCATCAGGGTCCGACCTCCAGGACGGGATTGTCTGTGGGGAATCACTCTGTCAGAGCGGGCGCGGGTGGGGCGTTTCGGAGCGTCGCAGGCGGCTCAGCTACGGTCGAATCGATGACCGATTCCGATGCTGTCGCAACTGTCGAGACCAGCCTTCGCTTGGGCGATGGGCTGTCTCCCGCCGATCTCGAGTCCGTGGTCGCTCACTTCGGCAGCCTCGATCACCGGCTGCGTTCGTTCCGGCCGAATGCCGTCGAGCTGTACCTGCACATCAAGGAGCGCGACACTCCGAGCCAGCGCGCGACGCTCGAGGCGCACATCGACGGCTTCCCCAAGCTGGTGGCCACGTCGACCCACGTCGACTACGACGACGCGCTCATCGAGGTGCGCGACGACATGATCCGGCAGATCACCGACGCCAAGTCACGCCGCGAACCGAATCACAACCGCCGCCTGCGCGACAAGGGCTGATCATCAGCCGCGCCCGCCCCCGCTGGCCGGGACGGCGTGTTCGGCGAGCAGGGTCGCCTCGATCCAGTCGTCCATCCGGGTCCAGCAGTCGTAGAGCCACTGTTCACGTTCGGCGGCCGGTGGGATCTCTTCAGCGGAGAACCGCCAGATCCGCGTCGTGACCTCGGCATCCATGGGGATGCCCCTCCAGAGGTCGCCCAACGTGCTCAGGCGCTCGAGTCCGACGTGTCCCACGAAGGCGATCGACGCCCTCGGCGCCGAGTCGATGGCCTTCAGTGCGCCCATCGGCTTGGGCGGAAGGAGATGGCGCATCGCTCTTGCCTGTTCGGCCAAGTCGGGTCGCCCCATCTCTTCGAGCTTCTCGATGGCCCGGCTGTGGCGCCGCTCGGTGTAGTTGCCTCCCTCGGGAAAGAGGACCATTGCGTCGCCGCCGACCATGCCCTCGGAAAGCTGTGCGATGGCTTCGATGGCGGCCTCGCCCGCACGGCCGGTGCTGGGCACGAACGCGTTGGGGAGTCGGTTCAGGGCGACGTCGACGCACGGGTCGAGCTGGAGCACGTCCTTGAGCACGATGCGCGGTCGCCGCCCGGCCTCGTTGAGCACGGCGTCGACGAGAAGGAACGAGTCGCCAGGGCCGGCGTGGCGGCTGAACACCAGCAGCGGTTCGGTGGCTGGCGTCGGTGCCTCGGGTGCGTCGTCGTCGTTGCGGAACTTCAGGTTGAACGTGACTCGAGCGCTCCCGAGCACCCGGCGGAGCCACCACCCGGCCAGTCGATAGTGGACGCTCTGGAACGCGGGTGACCGCAACCTCCACCCGAGGCCTGATGCGACCCACAGGACGAACAGCGTGACCAAGACGATCGACTCGAACAGCAGGTAGACGAACAAGAACCAGGCCACGCGGAGCGGCCGCCACCGTCCGGGGATGATGCGGGATGCGAACGCGGCGATGACGATCCAGAGCGGCAGGGTGGTGAACAGCAGGACCGTCCCCGCCAGGAACAACGGATTCCACACGAGGCGTCGGACGAGGTAGGGAGGCGGCCGGGTCACCGCTGGTGGCGCTCTGCGGCCAGGTAGTCGATCGACGCCTGATAGGCCGCCTCGATGAGGGTGGACGTCTCGCCCAGGTCGGTCCACTTGATCTGGCGCCGGTCGTCGAACTCGACGGGGTTGGCGCTCGGGAGCACGTGCATGGACACCCCCGGGATGTCGCGGTCGCGGTGCGAACCGAACCGATGGCGACGCGAGATCTCGAACGCGATCAGGGCCGTTTCATGGATGCGGGTGGGGACGCGAAGCGGCTGTTCGATGCGGCCGACCTGGAGCACGTAGATGTCGGTCGCCCCGAGGTCGATGGCTCGGTCGATCGGCACCGAGTTCACCAGGCCGCCGTCGTAGAAGTGCTCGCCGCCGACTTCGATGGGTGGGAACAGGCCGGGGATCGCCGCCGAGGCGAGCAGCGGTTCGATGAGGTCGCCGGTGCAGAACCAGTGCTCTGCGGCTCGCTCGATCGAGGCGGCCACGCACTCGAACCGCACCGCCAGGGTCTCGAAGGTGGCACCGGGGAGCACGCGCATGAGGATCGCCCGCAGTTCTGCAGGATCGTGGATCGCCACCTTCAGCCGGGCGAGGACCTTGGCGCGCTCGATGACATTCGACCGGAGCACCTCGGAGGTCTGTACCTCGTACCACATCGCGGTGAGCTGCTCGATGCCCGACGCGGTGGGATCGGCGGCGAAGACCGCGCCGTTGAACGCACCGATGCTGGTGCCGACGACGAGGTCCGGCTCGATGCCCGCCTCCAGCAGGGCGCGCAGCATCCCGACCTCGACCGCGCCCCAACGCCCGCCTCCGCCGAGCACGAACGCGGTGTGCGGGGTGTTCGGAGCCACGACCAGACCCTAGGTGGCCTCGGCCATCAGGTTGGTGAGCGACCGGGTGCTCGGGTCGGCCATCGACGACGACGATCCTGACGGGCTACGCGGGTGGCAGTTGCTCCGGCGGCAACGGGCGTTCTTCGCCTCCCTGGTCCAAGCGGAACGGCGGGTAGACGTCGGTCATGAGGGCGACGTACGCCACCACTCGGTAGATCCATCGGTTGAAGCCGATGATGAGGTCGAAGAGCCCGAGCGGGTATCGCTTCCGGAACAGCAGGATCACGCCGGCGACCAGCGTCAACAACTGGAGGAGGCCGAGGCCGATGGCCTCGTCGCTGCCCGAGGCCGACGCGGTGGCGCCGCCCGCGAGGAGGCCGATCACCAGGTAGTGGGGGATGGCGAGGAGCCACCACTTCACCAACACGAGGCCACGTGACAGGTCGCCGGGCCGCTCGATGGCGAGGGTCGCCGGGTACTGGGGCTCGGGACCGAGGCTGAACGGGGGGTACTGATCGGTGCCGATGCCGCCGGTGGTGGCGTAGTAGGAGACCCGCCACGACCAGCGAAGGACCCCGACGTTGAAGTCGAAGAGCCGGGCCGGATAGCGGCCGGTGAACAGGATCGCGAACCCCGCGACGACGGTCGTCACGACCAGGCCGAGCCAGAGGAACGCCAGCACGACGAAGTGGGGGATCGCCAGGAACCACTTCACCAACCACTGCCAGCTCGACAGCGCGGGGTCGAGGTGGGCTTCGAGGGTCACGGGCGAGTGCGCGTCCGAAGTCGTCGTCGCTGCCGCGCTCACCGGTCGATCCAGCTCGTACGCCGCCTCGTTTGCGCCCTGGGCACCGACGACGATCAGCGCGACCGAGCCGACCGTCAACACGAGCCCCAACCCGACGAGTCCGATCGCCAGGGGAATCACGAAACCGGCCTTGAGGCCGACGTCGACGTCGACGTCGACTCCGGGTGCTCCGTCGGCGTTCATCACGACCGCGGCCCAACGTCCACTCTCGGCCTCCCAGATGACCTCCTGGGTGCCACGCCCACTTGCGCTGACCACCCAGAAGGCCTGTTCGGTCGGTGTGTCGACAGCATCGCCACCTTCACGGGTCCGGAACTCGGGTCGGCCGTCCTTTTCGAGGCCGCGGACCTCGTCGTGAGCCACCCCGGCCAGGTAGGCATCGACCTGCGCTTGGGGTCCGATGCCCACGAACAGGTCGCGTTCGCTGCTCGCGCTCGTGACTCGGAGCCGGACGTCGGCGTCGAGCGCGTCGATGAGTTGGTCGGGCGAGCCCGGATCGGTGGTGAAGTCGATGTCCTCGGCGGTGACGGCAACCGTCGGCGTCTCGAGGCGGTCGATGCTCGCCTCGAAGAAACCGTCGTCGTCACGGCCCGCCGCGTAGCCCAGGCCGAGCACCGAGCCGCCGATCAGTGCCCCGATCCCTGGCAGGACGAGGATGACGCCCAGGACGAGCGCGATGATCCGTGCCGGCTTCATGTCGTTCGACGGTAGAGGGCGCGTGGCCCCCGCGTCATGATGGGCAGGAATGAGCGGTGAGCCCACGAACGATCAGGTCGAGCCGGACGACGCAGTTTCCCGACTCCGGGTGCTGGGCGAGGACCTCACCGGGAGGGCGACCTCGCTGTTCGACGATTTCAGGGCACGCGTCACCGTTGTCGACACCGGGATGCAGGTCTATGAGCGTGACCGGGAAGCTGCCGGCACCCTGCTCGGGAGCGCGCTGGCGCTTCGCCTGTTCCTCTTCTTCGTGCCGTTGGTTCTGCTGATGGTCGGCCTCGCCGGCCTTCTCGGGCGCCACGGTGGCGTCGACTCGGTGGCCGACCATGCCAGCATCGCGGGCGGCCTCGCCGACGAGATCGACGGAGCGTTCGAGCAGCAGGTCCTGACGCCATGGTTTGCCGTCCTGACCGGCCTCGCCGGCATCGTGACGACCGGCCGGTCGTTGACGCGCGCGCTCGTGCTGTCGAGCGCGCTGTCATGGCACATGGGCGGCCATCACAAGACGCCGATTCGAGTGATCGGCCTCGTGGTCGGGCTGGTGGTCGGGATCGCGTCCGCTTCGGTCATCCTCAACGTGATTCGTGACGCGGCGGGGGTGGCTGTCGCCGGCTTCTCATTCGTCGTGGTGGCACTGCTCTACGCAGCGCTGTGGTCATTGCTGTTCCTCGCCCTGCCGCGTCGCACCCCAGACCCGTCGGCAGCGCTCCCGGGCGCCTTCCTCGTCGCACTCGTGCTCGCGGGCCTTCAGGCCATCACGCAGTTCTACCTGCCGGACCGGATCTCAGGGGCTAGTTCGATCTACGGGGGGTTCGGGGTGGCGGTGGTGGTCTTCGGCTGGTTCTTCATCGTCGGTCGGACGTTGGCCCTCGCGTTCGCGCTCAACGCCGTGATCTACGAACAGTTGGGCAGTGTCTCGCGGTTCGTGTTCGGGCTTCCCGGTGTTCGTGAGATTCCCCGACGTGTACCGGCGGTCGGCCGCTTCTTCGACCTCGAAGCGCACGGCCGCGAGCCGACGGAGCACGCCGCGGATCACTGACTGGACCTGACGGTGCTCCGGTCTAGCTCGGCGTCTCGAGTTCGGTCGCCACGAGTCCGGCGAGGCGGCGGAGCTCGTCGAGTTGGGTCTGGGTGAGCAGGCGCGGCCGGTAGTCGATGACGCAGAGGGTGCCGACCGTGCTCCCGTCGGACAGTTCGAGCGGCGCGCCGGCGTAGAAGCGGACCCTCGGATCGCCGGCGACGGCGGGATTCTCCGCGAACCGGCCGTCGTCCATCGCGTCGGGGACCTGGAGGACCTCGTTGTCGAGGATCGCATGGGCGCAGAAGGACATGTCGCGGGGTGTCTCGGTGAGGTCGATTCCGTGAGCTGACTTGAACCACTGCCGATCCGTGTCGACCAGGCTCACCAGCGCCACCGGCATGTCGAGCAGTTCGCTCACCTCCTGGGTGTAGCGGTCGAACCGGGACTCGTGCGGCGTGTCGAGCACTTCGAGGGCGCGCAGGCGCTCGACACGTTGGTCCTCGTCGGCGGGGAGCGGCGCGTTCTGCCACCGACACGCACGCCGCAGCAGCGAGGCTCGCAGCTTGGTGCGGACATAGACCGAGCTGAACGGCCACAGCAGCCAGTCGGTGATCGACCACCGATCGTTCTGTTGGCGGGCGTTCGATGCGGTGATCTTGACGATGTTGACGTCGCTGCCATAGGTGCCGTCCAGGCCACGGATCGCCCCGCTGAGGTCGGAGTCGTCGTCGTCCTCGAGGACGATGATGGCCGGCTGCTCGGTTCGGGCGATCTCGAGGGCGGTCGCGGGGTCGGCCTCCTCGAAGATCTCGATGCTCTCGGCTTCGGCGGCTTCACGCAGGACCGCGGCGATGTCGGGGCTGCGCACGGCGATGAGCACCGACCGCGGCATCTCGTCGAGCGCCGGTGGGAGCGTCGCCGCCGAGGTCTGCGATCGCGCCGATGCCGTGCGGCTCCCCGTCAGCCCGATCGTCGATCCCTCCGCCGCTGCGAAGACGTCGAGATCGCTCCCTTCGGCACGGACACGAGCGGCCTCGACGATGACGTCGATCTCAGCGTCGCTCCGAGCCGGATCGTGGTGCGAGAGCGCGACCTGTCGCACGCCGGCCTGTTCGGCTGCGTCGACGACGTATTCCATCGTGCTGTGGCCCCACCCGGTCTTGCCTTCGAATTCGTCGGCCAGGTACTGGGTGTCGTGGATGACCAGATCGGCGTCGGCGAGGAACCGCAGGTGCGCGCGATCGTGACGGCTCGTGGCCAGTTCGCCGCCGGCCGCCAGGTCGGCACGGTGCGGCTCGTGGTCGCACGCGTAGACCACGGACGCGCCATCGGCCTCGAGCCGGTAGCCGAGAGTGAGCGCTGGGTGATTGAGGTACTGCGTGGTGATGCTGATGTCGTCGATCTCGAAGGCTCCTTCGACCAGGTCGTGGTAGTGCACCTGTGCAGCCAGCTGGTCGAGGCTGACGGGGAAGTAGGAGTACTGCATCTGGCCTGACAGCGTCTCGCTCAGCGATCCGCCGAGCCCCCGCGGTCCGTAGACATGCCAGGTGTCGTCCGGTCGGAAGAGCGGAGCGAAGAACGGCAGCCCCTGGATGTGATCCCAGTGGGTGTGGCTGATGAGGACGTGTCCGTTGACGGGCGCCCCGTCGGACTGCGCCACGAGGTGGGCACCGAGACCGTGGGCACCGGTCCCACAGTCGATCACGATCAGGGTCCCGGACTCGGTGCGCACTTCGACACACGAGGTGTTTCCGCCGTACCGCAGCGTTGAGGGACCCGCCTTGGCGATCGACCCTCGCGTGCCCCAAAAGGTAACTTCCATGACAGACTCCTCTGCGTGACCGTACCTCTCTCTCTGAACTCACGGGCTCACGAGCGGACGTGCGAGGTTGCAGGTGAGGTCGGGCATCGCGGTCCCGAGGCCCAACCGGGGGCGCGTTCCAGAACTCGCCCGGAGCAGCCGGTACAACCACCTCAGCGTAAAAGGGAATTGATGCGGTTGCGACCGAGGTTTGACGATCAGGGCGCCGCGCTCGTGGAGTTCGGTCTCTTGGCGATCCCGCTCTTCGTCATCCTCTTCGGCATCATCGAGTTCGGCTGGGCGTTCTACCAGCAGCTCGACGTCAGTCACGGCGCTCGCGAAGGAGCCCGGATCGCAGTGGTGAACTAAAAGACCACCGCAGCTCCCGGGCCCGCCGTTCAGACCTCAGAGATCCTCACCGAAGCCTGTCAGCGGATGGACAGCGGACAGAACGTGTCCGTGCAGTTCGCTCAAACCGGCGGAACACAGGTCGGGGAGTCGATTCGGGTGACGGTCTCGAAGCCACTCGATCAACTCACGGGGTTCTACGGATTCGTTCTCGACGGCACGACGCTCAGCAGCACCGTCGAGAGTCGGCTCGAGCAAGACGCGACGTGGGCATCGCAGGCCTCCCCGACGCCATGTCCATGATCGACACGCCCGAGTCGGATCGGGGACTGACTCTGGTCTTCTCCGCGCTGCTTCTGGTGGGGCTGATGTTGCTCGCCTCCTTCGCGGTCGACCTCGGAGGCGTGTACGTCGAACGTCGCGAGGATCAGAATGCGGCTGATGCAGGGGCGACTGCGGGTGCTCTCGAACTCAGCAGCTCCGACGCGACCGTGGTCGCCGAGGTCAAGGGAGTCGTCCACGGGACGCTGGGGACGACCCTCACCTCTGCTCAGTGGAATTCCTGCGGAACGATCACCGATCCTGACCCCGTCGACACCCCGCTCGCCGGCGCGAACTGCATCACCGTCGACGGGTCTCGGCGAAGGATCCAGGTCCGAATCCCGACCCGTCAATACGACGCAGCGTTCGCTCCCGTGGTCGGGATCGAGGGCTTCGACCACTCGGCGTTCGCGATCGCCGGGGAGTTCCGCGCGGGGCTGGGGGGTGTCCTTCCCTTCGGCCTCGGTCCCGGCAGTTCCAGCGGCGACGGCTACGTCTGTGTGAAGAGTGGCCCGGGCGGCCACTCGGAGCCGCCGTGTGACGGATCGAGCAGCGGAAACTTCGGCTTCCTCGATTTCGCCACCTTCGGGGACACCGAACTCGGCACGACGCTCGACTGCTCGAACGGGAATCAACGACCGCGAAACGCGAACACGGTGGCAGTCGGCAACGATCACGATCTCAGTAGGTACAACGAGGCGCCCCACTTCGTCATCGAGGTGATCGACACGGGGGCGAGCTGCGGCGCGACGAGGGAGCCAAATGCTGCGTACTCACTCACTGGGAACACGCCACAGAACGTCGGCAGTGGCCTCTATTCCGGTTCGGCGTTCTCCGACGGAGGTCCGGCGCGGCTCCAGAGATCGGGCGCGCAGGTTCATGACGGCAGTGGTCTCACGACGAACGTCGGTGGCCACATCCTCGATGACAACCCGCTGTGGGAATTCCTGCCGGAGACGTTCAGCGTCGCCGACGACGTGCCTGACTCCTGCAACAAGCAGCAGTTCACGCGCGTCCTGGCGGGCGATTACAGCCTGCTCCCGACGACTCCGGCGAATGTGCAGGCCTACGTCTCGGCTCAGCCGACGTCCACCGCTCGGATGCGCAAGATGGTGCAACGGTGCCTGACCCACTACCGCGGCGAGACATGGACCGACCAAGGGGCGATCTCCCCGATCGGCGAGCCGTCGGCGGGGTGCTCGGCGTCGGCCTGCACGGGAGTGCTGTTCTCGCGCAACTCCCAGACGGACGAGTTCCCGGACCTGTTCGACATCCAGTACACGTCCCGTTTCGGGTACGTCCCAGAACTCCAACCCCCTGGCTTTCCGACGGGGAACGGTGTCGTGCGGTTCGCGAGCTTCCAGCCGATCTTCTTCCAACGGCTGCTTGCCGGGAACTGCAGCTCGAGCAGCTGTACCCACGACTTCGAGCCTGGAGTCGGGTACGTGAACTCGAGCCCGGAGGACAAGGCCGATGGCATCACGGCGTTCGTCCTGCCCCGTGCGAGCCTGCCGAACGACCTGGGATCTGACACCGCTCCGTTCGATCAGGGCAAGAACCGTTTCGTGGAGCTGATTCGATGACCAACCTGTTCCGGCGCCTGGCCCGGCACGATCGTGGCGTCACGATGGTCGA
>DATKWD010000007.1:0-5456 GCA_035529695.1 Acidimicrobiales bacterium | reverse complement strand
AGGGCCTGCTCGAGCCGGGAGAGCTCGGTCGTGATGCGAGTGCGGGCTCTGCGGCGGTCGTTCAACGGCATCGTGGCCGAGATGGCCGTGGCTCGCCGGAGCTCGTCGATCGCCCGGAGGATCACCGCACCGTCGGCATCGGTCGGATCGGGGAACACCAGGCGTGCGTTGCGCTCCAAGGCCGTCACACGCCGCTCGAGTCCGCGGTGACCGAATCGCCGGGTGGGATCGAGCCGTTCGAGCGCTGAGGGTGCCGGATGATCACCTTCGCCCTCGGCTCGGCGATTCGCTGCCCATTCCCGAGCGGCGACGGGGGCCTTGCGGAGCTGCTCGCGGACCCGCTCGTCCTGGAGGACCGACACCGCGAGCAACAGCGCCCCCTGAGCGGCCTTGCGCCGAGACGTCGGGATCGGGATGGGTCGCTTACCGGGCATCGCAGTTGTCGAGCATAGGAGTTGCCCGGTCGCGGTCGTGATCGCCTGGGTGGTTGTGATTCCACGTCGGGGTCGGTCGCCGCAATGTGGTTGAGTGGTCCCATGCCTTCGGAGTATCCCGCCACTGCTCTCGAGCTGCGATCGACGTTGGCCGACGACGGCGTCGTCACGCTCGCCATCCGCAGTACCGACGTCGCCGATCCAGGTGACGACCAGGTCGTCGTGCGCGTCGAGGCAGCGCCGATCAATCCGTCCGACCTCGGCATGATGTTCGCGGGCGGCGATCCCAGCGCCGGTCTGCCGGCGGGGGACGGCATCCACGATGCCGTGGCCGTCCCGGTGACCGAGGCCGCCGTCGCCGCGCAGCGAGCCCGTCTCGGAAAGCCGATGCCGGTCGGCAACGAAGGCGGCGGTGTGGTGGTCGCCGCCGGTTCGTCGCCCGCGGCGCAGGCCCTGCTCGGCAGGACCGTCGGGTTCCTCTCGGGCAACGCTTACGCCCAGTACCGCACCCTGCACGTGAGCCAGTGTCTCCCGATGGCCGACGGCACCGACCCGGCCGATGCCGCTGCGGCGTTCGTGAACCCGCTCACCGCGCTCGGCATGGTCGAGACGATGCGATCCGAGGGCCACACGGCGTTGGTCCACACGGTCGGGGTGTCCAACCTCGGGCTCATGCTGAACCGGATCTGCATCGACGACGGTGTCGGGCTGGTCAACATCGTGCGAAAGCCCGAACACGTCGAGCTCCTGGGTTCACTCGGGGCCGACCACGTCGTCGACTCCAGCGCCGAGAGCTTCATCGACGACCTCACCGACGCCCTGCGGGCGACCGGCGCGACGATCGCCTTCGATGCGATCGGCGGTGGCGATCTCGCCAGCATCCTGCTGTCGCGGATGGAGAAGGTGGCCGGCGAGCGGGCGGGCGAGTTCAGCCGGTACGGCTCGGACACCCACAAGCAGGTCTACATCTACGGCGGGCTCGATCGGGGGCCGACGACGTTGCGCCGTGATTTCGGCATGTCGTGGGGCCTGGGCGGCTGGCTGCTGACGCCGTTCCTGATCAAGATCGGCCAGGAGGCTGCCAACCGGCTCCGCCAGCGTGTCGCCGACGAGATCACCACGACGTTCGCGAGCACGTACGGCACTCGCCTGTCGTTGGTCGACGCCGTCGATCCCGGCCAGGTCGCCCGGTACGCCCGCATGGCCACCGGCGACAAGGCGCTCCTCACCCCCCAGGCCTGACGGTCCTCCCCGGCCCCGGCCCCGGCCCCGACCGGACCGTCAGCGGCCGCCCTGGCCGTCATCGACCTTGATGATCGTGCCGGTCACCATCTCCGAGGCGGGCGACACGAGGTACAGCAGCGTGCTGTCGAGGTTCTCGGGCTGGCCGATCCGCTTTCTCGGGAAGACCCTGGTGAGATCGCCCATCCGCTCGATCATGCCGTCGGACATCTCCGAGGCGAAGAGGCCCGGCGCGATGGCGTTCACGTTGATGCCGAACCTCGACCACTCGACAGCCAGGGTCTCGGTCAGGCGGTTCACGCCCGCCTTGGTGATCGAATACAGCGCCGCTCCGCCGCCGGAATAGTGGAATCCGCCGATCGAGGAGATGTTGACCATCCGGCCGGGAAGCTTCAGTTCGATCAGTCGCCGCGCCACCTCGCACGACAGGACGTACGGGGCGCGCAGGTTCGTGTCGAGGACCTGATCGATCAGCTCCAGCGGCATCTTGGTGGCGTACTGGGCATCGGGGATCCCTGCGTTGTTCACGAGGATCTGGACCGGACCGAGTTGCGCCTCGGCGGTGCTGACCACATCGGCGAGTTTGTCGGCATCGGTCACGTCGAGCTCGAGCGGCAGACAGGTGCCACCCGCGGCTCTGATCTCGTCGGCGACCTCGCTGAGTCGCTCGACCCGCCGCCCGGTGGCGACCACGCGGGCGCCGTTGGCGGCGAGCAGCACCGCAAAGTGCCGCCCGAGGCCGGATGATGCCCCGGTGACGAGCGCGACCTGGCCACCTAGATCGATCGTCGGTTCGAGGTCGTCTGCTGGGTCCATCCCGGCATGCAACCACATGGCGGGGTCGGGCTCGAAGGTGAACGGTCGATGACGTCGATGCGCGCCAGTAGCCTCGACCGTGCCGCCGCCGTCGCCAGATGGGGGTGTACCAGATCAGGAGGCACACATGCTGGGCTCATCGCGACGCCCCACCTCGATCGCCGTTCTGACCAGCGGTGGCGACGCAGCCGGAATGAACGCGGCGGTGCGCGCCGTGGTCCGCACCGGCATTCGCGCCGGGCTCACCGTGTATGCCGTCTACGAGGGTTTCCAGGGTCTCGTCGACGGCGGGGACTACATCCGCCGGATCACATCCGACGAGGTCGGTGGCATCCTGCACCGGGGCGGCACGGTGCTCGGCACGGCGCGCTGTGAGGAGTTCCGCGAGCGTGACGGACGCCGGCGGGCTGCCCGCAACTTGGCCGAACTCGGCATCGAGGCGCTCGCGGTGATCGGTGGCGACGGCAGCTTGACCGGTGCCAACCAGTTGTGTACCGAGTGGCCCGAACTGCTCGACGAGCTGGCCGACCGCGGCGAACTCGACCGGGAGATCGCCGAGGCCCGACGACGCCTCGTCCTGGTCGGCATGGTCGGCTCCATCGACAACGACATGGCCGGCACCGACATGACGATCGGCGCCGACACGGCGTTGCACCGAATCACCGAGGCGATCGACGCGATCCAGAGCACGGCGTCGAGCCACCAGCGCTCGTTCGTCATCGAGGTGATGGGCCGCAACTGCGGATACCTCGCCCTGATGAGCGGCATCGCAACAGGCGCGAACTTCGTGTTCCTGCCCGAGAGCCCACCCGAGGACGGCTGGCCCGACTCGATGGCCGAGGCGCTGAGGGCGGGGAGAGCGATCGGGCGCCGCTCCAACATCGTGGTCGTCGCCGAGGGTGCTCGCGACCGTCACGGCGAGCCGATCACCGCTCAGCAGATTCGCGACATCCTCGAGGAGAAGCTCGGGGAGGACACCCGCGTCACCAGCCTCGGACATGTGCAGCGCGGCGGTTCACCGAGCGCCTTCGACCGGTATCTCTCGACCGTGCTCGGGTTTGCTGCCGTCGAGAAGGTCCTGTCGTCGCCCGACGCCGAGCCCCAGCTGATCGGCATCCGTGGCCACCAGATCATCAGTTCTCCCCTCATGCAGAGTGTCGAGACGACCCGGTCGGTCGCCAAAGTGATCGCCGAGCATGATTACGAACGGGCGATGGAGATCCGCGGTGGCAACTTCCGCAACTCGCTCGATCTCATCAAAGTGATGGTCCAGGCGCAGCCCCACGAGACTGCGCCGGAGGAGCGCCGGCTCCGGCTCGCCATCATGCACGCCGGCGGCCCCGCACCCGGGATGAACACCGCAGTCCGTGTGGCGGTCCGCGTCGGTCTCGACCTCGGCCACACGATGCTCGGCGTCCGCGACGGCTTCCGGGGCCTGGCCCAGGGCGACCTCATGATGTTCGAGTGGATGACCGTGTCGAGCTGGGTCTCGAACGGTGGCGCAGAGCTCGGGTCGAGCCGCTTCCTGCCTGACGACTCCCACCTCGATGCGATCGAGCAGCACATCACCGAACAGGAACTCGACGGCATCTTGATGATCGGTGGCTTCACCGGCTACAGCGGGGCCTATCTGCTCCGTCAAGCCGCCGCGACCCGACCCGCGCTGTCGATTCCGATCGTCTGCGTGCCGGCCTCGATCAACAACGACCTCCCCGGGTCGGAGCTGAGCGTCGGCGCCGACACCGCCCTCAACTCGATCGTGCGCGACGTCGACAAGATCAAGCAATCGGCGGTGGCATCACAGCGGACGTTCGTCGTCGAGGTGATGGGCAACGAATGCGGCTACCTCGCGTTGATGAGTGGTCTCGCCACCGGTGCCGAGCGGGTGTACCTCCCTGAGGAAGGCATCACGCTTCGGGATCTGCAGGTCGACGTCGAAGCGCTCAGTGCAGGCTTCGCCCGCGGCAAGCGCCTCGGTCTGGTCATCCGAAGTGAGCACGCGGACGACGTCTACACGACGAGCTTCATCAAGGCCCTGTTCGAACGGGAGGGCGGCGACCTCTTCGACGTGCGCGAGGCGGTCCTCGGCCACGTCCAACAGGGTGGCAGCCCGTCGCCGTTCGATCGCATCCAGGCGACCCGTCTGGCGTCGAGCTCGATCCGACAACTCATCGACGTGGCGAACCGCAACGAGCCGACGGGCCTCATGGCCGGCCTTCGTCACGGCAAGGTGCACTTCACGTCGCTCGACGACCTGCCTCACCTGATGGAGCCGCACGCCCGCCGTCCCCGCCGCCAGGATTGGCTCGACCTCCGTCCACTCGCGGCGGTGATGGCCGGCCGGAGCGCGCCCGCAACCAACTGACAGCGGTGGCTCCCCGGTGACACCTCGAACGGGCCGATCGGCCCTGTCGCAACCATCCCCGGGCGCGTAGCGTCGCCCGTGCGATTGCGCCGATCGATGGAGAATCGTCCACCCCGACAGGAGGAACATCCATGTACGCAGGCATCCAGGAGATCCTCGCTGACCGGGCCGAGTACCTGCTCGGGCACACGTGCACGACCATCCCGAAGGACCAGCTGCATCTTCCCGGTCCCGACTTCATCGACCGGGTGGTCTCCACGACCGATCGAAGCCCGACCGTCATGCGGAACCTGCAGACGATGTACGACCACGGCCGGCTCGCGGGGACGGGCTATCTCTCGATCCTCCCGGTGGACCAGGGCATCGAACACTCGGCGGGTGCGAGCTTCGCCCCGAACCCGATCTATTTCGACCCGGCGAACATCTGCGAGCTCGCCCTCCAAGGTGGCTGCAATGCGGTGGCGAGCACGCTCGGCGTGCTCGGCTCGGTGGCGCGCTCGTACGCCCACAAGATCCCGTTCATCCTGAAGTTCAACCACAACGAGCTGCTGACCACCCCGAACACGTTCGACCAGACTCCGTTCGCCTCGATCAACCAG
>DATKWD010000006.1:0-3017 GCA_035529695.1 Acidimicrobiales bacterium | reverse complement strand
GGTCGAGCTCGGGCCCGAGGACCACGACCCTGAGAACCGACCCGATCTGCTGCGCTCCGCGGGCAAGCCGTACCCCTGGGTCGAGATGCGCATCGTCGGTGACGACGGCGACGACGTGACCGAGGGCGAGATCGGCGAGGTGTGGCTCAAGGGTGTACAGATCATGGTCGGCTACTGGAACAACCCCGCCGAGACCGAGCGGGCCATCACCGACGGCTGGTTCCACACCGGCGACGCCGGCTACACCGAGGACGGCTACCTCTTCCTGCACGACCGGGTGAAGGACATGATCGTCTCGGGCGGCGAGAACGTCTACCCCGCCGAGGTCGAGAACGCAGCGATGAGCTGTCCGGGCGTCGCCGATGTCGCCGTGATCGGGGTGCCCGACGAGAAGTGGGGCGAAGCGGTGAAGGCGATCGTGGTCAAGGGCGAGGACGACCTCACCCCCGAAGCGGTGATCAGCTGGACTCGCGAACGGATCGCCGGCTTCAAGGTCCCCAAGAGCGTCGACTTCGTCGACGAACTGCCCCGCAACCCGTCGGGCAAGATCCTCAAGAAGGACCTGCGGGCGCCCTACTGGGAAGGTCGCGAGCGCCAGATCTGACCTCAGGCCGGAGCCGTGATCGGCGTCCCGTCAGGCCGGTGGATGGTCCACGTGCCGTCGGCTGCCTGGCGAGGATGGAAACCGGTCTCTTTCAAGCGGTTGTGGTAGCCGCACAACGGGTCGCCGTTGTCGTGGTCGGTGGGCCCACCCCGGGCTGCGGGTTCTCGATGATCGATCTGACACCGCCGGCCGGAAACGCCACAGCCACCGAACCCGCAGCGCACCCCGGCGGGATCGCGGATCGCTTCCCGGAGCAGAACCGCGTCGCGTGAGGCGCCGGCGAAGAGGCGCCGGGCCCGGCCGTGGTTGATCACGTTGCCCTTGGCGTCGATGATGATCGCCCGCACGAGGCCGGACATCGCGGTCTGCACCACCTCGGCCGGGGTGAGGGGCACCCCGTCGACGGTCCGGCACACGGCTCGGTCGGCCCGGGTGGGGTCGTGGTCGGGCACGTTGTCGATGCCGGTGGCGGAGCGTCGTTCGAGTTCGGTGGCGAAGGTCTGCTCGTCGATCACGATGTTGACCGTCGGACCGCCGGTCGCGACGTCGGGGTTGGCGGCAGCGAGCTGGAAGATCTTGTACATCGCATCAGCCCGCCGCTGGGCCGAGGTCCGCAACAGGTCGTTCTTGGTGGCCACGTCGTCGCCGAGCCGAGACCGGGCGTCGGCCCAGTCGGACTCGAACTCGGCCCGTTCGAACGCCTCGAGGATCTGCTCGATCGTGGCGCCCTGCACGGCTGCGTGGTTGGCCTTGGTGCGGAACGACCCGTCGAACCCCTTGGTGACGGTGGCGTTGCGATTGCGGTGTTCGCGGTCCGACTGCTTTTCGGCGCCGTCGGCGTCGGCGAGCATCTCCCACTGGCGGAGCACCACCACGAATCCGTCGTGATCGAGTTCGCAGGCCCGCTCGCGGAACCATTCGTCGGCCTCCTCGAAGAAGCCCGCCACCCGCGGGTTCGCGCCGACCCGGCCCAACGCCGCGATGTGACCCGAAGGGATGCGACCCTCGCCGAACGACTTCGTCACCAGGGGCAGTCGCCGCAACGCAGCCGCACCCTTCACCCGGCCCGCTGCCTCGCCTCCGGCGAGCCGCCCGAGATGCTTCAGACACGACGTCGCCGACGCATGCCCATCGATCCGGTAGGCGGCGGTGCGGTCGACCGCGTCGGCCAGCCCGGTGGTCGCGGCATCGAGCCGGCGGCGAAGCACCTCGACCTCACGCACCATCGCAACCAAGGTCTTCGCCTGCAACTCCCGCGCATCGACCGCAGCAAGGGCCTCGACCCCTGCAGCCATCCGCTCGAGCGCAACCCCGATCTCCATTACCTCAGTCTAGAGAGAGGGTGAGACACCTACGAACACATGTTCGGATCGAGCACGGGCCCGAACAGCCATCATCGACGGGCAAGACCACGATCGCAGCCAGATGAGGTGTGTCCCTCTACTGGGCTGCGATGTAGGTGACGAGCTTGTCGATCGCCATCTTCCAGCCGGCGCCACCCGGGCTGTCGGCCGGCACGCCGGCGTGGGTCATGACCATCTTCGTGCCGGCGCCGACGGCTTCGAGTTCGACGATGACCTCGGTGGTCATCGGGAAGCCCTCGGGCATCCCCATGTCAGCGGCCGACTTCACGTTGCCGTCCTCGTCGGACATCGACTCGGTGTAGACGAGCCGATCGGTCGGGTCGACCTCGAGATACTCCCCGGTGAACCACATCTGCATCGGGCCGTTCGGCGTCGTCATCTCCATACAGACCAGGCGACTGCCGCCCACCCTGACGTCCATGTCGGCGACCGGGACAGTGGCGCCCTCGGGGCCGTACCACGCCTTGAAGTGCTCGGGATCGGTCCACATCTTCCAGACGACCTCGATGGAAGCATCGAAGTTGCGTTCGATCACCACGTCCTTGGCCATGTCGTTCTCACTCACTGTCTTCATCCTTGTCTTGTCGTGATTGGAGTCGGTTGAGGTAGTCGTCCATGCGGTCGAATCGGGCCTCCCAGACCGGCCGGTACTGCTCGGCCCACGTCGAGACGTCCTCGAGCGGTCCGGCGTCGAGCGTGCACGGCCGGTACTGCGCCTGTTGCCCGCGCACGACGAGACCCGCCCGTTCGAGCACCTTGAGGTGCTTCGAGATGGCCGGAAGCGAGACATCGAACGGTGCGGCGATGTCGTTGACGTTCGCCGGACCCTGAGCCAGGCGAGCCAGGATCGCGCGACGGGTCGAGTTGGCGAGCGCCGCGAAGGTCTCGTTGAGCCGGTCCTCGTCGCTCACGATCGTCATGCGCGTACTTTCCTAAATGGCTAATTAACCAATAGGAAAACTATGGCGACGATGTCTCGATGTCAACCCGCCTGACGGGCCTGCGCTTCACGGAACCTCGCGTGCAGGCGGGTCCGCAGTTCGTCGGGG
>DATKWD010000005.1:0-22617 GCA_035529695.1 Acidimicrobiales bacterium | reverse complement strand
GCTCCGCAACAACATGGCCGGGGCGGTGCTGGTCTGCGTGAAGAGCACATCGGTGTCGCCGTCGGCGTCGTGGTCCTGGGCGACCGTCGTCGACGAGGATGCGGGGATGGCCGGCGTCGAACTGCTGAACGTCCCGTCGCCGTCGGCCGACCACAGATGGTCGCGTCCGCCGGGCGCGTACCAGAGCACGTCGGTGTCGAGGTCGCCGTCGTAGTCGCCGGGCGTCGGCAGGTAGTCGCCGGTGACCGCAGTGGTCAGCTCGGCGACTCGACCGCCGCCTCGACCGAGCCACACGTAGTCGGGGAGCGGACCGGGCCGGTACCAGAAGACGTCGCCGCGCCCGTCGCCGTCGAAGTCGCCCGCGAACGGCCGGTAGGTGCCCCTGACCTGCATCGGGGTGCTGGTGAAGCTGCCGTCGCCGCCGCTGCGCCAGAGATGGTCGGGCGAGGCTCCCGGGGCGTACCAGAAGATGTCGGTTCCGGATTCGCCGTCGAGGTCGACCAGCAGCGGTTGGTAGGTGCCGCGTACCGACAACGGAACGCTGGTGAATGCGCCGGCACCGTTCGACAGCCACAGGTAGTCGGCACCGGGACCCGCGCGATACCAGAAGACGTCGGTGTCGCCGTCGCCGTCGAAGTCGGCCGCGAGTGGTTCGTAGTCACCCCTGATCGACAGTGGCGAGCTCGCGTACGTCCCGTCGCCTCTGCTCGACCACAGGTAGTCGGGTGCCGGGCCCGGTGCGTACCAGAGGATGTCGTCGCCCGACCCGCCGACGCCGCTCCGCAAGGTCAGCGCAGTCGAACCGGTCGGCGCTGTCGCCTTCGCAGCCTGGTCTGCAGGCGACGCGTCCACCTGCGGGCCGGCCGTGAGCAGGGGGAGGAGCAGTGCGACGACGAGCAGCAGGCGCCTGCGCATGTCGCCCCACCGTACTCGGCCACGGTGACCGATTGTTTCGATTCGGTGACGGTAGTCTCGGCCCTCCGGACTGTCTGAGAAGGAACGCCTGTTGTTTCGCCGAATGAGCGTCGTGATCGCGATCAGCGCGCTGATCCTCACGATCCCGCCTGCCGCCGCCCAACCCGTCGACGGTGAATCGACCACCACCAGCCAGCCCGCAGCGGCCGAGCCGCCGGTCGACGATCCGGGCATCGTCGACGCCGCCGAACCGGCACCCGAAGCGACCGACGACACAGGTGTCGAACCAGGTGTCGAACCCGGTGTCGAGCAACCGGAGAACGAGCCCGAGGCCGAGGTCGCTGAAGACGGCACCGTGCGGGTCATGGTCTCCTTCGATGCGCCCACAGGAGCGGCGCGGGCCGATTCGGTCGAGGCGGCCTTCCCCGGCGAGATCGAGGTGATCGACGAGTTCGAGAGCTCCGACTACGTCGTGGCCGAGGTGGCAGCCGATGCCGTCGACGACCTCGCCGCGCGTCCGGGCATCAACGACGTCATCGTCGATCAGGTCGCCACGCGTGCGCTCGACGACTCGGTGCCGCTGGTCAATGCTCCGGCCCGCTGGACCGAAGGCTTCACCGGCACCGGCACGACGGTCGCCGTCATCGACGACGGCGTGGCTTCCGGCCACCCGAACCTGGCCGGCAAGGTCGTGGCCGAGGCCTGCTTCACGTCGCCGTCCGGGTGCGGCGGGAACCCATCGGCCACCGGACCCGGGACCGCCGAGCCGTGTCTGTTCTGCACCCATGGCACGCACGTCGCGGGTATCGCTGCCGGCGCAGGTGGCGGCTTCGACGGCGTGGCCCCTGCGGCCTCGGTGTTCGCGATCCGAGTGTTCGGGGCTGCCGGCGCGAGCGCGTTCTTCTCCGATGTCACGCTGGGCCTCGAGCACGCGCTTGACCGAGCTGACGAGTTCGACATCGCCGCGGTGAACCTGTCGATCCAAGGTGGCACCAAGTTCACCGGCGCGTGTGACACCCAGAACCCGCCACTGACCGCCGCCATCGGCGCGCTGACCAGTCGCGGCATTCCGGTGGTCGCGGCCTCGGGCAACGGCAGCTTCGCCGACGGGATGTCGATGCCCGCATGCATCACCGGTGTCATCTCGGTGGGCTCGCATTCCGACGCCCTGGCGGTCGCAAGCAGCAGCAACGCCAGTGCCCTCACCTCGATCCTCGCCCCCGGTGTCGACATCACCTCACCCCTCGCTCCGACCGGATACTCGAGTGTCAGCGGGACCTCCTTCGCCGCGCCGCACGTCGCCGGCGCCCTGGCCATCTGGCTCGATCGGTTTCCCGGCATCAACGACGACGAGGCGCTCTTCCTCAGCACCGCCCACGATCAGACCATCTTCGACGACCGCAACGGGCTCACCTACCCGCGTCTGTTCCTCGACGACCCGGCCGACGTGCTCGTCGCCGGACTGTTCGCCCAGAGCGATGAAGCGGTCGGCGGCACCTATCAGCCCCTCGTCGGCGACTTCGACGGCAACGGCACCGACGACATCTTCTGGTATGCCCCCGGAAGCTCGCCCGACTACGTGTGGTCGAGCACCGACCGATCTCGGTTCTCTTCGCGCTTCGAGCCGGTCCAGGGCACGTACCGGATGGTGGTGCTCGATTTCGACGACGACGGCCGCGACGACCTGTTCTTCCACGGACCCGGCACCCTGACCGACCACCTCTGGTAC
Organism: Acidimicrobiales bacterium; assembly: GCA_035529695.1. Lineage (GTDB taxonomy): Bacteria > Actinomycetota > Acidimicrobiia > Acidimicrobiales > Salinilacustritrichaceae > DATKWD01. Next base: position 19,973 of record DATKWD010000005.1, on the reverse strand, counting down.
GGCCGCTCCGACGGACGGTTCGACAAGACCACCATCTCGCTGCCCGGCAACCAGGTGCCGCTCGTCGGCGACTTCGACGGCGACGATGCCGAAGACGTCTTTCTCTATGCCGCCGGTCCGGCCTCGGATGCACTCGTGCTCGGCGGTGACCGCAGCGTGTCGCTCACGCCGCTGTCGATCCGGGGCACCTACGAGCCGTTGGTCGGCGACTTCGACGGCGATTCGGCCGACGACATCTTCTGGTACGCGGCCGGATCGTCGTCTGATTACCTCTGGTACGGCGGGGGAGGGCCCAACGGGTTCACCTCGGTCCAGCGCAACGTGAACGGCACGTACGACCCGTTCGTCGGTGACTTCGGGGGCGACGGAGCGAGCGACATCTACTGGTATCGCGCCGGGTCGGCGCCCGACTACGTGTGGCGCGGTGACGGGCGCGGTCCGTTCGATTCGACCTACACGCCCGTGACCGGCAGCTATGTGCCGTCCGTGGTCGAAGCCGACGGCATCGGAGGCGACGAGATCCTCTGGTACTCGGTGTCGAACGGAGCCGACTACTTCTGGACCTTCGAGGGCACCAGTCGCTCGAGCGTCGAGGTCGGCGGCGGTGACGGTGGACAGGTTCTCACCGGCACCTTCGACGCCTCGGGTGGCGCCGATCTCTTCTTCTACCGCCCTGGCCCCGCTGCCGAGGCGGTCTGGTACTCGATCGGTGCCCCCGTTGCGTAGTGTTGTAACCGCGTTGAGTGCGCAGTATCGTGTTCGAGCCGCGGGCGGAGACTCGTGACGAACGGACATCTGATGCACAGCCCTGTTGATCGACGCTGGCCGCGCCTGTTGGCCGTGACCGTCGTCGCGCTCGCCCTGTTGGCGAGCGTTGCGCCGCTCGCCGCGGCCGACGACGCGGTGCCGAACGACGAGGTGCCCAACAGCGAGGCACCGCCCGGCGCAACCGATGGCATCCCGGTCGGCACCTGGGAGGGCGAGCCCGTCGACGGACCCGTCGAGGACTCGGGCGCGACCACGGCCGCGGTGACCCAGAGGTACTTCGGCGCCGACGCGTTCCACGCCATCGAGGATGCCGTCGCCGCCACTTCGCGCACGTGCTCGGTGTCGAACTCGAACCTCGTCGCCATGGTGCTCGGGCCGGTCTTCCGTGAGTCCTCTGCCGCGGTGACCCCGAGTTCGGAGCCCGCGCCGATGACGCTGTCCCGCTACGACGAATGGTCGGGCTACTACCCACCACCGGAGACGAACCAGAACACGAACTACGGCCTTTACGCGTTCAGAGATCCGTACACGGCGTTCCCGCGGGCCTACTGGCATCCGGGCATCGGGATCTGGCAGTACGACAGCGCAGGCGTCGGCATGCCCTTCACGGCGGCCGAGCGCATCGACGTGCGAATCGTCTCGGCCGACGTGGCCAAGGAGATGGCGCGGCGCTACTGCAACCGCACGGGCACCGAGCAGTCCAAGCGCAACGCGGCATGGCTGCCGTGGGGCAACCCGTGCTACGAGTGCCAGGCGGCGTACTCGGATCTCGTCTCGACCGGGTTCGCGAGCCTCACCCTCACCGACGACGTCGACGCCGCCGGAGGAATGCTCGCATCGACGTGCAGCCTCCAGGGCGTGTCCGCGAGCTTCACCTGCCACTACATCGACCCCGCGCGGGCGCAAGGCGCGAACTGGTGGCTCTTCAGTCCCGACGGTGGGTCGCGCACGTCGTCACCGACGCCGGTGTCCGCGCCGTTCTACTCGTTCGAACGCAACGGCTACGAGGAGCGCCACTGGCTGGCTGCCGACACCGGCTACCCGGCGGACATCTTCGCCCGCCGGCGTCTCGGGACCAATGCGCGGCCGAGGTCCAACCCCGTCGGTTCCGGACTCGAGTGGGGCGTCAACGCCGGGTTGTGCGACTTCGCCCGCTCGCAGGCCTGTGGCGCTGCACTGCCCGAAGACTTCGTCCGGACCTCGCTGACCGACCGCGGTGACGCGATCCCGTTGCAGGGCGACTTCAACGGCGACGGATGGGACGACCTCTTCTGGTACGCCGCGGGCGGCGCCACCGATGATCAGTGGTTGAGCAGCGGCGACACCGGGTTCGCGAAGCGGACCATGACCGTCAGCGGGACCTACCGGCCGATGGTCGGCGATCTCGACGGCGACGGCCGCGACGACATCTTCTGGTACGCACCCGGAGCGGCGGCCGACTACATCTGGTGGTCGGGCGACAAGGCGATGTCGACGGCGACGAACGTGATCGGCACGTACCAGCCCTTCGTCGGGGACTTCGACGGCAACGACGCTGACGAGATCTTCTGGTACGCGCCCGGCGGTGCCCCCGACTACGTCTGGTCGTGGTCGACCGGTCGGGTGCTGTCGGGCCGCTATCAGCCGGTGCTGGGTACCTATCAGCCGTTGCTCGGCGACTTCAACGGCGACGATTCCACCGACGTCTTCTGGTACAAGGCGGGATCGGGTGCCGACAGCCTCTGGTACGGCCGAAGCGGTGGGTTCACGAATCAGGCCGTCAACGTGATGGGCACCTACGAACCGCTGGTGGGCGATTTCGACGACGACCGACGAGACGACATCATCTGGTACCGGGCGGGCGCGGCCTCGGACTACACGTGGTTCGGGGCCAGCGAGTCCTTCGTCAGTGTCCGCAACGACATCTTCGGGACCTACGAGCCATTCGTGGTCGATCTCGATCTGGCGTCGGACTCCGGTGGCGACGACGTGGTGTTCTACGGCCCCGGCAGCGGATCCGACGTGCGCTGGCACGGCCGTCCCGACCGCACCTTCGAGGCGTCGGTCGAGATCGACATCAGTGGCTTCTACACCCCGTTGCCCGGCGATTTCGCCGGCACCGACCGGGGCGACATCGTGTTCTGGGACGAGACGCGCACCAGCGACACCCTGTGGTCGAACTGACCCACGATCACGGGCTGGGCTTGCGGCACTCCCACGTGAGGAACATGTAGGCGGGCTCGAATCCGAAACGTCGACTCTGCTCGCGGTCGGCCACGATCTCGAACTCGTGCCCACGGGTTCCACTGAACATCGACACGTCGTCGAACTCACCCGACACGTCACCATCCCATCGATCGGTCCCCGAAGCCACGAGCTCTGCCCACTCCTCGGTGACGAGGGTGTGCACGTCGAAGCCGTGCTCGGCGAGGACCGCTGCGAGGTCGTAGCCGAACCGCCAGAACACCGGCGTGTCGTCGCCGTGGAACTCCGGCGTCGCCGGCGGCGCCGTTCGGCCCTGGAGGACCGGCACCTGGAGCAGCATCGTGCCGCCCGGCCGGAGCACCCGGTGGATCTCCCGAAGCGCCCGGCCCGTGTCGGGGACGTGCTCGAGGACGTGTGGCGTGAGGACGAGATCGATCGACGCGTCGTCGAGATCGATGTCCTGGAGGTCGATGCGCACCATGGCCTTGTGCATGCTCTCGTCGAAGTCGCTGCAGAGGTAGTCGAACCAACCCGCCATCGCCGAGCGGTACTCGTCGCCCATGCGAGGGCTGGTCTCGAGGGTCGTACATCCGAGGCTCGGTTCGATGCGCTGCTGCATGCAGAAGAACAGGAACCGGTCGCGGGCGATCGAGCCACATCGCGGGCAGTTCGCAGCTTCGCAGTGGGCCGCGCCCGCGAAGCTCGCACCGCTCCAGTGGCAGATGTTGCAGACCACGTCTCCGGCCGGGGTCGGTGACGGGTCCCACGGCGATCCAACCGAAGCGGCCCACTTCGTCGCCGCTGCCGGCGGGGCGACCACCTCGTTCGTCGGTCCGAGGCGGGGGCGGATCTTCGCCTTGATGCCTTCCGGGACGAGCCGACGAGCCAACTCGGTGATCTGTGCGACGGGTCCGGTCTCGCTCACCCCGGTACCCTATTGCCCGCCGCAGGGGTCATCGGCGTCCCCCGGCGCGTGACTTCAGTCGGTCGGCCCACCTGCCGATGCACGGGTATGGGAAGTTGGAGAGTTCTGCGCGCCGGTGTGCTGGTGACGGCCATGATCGGCTCGATGTTCGTCCTCGGCCCCGTGAGGGCGGCCGATGCTGCGCCTGCTGACGAGTGCGCGACGTCCGGTGCCAAGACGATCTCGGGCACTGCGCAGGGCGAGGACGGTCGGTACATCTGGGCGTTCATCGGCATCGAGTTCTTCGACGCGGCCGGCAACAAGCTGGGCGGTCTCTCCCCAGCCGCGTACAACTGCCACATCCGCATCAACAACAGCCAACTCGGCGGAGAGGGTTCGACGACCTCCGACGGCGGGAAGTGGACCAAGAACTGGTCGGTGGCCGCACCCGCGGCGACCGACACGGTGTGGCTCGAGATGTACGTCCGGCCCTACGAGACCGGCCAGGTGCGCTACGGGTTCGCGAAGCGCGAGAAGGTCAAGGTGGGGGCGGGCGGGCGCGTCATCAACCTGCGGGCACCGCTCATCTGCGGCATCCGCGGAGACAACGCGGTGACCGGTTCCACCGGCGAGATCACCGGCATGGTGCGCAAGCAGTTCATGCCCGTTCCGCCGACCCCCGGCGCCTGGATGGCCGCCTGGAACCAGGGGCCCGACTCCGACAACTACATGATGGGCTGGAACTTCGGCACGTGGAACGACGACGGCTCGTACTCGATCCCCAACCTCGCGCCGAACCAGATCTACAGCGTCTGGATCTTCGAACCCGGCAAGGACCCGTTGGTGACCTGGAGCGTGCCGGTGAACCCGTGCCAGCAGACCCATCGTGACCTGTGGCCGACGGGCTCACCCGAGGCGAGCCCGTACTGGCTGCCTCCGTACCAGATGGTCTCGGGCGACTTCGACGACGACGGCCACGACGACCTGCTCCAGTACGGCCTGGGTTCGCTCGGGGACCGGGTCGCCTCGGGTGCCCCGCGCAACGAGGCCCTTCCTCGAGACGATGTCGCGATCAACGGGCACTACGTCCTTCGCTCGGGTGACTTCGACGGCGATGGCCACGACGACCTGCTCTTCTATGCGCCCGGCACGGCCCCCGACTACTTCTGGTGGGGCACCCCGACGCGCGGCTCGTTCACGTCGCAACCGGTGTCGATCAACGGGGTGTACGACCCCATCATCGGCGACTTCGACGGTGACGATCGGGCCGACATCATCTGGTACGCCCCGGGGACCGCCGCCGACTACCTGTGGCTCGGCCGCGGCGGACGTGGTGGCCACAGCGACGAGCGACTCCGGATCAACGGTCGCTACCGGCCTCTCGTCGGGGACTTCGGGCCTGATGGTCGCGACGACGTCCTGTGGTACGCGGCCGGCACGAAGCCCGACTACCTCTGGACGTCGGCCGGTGCTCCGGGCTCGTTCACCTCGGCCCGCTTCACGGTCAACGGCACCTACGAGCCGGTCATCGGCGACTTCGACGGCGATCTCGACGCCGACATCCTCTGGTACGCCACGGGCACCCGCGCCGACTACTCGTGGGAGTTCGAGAACGGGAGCTACGTGTCGCGTGGGGTGACGATCAACGGTGACTACCTCACCGTCGCCGCCGACACCGATGGTGACGGTCGTGACGACGTCGGATTCCGCAACCACGACCAGTCGAGGAACGACTACATCTGGTTCGGGCGATCCGACCTCGGGTTCGACAGCGCACCGAGAGACCTCTGATCGCGAGGCGCGGACAGGAACAACCCGACGCACGCCATGGTGGTCCCGATGACCGCGACCGCGATGGTCGCCCCGACCGCGAGCGCCGGCACGCCGTTGCGTGCGGCCTGGAACGTCAGCGCCTCCCAACTGGTGGCGCCGGCGGGTCCGAGCCTGACGACGAACTCGCTGGTCCACGACAGTGCCGAGCCGACCATGATCGTGGTCACGGCGATCGGCGCCAACGCCCAGCGCCGTCCGGGCAGCGAACAGAGACCAGCCGCGGCCAGCAGTGCAGCGGCCGGGAACGCAGGGAACAGGTAACGGCCATGGAGTCCGCCGCCCGAAGCGAAGTACGAGACGCTCGAGACCCAGACCAGCAGCGTCCAGCCGATCAGCATCGTCCAGGTCGCCGCCCGACCCCAGGTGGCGGTATCCCAGTCGGGCAGGGCCGATGACGCAGCGTCACGGCGGAACCGGCCGATCAGCCGACGCAGCCAGCCCGCGCCGTGGAGCGCGAGCACGAGCCACCCGGCGACGATGAGCGCCACGACGATTCCCCCCGGCCAGGCTCCGCCGCCGATGGCGAATTCGGCTGCGTCGTAGAACCGGCCCCAGAGTTGACGGTGCAATGCGACGGTGATCTCCGGATCGGTGAGGAATTCGAGGGTCGATCCGCGGCGTGAGTAGTCGAACCGGTCGAGGTTGTAGGCCGATCCGGCCAGGTCGCCGTAGAGGCGGTTGTTGCGCACCCAGAACCAGCCGCCCGTCACGGCGGCCGCGAGGACGACGAGCGACGCACGACCGAGCCCCAGGACGAACCGGTCGCGCACCGATCCGCGATGGTGGATCACATAGGCCAGGCCGGTCGCGCCCGCCAGCACGACCACACCTCCGAGCCCGATCGCGCGGGTCAGGATCATGGCGCACGCCGTGGCCATCGCGACCAGCATGCGGCTGCGTGTCGGACCTTTGACGAGGAGTTCGGCGGCGATCGCGGCGGACACACCGAACACTGCGAGGCCCAGACCGTCGTTGTGAATGACGCCCGCGAAGCGGTGGACCGCCGGAACCAGCACGGCCAGTGCCGCGGCGAGCACTGCGAAGTCGCCCCGGTCCGGCACAAGGACGCGGGCTGTCCAGTACGTGGCAACAGCACCGATCGACGTGAGGAGCACTGTCAGCAGGCGTGCTCCGCTCATCCCTGCCGACGGGTGGCCCATCTCGACACCGACCCGGAGCGGAATCGCGACGAGCGCGTAGTAGAGGGGAGGGTGGTTCGCGGTGTAGGTCTGGCGTCGGATCTCGAACTGCAGCTGGAGGTCTGGGATCTGATCCGGGACCTCGCTGTCGAGCCTGGGCAGCTCACCCCGTCCCAGGATGAGCGCTTGGCCGGCGTGCGAGGTCTCGTCGGCGGGCAGGAAGTGGGGAACGAACTCGGCGTAGAGCGCGCCCATGCCGATGAAGGCCAGCAGGACACCGAGGAGCCCGATCCGCGCGCTCGTCATCGGTCCGAGGCGCTCGACACCTGCCGGTCGGGTCATGCGGAAGCGTCGGGATGGTCGTAGTTCGACGGCTCGACGCCGACCACCATCTCGACCCGCCGCACTCGCTCGAGCGTCCGCTGGCTGATGGTGCGGTGCGCTGCGACGGTGTCGGCGATGACGCCCAGGACGAAGACCTGCACGGCGCTCAGCACGAACACCGCGCCGAGGACGAGTGACTGGAGGTGGCCGTCGCTCTCGCCGTTGACCACCCAGTCGTAGACGAAGGGACTCCACGCCGCCATCCCGAGGACGAACAGCACCGCCGCGATCGTCGTGAACACCCGCAGCGGCTCGTACCCCGTGTAGATCCGGAAGATGGCCACCATGTTGCGGCGGACGTAGGCGCCCATCGAGGGGAAGAGCCTCGACTCACGCAGCGCCTCGTTGGTGTGGACCGGTACATGGGCGATGGCCACCGAGCCCTTGCCGGCCTGGATGAGTGATTCGAGGGTGTAGGTGAACTTCGAGACGACGATCAGCTGAAGCGCCGCCTCGCGGTTGTAGGCCCGGAACCCCGAGGTGGCGTCGGGCACCGTCGTGCCCGACGCGCGGCGGATGACCCAGCTGCCCAGTCGCTGGAGACGCTTCTTGAGCGGGCTGAAGTGCTCGATCGTCATCACTTGACGGTCGCCGATGACCATGTCGGCGGTCTTCGCGATGACGGGCGCGACCAGCGTCGGGATGTCAGCGGCGTCGTACTGGTTGTCGGCATCGGTATTGACGATGACGTCGGCGCCGAGTTTCAGGCACGCGTCGAGGCCCGCCTGGAATCCTGCCGCCAGACCCATGTTCTGTGGGAGCCGAATGATGTGGTCGACGCCGTGCTCGCGGGCGACCTCGATGGTGCGGTCGGTACTGCCATCGTCGATGATCAGCCACTCGACCGTGTCGAATCCGTCGACCTCGCGTGGCAGCGCACCAAGGGTCGTCGGAAGTTGATGCTCCTCGTTCAGGCAGGGGATCTGGATGATGAGTTTCACGCGAACCGTGCCTTCACGATGGTCCAGGGCAGCGGAGCGCGTCGGACCTCGACCTCGGCGTGCCTCGCGATCAACTTCTCGAAGCTGCGGGAAGTCCAGTGCTGGATGTGCCCGGGAGTGTTGCCCAGGTCGCGAACGTATTTGGCGCGGGCGAGGTTCATGGCGCGCCAGATGGGCTCGCGAGGGACCGACGCGACGAGGTCGCGGGTTCCGACGCGCCGCAACTCGGCGAGGGCGGCGTCGGGATCGTCGACGTGTTCGAGGACTTCGATGGCGAGGATGAGGTCGAACGTCGAGTCGGGAAATGGCAGGCGGGTGATGTCGGCGAAGCTGCCGAGCGCACCGATCTCGTGCCACCGGCCCGTCAGGGAGGGGTCGGGGAGGTCGATGCCGTGGAACGGGACGCCGGCGAAGGTCTCGATCATGCGTGCCGAGACGTGTCCCTCGCCCATTCCGACCTCGAGGATGCGGGTGGGCGAGGTCGAGGCGACGAGCGCATCCAGCACGTCGAAGAACCCCCGCATGAGGCGAGCCTCGATGGGGTTCGTCGTGCCGTACTTGTCGTAGGTGTTCCCGGTGGGAACGTCGGTGATCTCGTGGTCGGTGGTCATGGAGCGGGCGGGGGTTCGATCCATTCTCCACCCAGGGCAACGAGGCCGCGAGCCAGTTTCCCCGTGGTGTCCGCGATGTCGAAGAGGGCGGCGTGGTGGTTCTCGACGAGGATCACCTGATGGTTCTCGTCGCGCAGGGTCAGAGCGACCTCGTAGGTCCCGGGGTGCAGTGGCGGGTCCTTCACGACGTAGGCGATGGCGTCACCCGCCTTGCGTCCGGCTTCGATCTGGGTTCGGGTTCCACCGATCTGGACCCCGTCCGAGCGAACCAGGTCGAGGTCGAGCCACACCGGTCGCTCGTTGCGCTCGGACAGTTCGATACGGACCTGGAACCCCTCGCCGAGGCCGACGGTGTCGACCTCGCGGCCGCTCAGGTCGCAGACCGCCACCGACCCGAACAGGTCCGGTGGAACTCCGTCGACCACTGCGAGCGTGCGCGACGAACGGACTTCCTCGAGGTAGGCCGACACGACCTCGGATGCGGTCCCTGACAGTCTGATCTTCCCGTGGTCGAGCCAGACGGCGTGATCGCAGATGTCGCGGATCTGACCCAAGCCGTGGCTGACCACGACGATCGTCCGGCCCTTTTCGCGGAGGCCGGCGAACTTCTCCATGCACTTTCGCTGGAAGTCCTCGTCGCCGACGGCGAGCACCTCGTCGACCAGCAAGATGTCGGGCTCGACGTTGATCGCGACAGAGAACCCGAGCCGGACGAACATGCCGCTCGAGTAGTTCTTCACCGGGGAGTCGATGAACCGAGCGAGCCCGGCGAACTCGACGATCTCGTCGAACCGTTCATCGATCTCGCGCTTGGCGAGGCCGAGGATCGAGCCGTTGAGGTAGACGTTCTCGCGGCCCGAGAGCTCGGGATGGAAACCCGCCCCGAGTTCGAGCAGCGCGGACACCTTTCCGACCGTGCGGATCGTGCCGCGATCCGGGCGGTAGATCTTCGCCAGGCACTTCAGCATCGTGCTCTTGCCCGATCCGTTCTCGCCGATGAGGGCGAACGTCGAGCCCTGCGGAACGTCGAAGCTGACGTCGTCGAGCGCCCAGAACTCCTCGTGCACACTTCGCTTGAAGCCACTGAAGATGGCGGCCTTGAGCGTGCTGTTGCGTTCGTGCACGAGCCGGAATCGCTTGGCGACGTCGTGGACTTCGATCGCGAGGTCTGCCATCAGAGCTCCTCGGCCAGGCGGGGTTCGAAGCGTCGGAACACCGCGGCACCGATCGCCAGCACGGCCAATGACCCAATGGTGAGCGATGTCCATTGGGTGATCGTCGGGAACCGCAGGTTGTAGAGGATGTCGCGGTACGCGTCGACGAACACCCACATCGGATTCAGTTCGACGAGCGACTGGATGGGGATTCCGAAGATCTCGCGATCACCGATCAGCGTGATCGGGTACAAGATCGGCGTTGCGTAGAACCAGACGTTGAGGAAGATCGCCAGGAAGTGGGACACGTCGCGGTAGTACGTGTTCGCGACCGCGAGTAGGAGCCCGAGGCCGAAGACGAAGACCGACTGGATCGCAACGAGGAGAAGCAGCAGCGGGATCCACGGCAACACCATGTTCCCCGCGATCAGCAGCGCCACGCACAGCACGGCGAGCTCGACCAGGAACCCGACGACGTTCGAAAGCACGACCGCGCCGGGGATCACCGAGCGGGGGAAGTAGACCTTCTTGACCAGTCCCTCGTTGGCGACCAGCGACGCGGAACAGCCCATGAGGCCGTTGGCGAGGAACGTCCAGGGGAGCAGTCCGCAGACGAGGAAGAACGCGTAGCCGGTGAGCCCCGATGGGTCACCGGGGTCGGCCTGGGCGTCGAAGAAGACACCGAAGACAACGGCGTAGACGGCGAGGTTCACCGCTGGATTGATGATCGACCACAGATAGCCCAGCGAGGTGCGCTTGAACTTCCCCTTCAGCTCGCGTTGGGTGAGGTTGACGAGCAACTCCTTGGGGAATGCCGGCGGCAGGACCGAGAGACGCTGCGCAGGCATGACTCACAAGGGTACAGGCACCCCCTCTGCAGCCGGAGATGGGCGGGTGACGGTCCACGGCCGCGACGACTGCGAGAATGGGCGTCCATGTCCCCGTTCGTTCGCGTCGTCGTCCTGAACTTCAACGGGGCTCCGTTCGTCCTGCGATGTGTCGAGGCGCTGTCGCACCTCGACTATCCGCCCGATCGGCACGAGATCGTCGTGGTCGACAACGCATCGACCGATGGGAGTGTCGACGCGCTCCGGTCCTCGTTTCCCGGCGTGCGGCTCGTCGAGAAGGCCGAGAACACCGGGTTCCCGGCCAACAACGTCGCGATGACCGATCTCGACGGGGTCGATCACGTGGCGTTGGTCAACCCCGACGCGTTCGTCGAGCCCGACTGGCTGGCGAAGCTGGTCGAGGCTGCGTTGACCGACCCGACCGTGGGTGCATGGTGTCCCAAGATCCTGCTCGAGCCCCGGTTCGCTGATCTCGCTCTCGACGTCGACGCCCAGACGGTGCCCGGCGACCCGAGACTCCTCGGGGTGCAGGTCAGCGGGGTGCGGGTCGACGGTGAGGATCGGTTCGACAGCGTGGGCTTCGGCGCCGGGTTCTGGGGAGCCGAGGTCGGGGGTGGACCGCACCCTCGGTACCAGTGGTCCACCGACCACGCGACGCTGTCGGTTCCGCTCGAGGCCGATGAACACCGACCGATGGTGGCGCTGCGCCTGCGGGCACCCGCACCCACCCGCGTTCGAGTCGATGGTGGTCCACCGCTCGGGGTCGGAGCCGAGGCGGAGTGGTTCGATGTCGGGTCTCCGACCGGGCCCCTGCACGACATCGTCAACAACATCGGAAGCCGGTTGGTCGACGGTGGGTTCGGCGGCGACCGCGGGTTCCTCGTGCCCGACCAGGGTCAGTTCGACCAACCCTGCGACGTGTTCGCGTGGTGCGGCGGCGGGGTGTTGCTCAGCCGCGACTACCTCGCCGATGTCGGCTTGTTCGACGAGAGCTTCTTCCTCTACTACGAGGACACGGATCTCTCGTGGCGAGGTCTGGCACGTGGGTGGCGGCACCGGACGGTCCCCGATGCCGTCATGCGCCACCTGCATGCCGCCACCTCCGAGGAGGGCTCGCCGTTGTTCCAGCACTTCGTCGAGCGCAATCGATTCGCGATGCTCACCAAGAACGCCCCCGGCTGGATGCTGCGCCGGGCCGTCGTCGGGTACGTCCGAGCCCTGACGTCGTACACGCTCCGAGACATCGTGCTGCCGCTCACCCGCGGTCATCGGCCGAGTCCGGGACTCCCGATCCGACGGGCCCGCTCGTTCATCGCATGGCTGAAGATGCTTCCGCAGTTGCTTCCCGAACGCCGCCGATTGCGACGCCGACAGCGGGTGCCCGACGCCCTCATCACCGGTTGGAGTGAACCCCAGTGAAGATCGGCGTCTACGACCGGCACTGGGCAACCGGTGGAGGTGCCGAGCGGACGGCGGCGGCGTTCGCAACGGTGCTACGCGGTGTCGGCGACGTCAGCATGGTCGGGAACGAGCCGATCGACCGCGACTGGGTCGCGGCCCGCTTCGGCGTCGATCTCGATGGCGTCGACACGATGGTGCTCGACGACCGCATCGGTGCGTTGTCCGAGGCTTCGGCGTCGATGGATCTGCTGGTCAACGCCTCGTTCATGAGCGCAGAGACGAACCGGGCGACCCACGGCATCTACTACGTGCACTTCCCGACTCGACTCGACGTCGCCGGACCGGTGACCCGCTCGCTGCGCCGCGGCATCACGCGGATCAGGCCTGGTTCGGTGAGCCTCGACTGGGGCGACGGATTCCACCACCGCGATGCCGGATCGAGAGCACCCATCTGGACCGACGGGTGCGGGACGCTCGAGGTCCACGTCGATCCCGGGGTGGAGGCCAAGGTCCGGCTGGTGTTCGGCTACCAGCGTCCGCCGGGCACCATGCCGACCCGGGTTCGCGTCGCCGTCGACGGCGACGCCGCCGCCGAGATCGTCCTCACCCCGCCCACCGACCCGGCCCGCCGTCGCCTCGGCCAAGCCCTCGAGATCCCGATCGTCGGTCGGGCGGACGAGCCGATCGAAGTCACGGTCGAGTCCGACTCGTTCGTGCCTGCCGATGTCGACGGCGGCTCGGATCGACGGCGGCTGGGGGTTCCGCTCAAGTCGGTCACGGTGGGTTCGTCGCGGCTGGACCTGTTGGCCCGTGTCGCCCCCAACCTGTTCGCAGGTCCGGCCCGCGCGCGGTGGTTGCCCAGCTACGACACGGTGGTCGCGAACTCGCACTTCACGAAGCACTGGGTCAAGGAGTACTGGTCGGCCGACTGTGGCGTGCTGCACCCACCGGTTGCCCAGTTCGCTTCTGCCAACAAGGAGCCGCTCATCGTGTCGGTCGGCCGATTCTTCCCCGAGGAGATGGGCCACTCGAAGCGGCAGCTCGAAATGGTCGAGGCGTTTCGGTCTCTGGTCGCAGACCCGACGCTGGCGCACTGGCGGCTGGTGCTCGCCGGTGGGGTCGACGAGTCCTCGACCGACTACCTGGCGGCGGTCCGAGAAGCTGCGGCCGGTCTGCGGATCGACGTGCACGCCAACGCGCCCTTCTCCGAGCTCGAATCTCTGTACGGTCGGGCCAGCATCTACTGGCACGCCGCCGGTCTCGGGGTCGACGCCCGGCGGCATCCCGACCGACTCGAACACTTCGGCATCACCACTGCCGAGGCCATGTCGGCCGGCGCGGTGCCGGTGGTCGTCGATCTCGCGGGTCAGCGCGAGATCGTGCGACACGGCGTCGACGGGTACCGGTTCCGCACCGTCGACGACCTGGCCTCGCTGACCCGCCACCTCATCACGACCGAGGGCCAGCTCGAGCGGATGTCGATCGCGGCTGCTCGACGAGCCGTGACGTTCGGACCGGAGGCGTTCGAGGCCCACGTCCTCGAGCTGCTCGCGGGCATCGGCACGACACGGTGACCCCTCGTCTCCGCCGACTCGTCACGCTGTTCGGGGTCGGCCTCGCAGTCCTGGCCCTCGGCTTCCTTGCGGCCACGGTGGCGAACTCGTGGGACGAGGTGTCCGATGAGCTCGCCGATGCCGACATCGGTTGGGTCGTCGTGTCGGTTGCGATTGCCGCGCTGGCCATGACCGCGATCGCGATCGGGTGGTGGCGGACCATCGTGGCGATGGGTGGATCGATCGGATTCGGAACCACCATCGCGCGCTACTACGTGGGTGAGATCGGCAAGTACCTGCCCGGCAGCCTGTGGCCGGTCATCGGCCGAGGTGAGCTGGCCGCCCGTGCCGAGGTGCCACGTCCGGTGGCCTACGGCAGCGTCGCGGTGTCGCTGGTGTCGCTGTATCTCGCTGCGGGACTCGTCGTCGCGGCGCTTCTGCCGTTCCTCGGTTCGGCCGACGAACAGGCGCCGTTGTGGCCGCTGCTCTCGATCCCGCTCGGTGTCGCCCTGCTGGCTGGTGGTCTGCTCGACCGTCTGCGCCGCGTCGCTGAGCGGATGATCGGACGCGACATCGACCTGACGTTCCCGAGCCCGGGCGCGAGCGCACGGCTCGTCGCCTCGTTCCTTCCGTCCTGGTTGCTGGTCGGCGCGTCGACGTGGGCGATGACCAAGGCGTTGGTTCCCGATGCAGACCTCGGCCCGGTGGTCGCAGCGGCGACGTTGTCGTGGCTGGCCGGCTTCGTTGCCGTGCCGGTGCCGGGCGGGGTGGGGGTCCGCGAGGCGGTCTTCGTCGCTGCCGTACCCGATCTGTCGGCAGGAGTCGCCACCACCGTGGCCCTGGCAACGCGGTTGGTGTTCGTGCTCGTCGATGCCGGCGGCTGGGCCCTGGGGACGGCGTGGCTCACGCGTGAACTGCGGCGAGGCCGGGCGGTGGCTACTTCGACACCCAGATGACGTCGATCTCGCCGCCGCGTCCGTACCAGATCACGTCGTCCCGGCCGTCACCGGAGAGGTCGGCGGTGACGGGCACGAAGTTGGCTCCGTCCACGTCGACGCCTCGGGGCGAGAAGCTCCGTGAGTCGCCGCTCATCCACAGTTCGTCGGTGCCACTTCCGGGGTTGTAGAGCACCAGATCGGTCTTGTCGTTGCCGTCGAGGTCGCCGGCCACCGCGATGGGTGCGCCGGTCACGTCGTGCCGAACGCTGGCGAAGGCCCGGGTGCTCGTGCTGTACCAGAAGTAGTCGGCTCCGCTGCCGGGTGAGTGCCAGAAGATGTCGGCCTGACCGTCGGCGTTGAAGTCCTCGACGACCGGTGCGTAGAGGCCGTTGACGCTCTTGGCGACTTCGTCGAAGCGGTTCCGGCCCTTGAAATACCAGAAGTAGTCGGCCTTCGGTCCGGCGGCGTACCAGAACACGTCGGTCTTGCCGTCGCCGTCCAGGTCGGCGACGAACGGCGTGTAGGTCCCGTTGACTCGCCGGTAGGCGTCGATGTAGGTGCCGCGTCCCGTCATGTACCAGAAGTAGTCGGCCTTCGTGCCAGGCGCGTACCAGAAGATGTCGGCCTTGCCGTTGCCGTCGAAGTCACCGACGAAGGGCTTGTAGGTCCCGTTCACCCGACGACTGACGTTGATGTAGGTCCCACGGCCGGTGAAGTACCAGAAGTAGTCCATCGCCGTGCCCGGCGCGTACCAGAAGATGTCGTCCTTGCCGTTGCCGTCGAAGTCGCCGACGAAGGGCTTGTAGGTCCCCCTCACGTTCTGGACGGTGACCTGGGGCTGGCCGCCACTGGTTCCCCACCAGAACGAGTCCTGGGTGCTCCCGGCCTGATACCAGAAGACGTCCCCCTTGCCGTCGCCGTCGAAGTCGCCCTCGAGCGGGGTCAGGTTCGAACCCGACAGGTTCGCCGTCTTGACCGTGAACCAGTCCGCAGGCGGGTTGGAGATGGGGTCCGGGGTCGGGTTGTCGAGGTTCGGGCCCTTGAGGAAGACGACCGTGACCCAGACCCGGCCGCCGGCTCGCTTGTGCGAGATGCCGACCCGGTTGTAGTCGCCGAGCACGTTGGCTCGGTGCCCGCTCGAGTTCATGAAGGCGTTGTGGAGGGTCTGCACGTCGTTGATCGAGCCGGTGTTGCTCACGTAGCCGACGTTCTCGCCGAGTCGCTGCCACTGCGTGGTGACGTAGGTCTCGATGTTCGCTCTGAGGTTCGGGTTGTGCGCGAGCGTGCTGGTCGCCGCCTGGTGGTCAGTCCATGTCGCCGCGACCGCCGATGCCGCCGCGTCGTACTGGAGCCCACCCTTGCCGTTTGCTCCGCGCGCTTGGTTGATCAGTTCCCACATGCGTGTGTCGTCGTTCGACGCGGCAGCGGCCGGGGTGGCCGTGGGGAGGAGGACCGCAGCGAGGGCCACGGTGAGCATGGCGACCAAACGGGCGACCCGTGGACGGATCCGCGTCGTCCCGACGGCGACGGGGTCGTGCTGATTCGTCGATGCTGTCTCCTGCATGGTCCCACCATCGGCACCACCGACGTCGGTCTGAAGGCCCTCGTGGTCTGAACGCATGGGCCAAATGGCTCATTTGCTCACGTTGGGTGTTCTTTTGCTCAGCGTCGACGCTGGCGGGCCGATGGTCGGGACTGGGCCATGACAGACATGGCGGAGGGACTAGTCACTTCCGAGGAGTGCCTCGCGAAGTCGGGCGGCTGCCGACGCGGGGGAGACCTCGCCGGTGCGTACCTGAGCGACGAGTTCATCGGCGTCGGTGGCGCGGGTGGCTCGCTCGGAGACCTGTTCGTGGAACTCCTGCCACATCCAGGCGACCGCCTGTTCGGCTCGTCGGGTGCCGAGATGCGGTTCGAGGCGGGCGGCCGTTGCGGTGATCGTCTCCCAGAGCTCGCGCACGCCGACCCCGGTGAGACCCGAGACGAGCACGACCGGGACCTCGATGCCCGGTACCCGCGGGCGGAAGAGATGCGCGGCGTTGCGGTAGTCGGTGCACGTGGCGTTGGCCGCCGCCTCGAGGTCGCCATCGGCCTTGTTGACCGCGATGACGTCGGCGAGCTCCATGATGCCGCGCTTCACTCCCTGGAGCTCGTCGCCGCCACCCGGCGCCGCCAGGAGCAGAAAGAGGTCGACGACGTCTGCGACCGCGGTCTCGGACTGCCCGACGCCGACCGTCTCGACGAGGACGATGTCGAATCCCGCGGCCTCGCACAGCAGGAGTGCCTCGCGGGTGTGGCGGGCGATTCCCCCGAGCGTTCGTCCGCTGGGTGACGGTCTGATGAACGCGTCGTCGGCACGGCCCAGCTGTTCCATCCTGGTCTTGTCGCCGAGGATCGATCCGCCGGATCTCGCACTCGAGGGGTCGATCGCCAGGACGGCGACTCGGTGATCGCGCTCGATCAGCAGGAGTCCGAGCGCTTCGATGAGGGTCGACTTGCCGACCCCTGGTGGGCCGCTGATGCCGACCCGCGTCGCGCCGCCCGTGTGGGGAACGATGGCATCGAGCAACCCCAGCGCCTCGCTCCGGTGGTCGGGCCGAGTCGACTCGACGAGGGTGATGGCCTTGGCCAGCGCGGCGCGGTCGCCGGCCATCACGGCCTCGGCGAGGGCCGTCACGAACGGCTCATGAAGCTTGACCGAGGAGCTCGAGGACCTTGGCGGCGGCGTCGGGAATGTTGGTGCCCGGCCCGAACACGGCAGCGACACCTGCGTCGGCGAGGAACGGGTAGTCCTTCGGTGGGATCACTCCTCCGCAGACGACCAGGACATGGCCGGCGCCCTGCGAGCGGAGTTCCTCGATGAGCTTGGGCACGAGGGTCTTGTGGCCGGCGGCCTGGCTCGACACGCCGATCACGTGGACGTCGTTGTCGATTGCGTCTCGAGCCGCCTCCTCGGGCGTCTGGAACAGCGGACCCACGTCGACGTCGAACCCGAGATCGGCGAATGCGGTGGCGATCACCTTGGCGCCGCGGTCGTGGCCGTCCTGTCCCATCTTCACGACGAGCATCCGAGGCCGGCGGCCCTCCTGCTCGGCGAAGGTGGCCACGTCGGCGAGGAGCGCCTCGTAGTCGGCATCGCCCTGGTATGCGCCGCCGTAGACCCCGCTGATGCTGCGCACCTGCGCCTTGTGGCGACCGAAGACCCGTTCCATCGCGTCGCTCATCTCACCGACCGTTGCTCGGGCCCGGGCCGCATCGATGCACAATGCCAGCAGGTTGCCGTCTCCGGCGGCACCTTCCTCGAGGCGAAGCAGCGCCGTCGCGCACGCCTCGGGATCGCGCTCGGCTCGGACCCGCTCGAGGCGTGCGATCTGGCTGTCTCGCACCTCGGCGTTGTCGATGTCGAGCACGTCGACGGTCTCGACATCGTCCGGCACGTACCGGTTGACCCCGACCACGACCTGCTCGCCTCGGTCGACGGCGGCCTGGCGCCGGGCCGCTGACTCCTCGATGCGGAGCTTCGGCATGCCGGACTCGACGGCCTTGGTCATGCCGCCGAGTTCCTCGACCTCGGTGATCAGCTCCCATGCCTTGTCGGCGAGATCCTGGGTCAGGGATTCGACGTAGTACGAGCCGGCGAGCGGGTCGATCACCTTCGGGATGCCGGTCTCCTCGGCGAGGATCAGCTGGGTGTTGCGCGCAATCCGTGCGCTGAAGTCGGTCGGGAGGCCGAGCGCTTCGTCGAAGGAGTTGGTGTGGAGGCTCTGCGTGCCGCCGAGCACGGCCGCCATCGCCTCGACTGCGGTTCGGACCACGTTGTTGTAGGGGTCTTGTTCGGTGAGCGACACGCCGCTGGTCTGGCAGTGCGTCCGCAGCATGAGTGACTTGGGGTCGGCCGGCTCGAACTGGCTCATGACCCTCGCCCACAGCTTGCGGGCGGCGCGCAGCTTGGCGACCTCCATGAAGAAGTTCATCCCGATCGCGAAGAAGAAGCTCAGACGCGGTGCGAACGCATCGACGTCGAGGCCGCTGGCCTCGGCGGTGCGGACGTACTCGAGGCCGTCGGCGATGGTGAAGGCCAACTCCTGCTCCGCCGTCGCCCCGGCTTCCTGCATGTGGTAACCCGAGATCGAGATCGAGTTGTAGCGAGGCATGTGCTCGGCCGTGTAGCCGATGATGTCGGACACGATCCGCATGCTCGGCGCCGGCGGATAGATGTAGGTGTTGCGGACCATGAACTCCTTGAGGATGTCGTTCTGGATGGTTCCGCTCAGCGCCGACTGGTCGACGCCCTGTTCCTCGGCAGCGACGATGTAGCCGGCGAGGCACGGCAGGACCGCACCGTTCATCGTCATCGACACCGACATCTTGTCGAGGGGGATGCCGTCGAAGAGGATCTTCATGTCCTCGACCGAGTCGATGGCGACTCCCGCCTTGCCGACGTCGCCGACGACCCGGAGATGGTCGGAGTCGTAGCCCCGGTGGGTCGCGAGGTCGAAGGCGACCGAGAGCCCCATCTGGCCGGCGGCGAGGTTTCGTCGATAGAAGGCGTTCGACTCCTCGGCCGTCGAGAATCCTGCGTACTGCCGGATGGTCCACGGTCGATTGGCGTACATCGTGGCCCGGGGACCGCGGACGAACGGTTCGAACCCGGGAAGGCCGCCGAGGTGGTCGACATCGTCGAGGTCGGCTTCGGTGTAGAGCGGCTTGACGTCGATGCCCTCGGGTGTGTGCCAGGTGAGATCGGTCACCTCGCGGCCCCGCAGCTCCTTCGCAGCGGTCTCGGTCCAGTCGTCGATCGTCGGGTCGTCGGCCATCACGGAGATGCTACGGAGCCGCAGCCACCGGCCAAAGCGGAGCCGGTCGGCGTTGACGCCGTCCGATACGTTCGATCTGTGACGCAGCCGCCCGGCGGGCTCTTCGAGTTCGAAGATGTCGAGGTCAGCTTCGGTGACGCTCGGGCACTCGACAAGATCTCGCTCAGCGTGCTCGACGGCGGGGTGACCGTCCTGCTCGGAGCGTCGGGTTCGGGCAAGTCGACGATGCTTCGGCTCTGCAATCGACTCGAGGTGCCGACGGCCGGCCGAGTGCTCTTCCGGGGGACCGACATCGCCGATCTCGACCCCCTGTCGCTCCGGCGGCGGGTCGGCATGGTCTTCCAGCGCCCGACGTTGTTTCCCGGCACGGTGGTCGAGAACCTGCGGGTTGCGTTGCCGGAGGCGACCGACGCGCAGTGCAACGAGGCGCTCGCTCGGGCCGCGCTCGGCCCCGAGTTCGCCGACCGGGTCGGCGACGATCTCTCCGGCGGTGAGGCA
>DATKWD010000004.1:0-4966 GCA_035529695.1 Acidimicrobiales bacterium | reverse complement strand
CTGAGCCGGCGTTCTCCGTCGGTCCTCGGTAGTGGCACCGCGGGTGCGTGAACAGCACGCAGCCGAGAGCCTCGATCGAAGACCGACACACTCCTCGCCGGCCACCGCCGGGATGACGCCCTGGGCTCAACGAAGAGGAGGACCCGTGGAGGGTCTGGAAGTTCGCTCGAGCGAAGCCATTATTGACAACGGCTCGTTCGGCCACCGCATCATCAAGTTCGAAACAGGGCGTCTCGCCCGCCAGGCAGCCGGCTCGGCTGTCGTCTACCTCGACGACACCACCATGGTGCTGTCGGCCACCACCGCGTCCAAGCGCCCGAAAGAGAACTTGGACTTCTTCCCACTGACCGTGGATGTCGAAGAGCGGATGTACTCCGTCGGCCGGATCCCCGGCTCGTTCTTCCGCCGCGAGGGACGTCCCAGTGAGGACGCCATCCTCACCTGCCGCTTGATCGACCGGCCGCTGCGCCCGTCGTTCACCAAGGGCCTGCGCAACGAGATCCAGGTCGTCGAGACGATCATGTCGCTCGACCCTGATCACCTCTATGACGTCGTGGCGATCAATGCCGCATCGATGTCGACCCAGCTCTCCGGCATTCCGTTCAGCGGCCCGATCGGCGGCGTCCGCGTCGCCCTGATCGACGGCCAGTGGATCGGGTTCCCGACGCACTCCGAGCTCGAGCGCGCGGTCTTCGACATGGTCGTCGCCGGACGCGTCGTCGAGCACGAGGGTCAGCCGGACGTCGCGATCATGATGGTCGAGGCCGAGGCCACCGAAGAGACCGTCAACCTGATCGCCGGTGGCGCCGCTGCGCCGACCGAAGAGGTCGTGGCCCAGGGCCTTGAGGCCGCGAAGCCGTTCATCCGTGCGCTCTGCGATGCGCAGGCCGAGCTTGCCGCGGTCGCGGCCAAGCCCACCCGCGAGTTCCCGCTCTACCTCGACTACCAGGACGACGTCCTGGCTGCCGTCGAGCAGGCCGCCGGCAGCGAGCTCGCTGCGGCGATGTCGATCGCGGGCAAGCAGGAGCGTGAGGAGGAGACGTCACGTATCTCCGACGTCGTCACTGACAAGCTCGCCGGCCAGTTCGAGGGGCGCGAGAAAGAGATCAAGGCCGCCTTCCGGTCGGTCACCAAGAACCTGGTGCGCGAGCGCATCCTGCGCGACCAGGTGCGTATGGACGGGCGCGGTCCGTCCGACATCCGCCGCCTGTCGGCCGAGGTCGGGGTCGTGCCCTTGTCGCACGGATCGTCGCTCTTCGAGCGCGGCGAGACCCAGATCATGGGTGTCACGACGCTGAACATGCTCCGTATGGAGCAGCAGCTCGACACGCTCAACCCGGTGAGCCGCAAGCGGTACATGCACAACTACAACTTCCCGCCCTACTCGACCGGTGAGACCGGCCGGGTCGGATCGCCCAAGCGTCGCGAGATCGGTCACGGGGCGCTCGCCGAGCGCGCGCTCGTTCCTGTGCTGCCCACTCGCGATGAGTTCCCGTACGCCATTCGTCAGGTGTCAGAGGCGCTCGGCTCGAACGGATCCACCTCGATGGGCTCGGTGTGTGCCTCGACGATGTCGATGCTGCACGCAGGTGTCCCGCTGAAGGCTCCGGTCTCGGGTATCGCCATGGGTCTGGTCAGCGGCGAGATCGACGGCAAGACCGAGTACGTGGCGCTGACCGACATCCTCGGAGCCGAGGATGCCTTCGGCGACATGGACTTCAAAATCGCAGGTACCGAAGAGTTCGTCACCGCGCTGCAGCTCGACACCAAGCTCGACGGCATCCCTGCCTCGGTGCTGGGTGCTGCGCTCAACCAGGCGCGCGCTGCCCGGCTGACGCTGCTCGAGGTCATGGCCGAGGCGATCGACGGTCCCGACGAGATGGCGCCGAACGCACCACGCGTGATCACCGTCCGGATCCCGGTCGACAAGATCGGCGAGGTCATCGGCCCGAAGGGCAAGATGATCAACTCGATCCAGGACGAGACCGGCGCCGACATCACGATCGACGACGACGGCACCATCTACATCGGTGCTGTCGACGGACCGTCGGCCGAGGCTGCTCGGACCATGGTCAACTCGATCGCCAACCCGACGATGCCCGAGGTGGGCGAGCGTTACCTGGGCACCGTGGTCAAGACCACGACGTTCGGTGCGTTCATCTCGCTGCTCCCCGGCAAGGACGGTCTGCTGCACATCTCCGAGATCAAGAAGATGGTGGGCAAGCCCCGCATCGACTCGGTCGACGACGTGCTGTCCGTCGGCCAGAAGGTCCGCGTCGAGATCAAGGAGGTCGACGACCGCGGCAAGCTGTCGCTGACCGCCGTCAAGGACGAGGACGAGGCCGCCACCGAAGCGGCAGACGCCTAGAGAACCGCTCAGCTGACGTGAGCACCCGTACGCTCCACCGGGGCCAGGACGGAAGCGTTGTGAAGCGCACCGTTCTGCCCGGTGGACTGCGGGTGGTCACCGAGGCCGTGCCCACCATGCGCTCGGTCTCTTTCGGCGTATGGGTCGGTGTCGGCTCACGCGATGAGACCGGCAAGCAAGCCGGGGCCAGTCACTACCTCGAGCACCTGCTCTTCAAGGGCACCAACCAGCGCAGTGCGCTCGAGATCTCGGCGGCCATCGACGGTCTCGGCGGCGAGATGAACGCCTTCACCTCCAAAGAGTTCACCTGCTTCTACGCGCGGGTACTCGACGCAGACCTTCCGATCGCGGTCGACGTGATCACGGACATGGTCCTGTCGTCGACGATCACTGGCCCCGACTTCGACTCAGAACGCGGCGTCATCCTCGAAGAGATCGCCATGCATGACGATGACCCCGGCGACGTCGTGCACGACACCTTCGCCGAGTCCGTCTTCGGCGACACGCCGCTCGGACGCCCCATCCTCGGGTCGGTGGGGTCGATCGAGACGCTCAGTCGCGACACCGTTCGCCGGTACTACAAGCGTTGGTACCGGCCCGAGCACCTGGTGGTCGCGGCCGCGGGCAACCTCAGCCACGCAGCAGTGGTGCGGTTGGTCAAGAAGGCATTCGCCGGCGGGGGAGTGCCACTGACCGGTGCGGCCGCCGGGAGCGCTCCTGAGGAGCGCCGCACACGTCGTGCCCAGCCGCGTGCGCGCCGGGGTGGCGAAGCCGTGGTGGTTCCCAGAACCTCTGAGCAGGTCAACCTCGTGCTGGGCATGCCAGGTGTCGATCGCAACGACGAACGTCGCTTCGCACTCGGAGTCCTCAACAGTGCGCTCGGTGGCGGCATGTCGAGCCGGCTCTTCCAGGAAGTGCGCGAGAAGCGTGGGTTGGCCTACTCCGTCTACTCGTACCAGGCGCAGTACTCCGATGCCGGGCTCTTCGGCGTCTACGCCGGGTGTCTTCCCAAGAAGGTCGACGACGTGCTCGATCTCTGCCGTGCCGAGATCCAGCGGATCTGCCACCGGGGGATCACGGCTGAAGAGCTCGACCGGGGAAAGGGACAGCTTCGCGGTTCGCTCGTGCTAGGAATGGAAGACACCGGCTCACGCATGAACCGCATCGGCAAGAGCGAGCTGGTCTACGGCGAGATGCTCTCGCTCGACGAGATCTTGCGACGCATCCAGCAGGTCACTCTCGATGACGTGCTCGACGTTGCCTCTGACGTGCTCGACGTCGCGCCGACATTGGCTGTGATCGGACCGTTCGATGGCGACCACGACTTCTCGGGGGCTGTTGCCTCGTGAGCACCTTGAAGGTTGGCGTCGTAGGGGCGGCGGGGCGCATGGGTCAGCAGACGTGTGCGGCCGTCGACGAGGCGGACGACCTCGAGCTCGTTGCGCGGATCGACCGCACCGGATCGCCGGCTGATGCCGCCGCGGCCGACGCCGAAGTCGTGATCGACTTCACGGTGCCCGATGCCGCGATGACCACCATCGAAGCGGCTCTTGGTCTGGGTATGCATGTGGTGGTGGGCACGAGCGGGTTCGACGCCGATCGACTCGCGAAGGTCGAGGCGCTGGTCGAAAAGGCGCCCGGCCTTGGCGTCGTCATCGCCCCGAACTTCGCCATCGGTGCGGTTCTTCTGATGAAGTTTGCGCGTGAGGCAGCCGCCCACTTCACGTCGGTCGAGATCGTCGAGACGCACCATCCCGACAAGGTCGACGCACCGAGTGGCACTGCGGTGCACACTGCACGGGTCATCGCCGAGGCGCGACGCACCGCCGGCATACCGGCAGCTCCCGACGCCACCAGTCACGCCCTCGACGGGGCACGCGGCGCGTCCGTCGACGGTGTCCCGGTGCACTCTCTGCGGCTGAGAGGTGCGGTGGCCCATGAAGAGGTCATCTTCGGCAGCACCGGCGAGCTTCTGACGCTGCGCCACGACTCACTTGACCGTGCCGGCTTCATGCCAGGTGTGTTGCTCGCAGTCCGGCACGTTGTACGTCGACCCGGTCTGACGGTAGGGCTCGAGCCACTCCTCGACCTCGTTCGTCGTCACTGAGGAACACCGCCATGAAGGCACGCGTCGTGGCGTGGGTGCTAGCCGCTCTCTGCGGTTTCTACCTGCTCTTCATCGCCCAGCGGTCGTGGGTACTCATGTCCAGCGGCGAGCCGGTGGCGGTGGTTCTCGGACTGGCGCTCGTCGTGCTTCCGATCATCGGGGTATGGGTGGTCTGGCGTGAGCTGCAGTTCGGCAGTCGCACTGCTGAGCTGGGGAAGGCTCTGGCTGAAGCGGGGGGCCTGCCCGAAGACGACCTCCCGCGCAGGCCCAGCGGACGCGTCGAGCGGTCCGCGGCTGACGCGCGCTTTGCCGAGCGCCGAACGGAGGTGGAGGCTGCTCCGGACGACTGGGGCGCCTGGTTCCGGCTCGCGGTCGCATACGACGACGCCGGCGACCGGCGTCGGGCCCGCTCAGCGATGCGCACGGCCATCGAGCGCTTCGAGAGCTCCAAGGCCGACAGAAGCTAGTCGGGGGGCTAGTCGGAGGCCTGG
>DATKWD010000003.1:0-40046 GCA_035529695.1 Acidimicrobiales bacterium | reverse complement strand
ACGGTGCTGATGCTCCTGGCCCGCACCGACCCCGATCGCACCAAGGCCCACCGGGGCTTGTCCCTGTTCGTCGTCCCCAAGCCGATCGGCGACGGCCACGGCTTCGAGTTCGGAGGCGAGCGCGGCGGCAAGATGGAGGGTCGGCCGATCGACACCATCGGGTATCGGGGGATGCACTCCTACGAGATCGCCTTCGACAACTGGTTCGTACCCAACGAGAACCTCGTCGGGGGCGAAGCCGGTCTCGGACGTGGCTTCTACTTCCAGATGGAGGGCTTCGAGAACGGACGGCTCCAGACGGCCGCCCGAGCGATCGGCGTGATGCAGGCGGCGTTCGAAGACGCTCGCCAGTACGCGATCGACCGCACGGTCTTCGGGCAGCCGATCTCGGAATACCAGCTCACCCAGGCCAAGCTCGGCCGGATGGCCGTGCTGATCCAGGCATCGCGCCAGTTCAGCTACGCGGTGGCCCGCATGATGGCCAAGGGTGAGGGAGCGATGGAGGCCTCGATGATCAAGGCCTACGTGTGCAAGGCGGCCGAATGGGTCACCCGCGAGGCCATGCAGATCCATGGCGGGTTCGGTTACGCCGAGGAGTACTCGGTCAGCCGCTATTTCGTCGACGCTCGCGTCCTGTCGATCTTCGAGGGCGCCGACGAGACGCTCTGCCTCAAGGTGATCGCCCGTCGTCTGGTCGCAGAGGCATCTGCACCGTCCTGACGGTGGCCGACTGACAGCGGCTGCGGCGGTGTCCTACGGTGGTCGCCCGTGACCGCGACGACACCACCGAAGGGACGACCGACCGAGGGAAAGATCGACCGCGAAGCGGCCGCCCGGGCCGCCCATCGACGCAACCAGCGAGCCAAGATCCTGTGGATCGTCCTCGCCGTCGTCATCGTGGCACTCGTCATCTACTTCGGGAGCAACTCCGGCACGGGTGGTGGTGGCCTGACCGGCCACCTCGGCAACTGAACCTCCGCGGTCAGGGCTCGACGGTGAGCCCGCGCAGGTAGAAGACGTAGGTTCGCCAGCGGACATCGCCGATCGGGCGCAGCATGCCCAGGAGCGCCCGGTACATGTGCCATGTGCGCCGGATCCCTTCGAGACGACCGAACTTGTCACGCTTGGTCCGGTGGAACACCCCGTCCATCGTGCGGGCCACGGTCCGGTGCCGGCCCTCGCAGATCACTTCGTTGACCCGCACCTCGATCGTGTATCCGTCGAGCTTCGCGTCGGGGATCGCTTCCCAGACCCAACGCGGCACCATTCGTTCGCCGCTGAGCGGCGGCCAGCGCAGCACCATCGGGTTGAGGATCGGTCCGTAGTCGAACGCGCCCACCGAGAGCTGGGCACGCGCGTCCAGCACCGGCTCGCAGACCGCATCGAGGTGGCGTGGTTCGAGTCCGGTGAGATCGGCGTCGACGAACAACAGGAACTCGGCGTCGGTCGCATCGACCCCGGCCTGCATCGCTCGAGCCTTGGAGCCACCCGAGCCCTCGAGCACCAATACGCGCGCACCGGCCTCTTCCGCCCGCAGGGCCGTCAGGTCGCCGGATCCATCGTCGACGACGATCACCTCGTCGACGAAGCGGCACCCGCGGGCCGCGACGACGCTGTCGGCGACGGTCAATGCCTCGTTGCGGGCCGGGATGATCGCCGCGACGCGAGACATCTCGGCGATCGTAGGAGTGGACCTCGCAGCGGGGGGAATTGCGAGGCGCGAAGATGACGTCGTGACGGACACCACGATCAATCAGGACGCACTCTTGCTCGAGATCCTGATGACGCCCGAGGGCAAGGCCGATCCATACCCGCGGTACAAGGCGATCCGCGAGCACTCGGCCGTCTTCGAGAGCTCTCTGGGGGCGTTGGTGGTCGGCCGGTACGACGACTGCAACTGGGTGCTTCGAGAACCTCGCCTCGGGCGCGGGCCGCAGCGCGAGCCCTGGGAGCAGTACGGCCTCACCAAGGCCGAGTGGCACGAGCGGTTCCCCATGAGAACCGGCGAGACCACCTCCTTGCTGTTGATGGACCCGCCCGATCACACCCGCCTCCGCAAGCTCGTGGTCAAAGCGTTCACCGCGCGCAACGTCGAGAAGATGCGGCCCGACGTCGCCCGGCTCACCGACGATCTCATCGGTGATTTCGAGGGGGTGATCGACGTCATGAGCGCGCTCGCCCTGCACCTGCCCATCACGGTGATCGGCGAGATGTTGGGTGTGCCCGAGCCGATGCGATCCGAGCTGCAGCCGCTGATCCGAGCCACGGTGGCAACGCTCGAGTTCATGCCCAGCCTCGAGGCGATGGACGAGGCAGCGGCGGCCATCGAACAGGTCATCGCCCGCTTCGAGGACCTGATCACCGCGCGTCGATCCGATCCGACCGACGACCTGCTCTCGATGCTCATCCACGTCGAGGAAGAGGGCGATCAGCTGAGCCACGAGGAGTTGCTGTCGACCATCCTGCTGCTGTTCGCCGCGGGCTTCGAAACGACGACGAACCTCATCGGCAACGGGCTCCTGGCCCTTCTCGACCACCCTGACCAGTTCGAGAAACTTCGTGCCGACCGGTCCCTCATGCCGACCGCGGTCGAGGAACTGTTGCGTTGGGACTCACCCGTGCAGCTCAACGGCCGGGCCGCGCTCGAGCCGGTCGAGTTCCACGGCATGCAGATCGAGGCGGGTCAACAGTTCTTCACTCTGCTCGGGGCGGCCAACCGCGATGGCCGGATGTACCCCGAGCCCGACACGTTCGACATCACCCGTGAGACCGTGCAGCCGATGAGCTTCGGCGGTGGCATCCACTACTGCCTCGGCGCCTCGCTTGCCCGCCTCGAAGGGCAGGTCGTGTTCGACCGCCTGCTCGACCGGTTCGACACCATCGAACCCGCATGGGGCGACGAGCGGCCGAAGTACCGCGACTCGATCGTGTTGCGTGGTCTCGAAGCCCTCCCGGTCCGGTTCGCCTGATCAGGCTGCGAGATCGTCGGGAAGCAACGGCTCGGTGATCAGCCGCTCGAACCTCGCCGGGTCACCGTCGACGAAGCTGCGGCACAGCGGCAGGCCCTCGACATAACACGAGATGTAGGCCCGCCACGTGGGGCTGGTCATGAACTGCACCGCCTTCTCGGCCCGCTCCTTCGACATCAGTCCCCAACGCATGGCGTAAGCGACGACGTCGTCGATGTCCGCAGCCTCTTCGTGGAGCAGCATCCCGATGTTGCCGCGCACGGCTCCCAGGGCCTCGCCGGCTTCGCGAACTCGCGAGACGACCTCGGCGTCGTAGGAGATGCCGAGCGGCTTCAGGTGCTGAGCGGCAAAGGTCTCGCGGTCGCCCACCAGTACCTCGAGCCCGAGGTCAGCGAGCCCCTCGGCCAGCAGGCACTGCGGCGTGCCGACGAGGAAGATGGTCTCCTCCAGATGACCCGCCCGACGCACGAGACCGACCTCCTTGCGGCTGTGTTCGGTGTGGTGACCGGGATAGGCCTCGTGGGCGACGAGATGAGCGAGGCTCAGCGACAGCACCGGCAGGTCGGTGTTGATGGCCACTCGGCTCTGCAGGTCGCCGAGGTAGTAGTTGAACCCGGACCACGGCTCGTCGGTGACCAAGTCGAAGTCGACGTGCTCGCCCTCGGGGAGACCGAATGCCTCGTCGGTTCGTGACCGCAGGTCTTCAGCGAGGCTGTCGATCGCCGGGTGCAGCTTCTCCGTCGGCACCGCTTGGGCCTCGCGCCAGCTCACGTATCGCTCGGCCAACGGACCGTCGCCGGGCAACACCTCGTCGAGTGCGCGGTGGGCCGCTTCGAGGACTTCTTCGTCGCGCATCGTCGGGCGCACGCCGTAACACGTCTCGACCTCCTCGGCATAGGAGATGTCCTCCCCTGCCAGCTTGCGTGCCGATGCGTGCAGGCCGACCGTCTGCGCCCGGATCCAGCGCCGGCGGCGCGGACCGATGTCCGGGTCATCGGCCCCGGCGTCGAGATCGGAGATCAGCCTCGCCGCATCGTCACGAAGCCGTGCCGGATCGAGCAGGACCTCCGCCTCGACCCGCTGCAGCAGCCCAGCGGGGCCGTAGTACGCATCGACGAACCCGTCGACGTGTCGACCCAGACGAAGCCCGAGTGCGAGATACCGCTCGACGACGTTCATCACGCCGACCCTACCCACCGTTCTGGAGAACAGATCTCGCGCTGGTGAACAGCATCTGTTCTCCAGAAGCCCTCAGTAGGTGCCGCCGAGCTTGCTGTGGTCCCAGCTGACGACCTTGTCGATCTTCATGCGGACGCCGTAGCGCTTGGCGCCGGTCTGGAGCAGGATCGGCTCCATCTGCTCGTCGTCGATCGGGCCGAAGTAGCGCTTCACCACCGCAGCGCCGATCTGGGCGATCTCATCCCACTCGGTCACGACCTCGCCCCGCCCGACGAGTTCGACCCCGCGCAACTCCTCGTACGCGTCGCCGGTCTCGACGAGCCCGGTGATGCGGTCGTCGCGCTGCAGATTGAGGATCTTCTGGCTCTTGTTGTAGGTCCAGAAGACGCAGTCGCCGTCGAGCATGGCGTACCACATGGCCACCAGGTGGATGCTTCCGTCGTGGTTGAGGGTGGCCGTGTTGAGCGTGTGGACACCGTCGAGGTAGGCAGCCACCTCGGCGTCGGTCATCTTGATCACGTCACGTCTGCTCACCACGACCCTCCTTGATTTCCCACGTCCTTGAACAACTCGACCGCGACCGGGCAGTCGGTGCGCCGGATGGCGATGTCGGGCGACTGCGGTCCCTTCGGCCCGACGATGGCGTCGACGAAGTCGAGCGGGATGATGTCTTCGTCGAACTCCCAGAGGTCGTCGCCTCCGGGATCGCGCCGGGCCAACATGCCCTCCCACATCCGTGCCGGAAGCAGCCGACCGACGCCTGCGACCAACCAGACAGGCACCCCGGCTTCGCGTGCCAGCAGCACCGCCGGGAGCGACCCGGCGACCGCCAGTGCGTGGGTCGGCCCGACCGCATCGGACTCGACGACCACCAGGGTCGACGATGCGACCGCGCCTGCCATGCGATCAGGGGTGATGTCGACCGCCTCACTGTCGGCCCGGTAGAGGCGCTGCACGAGCCCGGTGGCCTCGCCCCCGACGTCGACGGCGAGCACCGTGGCATCGCCTCTCTTCACCAGCGCCTCACCGGCGATCTCGGGCCAGCCGATGACACAGACCACCGAGTCGTCCGGCAGCGAGTACCCGAGCGCGCCCCCGGTGCGGTCGTCCTCGATCTCCTCGAGAGCGTTCCAGGCCTCGTCGCGCGGATGCTCACCGACGAGCACCCGGGCGCAGAGCCACCACAGCGGACCACTGGTCGGATGCCGGTCGATGATCCGCCGGCACGCGGTCACGAGGCCGATCGAGTCGTCGCCGAATGCCGACAGCGCCGATGCGGTCTCGCGGACGAGCGTGGCCTGCTCGACACCTCCGGCCCGGGCGACGTAGCGGAGACGCTCGATCGGATGCATCGTGGCGACGGTAGCCGCACCCGGCCACGACCGGCCACGCCCACCGACTTGAGTACCACGAGCCGTCATTCAGTAGCGTCGCTGCCCGTGGCCACCGATGCCCCAGCCGATCTCGTGCTCACTCCGCTGACCGGCGAGGCGCGCACCCTCACCGAACAGCTCACGACCTTCCATCTGGCAGCGGTCGTGCTCGATCCGTTCACCAACGAGAGCGCGTGGCTGATCGACTCGGCCGGTCGACTGCTCGAGACGTTCACGGGCGCCGATGTCCGCGTCGCGTTCGTCGTCACCGGGACGGCCGCGGAGGCCCGCGAGTTCCTCGGCCCCTGGGTCGACAAGATCTTCACCTTCGCCGATCCTGATCGGACGCTGGTCAAGGGCCTCGGCCTCGAACACCTCCCGGCCTTCGTGCACATCGGCCAGGACGGCACCACCAACGGTGCTGCCGAGGGATGGGACCCCGCCGAGTGGCGCGACGTCGCCGAGCACCTGGCCAAGATCATGAGCTGGAGCCGACCCAACATTCCGGCGCCCGGCGATCCCGCCCCCTACGGCGGATCACCCGCGCTCGGCTGACCCGTCCGAACGATCTGGCGCGGGTCGTTGCGCCATCCGGTCGACGTCGAGGATCGCGTCGACCTCGGACTGCGGCAGCAGCTCTCGCTGCACCACCACCTCGGCGATGGTCCGGCCGGTGGCGACGGACTCCTTGACCACGTCGGCCGCGACCTCGTAGCCGAGGTGGGGATTCAATGCCGTGGCGATCGCCGGCGAGGACCCTGCGAAGCGGCGCGTCCGTTCGACATCGGCAACGATGCCGTCGACGCACCGATCTGCGAAGAGGCGTGAGACGGCCGCCAGAATCCGGATCGACTCTCCGATGTTCCGGGCGATCACCGGCAGATACACGTTGAGCTCGAAGTTGCCTTGCGAGCCGGCGAACGTGACGGCGGCGTCGTTTCCGATCACCTGAGCGCCGACCTGGGTCACGGCTTCGCAGAGGACGGGGTTCACCTTGCCGGGCATGATCGAGCTCCCCGGCTGCAGGTCGGGAAGTGCGATCTCGGCAAGCCCCGCGGTCGGTCCGGAGGCGGCCCAACGAACATCGTTGGCGATCTTGATCAGGCTCACGGCCACCGTCCGGAGTTGCCCCGACAGTTCGACGAGCGCATCGCGACCGCCCTGCGCCGCGAAGTGGTCGGGCGCTTCGACGAACGGCAGCCCGAAACGGGCTGACAGGCGCTCGATGACCCGGGGTGCGAACTCAGGAGGTGCATTCAGCCCGGTGCCGGTGGCCGTGCCGCCGAGCGCGAGTCGCAGCACACGGGGCATCGTCGAAGCGATCCGCTCGATCGCCTCGTCGAGCTGGGAGGCATAGCCGCCGAACTCCTGGCCCAGTGTGACCGGGGTCGCGTCCATCAGATGGGTGCGGCCGGCCTTCACGACCGATGCGAACTCCTGCGCCTTGTGACGAAGCGACGCCTCGAGGTGCGCCAGCGCGGGCAACAGGTCGAAGGTGACGTCGATCGCAGCCGCGACGTGCATCGCCGTCGGGATCACGTCGTTGGACGACTGCGACGCGTTGACGTGGTCGTTGGGGTGGACCGGCGTGCCGTCGAGATGCTCGCCGGCGAGGGTCGCGACCACCTCGTTCATGTTCATGTTGGTCGAGGTCCCCGAGCCGGTCTGGAACACGTCGATCGGGAACTGCTCGTCCCATGCGCCCGTCGCCACTTCGTCGGCTGCCGACGCGATGGCCTCGGCCACCTCGGAGTCGAGGCCACCGGCGCCCAGTTCGAGGTTGACCCGAGCCGCTTCGGCCTTGATCGCTGCCAGCGATCGGATGAGCGTCGGGTCCATCGTCGTGCCCGACACCGGGAAGTTCTCGACCGCTCGCTGGGTCTGGGCCTGCCACTTTGCGGTGATCGGGACCTGCACGTCGCCCATCGAGTCGTGCTCGGTACGGAACCCGTTGGTCATCACCCGAGCCTAGGCTTCGGGCATGGCGGTCGACCGGGAGTGCGACCCGTCCCCTGGAGGGCCACCGCAGGTCGAGGAGCCGTTGATCGATGCAGCTCTGCTGGCCTTCGATCTGGCGCCGTTGCTGTGCACCGCGAGCGAATGCGTGGCCTACCACCGTCTCTGGCCATGGCTTCGGGTACTCGGGCTCGCGTCGTCACCCGAGCGCCACCGCGAGTTCTTCTCGAAGCAACTCAGGCCGGCCGCTCGTACCGACCGCAGGATCGACGTCCTCGTCTCCGGCTGTGCCGACCAGGCGATGCTGGCTCACGTGGCCGCCTCGGTCGCGAACGCCCGAGTCACGGTCGTCGACAAGTGCGGCACGCCGCTCGCCTTGTGCGACAGCTACGCGCGCCGCAGAGAAGCCCTCGACCTCCAACTGGTCGAAGGCGACATCCGCGACGTCGGAGTTGGGCCCTTCGACCTCATCACCACCCACTCGTTTCTCTCGCAATTCAGACCAGATGAACGCCCTGAATTGATTTCCGCGTGGTTGCGCCTCCTCGCGCCCGACGGGCGGGTCGTGACGACCACCCGTCTCGAACCCACCGCGTCCACCGACACCTTCGCCGACGACGCCGTTCACGACTTCGGCGCGCGGGTGCTTGCGGGGGCTCATGCCCATGACGACCCACGAGTACGTGGTCACGCCGAAACGCTGGGCGCCGTGGCCGAGGACTATGCCCGAACGCTTCGCGTTCATTCAGTCGCAACGGTCGAGGAACTCGAACATCTGTTTCGAGAGGCCGGGTTCGGCAAGGTGTCGGTGACGAGCCGGCGGATGGAAGGGATGCCGACGGGCAGAGCCGGTCCGACCATGCGGCGAGCAGCCGACTACGCCGAGATCGTCGCCGTTCCCTGATCGGCGTCGAGGCCGAACCTGGTCGACACCTCGGCGATGGGTTCGATCCGGCCCGTCTCGATGAGGGCTCGATCGGCGCGTGTCAACGGGTGGCCGAACTGCTCGTCGCGCATGTCGACCCTGGCTCGGCACTGCTCGACCACGAGGGAGGCCAGGAGCTTCCAATCGGATTCGGTCCAGCCTGCCGGCACGTCGGCCAGCGCGCCTCTCATGTGCCGGATCTCGTCAGCAAACACCGCCGAACACGCAGCTGCGATGACATCGTCCTCAGGCCCGTGCCCCGCCCGTGCGGCTCCCGCGGCGTACAACGTGCTGCACCCCCCCTCGGTGAACGTGGCTGCGAGTCTGCCCACGATCGGATGGGTCTCGGCGTGGCGGGCACGCACCCGACGCAGCGACTCGTTCGCTTCCCAGTTTCCGTCCGCTCGTAGCGCCGACACCTCGACCCGCCCGCCCCCCAACTGTTCGTGGGCATCCGCGAAGCGACCGAAGTGGTCCAGTTCCTCGGCGGCCTCGACCAGGTCGTCCTGCAGCCGCTGACGCACGTGCGGATCCGATGCGTGGTCGAGCCCCGCATCGACCGAGGCAATCCGCGCCAGGGCCCCATCGACGAGTTCCTTGTAGGCCTGCCGCCGGAGCCACCCGAGGTCGCTGTCCAACGAGCGTGATGAAGAGTCCCAGTACCGGTCGAAGACGAGCGCCTCCGCCGCGAACCAAGGAGCCGCTGCACCGACGACACCCGACAGTCCTGTTGCACGCCCGACACCCTCGGCGGAACCACTCATGATGGCCGTACTATGCCGCAGATCAGCATCCGATCTGCGATCCGTCGGCGCCGCCGCCACCCACCGCTCCGCATCGGGCCAGTGGTTGCGACACACCTTGGAGACGCGGCCGGAGTGGAAGCCGTCGTTGACGGCACGCCGGTCTGGTTCCGATCCGAGGATGTGGTGCTCCGGGCGAGTCCTGAAGCGTTCGGATCCGCAATGCTCATCCCCTCGCTCCTCGCTCGACGCCGACTCGAGGTGAGCGACCGCGTCGACCCAGCGTGGCTCGACAACATCGGGGCGGTGCCAACGGTGATCGGCCAATGGTGGGACGTCGCTCAGGTGACCCCCAAGGCGCAGCTCGCGACCGGCACGACTCGACGGCCCGCCACCTCCGGTCGGGCCCTCTGTTTCACCTGTGGCATCGACTCGTTCCACGCCTTGGAGCAGACAGGGTTCGAACCCGACACACTCGTACTCGCCCTCGGGTACGACATCATGCTCGATGACGCGCCGCGCGCGGCCGATGTCGTCCTGCGAACTCGCTCCGTCGCAGAGCACCACGGCCTGAACTCCATCGTCATCTCGACGAACGTGCGAAGCCATCCGTCATTCGCAGACACGAACTGGGAGCAGACCCACGGCGGAGCCCTGGCCGCGCTCGGGCATCTGCTGGCAGAGCACATCGGTGTCCTCGGTATCGCGTCGAGTTTCCCCCGCGAGCATTCGAGACCTTGGGGTTCGCGCTGGGATCTCGATCCGCTCTGGTCGTCGAGCGCGGTCGCCATCCGACACCTCGGCGACGACCTGAGGCGCGAGGACAAGATCGCTGCGCTGCCCGAAGAGTCGCTGGCGTGGCACCACCTCCAGGTCTGTTGGGAACACAACAGCGCCACGGGGAACTGCGGTACGTGCGACAAGTGCGTGGTGACAGCCGTCGGCCTCGCCGGAAGGGGCCGACGGGCGCCTGGCCTACTGAGCGACGGCGATCTCCTGGCCGCGATCGACTCGCTTCGCACCACGCGGTACGTCAACTCGTATGAACGGATGCTGGCCGGCGAGGTGATCCCAGGAGCACTCCGCGCCTCGGCGTCGGCGCTCCTGGCACGTTCTGCTGCTGATGAGCGCACCGCCACCGATCCGACGTGAGGTGATGGCCGACCACCTCGTTCCTTTCGATGCCTGGAGGAGGCCCAGACAAGCGCGAAGCTGACGTCTCCATGGTGTTCAGCGGGGCGTCGTTCCTCTTCTTCTTCTTCCCTGCGGCGCTTGCGATCTATTCGATCACCCCGCGGCCCGCCCGCAACGCCGTGCTGGCGGCGCTCAGCCTGCTCTTCTACATCTGGGGCAGCGGCACGCTCGTGTTCGTGCTGCTCGTGTCGGTCGCCGCCGACTTCGCCCTCGGATTCCCCGCCGCGAGGGCGGCCCGAGACGACAACGATCGACTCCGCCACCAGGTGATCGCTGGCTCGGTCGTCGTGAACCTCGCCATGCTCGGGTTCTTCAAGTACGCGACCTGGATCCTCGACTCGCTGAGCACGCTCGGGGTGTGGACCGGCCAGGCACCCGACATCACGCTGCCCATCGGGATCTCGTTCTTCACGTTCCAGTCCATGAGCTACACGATCGACGTCGCACGCGGGCGCTCACGGCACCTGTCGAACCCGCTCGACTTCATGCTCTACGTCACGATGTTCCCACAGCTCATCGCCGGGCCGATCGTGCGCTACCACGAGATCGAGGCCGAGATCCGCGATCGACGGTTCACGCTCGACGGCGTCGGCGAGGGATCGCTCCGATTCGCCCACGGCCTCGTGAAGAAGGTGGTGATCGCCGACACGATCGCGCCGATCGCCGTTGCCGCCTTCGCCGCTGAACCCGGCGAACTGTCCACCGCAGCGGCCTGGCTCGGGGCCGTTGCGTTCACCCTGCAGATCTACTTCGACTTCAGCGGCTATTCCGACATGGCGATCGGGCTCGGCCGCATGTTCGGGTTCACGATCCCCGAGAACTTCCGGCGGCCGTACTCGTCACTGTCGATCACCGACTTCTGGCGCCGCTGGCACATCACGCTCTCCGGCTGGTTCCGCGACTACCTCTACATTCCGCTGGGCGGATCACGGATGCCCACCGAGGCGGGGGTGCGTCGCAACCTGCTGATCGTCTTCTTCCTCACCGGGCTGTGGCACGGCGCCAACCTGACCTTCGTCGTCTGGGGACTCCTGCACGGCGCCTTCCTCCTGATCGAACGCCGGCGCGGCACCCGGTATCTCGAGGCCTCGAGCCCGATCGTCGACCTCTGGCGACGATCCCGAATCGTGCTGGTCCTGGTCGTCACCTGGGTGATCTTCCGCGCCGACGACCTCGGCAGCGCGGCCGGCTACCTCGGGTCGATGTTCTCGTTCGACGGGGGCGGCCTCGGGGTCCTCGATCCGGTGATGACGACGCGGGCGGCGCTGGTGATGGCGGCCGCGAGCCTGGTCGTGGTCATGCCTCGTGACCTCGTGATCGGCCCCTTGCTGACCCGATCCCGTCACACGATCGCCGGGGTGACCCGGGTCGCGGTGATGGGCCTGGGCCTGCCGATCGCCCTGCTGCTGGTGGCGTCCGGATCATTCAGCCCGTTCCTATACTTCCAGTTCTGATGAGGCCCCCACGCCAATGGATCTGGGCGGTCTGGCTCATCGTCCTGCTGCTGGTCCCGGCGGGGATGATCGTCACCGGGACCCGCCCCAACGACGTGTCGCGCGATCGACGCGCCGCCCCGAAGTTCGAGTTCGGTCGGCTCCTCGATCGTGACTACTACGCCGAACTCGACGCGCTCGCAGCCCGCTCGCCCGGCGAGGGTCTGGGGCTGTGGGCGACTGCGAACCTCGACTACGAGGTGTTCGGCGAGTCGAACAACTCCAACGTCCTGGTCGGCTCGGACGGATGGCTGTTCTGGAAGCCGTACGTCGACTTCAGTTGCGACGACATCGACGCGATCTCGGTACCCGACATCGCCGAGCCGACGCCAGGATCGGTCCGCTACCTCACGCTCCCGACCAAGTCGTCGTTGTACGGCGACCTGCTCCCGGATGGAACGGTCCCGGCCTGTGCCGCGGTGGCCCGGCAGGACCGCCACGAGCGATTCGAGGACGACCGGCTCGGACTCGATCCGGCTCACGTGCTCGACGAAGTCCTCGCCGACGGCGCAACGGCCGACCTGTTCTACCGAGCGGACACGCACTGGACACCGCTCGCCCGGGTGCTCGTCGCCGAGCGGCTCATCGACGAGCTCCAGCCCGGACTGTGGGACGCCGACGCGGTGCAGCCGAACGACGGCGAACCCTTCGAGCAGGGGCTCGCTGCGGCGATCGGCCTCGACCGCACCATCACCGAGCCGGGCTACACGATCGAGCGCGGAGGCGAGCTGAGAGTGATCCGCGACACGCTCGAGTCATCCTTCGGCGCCGGCGATCGGATCACCGAGATGCGCGACGTCGACGTCATCGAGGGCACCACGCTCATCGTCGGGGACTCACAGTTCCAGTTCCTTGCCGCCGAGCTCGAGCCTTACTTCGAGCGTCTGGTGTTCGTGACCTGGGCCATCGCCCCCGAATACGACTTCGACGCCGCCGCACCCGATCGGGTGATCTTCGAGGCGATCGAACCCGGCGTCGAGGGCTGGTTCGAGAGCGAGATGGCCGACCGTGCCATCGCAGCGATCAGCGACTGACGCGACCGAACCTAGGTGCAATACGGTTCGCCCGTGACCGAGTTCACCCACACCGACCTCCTTCCGACCGCCACCGACGACGGCACCGCGTATCGCCAGCTCACCTCCGAGGGCGTCTCGACCGTCGAGGCAGCCGGTCGGACGTTCGTGCAGGTCGAGCCCGACGCGCTCACCCTGCTCGCCCGCGAGGCGTTCACCGACATCGCCCACTACCTGCGCACCTCCCACCTCGAACAGCTCGCGTCGATCCTCGACGACCCTGAGGCCTCGGCCAACGACCACTTCGTCGCGCTCGACCTCCTCAAGAACGCCAACGTGGCAGCGGGCGGTGTGCTGCCGATGTGTCAGGACACCGGAACCGCCATCGTGATGGGGAAACGCGGCGAACTGGTCCTGACCGGCGGCGATGACGAGCGGGCCCTCTCGAAGGGCATCTACGACACCTACACCACCTCGAACCTGCGGTACTCACAGATGGCGCCGCTCACCATGTGGGACGAGAAGAACACCGGGTCGAACCTGCCGGCGCAGATCGAGTTGTATGCCGCTCCGGGTGACACCTACAAGTTCCTCTTCATGGCCAAGGGCGGCGGCTCAGCCAACAAGAGCTACCTGTTCCAGGAGACCAAGGCACTGCTCAACCCCACCTCGCTGCGCGCCTTCCTCGACGAGAAGCTCCGCATGCTCGGCACCTCCGCGTGCCCGCCTTACCACCTCGCAGTGGTCATCGGCGGCACCTCGGCCGAATACGCACTGAAGACCGCGAAGTACGCCTCGGCCCGCTACCTCGACACGTTGCCGACGAGTGGCAGCGAACTCGGTCATGGGTTCCGGGACGTCGAACTCGAGGCCGAGATCCTCGCCCAGACCCAGGGGTTCGGCATCGGTGCACAGTTCGGCGGCAAGTACTTCTGCCATGACGTGCGGGTGATCCGCCTGCCCCGCCACGGAGCCTCCTGTCCGGTGGCCATCGCGGTGAGCTGCTCGGCAGATCGTCAGGCGCTCGCCAAGATCACCGCCGAGGGCATCTTCCTCGAAGACCTCGAGCGCGACCCGGCCCGATTCCTGCCGGAGACCACCGACGAGCACCTGTCCGACGACGTCGTCGCCGTCGACCTCGACCGACCGATGGAGGAGATCCGCGACCAGCTCAGTCAGTTTCCCGTCAAGACCCGCCTCGCGTTGTCGGGCACGCTCGTAGTCGGACGCGACATCGCTCACGCCAAGATCAAAGAACGCCTCGACGCCGGCGA
Source organism: Acidimicrobiales bacterium (assembly GCA_035529695.1). Taxonomy (GTDB): domain Bacteria; phylum Actinomycetota; class Acidimicrobiia; order Acidimicrobiales; family Salinilacustritrichaceae; genus DATKWD01. Next base: position 25,927 of record DATKWD010000003.1, on the reverse strand, counting down.
AGCGATGCCCGACTACCTGCGCGATCACCCCATCTACTACGCCGGGCCTGCCAAGACACCCGAGGGCATGGCCTCAGGCAGCTTCGGACCGACGACGGCGGGACGAATGGATGCCTACGTCGAGCAGTTCCAGGCAGCCGGCGGCTCGATGGTGATGCTCGCCAAGGGCAACCGGAGCCAGCAGGTCACCGACGCATGCGCTGCCCACGGTGGCTTCTACCTCGGATCGATCGGCGGCCCGGCCGCACGTCTCGCCCAGGACTGCATCACGTCGGTCGAGGTCCTCGAATACCCCGAGCTGGGCATGGAGGCCATCTGGAAGATCGAGGTACGCGAGTTCCCAGCCTTCATCGTGGTCGACGACAAGGGCAATGACTTCTACGCGACCGTCTCGACCCCGGTGGCCCTGCGAAGCTGATCCGGCCGACACCCATGGAGACCCTGCGAAGCGACGTCAGAGAAGGGGTCGATCGCGGAACCGAGGCGCGCAGCCTCACCTACCTCTCCTCCCTCGACGGCCTGCGCGCCATCGCCGTGCTCGCCGTGGTCGTCTACCACGCCGAGCCCGATCGGCTCTCCGGCGGATTCCTCGGCGTCGACGTCTTCTTCGTCGTCAGCGGCTTCCTCATCACGTCGCTGCTGCTCCGCGAGAAGCGCCGAGATCGCCGCATCGACCTCCGCCGTTTCTGGCGGCGGCGGGCGCGACGCCTGGGTCCGGCCGTGCTCACGGTCCTGTCGGTGGTCGCCGTCGCCGGATGGCTGTGGACGCCATCGGACCAGCTCGGTCGGCTGCGTGGCGACGGCCTCGCCTCGCTGGCTTACGTCCTCAACTGGCGGCTCATCTTCCAAGGCGACAGCTACTTCGACACGTTCATCGACCCGTCACCGCTCCGGCACCTCTGGTCGCTGTCGATCGAGGAGCAGTTCTACCTGGCATGGCCGCTCGTCGTGGTCCTCGTGCTCGCTCGTAGTCGACGCCTCCTCGGCCCGGTTGCCCTGTTGGTCTGCACGGCATCGGTGTGGGCGATGGGGGCCATCGACGGCGACCTGTCGCGTATCTACTACGGCACCGGCACCCGCCTCCACGTGATCATGGCCGGGTGCCTACTGGCCGTGCTCGCCGACCGGAGACCGAAGCTCGTCCGGGGGCTGGCGGCCACGCCGCTGGTCCCACTCGTCGCCACCGCAGCGATCCTGGCTGCCATGTTCGTCGTGACCGACGACGATGCGAACTTCTATCCGCGCGGCCTCGTGCTCTTCTCGGTCGTCGCCACGCTCGCCGTGGCGGGGTGCGCTCGGTACGGCGAACTCCCGATCCTCAGCAATCGAGCCCTGGTCGAGATCGGCAAACGGTCTTACGGCCTCTACCTCTGGCACTGGCCGGTACAGGTGTTCCTGACCGACCAGCGGCTCGGCATGGGGCACGCGGCATCGACCGTGGTCCGGGTCGCCGTCATGGGTTCGGCGACCTGGCTCTCGTACCGGTTCATCGAACAACCCGTTCGTCGCTCCCATGCCCCGCTTCCCCGGTGGTGGCTCGCCCTGCCACTCGGCGTCGCGGTGCTCTACGTGATCACCACACTGGGTGCCACCGAGAGCGAGTTCACCAACGCGCGTCCGGGAGAGGTGGTGACCGTCAGCCCCGAAGGACCTCCAGAGGGTGGTCCAGCACCCAGGTACGATTCGGTCCTCATCGTCGGCGACAGCGTGTCGGTGTCGATCGAGCGTCCGCTCGCCGAGTCGTTCGCAGCGGTCGGCCTGACCACGACGGTCGCCAACCACATCGGCTGTGGCGTCGGCGACGGCCTCGCAGTGACCGAGGAGGGGGACGTGCCCCCCTTCGCCGAGGGCTGCCCCGACAATCTCGTCCGTCAGGACGAGATCGTCGCAGAGGTCGACCCCGATGTCGTGTTCGTTTTCGCCCACGCCGACTCGTTCCCTCGGCGGCTGGCTGACGGGACGACACTCGTCCCCGAGGACGACCCCGCTGCACTCGGCCGACTCGTCGAACGCGCAGCCGACCGGCTGACCGCACGCGGAGCCATCGTCGCCTTCGCCCTCCCCGCAGATGTCCGGGTGCGCGATGACACGCGCACCAACGGGCGGATCGGCGTCTACCGAGACGAGCTGACCGCGCTCGCTGCCCGGCGTGACGATGTCGTCGTCGTCGACGTCGACGCGATCGTCTGCCCCGACCACAGCTGCCTCGACGAGCTCGACGGGGTTCCACTCCGACCCGACGGAGTCCACTACAGCGACGACAGCGCCCCACTCATCTCGCCGTTGCTGGTCGCCGCGACCATGGAAGCCCTGGCCGAGTGACCACGATCGACGCACTCACCGCCAAGGCCCCTCCGGTGCACTCACCGCGGATCCACAACGTGTGGGACGAGCTGGCGTTCCTGCACTGGCCGGTCGATCCCGCAACGGTGCAGCGGCTGCTCCCTGATGGTCTCCGGGTCGACACGCACGACGATCAGGCCTGGGTCTCGTTGGTGCCGTTCGTGATGCGCGGCGTGCGACCACACCGGCTCCCGTCGGTTCCCTGGCTCTCGACCTTCGCCGAGACCAACGTGCGGACCTACGTCACCGACCTCGACGGACGACGTGGCGTGTGGTTCGCCTCGCTCGAGGCACAGCGACTGGCGATCGTCGCCGGAGCCCGGTGGGTGAAGAAGTTCCCCTACGTCTGGAGCCGGATGACGTTCAGCGTGGACGGTGACCGGCGAACCTACGAAACACTGAGGCGCCGTTGGCCCAGCTCACCCGCGACGAGTCGGATCGTGATCGACGTCGGTGAGCCGACCGGCGTCCCCGAGTCCGGCCTCGACCTGTTCCTGACGGCACGCTGGTTCGCCCACACCCATGCCGCCGACCGAGTCAGACGGGCGCCGGTCGACCACCCGCCGTGGCAGCTGCGCGAGGCGACGCTGGTCGAGTGTGACGACGAGCTGGTCGCCGCGGGCGGCTTCGAGCCGCTGACCGACACACCGGTGGTGGCCTTCGCCGACCGGCTCGACGCCCACTTCGGGGCGACCGAGCGCCTCAGCGGACCGACGGCCCAGCCGGGAACCTAGGGTCGCGCCATGACGACCGCTTTCGTGACCGGCGCCAACTCAGGAATCGGGCGAGCCATCGCCCTCCGACTCGCCGCCGACGGCCACGAGGTGTTCGGCGGAATGCGATCGCTCGACAGGGGGACCAAGCTCGCGAACTTCGCGTCCGAACTCGGCGTCGAGGTCACGCCGGTCATCTGCGACGTCACCGAGACCTCCTCGGTCGATGCCGCCATCGATCGGGTCGTCGCCGAGGGAGGAAGCATCGACATCCTCGTCAACAACGCCGGCATCGCGCTCAACGCGACGACCGAGGACATCGACATCGAGGCCGGCAAGGCCGTGTTCGACGCCAACTACTGGGGGATCGTCCGGACGTGCCAGGCGGCACTCCCGCACATGCGCGCCGCGGGCTCAGGCACCATCGTCAACATCAGCTCGGTGACCGGTCATCTCGCGGCCATCGGCCAGACCGTGTACGCCAGTTCGAAGTGGGCGGTCGAGTGCCTGTCGGAGAACCTGGCACAGGAGGTCGTCCCCTTCGGTGTCCGGACGCTCGTCATCGAACCGGGCGTGACGAGGACTGCGATGCTCGCCAAGAACACCGACAACCCGAGCCCCACGGTCTACGAGACCGAATACCGCCGGATGATGCAGTTCTACGCGGCAGGCATCGTCGCCAACGTCGGTGCAGACGTCGTCGCCGACACCGTGTCCGAAGCGCTGGCCGACCAGACCGGCCAGCTTCGGTGGCCGTGCGCATGGGGCGGCGACGAGTTGATCGCCGGCCGCGACCAGATCAGCGATGCCGAGTGGGTCGCGATGGGTGCCCTCGAAGACGACACCGAGTACTACGCAGCGTTCAAGCAGCACTTCGGGCTCGACCTCGACATCAGCGTCGACTAGCGCGTCGCTCCTGGGCCCGTTCCCACTTCTTCTGACGGCTCCGACATGCCTTCCGGCAGAACCGGTGGTTCGCGGTGCGACGCTCGAACAACTCGCCGCATCGCCAGTACGAACAGACGGCGAGGCGCTCGGGGTCGACGTCGTCACCGAGGTCGTCATCGAACGGGAGTGCCGATTCGCGCACGTGGACGAATCTAGGGACCGACGGCCGAAGCGACGGGTTTCCGGTCGACCCCCACTTGCGACGGCGTCGGCATCGGGCCGACACACAGGCCAGACTCGTGGCATGAAGATCCGCATCGGCTACGGACTCGGCACCCGGTCTCAGACCAACGACCGCGAGCGGCTCGCGGCGCTGGTCGACGCGCTCGAGGCTCATCGCTTCGACTCGTTGTGGCTGTCCGAGCGCATCACGGGCGACTGTCCCGATCCTCTCGTCGCGATGTCGTTCGCGGCCGGCCGCACCGAACGCCTCAAGTTCGGCATGAGTGTCATGGTGCTCCCCGGCCGCAACCCGATGCTGCTGGCCAAAGAGCTCGCGACCCTCGACCGGCTCTGCGACGGCCGTGTGCTGCCGGCGTTCGGCCTCGGGGTGGTCGACCCGCGTGAGCAGCAGGCCTTCCGAGTCGACCGCAGGGCACGGGCGTCGATGTTCGACGAAGCGCTGCCCCTGCTGCGCCGCTTCTGGACCGAGGAATCGGTCGACCACGACGGCCAGCACTACCAGTACGAGGCCGCGTCGGTCAGACCCTTCCCGGTGCAGAATCCCGTCGAGGTCTGGCTCGGTGGCACCGCCGATTCGGCGCTGAGGCGTTGCGGCCAGTCGGCCGACGGGTGGTTGCCGTCGTTCTGCACGCCCGACGATGTGGCTCGCGGAATTCCGATCATCAACGAGCACGCCGACAAGGCTGGACGGGAGATCGAGCAGGAGCACTTCGGGGTCCTGTTCCCGTATGCCGACGGCGAGGTACCCGAGTTGTTCGCCGCCCTCGCCGCGCAACGACGTCCCGGCATCGACCCGGCCGACATGATCGCGGCCGATCTCAGTGCAGCGGTCGAGCTGATCGAACGCTACGTCGCGGTCGGGGCGTCGAAGTTCGTGGTCATTCCTGTCAGCGAGCCCCACGACTGGGATGCCGAGATCTCCCGGGTCGCCGAGATCCTCAAGCCCCTGCAGAACTGAAGCCAGGTGGCTACGGTGCCGACATGAAGTTCGGCATCTTCTACGAACACCAGCTTCCGCGGCCCTGGACCGAGGAGAGCGAGTACCGGCTCATGCAGGACGCGCTCGATCAGGTCGAGCTCGCCGACAAGATGGGCTTCTCGTACGTCTGGGAGGTCGAACACCACTTCCTCGAGGAGTACAGCCACTCGTCCGCGCCCGAGATCTTCCTGGCCGCATGCAGCCAGCGGACCACCAACATCCGGCTCGGCCACGGGATCATCCAGACGGCCCCGGGCTACAACCACCCGGCTCGGACCGCCGAACGGGTCTCGACACTCGATCTGATCTCGAACGGTCGGGTCGACTTCGGCTCGGGCGAGTCGTCATCGGAAGCCGAGCTCGGGGGCTTCGAGATCCCCTACGACCGCAAGCGAGAGGCGTGGCTCGAAGGCCTCGAGGTAGCGGTCCGCTGCATGACCGAAGAGCCCTTCACCGGCCACGACGGCGAGTTCGTGTCGATGCCGCCTCGCAACGTCGTCCCCAAACCGCGCCAGAAACCCCATCCGCCGCTCTGGGTCGCCTGCTCGCGACGCGACACCATCCTGCTCGCCGCCGAGAAGGGCATCGGGGCGCTCACGTTCGCGTTCATCGACCCCGAAGAGGCCAAGGGCTGGATCACCGACTACGAGTCGACCTTGCGAGAGAAGTGTGTTCCGGTCGGCCGGTCGATCAACCCGACGGTGGCGTGCGTGACGCCGATGATGGTGCACGACAACGAGGACGAGGCGATCGCCCGCGGGCTCGAAGGTGGCAACTTCTTCGGTTACTCGCTCGCCCACTACTACGTCTTCGGCGACCATCACCCCGCGAAGACGAACGTCTGGGAAGAGTTCATCGAGCGACGCGACAAGATGGGCTACTCACCCGAGGCCGCGATCGCCGAGAAGCGGCAGGTGCTCGGCGCCAAGGCCGCCTCCGGCACCGAGGAAGGGCTACGCGGTGCGGTCGGGACACCCGACCAGATCCGCGAGTTCCTCCGCCGCTACGAAGAGGCCGGGGTCGACCAGGTGATCTTCATCATGCAGGCGGGCAAGAACCGCCACGAGCACATCATGGAGAGCCTCGAGAAGTTCGGGACCGAGATCCTTCCCGAGTTCGCCGAACGAGACGTCGAGATCCAGAAGCGCAAGGATGAGCACTGGGCACCGATCATCGAAGAGGTCATGGCCCGACGGACCGATGACGCGCCCGTGCTGTCGGAGGACTACGTGATGCAGGCCATCCCGAAGAAGATGGCCGCGCTGGCGGCCAACGAGGAGTTCGACGGGATGCTCGACACCGTCGCAGACAAGACCGCGGCCGGCTCTTCCATCCAGGACCTCGGCATCGGCAACTGAGGATGCCGGGTCTGGCAGCATCGCCGGGGTGAGTCTGCCGCTCCTCGATCGCGACGATCGCCAAGAGCTCCGCTGTGCGGTGGCGATGACCGGAGGAGTGAGCCTTGCGGTCTGGATGGGCGGAGTCACCCTCGAGATCCGTCGGCTGGTCTGCGCCGATGCGGCGTGGGGCGCGCTCCTCGACCTGATGGGCACGACCGCTGTGGTCGACATCGTGAGCGGCACGAGCGCCGGCGGGATCAACGGAGCGCTGCTGGCCGCAGCGACCACTTCGGACCTCGACGTCGAGACCGTTGCCGAGATGCGCGACACCTGGCTCGAGTTGGGCTCGCTGACCACGCTGCTCAGACCGACCACCGAAGACGACCCGCCTTCGCTGATGCGGGGCGATGACTACCTCCTTCCCGAACTCGCGCAGGCACTGCGCGCCTGGTTGCGACCCGGCTGCGTCGACCTCCCCGACACCGACCCTGCCCAGGAGACCGACCTGGTCCTCCTCCTCACTGCCTCACTGCTCGAGGGCGAGCCGCGCATCCACCGCGACGACGTCGGCTCACTGCTGAGCGAGACCGAACACCTCGCGCTCTTCCGGTTCGAGGGACGCGACCTGCGCCGACCAGGTGCCGAGAACCGGCTCGCGGTCGCCGCACGGACCTCTGCGTCGTTCCCCGGAGCGTTCGAGGCCAGCTACCTCGCCGTCACCGACACCGAGCACAAGGTCGATCTGAGCGATGTCGTGCAGCTCTCGACCAACCGATGGGCCGTCGACGGCGGCGTGGTGATGAACCAGCCGATCGAGCCGGCCCTCGACGCCATGTACGCCCAGCCGGCCCGCAACGAGACGCGGCGGGTGCTGCTGTCGGTCGAGCCCGACCCCGGTCCATCGCTCAGCCCGGAGGACGCCGACCCGGCCAAGCCCCCGTCGGTCCGCCACGTCATGGCCCGCAGCATCCTGGATCTGCCGAAGCAACAGTCCGTCTCAGCGGCACTGACCGAGCTCCGGGCGACCAACCACCGGGTCGAGGGCCAGCAGCGCGTTCGGCGCGAGCTGGTGCACGAAGCCGCCCGGGATCCCGACGCGATCGCCACACTCGCTGCTCGGCTCTACCCGGTGTTCGCGTCGCGCCGAGGCACCGACCTCGGCCGGCGGACGGCCAACCGCATCGCCAGCCGATCAGCCACGCTCGGGGTGGATGCACCCTTCGACTGGCGCGCAGTCGAACGTGAGATGGAACGGGCCTCGGTCGACGCCTCGTGGTTGCCGCCACCGACCGCAGATCGGTCGTCGGTGCCTCGAGTCCCCATCGAGCAATGGCCGTGGGGCATCTCGGCGGTCGAGTTCGCCGTCTCGACGGTGGGTGACCTCGTCCGACGGGTGCAGGCAGCCATGTCGCTGGCCCCCGACGAGGTCGCCCATCACCGCCGTGCCGAGCTCCGACAGGCACGCGCGCTCCTCAACCGGGTGCGCCGCGACCTGGCCGAGCTCCGCACGTTGTCCGACCAGTACTGGAACCTACGGATCCTCGCTCGGCGAGGTCGGGCCGGTTCGATGCTCGACGGGTGGGCAGACGGCGCGTTCGCCGACTGGCCGATGATCTCGGACCGTGAGCTCGTCGCGGCCGCGCCCCTCGACCCGAAGGGGGTGGTGGCCTATCGCACCTCGGTCGGCCAGGTCACCGCGCTGATGGGCCTCGACCGGCAGCTGACCGGCGACGATGCGCGCCACCACCTCGGCTATCTCGCTTCGTGGCTCGCCACCCTGGTCGAAGGGGCTGCTCCGACGCTCGACGCCATCCTCGAGCGGGCCGGAACGCAGGTCGCCCACGAGCTCCGCGACCTCAACCGGGCGCTGGCACCACCGCCGGGCGTCGACGGACGTGACGCCATCGAGCACGTGGTCGAGGTCCTGCTGTCGCTGTTCATCGTGCAGGTGGCAGTCGACGGTGACACCGCCACACGAGAGCAGACCGCCGAGCTGGTCCAGATCTCTGCCGAGGCAGCGAGCCCCCTGGATCCTTCGCGCAACGATCCCGGCACGAAGTTGGCCGGGGCCCAGGCCGCCCACTTCGGAGCGTTCTACAAGCGATCGTGGCGGGCCAACGACTGGACCTGGGGGCGGCTCGACGGCTCGGCACGACTCGTCCGCGTCGTGCTCGATCCGCAGCGGCTCGCCCAACGATTCGCCCACGTCCCCACAACCGAGCGGGTCGAGGCGGTGCTCGATGCCCTCGGCGCAGTGGTCACCGATCACGCCGGTCCGAGCACCGGAGCGCTCACCCGCAGCTGGAGCCACGACCGACCGCTCATCGCGGCCGAGCTCGCGTGGCTCACGAGCGACGACCCGGACATTCCCGGGTCGCTCCCGGCGGCCCTGAGCGCCGTGACCCGCAGGTTCCATCACGACATCCTCCGCGACGAGCTTCCTCGGCTCGCCGCGTCGGTCGAGGAGAGCCGGGTCGAGGGTGGCGACGTGAGCGCCGAGGCGTCACGCTTCCGTAGGCTCGTGGACGAGGCCTCCGAGGGCGGCGAGATTCCGGGTGACGCGATCCAGGACCTCTTCGACGCCTGGCAGATCGGAAACGAACGGCTGGCCGACGAGACCGACACCCCGTTGTTCGTCGCGACCGTCACGAAGATCGCCGCCGTCACCGCCGCGGCCGGGCAGGAATCACGTCGCGGTCTCGGGATCCTGCGGTTCCCCCTCTTTCCGCTTCGTTGGTTCCTGCGAGGGGTCGAGCGCGTCGTCGACGGCTGGGTGCGGTGGCGTGCCTGAACGGCGCAGCGACCTGGCCTCGCTCGTCTTCAGCCGCAGCTCGTGAAGGTGACGATGCCATCGACGAGTTCGACCGAGAACTCATCGGCGCCGGCTGCGCCTCGCTCGTCGAGGGCCGCCAGCAGCTCGTCGGTGTCGCGGTCGGTGTCCCCGACGAGATTCACGCGGACACACGCGCGGTCACCATCGGCGTACAGCACGCCATCGTCGCCGCCCCAGCCTTCGACAGCCCGGGCGGCCACCGCCGGTGCAGTCTCGGCGAACAGCAGCGAACGCCAGAACAACGCGCCGTACGCGCCCCGTTCGATCTCGGTGCCGTCGGCTGCGGGAGGCGGCACCTCGAGCGGGCCATCGCCGGAGAGGTAGGCCGTGGGCTCGAGGAACTGCTCGCTCGTGATGGGCGGTGCGTCGAAGGCGGCGTCGAGGGCAGGCTGTCCACCGCCGGCGAGGATCGCGTCGATGAGTTCGGGGCCTTCGGCGTACGGCGCGGTCAGGTTGTCGAACAAGAACAGCGGGATGCCGCGGATGTCGAGATCGGCGCCGAAGGACGCCTCCTCGTCGAGGAGCGCTCGCCGCTCCTTGTCCGAGAGCGACGCCTCGTACCGCTGGCCGATGTATTCGGCACTGCCTTCGGTCAATCCCAACAGGCCGAGGCCCCGCTCGTCCCCGGTGTCGTCGAGCTCGGGCCGGTCGATCCCGAAGTGCTCGTCCTCGAGCGCGTGCACCAGCTCGTGCGCCAAGGTCTGACGGGCGTACGCAGTCGGGTTGCCGCCGCGCACGTACAGCTCCTTGCTGTCGGTCGAGTAGTACCCCAGCACCGCACCCGAGTAGAGCTGGTCGAAGATCGCGCGCATGTCAGCATCGGGCTCGACCAGGCCGAGGGCCTGGAAGTAGGCGAGCTGGAGGTCGAGATCCTCTTGTGTGAGATCCTCTTCGAGCAGGACACGCAGTCCGGCCTCGAACTCGGCATCGTCCTGGAAGGTGACCACCGGACGCGTCGCGAAGGTCAGCCCTCGCTCGTTCTCGACGAACGCGATCAGGTCGTCGATCACCCCGTCGAAGTCGGCCTCGGTGAGGACCTCGGAGTCATCGGGTGAGCCGGCGTCGTCCGGGATGCCGACGTCGGATGCCTCCTCGTTGTCGTCGGGCTCTGACACGGCGACGAACGCGGCCAGGCCCGCGACCACTGCAACGACGACGAGCGCAGCCAGGGCGGTGACCCACCTCGAACGCCGGGGCGGCGGCTCTCCGCCGACCGGCTGCCATGCTCCGACGGGAGGCGCCGACGGGGGCCCGTAGCTCGGGACCGGGGGTGCGAAGGCCGGGGGTGGAGGAGGCGGAGGCGCCTGGTCTCGGACCGGCGGGCCCGACGGCATCGGCGGGGGTGGAGGCGGACCTGTTGGGGCCGACGGCGGTGTCCAATCGCTCACCGGGCGAGGGTAACGGAGAGCCGGCGGTGGGTGGGCGCGGGCAGCCCAGGTCAGAGGAGGTCTGAGAGCTCGAGTTCGACCAGAGCCCGTGCGAACCGCACGTTCATGTTGTGGATCAACGCGTGTTGACGAGGATCGCTCAGGTCCATGCCCCTGGCCGCGACGACCGGGTAGACGAGGCAGAACAGGGCGCCGACTCGATAGTCGTCCCACAGGCGCGCCGTCTCGGACTCTGGCACGCCACCGGCGATGAGGCCGGCGACGTAACGATCGAACAGCGCCTTTTCGTTGTCGGCGGCGACGTCAGGCATCAGACTCTGGGTCACGAAGTAGGACAGGTCGTAGCTGCCCGTGGCGAGACCGGTGAGCTGGAAGTCGAGCAGCACCACCTTGCCGTCGTCGTCGAAGAAGATGTTGTCGGCGCGATAGTCGCCGTGGATGACCGTCGTCGGCGCCGCACACAGGCCGGTGAGCAGGCTGGGGAGGGCGTCGGTCCAGGCCGGCGCCGCCTCGGCGATGGCCGGGTGCACCTCCATCTCGCTCTTGATCTTCTCCCAGCCCTCGCCGAACACCAGCGGGAGCACGGCGGGGTAGACCTCGTCGCCGAGACTCACCGCTGCGCCGCTCTCGACGTACCGCTCGGCCTTGCCCCAGAACGCCGCATGCCATGCCGCCAACTCGTCGACGCACTGTTGTGCGTCGATCAGGTCCATGCCCTCGTTCTGATCGACCAGGCGATGGCCACCCATGTCCTCCATCAGCAGGTAGTAGCTGCTGCCGTCCTCGGACACCTGACCTCCGTAGCCCTTCGGCACCCTGATGGGTGACAGGTCCGCGATCTCGTCGAAGAACTTCACCTCGCGCTCGTACATGCGCAGGATCGACGACGTGAAGATCGCGGCCTCGTCGAGCGCCTTGAGCTTGAGGACGAGCGAGTCGGGCACGTCGTCGCCGCTGAGGAGGAGCCGGTAGACGGCACTGCTCACGCCGACCCCGACGCCGATGATCTGGGTCTCCTCCACGCCACTGACGTCGAGGCCGGTGGCCTCCGACAGCCAGTCGCTGGTCACTTCGTCGATCGATGCAGGAATCTCGGGCACGGTCCCCCCGTTGTCTGGTGAGCTGGGCGACAGTCTGACGCACCCGTGCGAGCCTTTCAGGCGGACCGCTGCTGACCGACGAGCCATCGCCTACCTTCGGTCCGTGGACTTCACTCCGACTCCCGACCACGAGGCGATCATCGAGGCCGTCGACTCGGTGTGCTCCCGGTTCGACGACGAATACTGGTCGGGGTGCGACCAGCGCCACGAGTTCCCGTGGGACTTCTACCGGGCGATGGCCGAGGGCGGCTGGGTCGGAATCTGCATCCCGGAGCAGTACGGCGGCGGTGGCCAGGGCATCACCGAAGGGGCGCTGGTCCTGAACCGCATCGCCGCGTCGGGAGCAGCGATGAACGGGTCGACGGCGATCCATCTCACGATGTTCGGCCTCAACCCGGTCGTGAAGTTCGGCAACGACCGGCTGAAGGACACCTTCCTCCCGCGCGCCGCAGCCGGCGACCTCCACGTGGCCTTCGGCGTCACCGAACCCGACGCAGGAACCGACACCTCCCGCATCGCAACGCGTGCGGCTGACGACGGCAAGGGGGGATTCGTCGTCACTGGCCGCAAGATCTGGACCTCGAAGGCCCTCGAATCCGAGGTCTGCCTGCTGTTGGCGCGCACCGACGGCTCGCCCGGCAAAGGCTTCGACGGGCTCACCCTCTTCCTCGTCGATCTCGATCCCGATCACTGCGACATCGCGCCGATCCCGAAGCTGGGGCGAAACGCCGTGGCATCGTGCGAAGTGGCCTACGACGGACTCCCGGTCGAGGGCTGGCGGATGGTCGGCGAGCGCGGTCAGGGGTTTCGCCACATCCTCCACGGGCTCAACCCCGAGCGCATCCTGCTCGCCGCGATGTCGTGTGGCATCGGCGAGGTCGCCCTCCGTCGCGCCGTCGCCTACGCCGAGGAACGCATCGTGTTCGACCGCCCCATCGGCGCCAACCAGGCGATCGCCCACCCGCTGGCGCAGGCCCACATGCAGTTGCAGGCAGCCATGCAGGTGATGCACCTGGCGGCCTGGCGGTACGACCACGACCTGCCGTGCGGCGAGCAGGCCAACACCGCCAAGTACCTGGCGGCCGAGGCGTGTTGGTTCGCCGCCGACCAGGCCGTGCAGACCCACGGGGGCCTCGGCTACGCCACCGAGTACCAGGTCGAGCGCTTCTGGCGCGAAGCGCGGCTCCAACGCCTGGCACCCGTGAGCCAGGAGATGACGCTCAACTTCATCGCCCAGACCGTCCTCGGCCTCCCCCGGAGCTACTGAGCCCCCAACTTCTTGTCCCGTTGCCCCCGAACGGTGGCTCCCGAGCAAGAAGCTGCGGAACGCTCTCCTACTTCTCCGCCGGCAGGTGATGGGTGTCCGCTGCCCGGATCACCTGCCAGTCGCCGGGAGCCCCGACCAGCTCGGTGATCGCGCAACCGCTCGGGCCTTCGGCGATGAGCTCGACGTCGACTGCGTCGTCACCGAGCAGCGTCCGGAGCAGGTCGACGGTCGCGCCCCCGTGGCTCGTCACGATCACCGTGCGGTCGGCGTGGGTCGTGGCGAGGTCGTCGAGCGCCGCGAGCATGCGATCGGCGGTGGCCACCGAGCTGTCACCCAGCGGCGGGACGTGGGTGCGGTCGGCCGTGGCGCGCTCCCACTCGGCCAGGAACGCATCGAGCTCGAGCCCCGAGTCGGCGGTCCAGTTCATCCGCTCTCGAAGCCGGTCGTCGGTGCTCACGTCGAGACCCAAACGGGCGGCGATGGGTGCGGCGGTCTGGCACGCGCGGAGAAGCGGGCTCGACACGACCGCGGCAACACCGGAACCAACGCTACGGGCGATCCACGCAGCGGTCGTCTCGGCCTGCTCGTGTCCGACGTCGGTCAGCCCGGGGTCGCCCGCAACCCGGACCTTCTCGCCGTGCTGCACCACCACGATCCGCGTCGCCATCGAGGCCGAGGCTAGGGCGTCCGTTCAGCCAACTTCTGGTCCCGTGGCCTCCAACGGTGGCTCCCGGCGCAAGAAGTTGGCGAGTCAGGTGCCGGCGGCGAGCTGGCGACCGCCGGTGGATCGCAGCGCGCCGATGACGCCGACGAGGGTGACCAGCCCACCGGCGAGCTGGAGCAGCTCGACCGGCTCGTCAAGGAAGAAGTAGGCCATCGCGCCGGCCAGGAACGGCACCGACAGTTGGATGAGCGGCGGCAGGTTGGCGGCCACCCACGGCAAGGGCCACGTCGACACGAAGTGCCCCAGTGCACCCGGGACGACGGCGATCGTCGCCGCCACGACCAGTGCGTTGCGGCTGACCGACCCGACCGGCTCGCCGCTCACCAGCACGTAGCTGCTCACCACGACCGCAGCCGTCGACACCGCGCCGAACAGGAACGGGATCGTGTCGATGTGGTCGCGACCCTGTTTCGACCAGGTGAAGTAGAGGGCGAAGAACGCCACGTTCGCGATGGCCAGGGCGATCCCGAACGGATCACCTTCGGGTCCGGATGCACCCGCCAGCACCACCACGCCGGTTCCGATCATCGACACGACCGACCACACCCGGAACGAGGCGCCCGGCCGCTCGCCGAACACGACGGCCGCCAGCACTCCGACGAACACGGGCGCGAGAAGCTGCATGAGGGTGACGTCGACCACCGACGTCCGCTTGATGGCGATCATGAAGAAGAGCTGGTGGATGCCGAACGCGATCCCTGCCCGCCCCGCCCACGACCACCCGGCGCGACCGGGGCGTCGACCCGATCGGCGGATCTGGACGAGGGAGAGGGTGCCCATGAACAGCGAGCCGATCCACAAGCGCCAGAACGACAGCACCGGGCCCGACACCACCGTGCCGGCGACCAAGACGGGGCCGGTGCTGAACAGGAACGCACCGAACGTGATGAGCGCCAGCGGATGCCGACGGCCGAGCCTGGCGAACCGGTTCTCGTCGGGCGCAACCGTCTGCTGACGGGAGTCGCCGGTCGTGACCACCACCGAAGCGTGGCAGACCGCACCGCCGCACCACGAGCCTGTTCCGGCACCGCCGTCCCTACCCTGCGTGCGTGCACACGACCGAAGCGGCGCCGACCATCCTTGCGATCCACGTCGCGCCGGGGTCGCGGCTGCCGATGAGGTCGGTCACGAGCGTCGAGGCCGAAGCGGCCAAGGGGCTCGTCGGCGACCGCTACCACGGCACCCGGCACCGTCACGTCTCGGTCCAGTCCGCGTCGCAGCTCGCGGACGCGGCCGGCGATCTGGGTTCGCCGATCGGGTCCGGCGACACCCGTCGCAACATCACCATCTCCCACGGCGAGGTCCCGGTGACGCCCGGTGCTCGGATCCGCCTCGGCGCGGCCGAACTCGAAGTGGTGCGGGTGGCGGCCCCCTGCCGGCTCCTCGACGACGTCCTCGGCGACGGCGCCCGCACGGCGCTCAGCCGAAGAGCCGGATCGATCTGCCGCGTGCTGGCCGGCGGAACGATCGCGATCGGCGACACCGTCGACCTCGACGGGTGACCGCTCAGGCGAAGGTACGCATCAGCTCGAGCACACCCGCCGCGTCGGGCCCCTCGGCCCGCAGGTCGACGTTCGCGGCCGCGGCGCGCTGACCCGCCACACGGCACAGGTCGACCGCCGAGCCCGTCACCACCGTCGGCGCGTCGTCGTCACCGAACTCCCACCGCCCGCCATCAGATGCGGTCAGGTCGAACCGCACGGCGCCCGGCGCATCCTGTCCGGCTCGCGCGAAGGCGTAGGGCAGCGTGCGGTGCACGAGCCGGGCCACGTGCCGGAGGCGGTCGGTGGGCGGGAGGACGACCCCCATGCCGGCGGCGATGTCGCCGGCATGGATCCACGTCTCCGCGATCCGGGTCGTCGCCAGCGTGCGAGCCGCCATGTCGCCGACCACCCACATCACCCGCCGAGCCGGATCGCCGCCCGCGAACGCAGCGACCATCGCATCAGCGCTCGACTGCCACCGCTGGCGGATCTGGTCCCCCGAAGCGCCCCGATCACGCTCGACCGCCGAGCCGGCCAGCGCATCGACATCGTCTCCGGCTGCGCCGCGCCACATCTCGGTGGCCTCGGCGAAGCTGCCCATCGCGCTGGCCGTTGCGATCTCGTTCGTCTGGGCGAGGTGCAACAGCACGTCGCTGATGCTCCAGCCCGGGCACGCCGATGCGGCACGCAAGCCGCCCTCGTCGAGATCGGCCACCAGCGTGCGCAGTTCGTCGAGCTGATCGGCAAGCGCCCGGGTGACCTCGTCCACGCCCGGACGGTAGACCGCGCCCCGCAGAACCGGGGCCCGACCCCGAACCCGCCCCCTGGCCTCGCTAGCATGGTCTCCCCTGGAGATCACGCGAGTCTCCAGTTCCGCCGCCCGGAAGCCGACACATCCCCCCATGCCCGACACGTTCGCCCCGGTCCGAGGGGCCACCGGACGAGATGTGCCGCTCGGGACGCCGACGCGGCCCGCCTGGCGTGGTCGACTGCACATGATCGGGCTGGTGCTCGCCCTGCCGTTCCTACTCGCCATGACGCTGAACGCCGACGGGACCCGGGCCAAGGTCGGGGTTGCGATCTACGCAGTCGGCCTGTGCTCGATGCTCACGGCCTCGACGACCTACCACCGCTGGGTGCACTCGATCAGAGCGAGGGCGGCCATGCGGCGCGTCGATCACGCCATGATCTACGCAGCCATCGCCGGCACGTTCACGCCGCTCGGGCTGATCTCGCTGGGCACCCGCCCCGCCGTGATCCTCCTCGGCATCATCTGGGGCGCAGCCGTCGCCGGGGCCATCCTCAAGCTGACCGGGCGTCGCCGGGCCGACCTCGTCGCGACGGTGATGTACATCCTGATCGGCTGGTCGGGCCTCGTGCTCGTGCCGGCGCTGTGGAACGCCGTCGGCGCGCTGCCCGTCATCATGGTGTTCATCGGTGGCGTGCTCTACACGACCGGGGCCATCGGATTCGGGAAGAAGTGGCCGACGCTCGAGCCGAGCGTGTTCTCGTACCACGAGGTCTGGCACGCGTTCACGCTGCTCGCCGCCGGGGCACACTTCGCAGCCATCTGGATGGCGACCACCTGAATCGACGGCAGCCGCCGCCCGATGGTCACCGGTCGCGAGCGCCGATCGTCACGTCGCTCCAGCGGCCCAACCGGTGGGGACCGACCTGGAGGTCGGTGAGGGTGCGTTCGGCGTGCCGCGACCGCCAGGTCAGCATCGCCTGCGCCTCGCCGAGCACCGCGGCCGGGTCGGTCACCTCGGTCTGCCACGTCGGGTCCGCCGCGAGATCGAAGCACTTCCATGACCCGTTGCCGAACTGCACGTAGGCCAGGCTCTCCGAGCGTCGCACCGCGAGGTGCTGGCGTTCGAGTCGACGGTCCCAGGGCCAAGGGTGGGGTCCCGCAGCGAGCATGGTGTCGCGCCAGTCGTATTCCCAGGTCGCGGCGTCGCGCCACCACGGTGGCTCGGCGCCGTGCAACAGCGGGGTGAGGGGAACCCCGTCGCACTGCACCGGCACGTCGATGCCCATCGCGTCACAGAGCGTCGGGAACACGTCGACGTTCTCGGTGAAGCGGTCGACGACGATTCCGCGGGTCGTGTCGGCACGCGGTGACGGATCGCGGACGATGCCGGGGACGTGATAGCTCTGTTCGAAGAACCCGAGCTTCTGCACCAGCCCGTGGTCGCCGAGCTGCTCGCCGTGGTCCGAGGTCACGACGATGAACGTGTCGTCCCACTGCCCGGATGCAGAGAGTGCGTCCCACAGCCGCCCGAGCTGGTCGTCCACGTCGCTGATCATCCCGAAGTACTGGCTCCTGAGCTGCCGCATCTCCGCCGCATCGACGGGCGCAGCGGACACCGAATTGGTGAGCGCGGCCCGGTGCAGCGGGTGGGTGTCGTCGACGGGTCGAATCGGATCGCCGACGTCCGCGGGGTCGTACGCCGTCGACCACCGCCCGGCCGCGACGTACGGCGGATGCGGTCGGAGATAGCTGGCGTGTGCGAACCACGGCCGTTCCTGACGGCCGATCCACTCGATGAGCCGATCGGTCAGGAACGCCGACACGCCGTGCTCGGCGGGTCGTGCCGACTCGGTCTCGAGCGCCTCGTCGGCTCCCATCGCGCCGTGGCCCAGCGACTCGAGCCAGCGCAGCCAGGGCGCGTGGTGGCCCGGGAGATCGAGCTCGACGTCGAAGCCGGGGAGGACACCCTCGTAGCTGTCGAGCCGCGGGTCGTCGGGGCCGCTGGCGCGGCGTGGGTCGATGGATTGATCGGTGTAGCCCCACAGCGCGGGTCGGTAGCCCGCCCGTCGGGCCGCGCGCGCAACGTTGTCGAAGCGGTCGTCGAGGGGCGATCCGTTGCCCACCACCCGATGGTTCATCAGATAGGTGCCGGTGTAGAGCGACGCCCTGCCGGGCGCGCAGGGCGATGCCTGGCTGTAGTGGCGGGCGAGGCGCACCCCCGACGCCGCGAGGCGATCGAGATGTGGCGTCTGCACGACAGGGTGTCCGGCAGCCGACAGACAGTCGCCCCGGAACTGGTCGAGCGTGATGAACAGGACGTTGGGACCGCCCACCGCCTCGTCGTCCATGCGGACCATCGTGACACCCGGCCGGGCCTTCGTGCCTCGATCAATCCGACGATGGACCCTGCCCGTGGGCAGCCACCGGGGCCGCTATCGAGAGGTGCGGTGGGTTCGCGGCGACCCGAGCCGGCTGACTTCGTAGCGGAAGAACGCTCCGCCCGCCGCCGCCGGCGTGCCGTGTCCCCACCCGACCGTTCCTCGCCCCGCAACGGCCACGCCGTGGTCGCTCCGCACTTCGGCCGAGACGTCACCGCCGAACGGCTCGAACCGCGGCGGGTCCGCGTCGTTCCTCCATCGCTCGAGGTGGAGCGCGCCGAGGCGACCGTCGGCGTCGACGGTGACCGTCACGTCGACGGACTCGTCGCCGACCGGGAGGGACACGACGGCTCGCCGCTCGTCGACCGGCGCCCAGATCGCGCCTGCCTGCGGCGCCGCTGCCTGGGGCAACCACGCGACCGTCTCGGCGGCGAGCCGACCGACGGCGCTGCGAGCGACCTCCGGACCGGTGGCGCGGACGAGGGGAATCCGGTCATGGAGGCGGAACTCCATGCGCGCGTCGCCGGGGCCGAGGATGTCGGCACCGACGAACCGCAGGATGCGACCGCCGACCACCGGGAGCCACACGAACCCGACACCGGCGCGCAGCACCTGCGTGGCGCGGAACGGAAACCAGCGCGGTCCGAGCTTGATGGACCCGGTCATCGCCAACTCGATGGTCGCTACGAGCGGGGTCTCGACCGGAAGCACCCGCCGCAGCCAGCGTGACGCCGGGTCGGGGAGGTCGGTCAACGTCGCCAGGTCGAACAGCTCGTCGTCGCGCTCGTCTGGCGTCGCGAGGATCTCCCACATCGACGCGGCATCGTCGAGCACGCTCACCCGGCCAGCCTGCCCGGCCGGTGCGCCATCGACCAGGGACCTAGGACCATTGGGGCTGGCCAGGTGGGCACACACCCGTCCGGATCGAGGCAGCCTTCACTAGGTTCCGGCCATGAGCCGCATGTTGCTGACCGACGGCATGGTGTTCGACAGTTCGACGGCGACGCTCGAGGGTCCACGAACCGTGGTGATCGAGGGCGACCTGATCACCTCGGTCGGCGCTGAGCCCGTCCCGGCGGTGGCCGACGACGAGATCATCGACTGCACCGGCAAGACCGTCCTTCCAGGGTTCATCGACGCCCATGTCCACGTCGCCGTCACGACCATGGACTTCGGCGCCCTCGCAGGACACCCCGAATCGCTCCGCGCCATCGGATCGGCCCGCATCCTCGAGGGCATGCTTTCTCGTGGCTTCACGACGGTGCGCGACGCCGGAGGCGCCGATGCCGGGCTGTCGGCCGCGATCGAGCGCGGCCTCGTCGACGGCCCGACGCTGCTGCGAACGGGTCGGGCGCTGAGCCAGACCGGTGGGCACGGCGATGTGCGCACACCCTTTGTCGCAGGGCTCACGTGTGCATGCGAGATCGCCGAATCGGGCATCGCGGTGTTGGCCGACGGCGCCGACGCAGTTCGCAGGGCCGCCCGCGAACAGCTGCGTCAGGGAGCGCACGCCATCAAGGTCATGGCATCGGGCGGGGTCGCCTCGCCCACCGATCCCCTGTGGATGGAGGCCTACACGCCCGAAGAGCTCCGCGCCGCCGTGGTCGAGGCCGAACGACGCCGCACCTATGTGCTCGCCCACGCCTACACACCTGGCGCGATCATCAGAGCCGTTGAGGCGGGGGTCCGTTCGATCGAGCACGGCAATCTTCTCGATGTCGAGGCCGCCGAGACCATGGCCGAGGCCGGGGCCGCGTTGGTACCGACGCTCGTCACCTACTGGGCGATCGCCGAGTACGGCGATGCGTTCGGCCTCCCGTCCTGGGCCGTCGCCAAGGTCGGAGAGGTGCTCGATGCAGGCATGGAGTCGGTCCGAATCGCGCTCGATGCGGGGGTGACGGTCGGTTTCGGCACCGACCTGCTCGGCGAGGCCCACGACTTGCAGAATCGCGAGTTCGCCCTGCGATCCGAGGTGCAGTCGCCGGCCGAGGTGATCGCGGCGGCGACCCTGGCCAATGCGCACATCCTGGGGATGGAAGACCAGATCGGCGTGGTGCGGGCGGGCTCGAAGGCAGACCTCGTGGTCGTCGACGGTGATCCGACCGCTGACATCTCGCTGCTGACCGACCCGAGAGGGCTCGACGTGATCCGTGGCGGCGTTCGGCGTCGCTACTCGTCGTCCGACGACTGACCGCGACCCGGCGCGTCACGGGTGATCGTCGAGTCGACGACCTCGTGGCGTGCGAGATACGTCGTGCCCACGGCCTGGATCACCGCGGCCGCCGGCAGTGCCACCAGTGCGCCGACCGCGTCGAACAGCGAGGCGCCCACGATGACCGTGCCGAACGCCACCGCCGGGTGGAGGTCCATCGTCTTGGCCGTGATCTTGGGAGCGAACAGGTAGTTCTCGACCTGCTGATAGGCCACCATGAACACGAGAACGACGATGGCATCGGTGGGGTCGTCGAGCAATGCGACGAGGACCGGCACCGCACCGGCGAGGTAGGTGCCGATGGTCGGAATGAACTGGCTGATGATGCCCGTCCAGAGTCCGAGGGCCAACGCGAACGGGACGCCGATGATCTGCAGCATCACCGTGGTGGCGAAGGCCGACAGCAGT
The DNA here is from genome assembly GCA_035529695.1 of Acidimicrobiales bacterium. GTDB lineage: Bacteria > Actinomycetota > Acidimicrobiia > Acidimicrobiales > Salinilacustritrichaceae > DATKWD01. The sequence continues at coordinate 4,876 of DATKWD010000003.1, read as the reverse complement.
GCCAGGAGGCCCCGTGAGTAGATGTAGCCACCGGTCTTCTGGATGGCGATCTCCCAGCCCGCGATCACCTGTTCCTGTCGCCCGGGAGGCAGGAACGACAGCAGCGTCCGTCGAAAGCGCGGGCCGTCGGCGACCATGTAGAACGTGAACAGGCCGATGGTGAGGACCTGGAAGAGCACCCCGACGGCCGAGACACCCAGGCTGAACGCGTTCGCTGCCAGGTCGGTGGCGAACTTCTGCACGTCCTGGTTCTGGAGCTCGGCCGACAGGTCGGCGGTGTCGAGCTCGAGGTTGAAGCGGTCGTTGAGGTCTTGCTCGATCTGATTGATCCGGTCGGGTGCCTCGTCGATGAAGTCGGAGATCTGCGTGAACAGGGCATTGCCCAGTAGTCCGAGAAACGCCACCATCGCCACGAACCCACCGAGCATCACCAGGCCCGTGGCCAGCCCACGGCGCAGCCCGTGGTGGGACAACCAGTCGACGGCCGGTTCGAGCGCGAACGACAGGAAGAACGACACCACGAGGATGAGCAGCAGTGACCGCAGCTCCGAGACCATCCAGCGCACGGCCAGCAGGCCGGCCACACCGATCAGCAAGAGCAGGATCGCCTTGGGAATCCACCCGGGCATGGGTTCGCTCGACGAGCGAAGACTGGCCGTGTCGGTCGAGCCGGGTTCGTCGTCCCCGTTCACCTGTTGACTGTCCCACGTCGCAGCCGGGAATCGGTGGATGGGCGCCCGCCGAATCGGCCCATGGCAGGTCGGAGTGGGGTGAGGAAGACTCGGGTATGACAGAAGGCATCGTGCTCACCACCGGCGCGAACAGCGGGATCGGCCTGCAGACGGCCATCCACGTGGCACGACTCGGCTATCGATCGATCGGGAGCGTCCGGAGCGACACCAAGGCAGCCACCCTGACCGAGGCAGCAGCCGATGCCGGCGTCGAGGTCGAACCGGTCATCCTCGACGTCACCGACCCTGAGGCGTGCGAAGCGGTGATGGCCGACCTCGAGCTGTACGGCCTCGTCAACAACGCCGGCTACACCAACACCGGAGCGATCGAGGACGTTGGCGACGACGACATCCGTCACCAACTCGAGACGATGACCGTGGCGCCGATGCGCCTGGCCCGACTCGCCCTTCCGGCCATGCGCAAGGCCGGGCGCGGGCGGATCATCAACGTGTCGTCGATCTACGGGCGGACCACGACCCCGTTGAGCGGCTGGTATCAGGCATCCAAACACGCACTCGAGGCGGCATCGGATGCGCTGCGGATGGAGATCGCCGCGAGTGGCGTACGAGTCGTGCTCGTCGAACCCGGCGGATTCAAGACCTCGATCTGGGAGGACAACGAGGCTGCCGTCGCTCGCCATGAAGACTCGCGATACGGGCCTGCCTACGAACGCGAACTGCTCCTGACGCAGCTCGCTCAGCCGTTCATGGGCAACCCTGGTCGTGTTGCCAAGGTGATCGGCCGCGCCCTGTCGAGTCGGCTCCCGCGCGCCCGCTATCTCGTCGGTTACGACGCCCAGGCACTCGCACTGCTCGACCGGGTCACCCCGACGTCGCTCAAGGACGTCGTGACCCGGATCGGATTGCGGCTCTGACGCGTCGCTCTCCGATCGGCGTCCTTCACGCTGGGTGGTTCAGCCGCCCCTCGATCAGCTCGCGCGCCCAGGGGTAGTCGGCCTTGCCGTTCGGTGCGCGCTGGACGGCCTCGACCACCACGAACTGCTTGGGGATCTTGTACCCGGCCAGGTGCCCACGTAGGTGCGCCCGCAGATCGTCCTCGGTCGGAGGAAGCTCTGATGCACCGACCACCGCCACGACCCGCTGTCCGAAGCGCTCGTCTTCGATGCCGATGACATAGCAGTCGTCGACACCGCCATGGGTCTTGACGGCCTCCTCGACCTCTTCGGGATACACCTTCTCGCCGCCGGTGTTGATGCAGTTCGAGCCCCGACCGTGCAGCGTGATCGATCCGTCGGCCTCCTGGGTGGCCCAGTCGCCCGTGATGACGTACCAGGTCCCGTCGATCTCGGTGAACGTCCGGGCCGTCTTGTCGGGGTCCTTGTAGTACCCGCGAGCGGCCGTGGCTGACGCCAGGAGTCCGGTCTGGCCAGACGCCGATGCGAGCGGCTCGCCCGACTCGGTCACCACGATGGCGTTCGGGCCGAGCGCGAACTTCGCAGTGGTGCCGGCGGCCGTCTCGGAGGCGGCGGCCTTGCCCGCCTCGACCACGCCGTAGCTGCCCCCTTCGGTCGAGCCGAGCGCGTCGATCAGCCGGGTGTCAGGGAACGTCTCGAGAAGACCCGCCTTGGTCTCTGCGCTCCACATCGCCCCGGAACTGATCATGGCCTTCACCGAACTCACGTCGGGAAGTGCCGGGCCGGCCGCTTCGATCGCTCGCAGGATCGGACGAGCGAAGGCGTCGCCGACGATCGCGAGCCGGGTCACCTGCTCGCGTTCGACGAGGGCGAGCAACTCGGCGGCGTCGAAGCTCCGCTCGGTCAGCATCACGACGGTCCCGCCGGTGATCAGTGCGGGCATCGCGCCGACCCACATACCGGTGCCGTGCATCAACGGGCAGCACGGAACCGAGACGATCGGCGCATGGGTCCGGACGAAGCGGGCGAAGGTGGCCACGGCGCTCATGCCGTCGGGAACGCCGGGCGTCCCGGCTGCCCTGAACGGCTGGTAGAGGCGATCGATGAACCCCTCGTGCTCGTACATGACGCCCTTCGGCATGCCCGTCGTACCGCCCGTGTAGAGCATGTACGAATCCGTCGGGTCGTGCGCGTGTCGGGGCTGCGGATCATGCGACGCCACGAACTCGTCGAAGTCGAGGCTGCCGTCGACGACCTCTCCGCCGTCGTCGACCGCAACGAACGCCTTGACGTTGGCGAGCTGACCACCGACCCGCGCGACCCGGTCGCCGAGCGAGGTGTGGAACACCAGGACCTCGCTGTCGCTGTTGTCGACGAGGTACGCGAGTTCCTCGTCGAGGTACCGGTAGTTGACGTTGATCGGGCAGCAGCCGTGCTTGAACGCGCCCCAGTGGGCCACGAGGTACTCGGGCGAGTTGTAGAGATAGAGAGACACCTTCGCTCCAGCGCTCACACCCACGGCTTCGAGCGCAGTGGCGAACCGCGCCGACCGGTCGTCGAACTGGCGGTGGGTGAGCCGCGTGTCGCCTTGGACGATCGCCAGCTCGTCGCCCAGCTCGTCAGCCACGGCCTCCTGGACCGATGCGAAGTGAAAGTCGGACACCTGTGCTCCCCCGAGCGTCGCCGTGAACTGCGCTCACGCCTCGTCTAGCACGACCCCGGCGGCGATGAGCGCGATCTGGTGATGTGATGGTCAGGTCAGGTCACGTCACGTCACGTCGCGCGAGGGCCACCATGCCGAACAGAGTGAACGCTGCCGCCATGCCCAGCAGGAGCGCGAGAGGAAGGACCTCGAACGACTGTGCCGGGACGGCTGGGACGTGCTGAAACGGCGAGAGGTTGCGCACCCAGGTCGGCAGGTTCAACGATTCGGCGAGGAACGCGACCACCGAGGCGTAGACCACGCCCACCCAGGCGATGATCGACCATCGCGGCGAGACTCCGATCAGCGCGACGGTGAATCCTGCCAACACCATCAGGGGTGGCACCATGACGACCGCGGCGACGAGCACCGGGAGGACCTCGCCCCAGTCACCCACCCGGACCGCGTACCCGAGGCCGAGCAGCAACCCCGAACACATGACCACCGTGACCGTGCCGCCACCCGCGACGGCCAGCTGACTGAGCATCCAACGCTGCCTGCTGACCGGGGTCGCCAGCACCGGCTCGGCGCGGCCTTCGAGTTCCTCGGTCCGCAGACGAAGGACCGACGACACCGTGAAGCCGGCAACGAGCACGCCGTTCATCACCATTGCGGTCGCGAGGAACAGCTCAGCCGGCGAGCCCACCCCGGCCAGCGCGAAGAACTCGGCCATCGTCTCGTCCTCGAGAAACTTGTCGGCCTGGTTGGCGATGATGCCCATGAAGAACGCAAGGATCCCGACTCCGACGGCCCAACCGATCACCGAGGTCCGTGAGAGGCGGGCAGCGAGCGCCAGCGGCGACGCCAAGCGATGACTGGCGCGGGCGGGGCCGGGGCGCTGCTGGCGAACACCGGCGCCGAGGTCACGCCGCCCCGACATCACCAAGGCGGACGCGATGAGACCGGCTGCGGTCGGGTAGAGCAGGGCGAGCACCCACCACCGCTCGCCGGCGAACGCGCTGATCGACTGCGCCCAACCCAGCGGAGACAGCCAGCTCAACCAGCTGGTGCCGAGGTCGCCCACCGCCCGGAGGAGAAACGCCGCGCCGAGCACCGTCGACGCGCCAGCGGTCGCAGCGCGTGCGCTGCTGGCCGTCTGGGCGGTGATGGCGGCGACGCCGACGAACACGAGCCCGACGCCCCCGGCTGCCGCGCCGAAGGCCACCGAGCCGCCGACCCCGAGCCCGAACGCGAGAAGCCCGATGATCAGGCCGACCGCGACGACGAGATCGATCGCCGCCACCCAGAAGACGGCGGCGGTCAGGGTGGCATGACGACCGACCGGTGCGGCGCGCACCAGCTCGGCTCGATCGGTCTCCTCCTCGGCCCGGGTGTGCCGGACCATGAGGAAGATGCACATCAGCGCGATCGCGACGTAGCTGTACAGCATCGTCTCGTTCATCACGACCGCACCCTGGGTCGGGTTCTCGAGCCCGTTCCCTGGCCCGGCGAATGCCTTGATGGCCGGGTCGGCGAGCGCGAGATCGGCATAGGACCGGAGCTCGCTGGGCGTCTCGTAGAGCCCGACCACGCTCGCAACCGAGACCGAGAACAGCCCGACGATGGCG
>DATKWD010000002.1:0-126390 GCA_035529695.1 Acidimicrobiales bacterium | reverse complement strand
GCGCGCTCTCGGGCGGCGGGGTCGATGTGGTTGTAATCCATGCGTCCTCCTAGACGGCGTGACCCTGGGACTTCAGCGCGACGTCCACGCTAGCGATCCATGCGTCGAGGCCAGGGATGCCCGTCGGGGGCGGAAGCGGGGCGAGGACCGGGGCGGGCACCGGGGCGACGCCACGGAACCCGACTCGGTCTGCTGGGCCGGTGCCGTGGGCGAACCCTCGAGCGGTGCCTGCCGGGACCGAACCGGAGCAGCACGCGAACGATTCGCCGGCCGCGACGGTGGAGCCGATGCCGCCAGCGATCGCGGAGTAGATCGCGGTGACTGTATTCAGTCGGCCGCCGATGATCGCCGACAAGCGGCCGCTGGTGGCGTTCAGTTGGCCGCCGCCGAGAAACGCGTAGGTGGCCGGCGTCGAGATGGTGTTGGTATCGCCGGCGACACACGCCGAGTCGGGGGCTGAGGAGATCAGATGGGATGCGCCGCCGAGGATTGCCGCGCAGGGCGAGCTCACGATGTCGTTGAACTCGCCGCCGGTCATCGCCGAGTCGTTCGACGCGGTGATGGTGTGGCTCTGGCCGCCGATGATCGCAGACCGCTCAGAATTGACCGACAGGGTGTGGCTGAACCCGCCGCCGATGAAGACGCTGTGCGGCCCGAACGGCCCGGCCCCGAACAGGACGCTGTGGAACGACCCGCCGGCGATGACGGTGTTGTGCGTTTCGACCTGATGGTCCTGGCCGCCGATGGTCGCCGAGTGCCCGGCGAACGCGCTCGCGCCGCCGAGGGTGACGGTGTTCCGGTCGCCGGCGACGATGGCGTTGCTGCCGAACGCGGCGTCGATGACGTTGCTTTGGCCGGCGAGGATCACCGACCGCGGGTTCGTGTCGATGAGGTTCCCGAGGCCACCGACGATCGCGGAGTAGTCGCCGGCGATCACCGTCGACGTTGGGTCACCCTGGTTGTTCGCGAACGCCCCGGAGACCGTGGGGAGGCCGGTGAGCCAGTTCGAACGGGTGGCGTCGGCCAGGACACCGGCGACCGGGGCGTGGACGAGCGCGTCGTTGTCGAGGCCCGGCGGGATCACCACCCGGTTGCAGCCCCCGCATCGGGCCATCAGAGGCCCCCTGTGATGATCGCGGCCTCTTCGGCGGTGAGCGGGTCACCCGAGACCAGCTTGCCCCTAGCGGCGATCTGGAGGGCCTCTCGTTCGGCGTCCATCCCGGCGAGCCAAGCGTCGCCGTCGATGACGGTCTGGTTCCCATCGGCGATGCACTGCGCGAGGAGGGTGTCGTACTCGGCCTCGGGGATCGTGACAGCTCCCGGCGGCCGGCCACCGCTCGAGGCGATCACCACCCCGTCGCTGTTGCGCCACACCGAGTCGTAGCCGATGCAACCACCCGAGAACGGGTTGCCGTCGCCAGCCTTCCAGTAGGTGCGGGTCTCCGTCCCGGCCGGCCAGCTCATACCGGGAGTCCGAGGTCGACGTACTGGAAGCCGGACCCGAAGATCCCCGCGCTCACCGAGCTCGCCCCGGTGAACCCGGTCGTCTCGATGTACCCCTGGAAGCCGATGGCGATGAAGTCGAAGACGGCGCTCCCTGCCGGGAACCCCCCCCCATTGTTGGTCGGCGGCTCGTTGAAGGCAGGAACGTCGTAACGGATGACGCCAGCCCCGTTGTTCTCCAAATGCCAAGCAAGTCCGGCGAAGTAGGGGGTCACAGCAGGACCGGGGACGTTGATCGCCTCACGCCGGGCCTCCCACCACACCGAGCACGTCGCGCCCGGCTCGAGGATGAAGTGGAACGAGGGGATCAGCAAGAACCCGAGGCCGAGCACGTTGTGGTTCGGGTCGACGTTGATGATGCTCACGTCGAGCGGTGGCCCCCACGCAGCCGAGCCGCCAGGGCCAGCGCCAGCCATGTCGACCGAGATGATCGGCCACGAGCCGACCCCCTGCACACCGAAGCCGCCGCCGATAGGACGGTCCGGGGGGGCGACGAGCCCGGTCGGGGTGCATTCGATCCCGTTCGCCATCACCGCGGGGGTGGGGAGCGGCTGGTCGAACGTGGGCCGCAGGATCGGCGTCGCGGTCAGCGGAGTAGCTGGCGAGCCGTTGCCCGACAGCAGAATGCAGTCGGATGCGTCGGTGGAAAGATCGATGGCGATGCGGCCGCAACCCATCAGATCCGCTCCGTCCAGAGGACCGTCACCACATCCAGCGCGGCGGCCACGGTCACCTCGAAGAGGCCGGCGAGCGGTTCGCCCTCACCCGACCACGTCTCCTCGTCACCCGGGAACAACGGGGTCGACCCACCCGGGTCCGTGACCGTCACCGTCGCGCCAGGACCACCAACGGCCCGACACTTCACGGTGAGCTCGCGGGCGTTGCGGGGAAGCGAGAACGTGAACGGCAGCGCGAGGAGAGACCCGTCGAGGTGAACTCGTCGGGGCTGCCACGCCGCTACCTCGGTCGGTACGGGCGCGCTCACCGGTTACACCGACCCGCAGATGTCCACCAGCACAGCGAAGCTGCAACACAGGTCGTAGACCGCCGCGGCTGAGACCTCGGCCCGAGCCTCGACGGTATTGGTCGCCCGGTCGAGCGCCTCGCTGAGAGAGTCGGGGTACACCCGATCCTCGCCGACGATCACGTTCACCATCGACGTGGCATAGGTCCACACCTGATTCGGTCCCGGTGGCGGCTGACCGAGAGGACCGGTGCCCGGGTAGCCGGCACCGTTGATCACGATGTCGCCCCGAGCTGGCGTCGCGAGAACGCAGTTCCCAGCGATCCGATCCTGCATCTCCTGCGGGAGTCCCAAGCACGACGTGCTCTTCTCGTACCAGTTGATCGCCGTCAGGTTCGACCACCGCTCGGCGAGGGCCGGCGTCGCGTGGATCATCCCTCGGCCACCCGCACCGCAGTTGGACAGCGCCTGAGCGATGAGGACCAGAGCGATGCCTGGCGACACCGCCGTCGGAGCGGCCGCGCCGCCCGGGTTCAGGATGTGGTCGTCATCGTTCGGCGTCGACCGGACCAGCGACGGGTTCGTCGGGATCTTCGCGCCGGACCAGAACTCGGCCTCGAGCGCCTTCGACTTCCCGAGCATCAGGTTGTAGAGCGCCCGCTCCCGGTAGTCCTCCCACTCGAGCCGCGAGAACGTCGTGCATCGGTAGGGCACCTCGAGGACCGGCGGCTCGTAGAAGACAGCGTCCTGGCCGACCGGATCGGACTTCAGGACCAGCTCACCGGCCTCCTGTTGGACCGTGACGGGGCCAACCGTGGCACCACCACCGGCCAGGTCCACATCGGCGACGGCGAGAAGAGCGACGTCCGTCTCGGCGAACACGCCCGTGAACTCGACGCAGTACGGCGACGTACCGCCATCGTCGCCGGGGCCGCCGGTCACGATGACGTTGCCGTGGCCGACGCTCCCGAGCTCGCCGAGAGCGAACTGCAGGTCGCCGGCCGAGATGTCGAACGCCAGCGGGGCCGTCGGGCCGCCGCCGTCGAAGTCGATCGTCCACGTCCCCGACGTGGCGTCAACCGGGAAGCACTGGATCTCATTCGTGCGAGCGCACGGTGCCCATGACTGCGGGTTGATGCAGTCGTAGGGCTGGAAGACGAGACCCGCCTCCCAGCGATCATCGAGCACGACGTTGTCGCCGTCCTCGGTGATCGAAACCTGCACCGCCGGATTCAGGAACTGAAGCTTCGGGGCCGAGGCCAGAAGCGAGTGAAGCGGGGGGACGGTGAGTGGCGGCTCAACAATGACTTCGGGACCCACCGGCATCGGATACTCCTCTCGACCTTGGCGTGGTGACCCTCACGGTAGCGGAGAGAGCCGGGGCCCTTTCGGACCCCGGCCCATCTTCGCGTTACGAGGTGACCGGGCCGATCAGGGGCAGATGATCGGCGCGACGGCTGCGGGTGCGGTGCCGTCGGGGCAGACCGTGCTCTCGAGCCGAACCGACTCGAGGCCGACCTGGCATACCTGGATCCACTGCTCCGAGAACATCTGCAGGTCGTTGGTCCCGTTGAGGACCGAGTCCCTGACGATGCCGAGGTCCAGCGTCCCTGCGTCGAGCCGGACGAAGGTGCCCGGTGCGAAGAGGTAGCTGACCACGGTGCTCGGGAAGGGGTTCAGCGGACCCGCGAGCTGCGGATCGTTGAACGCCTGGCCGGCACCCGTCGCGCTGTCGTAGTAGAAGCACGGCGCGAGGTTCAGGCGAGCGAGCATCTCCGCGGCGAGGGCGTTGGTGTCGGCCCCCACGAAGCTCAGCCCGAGGCTGAAGTCGTTCACCATGTCGACCTTCACCAGCTCGGCGACCCAGCTCGGGAGCATCACGTTGAGCGTGGCGTCGGGAGCCATGTGGTTCCGTCGGCGGTACCCGGCCGCAGCCTCCGCGAGGTCCCACAGGATCGACCGGACCGCACCGTAGCGGGGGCCCGAGGTCACCGCGGTGGAAGCCGCGTCGATGGCGTCGAGGTAGAAGATCTCCTTCTCCTCGGTGAAGATCACGTCGAGATCCTCGAGGAACGCTTCGACCTGCTCGGGGAAGACCCGGAAGTTGAGGTTGCCGAAGGTCACGCACTTCGACACCGCATCGACCCGGCACTCCTCGATCGGGGGGCACGCCACGGCCACACAGGGCTTCGGGGCCGTCGGGGGGTACCCGGCAGCGTCCTCGGCCTCGGTGGTCACCCGGACGCCACCCTCGGCGTCACGGAAGTCCGGCGGCGTGATGTAGCGGATGCCACCGCGAGGAGCCTCGACCGCGGGGAGGCACTGCTCCACCGGGTTCAGCGCCTCGGCGAGCCGGAAGAAGTCGTAGCTCGGGGCGAGCGGAGCGCAGTTGCCACCGGCAGCGACGAGCGCTTCGGCGTCATGGCGCAGCGACTCGAGGATCGCGAAGTTCTCCTCCGCGCCCGAACCGAGGCGACGCTCGCCGTAGTCGGCGTGCATGGTGCCGACCACGATGCGCTCGTAGGTGCCCGTGGGGATGTTCTGCATCCCGTGGGACTTCCGGGTGATGGACTCGGCGAGCGACTTCACGCTCAGCTCGTCGCCCTCGTTGAGGCCGGCGGCCGAGTTGGTCGCCCGCATGATCGAGAAGCCAGCGAAGCTGGACGTCTCGGCGGGGCTCACCGCATCGGGGGCTTCGCCCTCGAGGGCTGCCACCGTCTCAGCGGCGGCATCGGGGATGGACTCGGTGGTCATGGTTGCCTCCTCCTGGGGGGGCTCGTCGGTCGCCTCGGCGGTCACCTCGGCGTCCTCGGTTGCGAGCGCCTCCGGCTCCTCCTCGATGCTGGCCTTGCTCTCGTCCGACGCCACTGCGGCGACGGCCACTTCGGCGGCCAGCGGGTCGGCGACGGCCTCGGCGCTGTCATCGGACAGCTCCTCGGTCGCCTCCTCGACGGTGGTCTCCTCGGTGATCTCTTCGGCGGCCGCCTCGGCGGTCACCTCGGTCTCGGTGGCAGCGGCGACCTCTTCGGTCCCCTCGCCTTCGATGTCGGTCTCTTCGACCACGGGGGCCTCGACGGCCGCCTCGATCTCGGGCTCGACCTCGGTCTCGGTCGACTCGGGCTCCGGGTCGGCGAAGCGGTTGAGCGCTTCCTCGGCTCGGGCCGCACGCTCGGCCTCGGCGGCCTTGCGGGAAGCAAGCTCTTCGCCGATGCGGTCGTACTCGGCTCCAAGCCGCTCGACCTCCTTCAGCGCGTCATCTTCCTTCGCGGCGTCGCCTGCCAGTTCCTGCGCGGCGTCCTTGATGCTGGTCTGGAGCTCGGTGAGCTCCTCGATGGTCAGCCCCGAGAGTTCCTCGGGAACTTCGATCCGGTCCACGGCTGCCCTCCTTGCGGTAGCTCGATGGGATTCCCAATCGGGACCGCCTCTCGGTTGTTCGCCGCGGTCCCAGCTACGCCGGCTCCGCTCTGACCTACGACTAGGTCGTCGGCCTGGTCGCCACTATATGCCGACGGAAACCGACGAGTCACGGATAGGGCGCGGCGAGGCCCCCGCGAGCTGGGATCGCGGGGGCCTCACCAGACGCCGATCGCGGGAGGATCAGCGAGGGGTTCGAGCTGTCAGACCGACGCGGGGACAGCCCGATTCGCGGACCAGCGGGTGACCGTCTCGGAAACGACCCGACGCCAGTCGGGGTCGCCGCTGGTGATCAGCTCACGCTTCACAACGGCCACACACTCGGGTCCGTAGATCGACGCGATCTGCTCGAGCTCGCACGCGATGTCGACGGCCTGGCCGTACGCGATCGCGGTGACGGCTTGCGCCAGAGCCAGGTTCTGAGCGGCCTTTCGGCCTACCTCGCGTAGTTCATCTGCCATGACGCTCACCTCCTCGAGGATCGGACGTTGTAGCGAGTATAACTACGAACCGCCCTCAGTTGAAGGCAAACCTGCATCAGGGGCCTGCTGCTGGTACCCGGCGAGACCGGGGTCGGCGGGCCGCTCGGGCGGTTCGTCGTAGTCCTCGTGGTGCTCCTGAGCGCCCGGGTGCTTCGGCGCTTGGGTCGTTTCGTGGGGAGCGCGGATCCTCATCCCGTGGATCGTGGGGACCTGGACTTCGTCGCCGAGTCGCAGCGCGACGGCGTCCTCGGTCTCGCCGGTCGCCAAGGCGTAGATGGCGAGCGCCCCGCCGACCCACAGCTTCCGGGCGTGGTCGTCGGCGTTGGACTCGCCGAGGTGGTCGACCAGCCGACGTTGCGCGGCGACGAGCGCTTCCCATGCCGCCTCGAGCCGGCCATCGCCCGTCGGGGGTTCGTCGCCCTCGGGGTCGGGTGGCTGCCAGCCGGCGGGCGGCCGGGCGTCGGGTTCCTTGGCGACCTCGCCGAAGGAGAGCGCTGGCGCGCCCGCCCCCCGGTCGTCCCCGGTCTCGAGTACGAGCACCAGCCTCATCAGATCCCCCTCAGTCCCTTCGCCGCGACCCGAGCTGCGCCCACCCGGCAGCAGGCATCGTGGAAGTCGTGGCTGAAGTGGTTGGATTCCCATTGGTGGGCGAACTCGTGGATCAGCAGCCGGTCGACAGCCTCGGGGTCGGGGTCATCGAACCATCCCTGCCCGAGCGTCGCCACGTTGAAAGTCAGGTCCGAACCGTTCACCCCTCGGGCATACCACGCCGCCATGCGGCCGTTCTCCTTGTCTCGGGTCATGGTCACCCTGACCTCGATCCCGAGCGCCTTCGCGGCGAACCTCACGGCGTAGGCGGCGATCCGCTTCTGGCCGTCGGACCAGTCGGCCGGGGGGATGTCCTTCGTCGTCGCCGCGTCGTCCCTCGAGCCGAACTCGGGGCGTTGCGTCGGCGTGACCTGCGGGGCCGGGAGGACCGCGCCGGTCCGCTTCGCTGCGTCCCACTCGTCGCGGCTCATCGACCCGCCGTGGATCACCGTGTACCCGCGGGAGGCTGCCTCGCCGCTGGCCTCGGGGTCGCCCGGGTCGTGCGCCACCCGCTTCTCGCCGAACCGGTGAGTCATCACCGACTCGACCGCAGCGTCGCTGGCCTTCGGCATCCCGTCGCGCGCCCATGTCGCCGACGCCTGCTCCTGGTCGAGCATCTGGTGCGTCGCGTCGAGGACCACGGTCCGCACCTCACGGAGGAACCCCGGCGTCACGTTGTCGCGGTCCTTGTTCAGCGGGACCTTCTGGAGCACGTCGACGTGGTACGGCTCACCGCCCGAGAACTCCACCACCGGGATGCCCAGCTCGTACAGCATCGCCTGCTCGCCGGTCGGTACCCGATGGATCCGCACCGTGGCCTTGCGGCGAGTCGGCCGCAGGAACCCCTCGTCGTCCTCGAGCTCGGTCGGGAGTCGAGCCGCGGTCTCGGTGATCGCCTCACGCCATGCGAGCGGTTCGCCGTTCACGAACGCCTCGACGTTGGCCGGTGGGATCACCCGCCGCAGCGCGTCGATCGCTTCCTCCACGTCGACCTTGCGGAACCGGGCGGTGGCGTCGAAGAGGGTTCCCTCGGTCCGTGTCGACTTCTGGACCTCGGATCGGCCGTCCTCGCCGAACACGATCCGGCCCGAGGCCGAGTCGATCGTCGCTTCGACGCAGTGGGCCAGCACGAGCTTCTCGCCGATGTTGAACCGGCCCCGCTTCGTCGCGTCAGCCTTCCGTGAGGAGGGGGCGTACATCGTGTAGGCGTGGGTCAGGTCAGCGAACCCGCCCGGCGCGTTGTCCTCGCAGGTGAGATGGGCCAGCCCTCGGCCGACCATCTCGAACCCGATGGAGACCATCGTGGCCTCGGCGTCGATGCTGTTCGAGATCAGGTCGAGGACCGCGGCCGTCGCACCCCCTCGGTGCGACAACCGCAGACCTTCGCGGTCGACCTCGAGCCAGCTTCGGGTGGCGCTCATGCTGCCACCGGCACGATGATCGACGGGTTCCCGTTGAGGCGGGTCCCGGCCATCATCCGGCCACGCGGCTCGTCCAGCGCGATGACCACCTTGGTGCGCTTCTTCTCGACCACCGTGGCGGGCGCACCTTCGAGGTACTTCTGCGCTCCGCTGATGGTCACCTTGTCGCCGACCTTCAGCGTGTTGAAGGTGACTCGGGCGGAAGCCTGTCGGCGGTCCTTCACCGTGGCGATCACGGCGTCGAGGTTCTCATCGGCTGCACCGTTGGTGATCGCGGTGAGGATGTCGGTCAGGGTCAGTTCTGAAGCCATGTCGGCGTCTCCTTGGTTCATCATGGGTTGGTGTGTTCTACCTCGGCGACGAGGGCCAGCGCAGCGTCTAGATGCTTGCGGGCCTCCGTGAGCCGGGGATCGTGGGGGAGCTGCTCGGTGGCGCGGTAGGCGTCACGGATCAGCACCTCGGTCTCGCCGGGGGCGTCGGCGAAGGCGTCGAAGCCTTCGGTGGGGAGGGTGACCTCTCCGACTATCCCGGTGCGGGTGATGTGGTGGTGCTCAGCCATGTGGCTGCTCCTCGGTCTCGGTGATGCTCAGGCGAACTCGGCGATGAAGGCGTCGATCTCGGCGAGGCCCCACCCGGCGGCGGCATGCTCTAGCTCGCCGTCCTCGGCGACTGCGAGGGCTGCGGCGATGCGCTCGGGGGCGATGCCCTCCAGCGAACCGAGCGGGTCGGCGTCGAGGATGTTCTCGAGCGTCGATTCGCTGACCCGGTTCCATGCGGGGCCGTTGATCGCTTCGGTGAAGGTGGCTGCGGCTGCGGTGGTGTTCGTCATGGGGAGAGCATGGCACACCCGCTGTAGCCGAAGCAACTACAACCGCAGATTCTTTCGGGGGGCCTCACAACGCCAGGAACGGCGGGGGCCTCGGGTCAGCCCGAGCCGACCTCAACGTGCCGAATGCGGACCGTCGGGATGCACGCCTCGCCGTCCTCGGCCAGCAGCCGGCCCATGTCGACCCACGAGATCTTGGCGTCGCCGCCCACGCCCCACTCGGGTCCCCACGAATTGTGAATGCGGAAGAACTCGCCGGGGACGTTGACCGAGTGGACGAGCGTGCAGTGGCCGCCAGCGATCAGACCGGAGTGATGGATGAACCCGTCGCGGTCGGTGTCGAACATGCCCTCGTACCAATTCACGCCGATCAGCGCGGGGCCGTGGTAGCCGACCGCGAGGATCAGATCCTCGAGGCCGAACGCCCACCGGTACTCCTTGAGGTGGCCGTCGGAGGCGATCGTCTTGACGCCGGCGAGCGTCGACGTGCCCTCGTAGTCCTCACCGGGCCACGGGTCGATCTTCTGTGCGGCCTTGTAGATGCGGAGCGCGTCGCTGGCGGTGACGCCCTCCACGACCGCGGGGCGGGCGATCAGCTCGTGCGCCATCGCGAACCCGACGCACGCTCCCTCGCGGCCCTGGTCGAGATGAGCGCCGACGCTCCATGTGTACGAGCGCGGCCGCTGGCCTTCGACCTCGGAGCGGATCGGGAACGAACGGGACCGCTCATCGAACTGCACCAGACGATCGAGACGACCGTCGGCTGCTCGGGACCCGTCGCGAAGGATGAACTCCATGCTCAAGAGGCTACGCCCGGGTCGCCCTCGAGGTGGTCGATGAGCTCGGCCACCTTGCCGGGCAGCGCATCGAGGGGACCGTCGTTGTCGAGGGTCGCGTCGATGAGCTCGGCCGGGAGTCGCCGGTCGGTGATGTGGTCGTTCACCGGGCCGACCCCTGGCCGCTCGATCACGACCACGAACCCCCCGGCGTTCCGAAGGGCCTCGGCCTCGTTGCGGTGCCGGATGCTTGTCGCCACCGCCCGCTCGAGTCGGACGGCTCGCTCGAGCCACACGTCGATCAGGACGGTCTCGCCGAGCTCGGCCCGGAGCGCGTCGCCGAGCCGTTGCAGGAACTCGCGGCTCTCGGGGAACTCGCGCTTCATCTCGTCGTAGCCGATCGTGTCGCAGACCTCGCGGTACCGGGCGTACCCGTTCAGCCCTGTCGCCCTGGCGATGATCGGGTCCAGCAGGTAGCCGATGGCTCGGCCGGCATCGAACACGTCGGCCTTGGTGAACCCGTGGCCGGCGACGAGGAGGTCCGCTGTGGCGTCCTTGCCTGAGTCGGCGTAGCCGTGCAACCCGATGAGCACGCCCCCACCCTAGCCGAGTGGATCTGTGTAGCCGGGAGAGCTACAGTGGTTCGCATGATGAACACCGACGAACTGCCCACCACCGAAGCCCGCGAGAACGACCAGCCCGAGTGGAGCTGGGACGACGAGAACGACTTCGCCGCCGAGCTCGCCGAAGAGCTGGCCGCCGAGCGCAGCGACCTCGCCGGGTAACTGTCACACGGTCCCGGTACAACAGGACCACCACCAAGGAGGTGCCGAATGGCAACCATCAGGACCGAGTACGCAGAGGGACGCATCCGTGAACGGATCGCCGAGCTGCGCGACGACCACGACGTCATGGCTGGCGTCACCGACGGGCAGCCGTCGAGGAGCGTCATCGTCGCCGAGATCGAGGGGCTGTGCTTCAGCCTCGGCCTCATCACCGGCCTCGACAAGGACGTGCTCTTCGACCGCCTCTTCATCGAAGGGGCCGCGGCATGAGCGTCATCGATCGAACCCGACCGTGCCGCGGCGAGGGCTGCGGGCGGCTGGTCCCGGTCGGCCAGGAGGGGCCGTGGTGCAACCGGTGCGCCGCCGAGGTGTACGCCTTCTGCCCGCGCCCGAGCTACGCGCCCGACGAGTGGTTCTTCGTGGCCTACGAGGGCGACCTCGAGGCGACCAAGCAGGACGGGGACCACGCCATCGCCGGCGACCAGTGCGACGGCTGCGGCCTCAGCACCTACGGCGTCTACACCCACCCCGCCGGCGGCTGGTACGTCCGCTGCGACGGCGAGGAGATCGACAGCCAGTGGTTCCCCGGTTGCGGGGCCGAGTACCGGGTCGCCCGGAAGGCGTCGGCGCTGGTCACCTTCTAACCCTCGGGCCTGTAGTTGCATCGACTACAGGAGGTGTGCCATGCTGTCCCCATGAGCGCAGCCGAGATCATCGCCCGAATCACCACCGGCATCTTCGTACACTTCACCACCCTCGAGGACGCCGAGGCCATCGCCTCCACCAAGGTGCTCGGCCTCAGCCGCACCATCGAGGACGCCTGCTACGCCGTCGCCGCTGGCGGCATCGCCGTCGAGGGGGTCCAGTACGGCGGCGGGGCCGGCGTGATCGGAGCAGCCGGTCGGCAGGTCGCAGTCATCTTCACCGCAGCCGAAGCGCCCGACACGATCTTCCCCGAGGAAGTCATCTGGCACCGAGCCACCCCGCTCGCCCTCGCCGAAGCCGAGGTGGTCACCGCCGCCGAAGCGATCGCCCTGCTGGACGGCAGCCTCAACATCCCTGACAACGGGGCCTTCGGCCTCGCCGCCTGAAACGGAGACCATGATGAACACCGACCACGCCCCCCGAATGATCATCCAGATTCGCGGCCGCGGGAACAGCACCCCGGACAACACCGTGAAGATGATGCTCCAGAACGACCCCGACGTTGAACCCCTCCTGCGGAACGGTCGCCTCGGCGTCGGCTTCACCACCGCCCGCTCGGGCCGCCGGGTCTGCATCCTCGAGGCCGACATGGGCGACCTGCTCGCCTCCACCTGCGCCATCCGCGGCGCAATGATCCCCGGCACCCTGACCCAGCTCGTCTGAACGGAGAACACCATGAGCGTCACCTTCGCAACCGCCACCACCCTCCCCGACGGGACCATCGACTCCCGGTGCCCCACCGGCTGCGACACCTACGAGAACCCCTGCGACCGGTGCGCGCTCTCGGTGAACGTCGCCAACGGCAACGCCGTCCTCATCCTCGAGCGTCTCGGCCTCGACAGCGGCGAGTACGGGATCTACGGCGAAGCGCCAGCCGCCGACTTCCTCGGCCGCGCCCTCCTCGGGAACGTCGGCCGCGACGACTCAGGAACCGCAGCGACCGCCGACCAGCTCGAAGGCCAGGCGACGATCATCGACTGCGGCATCCGTGCCGGCTACTTCGGCGACACCCTCGGGCGGCTCGCCGACCTCGCCGACTACGCCTCCCGGAACGGGCTGCTCATCTCCTGGGGGTGATCAGCGGAGCTTGTGGCACTCGCACTCGGCGGGGGCCTCGGTCACGTCCTCGAGGGGGTCACCCTCGGCGACCTCGGCCTGCACGGCCTCGACATCCTCGGCGAGCTCGGCGAACACCCGCTCCGTGAACTTGGCCGTGGCCCGCTCGGCACGGATCGGCCGCATGGCCTCCCGCAGCTCGGCGACCTCGGCCTGCAGCTCACGGACCGTTGCGTCGATGTCGATCGGCTCGACCGGCCGGTCCTGCAGCACCATGCCGGCGGCGACGAGGCTCTCGCACTCGCCGGTCACCGTGTCGTAGTACCCGGCCGCCCTCGGCGTGGCGTGCGCTCCTGCGGCGACGAGGCCCTGCACCACGAACCCGCTGACGTTCACCGCCAGGAGGCCGACCATCTCGAGCCGCCCGGCCATCTTGCGCCAGTCGGGCGAGATGTCGCTGCCACGCAGCCGGCGGATCTGCTCCTCGGTCACGTCCGGTCGGAGCGCCCCGCAGACCTCGATGCCGTGGTCCGTGTCGTACACCGCCACATCGGCGACCGCGCAGCCCGTGTCGTGGTAGTGGGCCTCGGTGTCGGACGCCTTCAGCTTCAGGTCGGGGTGGACCGTGTCCATGAAGATCGGCCCGGTCGCGACCAGCTCACCCTCGGCGCTCAGCACCTTCTTGTTGCGGAAGTGGCTGTACCCGTCGCGGGAGGTGGGCACCGGGATGCACCGGTCGGAGCGGCCGATGTGGCACGTCCCGAACTTGGCGAGCAGCCCGGTGATCCGCCCATCGGCGTGGACCGTGAACGGCTCCACCGTGTTCGTCGGAGCGAACCACTCGAGCGACGGATGCATCGGGATCTCGAGCTCGGGCGACTCGCCGGCCGAAGCGACCAGCGACACCGGCTCCTCGCCGCGCAGCACCCACGGTGCCTGCTCGATCGGGGTGTAGACCCGGTAGCCGTCGCCAGCCAAGGCGAACGCGTTGCCGGTCGTCTCGGTGATCCACGCGGCGGAAGCGACCAGCGCCTCGTCCTCGATGGCAGCGCCGATCAGCTCGATGTGGGCCTCCTGGAACGCCGGGAACGGGGTCCCCGTCGCGCCCATGATCCGGCCCTCGGTGAGCACCTCCATGACCTCCATCATCGGGTCACCGAAGAGCAGGTCGGCCGGGTCGATCGAGTCGCCCGACTCGGGGTCACGGAACTCGACCTTCACGGAGTCGATGTCGGCCGACACGCCCCGCATGGTCTTCTCGGTGAGGAGCCGGCGGTACTCGGTGCCAGCCTTGCCCGAGTCGAACTTGCCCCACCCGAGGATGTCCTGGCCGCGCCGCTCGAGCTTGTGGATCGAGCCGGCGATCTCGGAGCCTTCGTGGCCCGGGGCGTTCACCGTCTGCAGCATGAGCGGCAGCGGCAACTCGCGCCACGTCAGCCCGCCCTCGGCGACCATCCGGCCATCCCCCGAGGGGAGGCCTTCCACGATGATGATGCCGGTCCAGTCGTAGTCCTGGTCGCCGTCATCGAACTCGCCGACCACCACGTCCTCGACCTCTGGCTCGACCTCGGGAGCGTCGCCGTCCTCGGCCATCTCGACGCCCTCAGCGGCCGTGTCGTCGCCTTCGGCGGCCTCGGCGGCCGCAACCCCGTCAGCGGCCTCGAGAAGCACCCTGCGGGCCAGCTCGGTGAGCAGCGCCGAATCCTCGATGTCGGTCAGGTCCACCACGTCGGCCTCCTCAGCCTTTGCGAGCGCCGCCTCGGCCTCATCGGCCAAGATCGTGTGCTCGAGAGCCGACCGGACAGAATCCGGGTCGGCGGGGTTGATCTGGACGCCCGACTCGTGGGCACGCGCCACCAGCGCGGCCTCCTCGTCGGACATGAGCTCGGGCGGCTCCATGTCGGCGTCGCGCAGGTGCGCGGCGAGATGGTCGTAGACGCCCTGCCGGTCGTCGCCCGGGATGGTCGTCCCACCGCGGCCGCCGTTCAGAACGCCGATGCCGGTCGAGCACGCCACCGTCGAAGCCGCTCCCGGGTCGCCGGACTCGCTCACGAAGTGGTGGATGAACCGGTAGGCGGCCTTCACATCGAGATCCCCGTCGTCGTCGCGCCACGCGTAGACCGCGTCGAAGTAGTCGGGATCGTTCGGCGAGCTCACCCGAACGTCGTTCTCGGGTCCGTCCCACGCGTCGTCGGAGGTGGGCGTGTCGTGCGGAGCGATCGCGCCGAACACCTCGGTCTCGAGCTCGGCGATCTCCTCGCCGTCGGTGTCGGCCTCGGCCGGCTCCTCGACGGGCGCGACCTCGGGCGGCGGGGCACCGGAGTCCTCGACCAGCTCGGCGTCGGTCCCGGCGGCCACCATCGGCTCGTCGGCGGGCACCTCGAGCTGGCTGCGGAGCATCTCGCGGTCATCGAGGCTCATCTGGCGCAGCGCGCGACGGATCCGCTCCTGGCGGTCATCGATACTCATCGTGGCAGCCTCGCCCTCAGCGGGGGCAGGCTCCATCGGAGCGTCTTCGGGGGCTTCGGGTTCGGTCATGGTCGGTGCCACGGGTTCCTCCTCGACATCCACTTCATCGGCGGGGGCCGGGCCATCCATCCCAACTGCGATGACCTGCGAGCCGACCCGAAGGACGAGACTGTCGAACGTCAATGGTAGGCCCACGATCGCAGCGTCGGCCGGGATGGGACCCTCGGTGAGCGTGATGTGTGGGATGAAGTCGTGGTCGTCGGAGACCATGATTCCGGCGTCGACTAGCGCCTCGATCACCTCGCTCCGCAGCAGCCCGAGATCTTCCGCGTCGACCAGAGCGACGCCCCACTGGCGCTCGCCGAGAGCGCCGGTGCCGGCGACCTCACCCGAGAACGCCGGGTACTCGGCGGCGAGCTCGAGGAGCACCCCGAGTACCTCCGTGGCGGCAGCGTCATTGTCGACACCATCGATCTTCGCCAGCGTCAAATGGAGCTGGTCGGCCGGCATACCGCCGGGCTGCTCGAGCGCCTGCTTCTGCTCGGGGGTCGGCTCGACGGTCACGATCACCCCGCCGTGCTCGTCCTCTTCCTGGTACTCGCGCCAGAACTCGTCGCCGAACACCTCGGCCACCGTCGAGGCGTTGTCCCCCTCGATCGTCGGAGCCGGTCCATCGACCTCCCCCCCCGGCGTGGGGCCGTCGCCGTCGTCATCGGGTTCCCCCATGCCGTCGCCGGGGTTCGGGATCTGCGTCCCGGCCGCCTCGGGCAGCTCGCCGTCGCCGGCGGTCACACGTTCCTCGTACAGATCGCAGACGTCCTGGTAGTCGATGTCCCCGGTCACGATCGCGCAGGTCCCGGTCACGAACTCACTGTCGGCGAGCTCGCCGGGCGGCTGCCAGAACCGGCACTTCCCGCAGTAGTCGACCGCGCCGACGCCGGCCTCTCGCAGGTTGACCTCGACCGGATCGATGTCGGGCATCCCGTCGGAGGGATCCGCTGACGAAGCGGTGAGCGCATCGAGGACCATCTTCGACGCGTCGGAGCGGGCAAGAACCCGCACGGCGTCGAGGATTTCCTGCGACTGCAGCGGGTCGAGGAGATCGAGCTGGTCTGCCATCCGGGGGCCTCTTCGGTCGTTCCGTCGCCAAGGTCTGACCCGAGAGTATCCCCTCGGGGACCATCGGGTCAGCTACCCGCCCGGTCAAAGCACCTCGTCGGCCTCGAGCGTCCGGTAGATCACCGAGCACTGGCAGTTGATCCGCTCCGACCCCGGCAGCGACCAATCGCCAGGGAACTGACACGACCCGGCCGCCAGCTCGAACTCCTCGCCGAGCGCCACCGTCTGCCCATGAGCGGCCTCATGGCTGAACCGGCTGTTCACGAACGACGTGTCCCACACCTTCACCTCAAGGAGGCTCACGGCCACCACCGCGAACCCGCCTGCCTCCCATGCCGTGTGCGCCTCGGTCTCCCCCATGTTCTCGGCGATCCCGTCCGACACCGGGCCGGGCGCGTTGTAGACCGCCGCGGTCGCCGAGCTCGCGTCCCACTCGACCGCCAAGCCGAGCACGCCGGCCGTGCGAGCCGCGTCCCACCCCTCGCTGTTCGCCTGCTCGGTGATCGCCGCCACCCGAGCCGTCACCTCGTTCGTCCCGTAGTTCGTCAGGATCGCGGTCTGAGCGGCGATCGATTCGGACACCCCGCCGGTCCACTCACCATCCTCGAGTTCCTGTTCCAGCCCGTACTCGCTCGCCGCCTGAGCGGCCGCCTGAGCGCCAACGGTCCGCAACGTCGGCACCACCATCGCCGTCATCGGGACCAGCCACCACGACGGGTCGTACAACGCGTCGACCCGATACGGCTGCGAAGCGCCATTCAACGCCCCCGCCATCCGGGTCCGGGTGATCGCCACAGCGTCGAGCGCTGCCACGGTCACCAGCGCAATCCACTCGTCGCGCTGCGCCTGCGACGCCGACATCAGACCCCCGCGAGCTGCACAGACCGAGAGGCTTCCATCGCCCGCTCGACCAGCTCATTCGGAACCCGCAGCCCGTTCTCGCCCACCCGCAACGGGCGGCGAGTCGCCGACATCGCGTGGACCTCGAGCATCTCGACCAGCTCACGGGTGATCAGGTCGGCCTGGTCGTCTGCGAGGTACGTCTCCACCCCCGCCTCGATCATGTACGCCCGGATCCAGCCCTTCGACTTGTCGGCGAACGTGTCCCACGCGCCGATCATCAGCCCGGCCGGCGTTTCGCTGATGCCGGTCAGCACCGACGAAGGCGTCGACCCGAACACCTCGTGCCGATCGAGGGACTTGAGCTGGTCACGGAGCGGCTCGTTGTCGCGCCCGTTCAGCTTCGACAGGATCCGGTTCGCTGCCTTCTCGAGCGCCCGCTCCAGCGCAGCGTCCGCGGCGGTGGCGAGCCGGTCGATCAGCTCGCGCTCGGCGGCAGGCATGTCGGTTCCCACGCTGGCGTCGGCCTCGATCGGGACCGGTTCGTCCTGGCCGTCCTCGAGATCGCCAACCGGAGCGTCGCCGCCGCCCGGGGTCAGCGCGGGGCTGCCCTGGCCGACCTCGTTCACCGGGACGATCACCTCGGGGAAGCCCGACAGATCCTCGTCGGGGTACAGGAGCGGCAGGATGATCGGGGCCATCTCGAGCGGCCGGCGCAGCAGGATCTCCTCGAGCAACCGCCGGCGGGTCTCCTCGTCATCAGGCTTGTCGGCCTCATCGAACCCGTTCTCGCGGCGGTACGCCTCACCCGACAACACACCGATCCGGTCGTACGCGGCCCGAGCGGACGGCCCCGAATCGGCCCGCTTCATAATCGGCGACGGGTCATAGCGGAGCGAGAACCGGCCAGCCTCGGCGGCGGTCATGTCCTCGAACGTCTTCAACATCGGGCGCATGTACGCCTCGGTGATGAAGTCGAGGATCCCGCCGGCGAGCGGCACGACGTGCTTCGTGACGTACTCGGCGTCGATGTTGTACCCGGTCCAGTGATTCAGCCCCGACTTGCCGGCCATGACCTCGGGCGGGATGTCGAGCCCGCCACCAAGCCGACCGATCGCCTCCTGGCGAAGGTCCTGGTAGAGCCGGTCCAGATCGCGGGCGACCTCGATCAGCCGCACCTCCTTGCCGAGCTCGGCCGCGCCCCGGAGGATCAGCGGGACCAGCGACGCCGCGGACGTCCGGTCATCGACGGGAGCCTGCAGATGCTCGAGCAGCTCCTGCGTGAACTCATCGATGTCATCGGTGTCGTCGCCCGGGTTTTCCTTCTCGTCCTCGGGGCCGAAGCTCATCTCGTCGGGGACGAACAGGATCCCGGCCGCCAGCCGAGACTTCGCGATGGCGTCGACCACCTGCGTCAGAACCACGATCTCCCGGCAGATCGGCAGGTTGCGCTTCACCATCGAGTAGGCCCGGTCGCTGTACCGGGCGTCGCTGTTCCACATGCGGGTCACGAACGCCTCGACGGTGACGTACCCGCCGTCGGTGCCGCGTCCCGCCCGGTTCCGCTTGATCGTCCGCTTGCCGGTCAGGCCCTCGACTCGGATCTCCTCGGTCGACAGGAACTCCCACTCGAGGCCGCCGTACTGGCTCCGGTCGGTCTTCAACGGGGTGCCGACGAGGTAGCTCTCGCCGGCGGTCTGCATGTGGATCGCGGCCTTGCGGAGCAGCTCGGCCTGGCCGCCCCGAGGCCCCACGAACGCCCGCCACACCCGACGGACCCGTTCGTCCTCGGTCGGCTTGTACGCCCGAGCTTCCTCATCCCACTCCGACGGGATCACGTTCCCCTCGCCGACCGTGTTGGCGGTGAGGTTCACCACATAGCCGAGCTCGCCGATCACGTCGGCGTACCCGTAAGCCTCCCGCTGCCACGCCTCACCGATCCCGGTATCGGGGACCTTCCAGTCCTTCAGCCGGACCACCGCCGATGAGTGCGCGCTCGCCGAGCGGTCGGGGTGCATCATCTGGAAGGTGCGGCCGCCCCTGGCGCTCATCGAGGTTCGGGGTCGGCGTCGCAGCCGTTCGGATCGCGGCATGTCAGCCCTCGGGATCGGTGTAGCCCATCTGACGGTCGAGCGTACACCGGAACCCCGAGGGCAACCGGGGAGCGGTCAGCCGATCGTGACCTCCGCGCCCACCCGCAGCGACCTCACCAGCCGGGTCCCCTCAATCCAGCCGAGGCACAGCTCACGCCACTCCCGCTTCCCCGCGGCGGTCCGCAGGTCGATGTGGAGCGGCCACTCGTCGTCGTGCATCGGGATGTCGAAGTCGTCGGGGAGCCCGAAGGCGTCCTCGTACCGGCCCATCGAGATCGCCTCGCCGAACCCGTACTTCCACTCGAGGCCGACAGCCCGCGATCGCAGCCACCGGACCACGTTCGCCCGGTAGGTCGCTGGCATCTCGGCGATCTCCACCCGGTTGGCGTCGCGGTCGACCCACAACCGGCCCTGATTCAAGAGGGCGTATATGCCCTCCCACTGGCGCTTGTCCTCTTCGAAGCCCATCGGCCCCTCCTTCGTCATGCCGCCGAAGCGGCCTCCTGTTGTACCTCGACCGACGCCTCGACGGCCTCGGCGATTCGCTGCGCGGTGCCGATCACCTTCTCGGCGGTCTTGGCGATCAGTTCACCGTCACCCTTCGACCAGCTCGCGACGTACCCGACGCTGTAGCTCGAGGTGTCCCGCCCGAGGAGCGCCATCACCGTGAAGGCGACCGACTCGGCCTCGACCTCAGCGACGTGGTACGGGGTGCTGTGGGCCAGCAGGTACTCGTCGGGGCTGTGGAGCGTGGCGTGGGCCAGCTCATGCACCAGCGTCTTGACCTGCTGAGCGGCCGGGAGCGACTCGGCGACCCGGAGCCGCTTCAGGAGGAAGTTGCAGTCGCCGTGAGCGGGGAGCACCTCGTCGGCGATCTCGACCCGGTAGCCGAGCGCTTCGGCTTGGTCGACCAGCGCCGCCCACACCGCCTCGTCGCCCTCACCCTCGACCATCTCCTCTCGGATCGGGTTCTCGGGGAGCGGCTCGCCGTCGGTCTGCGCCACATCGAAGGTCTTGAACACCAGCCGGAAGCCGACCAGCTTCTTCGGCTGGCGGCCATCGTCGCCCGGTTCGGCGTCGCGGTCAGTCACCCGGATCGGGACCAGCACCCCGAGGCCCTTCTCGCCCTTGCGGATCCAGCGGCCCATGCCCTTCCATTTCGAGAAGGCGGCGGGCTGGCTCAGCTCGGGCAGCTCGGGGTTCTCACGCCGTCGGCCCTCCCACTGCATCCACATCAGCATCGTGTTGAGCGGCGAGTACGACCGGAACTTGCTCATCGTGGCGAGGTAGTCGAGCCACTCCTCGGAGCCGTTGATCTCGGCGACCTGCCCGTGCAGACGCTCGAGCGCCTCCGCTGCCTCGGCCTTCTGGTCGTCGCGTGACTTCTTGGCGTAGGCCATCGGCCTCTCCTTCAGTTGGTGACCCGGCCGCGGCACGCTTCCTTCGAAGCGCGGGCCTTGGTCTTGTTGTCGTAGGTGCGAGCTGCGCCGCGCCATTGGGCGACGGTGCCGCCGTTGGCGAAGTGCTCGGCGCGCTCGCGACCACGGAGACCGGAGAGGTCTCGGCGGTGGGTGCTCGTCTTGCGGTTCTTCGCCATCGGGGTTCCTCCTCGTTCCAGTGTCGCTGCTCAGCCGCAGCGGATCGTGTCGATGGTCTCACCGGCGACCTGCTCGGCGATCTCGAAGGCCAGCTCGACGCTGAGGCCGTGCGTGACCGCCAGCTCGTCGGCGATCGACTCGGCGATGTCGCCCTCGTCGGCGCAGGTGGCGTAGGGGTCGTTGCCCCCGTCGGTCGCCAGTGCGTAGACCATGTCGCGGGCGGTGCGCTCGGCGTCCTTGGCGGCGTCGCTGTTCGATGCGGTCTCTTCGTAAGCGGTGATGGTCATGGTGCCTTCTCCTGTGGTGGTGGGCTTCCTCATGGACACCAACGTACCATGCCCGTGTAGCCGAAGCGACTACAGCGGGCGGAAAGGGCCTCGCATAACCGCTGGTCAGCGGGTTGTTCTAGAACTCCCCCGAGAACGTCGGCGCTGACGCCCGACGTACAGGTCCATTCCGACATAGCCGCAGCCGAGCTCGCGGGCCGCGTCGCCCGACGAACCCGAGCCGTGGAACGGGTCGACCACCAACTCGCCGGGCTTCACCCCCGACGCTCGCAGGCACCGCAACGGAAGCTCGGGAGGGTACGGGGCCGGGTGACGGTTCCCCTTCGAGTCCTGGCGCGCCCTCGTCTCGGGCTGGAAGTGCCAGACGTCGCCGAGCTCGCCCGCCAGCTCAAGGCCGGCCCGGTCGAACCGGTTGCGCCCCGGGGCCAGCATGAAGATGTGCTCGTGCGCCTCGAGCGGTCGGCGCACATGGTTCGGGTCCTCGGGCCTCACCGTCGGCGACTTGTCCCACACGATCGACTTGCGGACGAGCCACCCGTCGGCCTGCATCGCCAGCGCGAACCGGAACGGGACGAGCGCGTACTGCGGGCCGGGCAACCCCGAGCGGCCCTGCCGGTACTTCCGCTGCCCCTCCTTGCGGCCGCCCTTGTTGTAGTCGCCGCCCGCGCCGCCCGACTTCGCTGAGGAGTCGCCGAGGTTGACCCACAGCAGCCCGTCGCCGGCGAGGACCCGGTGCGCCTCACGGAAACACGAGACGAGCGAGTCGACGTACGCGTCGAGGTCGTCGCCCTGGCCGAGCTCGGCGTCGTCATCGCCGTAGCTGCGCCTCGACCAGTACGGCGGCGATGTGACGACCGCCTGCGCTGCGCCGTCGGCGATCGGCCACGGCTCGAGGACCGAGTCCATCCGCCACACCGCGTAGTCCTTCGCCATCACGCTCCGCTTTCGAATGGGGCCGGCATCGGTGCGAACACCCACCCGGCGTTGATCGCCTTCATCGACCGGGTGTGGTAGAGGCAGGTCGGCCGGTCTTCCCCCCCGTCCTTCGAAGCGACGAACCGCGCCCGGGTCCGGCACTGGTGATAGTCGATCCACGCATACCCGCGCGACCCGCGCTCCCACACGCACTCGATCTTGCGGCCAGGGGCCGGCGAGAAGATCACCTCACGACCGCCGGCGAGAACCCTCGAGCCGAGCTGGCCCGAGCCGACAGCACGCCCCTCGCACGTCGAGCAGACCTGGCACCCCTCGGGAGGTTCGGCGGCCAGCCGAGCGCCGCCCTTGCCGTGTCCGATCGGGCCGCACCAGAACGTGACGGAGATCCGCCCGTCGTGGTGGAGCAGCCCCGAGCGGACCCGGTGGACGTAGTAGCTCGGTCCCCGCGTGTAGAACGGCAGCGACCGCTTCAGCGAGATCGGCCGAGGGTGAGCCGAGGTGTGCCACCCGTTCGAGTCCAGATCGTCTAGCAGGTCGACCTTCACACCTCGACCTCGTAGTCCTTCACGACGACCCCGTTGTCGATCGAGCCTCGCACGTTCGCCTGCCACCAGTAGGTGCCGACGTGACGACCGAGGAGCGGCCGGTCAGCCGTGTAGGTCTTGAAGTGGCCGCGGACAATGTGGAGCGCCGTCTGGCCGCCGCCAAGATCGACGGTCCCGCCACCACCGCTCGAGGACCGCCGCCCGCCGCCCATCGGGTTCACCTTCAGCGTCTTGAACTTCACCATCGGCGCGCCCCGCTTCCGCTGGTGCCGCTTCGACAGCTTCGCCGGCGGGGCGTTCGTTTCGACCTCGACGTTCCGGCAGTTGAGGAGCGAGTGCGTGAGGAGCGCCGGGTACAGGATCTCGCGCTCCATCATCCCCATGATCACCTTGTCGAGCTCGGCCTCGATCTCGGCCAGCTCGGCTTCCGTCGCCTCAAGCTCGCCGGCGGCGTCCTCGAGCGCCGCCTCGGCGTCGCGGAGCGCCTTGGCCCGCTCATCCTCATCGCCCGACTCGATCCGGCCTTCCAGATCCCGCAGGAGATCACGGTGCCTCGCGACCGTATCGACCTGCCCGGCGACCCGCCTCGAATGCCAGCGACGAAGGCCTTGCGCCGGCGTCGGATCGGCGACCGCCAGGCCGCCCACCTCGTCAATGATGAGCCTCCACGACCCGAGATGGTCCGGCTTCCCGCGCCAGAACCCGACGGCGAGGACCGCCAGCGCGCAGCTCGGCCCACCATCCCACCCCTCCGAATCGGGCATGCGGGCGAAGAGCAGCCCGACCTGCTTCGGCTCGGTGAACCGCTCGCCGTCGAGCGACCCCTGCGGCCACCGGGCTTCCATCAGGTAGTTGTCGTGGGGTGGGGCGACCATCGGGAACGAGTCGAGGTTCGGGTACTGGTCGCGCTGCTCACGGTATAGCCGCAGCACGTTCGAGATTTCGTACACCGGGGAGTCACGATGGATCGCTTGCGAAGCTCGGGCCGTCGACTCGGCGATGGCCCTCTCCTGCTCCTCGCGGGACTCGAATCCCACGCGGATCCCGCCGCCGAGCCGGTCAGCGAGGCGACTCACGACCCCTCCTCGAGCCACACGACGATCTTGGCGATCGTCTTCAGCAGCATCTGCGACGTGGCGATCTGGCCGCGCTCCAACCGGACGATGGTGTTGTGATGCGTCCCGATCTCGGCGGCTGCGGCCCGGGTCGACAAACCCCGACGGCGGCGAGCTTCCTCCACCGCCGCCGGGAGCCGGTCATCGGTCAACAGCGCGAAGGCCGCGGCGAACTCGGCTGGCCTCGGCGTTCGCATCGCTCAGCTCACCGCCGCCAGAGTGGCGACCTCGGCGACCTCGCCGTCCTCGACGGTGAACTCGACGTCCCCGATGGCGCGACCGGCGACGACCCCGATCACCACGGCGATCGTCTCGACGCTCGGGACCGTCTCATCGAACTCGGCGGCGAAGGCTTCCCACGCCGCGGGGCCGAGCGCGGCGACGCTCTCGGGGCACACCGTCGACAGGAAGTCGCTCGTCTCGAGGAAGGCCACGATCCGAATCGCCTTCGCGACTCGGTTCGCCTGCGCCTTCGGGTGGCTGACCTGCTCCAGCTTGTGAGCCATGTGGCTCCTCCTTGCTCAGACCGGGGCGGTTCCCCGGGTTCATCATGTAGCTGACCCTACTACACCGCTGTGACAGGATCCAGCGTGTAGCGGGTCACCGGCCTCCCGAGCTCGGCCGCCCGATCGGCGGTCCACCCGGACCCGTAGCTCGTCGCCTGGCCGCAACGGATCGAGATCAGCTCGTCGCACCGCTCGGCGATGAGCATGTTCCGGGCCTTGTACCCGTTCGGTTCCCACCGGGCGTGCAACGGGGTGATCTCCTCCACCGCCAGCTCGAGGAGCAGCGCCTCCTCGGCCGCCCACGAATCGACGCCGGACGCGCCGCCCGAGATCACCAGCTCGGGCTTCCGCTCGGCGAGCTCGGCGCGGATGATCTCACGGGCGCGCGCCTCGCCGTCGGGCGCGACGAACGTGCGGGTGCCGACGATCGCCAAGATCATGCGGGGTCCTTCCGGTCGAAGATGAACAGGGCGTCGTGCATCCCGAACCATTGCGGGAGCGACACCTCCGACACCTGGAGCCACCGCTGAGCGCCGGCGAGCTCGCAGACGCACTCGTACTCATCGGGGTCGAAGTCGAACTCGTGGACCCGACAGAGCGGCGACCAGCCGAGCCGGGCGTGCAACACCTCATCACCGGTGCAACCCTCGCCGGGTTCGCCGATGTAGACCATCCGCTTCCCGCCGGCCGTCCAGAACGCCTCCTCGACGGCCGCGCCGATCTCGTCGCCGTATGGGGGCCAGGAGAGGACGAGCGTGCGCTCAGGGTGATCTGAGGCCGCCTGACGGGCATCCTGACGACCGATGGGGAACCACTGGCGGCCGCCCTCGGCGTGCCACGGGTTCCCGTAGCCGCACAAGGAGCTGGTGATCTCGGCCGCTTCCTCGGGGTCGTCGCCGGGGAGGATCACATCCGAAGCGATCACATCGCCGCCGGCCTGGTCGACCAGCATCGCCCAATAGCCGGTGCCCGCCATCGGGTCGATGATCGGCCCGCAGGCGACGAGCGCCATGACCGCCTCGAGGGTCGGGACCGACCACGAGAACTCGATGCACGCTTCGCGGCGACCGCGCCCCGAATCGAGGAGCCGGTCTACCTGATCGAAGCCCGCGTTGAACGGATCGCCGACCCCCATGAAGCCGGTGGCGCGCTGGTAACGGTCGAGCAGTTCGATGTCCATGCGCTCATCTGACCGTCTGGAGCTTCTCGCCGCTCGGGAGTTTCCACCAGTCCCACCCGTTCGCCGACTGGCGACCCGCGGCGTTCTTCGCTGCGGTGCTCGGCGAGTTGTAGGTCTCACCGGCCACCTCGACGTGCCCCGACGCTGTGACGACCCCGCGGTACTCGCCGTGGTGCAGCTCGGTGCCCGCCTTGATCCGGCCAGCGGCGATCGCCTCGGCGAGCGCGCCTTCCTTGGCGGCCTTGTCGGGTCGACGCTTCGGCTTCACCGCCTCCTCGAAGTCCTCGCCCTTCAGCTCCTCGACCTCCGGTTCGTCGGCCGGTTCCGCTGGCGGGGCCTCGGGTGGAGCTTCCGGCGCGACCTCGGGCGGGGCTTCGACGGTCTCGGTGACCGGAGCCTCCTCCTCGGGCGGGGCCTCAGCGACGAACTCCTCGGCAGCCTCGCCGGTCGGGTCGCCGATCTTGACCGCCTTCGTGCCCTTCTTGACCCGGATCTTCTCGGGTCGCAACGCCCGATGCATCCCCCGGCCCTTCGTGCCGCCGTAGCAGGACACCCACCGGCTCGACCCATCAGGCGAGATCGCGAGGTGGATGAACTTGAACGTCGCACCCGGCTCGCCTTGGGCATGGATCTCGTCGCCCTTCACCAGCACCGTGCCGTCCTCGAGGGCGACCTCATTCAGCACCTGTCGGCGCGCCTCGTCGGCGTCGGGCAGTTGTCCGCTCATCATGTTCCTCCGGTTGTCGGGTACCGGTGGATCGTAGCCTGCGAAGCTACAGGCAGCAAGGACGCCGGCTAGTCGGCGAAACGGGCCAGAGCCTTCTGCGCCCGCTCGGTCCGGCGCACCAGCTCGTACAGCTCGGCCAAGGTCGAACCGCCGAGATCCTCGTCCGAGTAGTCGACCCCGTGGGCCTCGAGCCACTCCGCGGCCTCGCCCTCGCCGAACCCCGGGAACTGCAGATTCGACATGCACCGGCCGGTCCTCACGACCGCCGGGTTCAGCTCGTCCATCGCCACGTTCGTGGTGATCAACGTCAGGACGTTGAGGCCCTGGCCGATGATGCCGTCGGCCACGTTCAGCAGCCGGGCGACGTCCTGGCCCTTCGACTCTCGGGACCCGACGTTCATGAACTCGTCGCCGTCCTCGATGACCAGCAGCAGCCAGTCCTTGCGGCCAGCCGAGTCGAAGAGCAGGTCGTTGAGGTACGTCGGGTCGCCGAAGAACCGGTCGGCGTCGGTCACCACCGAAGCGGCGCACCAGTCACGCCACTCCGAGATCAGCGACAGGATCGCCCGCGTCTTCCCGGTCCCCGGAGGGCCGTGGAACAGCACGAGCTTCCCGCCGGCCCCCGGCTCCTCGAGCGCCATGAGCTCGGCGAGCTCGGCGCGGGTCGAGGCCGGGTAGTTCTCGGCGACGTCCTCGAACTTCTGGACCTCGATGTCGCGGCGGCGAGCGTACGCGCCACCGGTCATCGGGTTCTGCATCCAGAACATGACCGGCACCATGTTGTCGGGACGCGGTGGCGGCGGCGGCGGGGGAGGCGGCTCGGGGAGCATCGACGCCATCGACGCGATCCACTTCTGCGCTCGAGCGTCGGCGCGGACCGCGCAGATCAGCGTCCACTCGTCGCCCCACTCGCACGACAGGGCGATCACCGAGTCCTCGGTCTCGGCGAGGAGCGTCGTCTCGTAGCCGATGCTGGCCTCGTACTTCACCGTCGCGACCCTGGAGATGAACGTCTTCACGTCGTCCCACGGCGTCAGCGAGTAGAAGCGGTGCGCTCGCACCAGCTCGAACTCGCCGGCGGCGATCGCAGCGTTGATGCGGTCCAGCGGGACCCCCGCGGGTGACGTGTTCGTCACCGGCAGCGTGAGCGTGACCTCGGCCATGTCGGTTCTCCTCAGTCGAATCGGCCGAGCACGTCGGCCAGATGGTCGGAGCGACGCTTCGCCCCGTACAGATCGGCCAGCGTCATCCCGTCCTCGGGAACCTCGACACCCTCGAGCTGGCGGGAAGCCAGCCACGACTCGGCCTCGGCCTGGTCGAAGGCAGGGTAGTGGAGGTTCGTCATGCAACGCCCCGTCCTCGCCACCGCCGGATTCAGCGAACCCATCTCGACGTTCGTCGTGATGATGGTCAGCACGTTCAGCCCTTGGCCGACGATCCCGTCGCCGAGGTTGAGCAGCCGGCTGAGCGCCTGCCCGGTTCGACTCTTGGCGTCGACGTCCATGAACTCGTCGCCGTCCTCCACGATGAGCACCCGCCACCGGCCGTCATCGAAGCCGCCGCCGAGGATCACGTCGTTCATGTAGTCGAGGTGGTTGAAGAACGAGTCGGGGTCGGTGATGACGTGCGGCTCGCACCACTCGCGCCACGCGGCCAGGAGCGCCATGATCGACCGGGTCTTGCCGGTACCCGGCGGCCCATGAAGGAGCACCAGCTTGCCGCCAGCCCCCGGGTCGCGCATCGTGACGAGCTTCCCGAGCTCGGCCCGGACCGACTCGGGGTAGTTCCCGGCGATCTCCGACCAGCCCTGGACCTCGATCGGCCGCAGATACGAGTACCCGCCGGCCATCGGGTGCTTCGCCCAAAAGTTCGTGTAGAGCCGACCGTCGTCGCTGACCGCTTCGAACGGGGGGAGCATCCCGGTCATCGCGGCGGCCCACCGCTCGGTGTTCGACGCCAGGTTCGACGCGACGGCCCAATGCCACTCGTGCCACCGCGGCGAGTATTCGACCCACAACACCCCGCCGCCGTCCTCGAGGAGGAGCGACGTTCCGCCGCCGCACCCCTCGGCTTCGACCGCGGCGGCCCCGAAGGCCTTCTCAAGCACGGGTCGGACCTCGGTGAGATCGACCGGCGAGTCGCAGGACCCGGTTCGGATGTGGGCGTACCCGTCGGCCATGAGCTTCGCCAGCAGCCGCTGCTCGGGCACCGATCCGGGCGAAACGCGGGAGGTGTCGGTGATGATCTGGCGATCCATGCGGGCCAGCCTATTCCAGCCGAGGGCCACGGAACAGGAACCCCGGAACGAGAAGAAGCCCCCGGCCGAAGCCGAGGGCCCCTCGAGCTGCTACGCCAACGCCGGCCCCGAGGAGCTTCGGTGGGAGGTGTTGAGCGCGGCCAGACGTATCCATCGGGCCTGCTCGCTGGCCGTCTCCCATGCTCATCACACCCGGGCGATCACTCGCTCCCGGCCCCCTCACCGGCTGGACTACTTAGCCGTGTTCCTTGGTACCGCTTCCCGACGCTTGGGTTGTCTCAACCGCGCACGCCGGGGCCCTCTTGGGGGAGGTTCCTCAGCCAGCCACCCCTTCACCGGTCTCCCTCGCGGTGGCGCTCCGAGTCGACCGGTGTCCGCACGTTCGTCGGCGCTCGCCCCGGAGGGGAGTCGCCGGCCTACTTGGTCTTGGATCGGTTCGCTGAAGTCGCCGCCCCCGAGTCGGGTCCGACGCTGGCGTAGCAGCTCGAGTCGGTGACCTTCATGGGTTCACCGGGGTTGCGATGCTAGGCCGACCACCCCGGCTCGTCGCCGGGTTTACGCTGCTGCGCCGATCGCTCGACGCCGACCTCTCAGCTCTAGAAGGGCTTCGCCACCGCTTGCGTGTTGCCCACCCTCTCGGGCCGGTTTGGCATGCTCCCATTTCCTC
Source organism: Acidimicrobiales bacterium (assembly GCA_035529695.1). Classification (GTDB taxonomy): domain Bacteria; phylum Actinomycetota; class Acidimicrobiia; order Acidimicrobiales; family Salinilacustritrichaceae; genus DATKWD01. The sequence goes on along the minus strand of DATKWD010000002.1, from coordinate 97,531 downwards.
CGCCCTCGCAGCGTCGCTGGCATGTCCCATGCCCCTGCCCGCGTTACCGGCAGGGGGAGGAGGTTCCAGCTCGGCCACGGCCCCCGGTGTTCCCGAGGGCATTACTGCGGGCGAGTCCTGAGCTCGCTGACCCGATGACCCCATGAGGGCCACCGACTCTGCTCTCGACCAGCCGCCTCGGTGGAGCGAGCGTCGCATCTGGTTCCGTCTCCGCTACCCCATGCCGGGGAGGCGCTCCGAGCGGCAGGGCCGAAGGAGGTTGGCACTTGCTCGTGCCTAGCCGGGGGTTCGAACCCCGTGTCTGTGACGCTCGGCCCACCGAGGCGGCCGGTCGAGCTTCCCGATCGTGAGCACCTTGATCGGGCTTGGCCCGAGCCTCCGACCCCCATGCTCTCCCCACTTCGCTGCAGCTCCGTGGTTCTCATCCGGGGTTCTTCGGCTCGTTCTCCTCGTTCACTCGCTTTGCCTTTTCGACCTCGTCCAGCCTTCGTTCAGGGGTCGCTCACCTCGAGGGGTGAGTCGTGGTCGTTAGCCGTCAGGGCTGGAGTCGTTGGCGTTACTTCGGGGCGGTACCTCCGAGGTGCCAAGCCCGATCAAGGTGCTCTCGATCGGTTCGCCTCACTTGGTACGAGCGCCAGGCGATCGGCGCTCCGAGGGCTTCCCCCTCGGTCTGCCTTGTTCGCTACTGCCGGGGTTGGCTCCCCTGCCCCCTCTCGGGTGGTCTCACCGGTGGCTGGTGCTGCCCGCCGCTGTTGCGACTCGCCCCTACTTGCTTGCCGGGTATGTGGGGGCTTCCCGACGAGGACCAGCATGGCATACCGCTGTAGCCGAATCAACTACAAACGGGGGTTCTCGGGGAACAACTCGCTGACCAGCGGAAACGCCCCCGAGCTCAGCGCCAATTCCGCCAGATGAACCGGACCACCACCACAACCGAGCGCCACCACAGCCCCGACGCCGGCCAGCAGTTCCCAGCTCACGTCGAGACCGGTTCCCGCTCAGGGACTGGCGTCGAAGGCGTCGCGGGTGACGGCTCGCGCCTCGCCGGCTCCGTCGCCGGGGCTGGCACCACCAGCGGTTCCTCCCGAATCGGCTTCCCGATCTCACCCATCTTCGTCCTCCTCCATCTCGAGCGCGCCGATCACTCGCCGACGCACGCCGTACTTCACGAGCCAGTGCAGGTAGATCCCGGCCATCGCCGTCCACAGCACCACCCCGAACCAACTGGCCGACGCCAGGTCCGATCCGAGGAACAGCAACGCGGCGACCAGGCCGACGACGTGGCCGACCACGGAGAGCCGGCCCGGCATCGACGCTCGCACCTGACTCGCAGCGGAGCGCCTCACCTCGGCGAACACCGACGCCATGAACTGCGCTACCTCGCGGTTCACCTCGGCCGCCGACATCGGGAACGGCTCCACCGGGATCTCGTACACCTCGCCCAACGCCTCAAGATCAGCCGGTGCCACACGCCTCACCTCGGCCGCGATCGTCACCAGCTCGAGCGCCGACGGGGCCATGTCAATCCCGTCGGCGAGCTCGGCGATCAGCGCGGGATCGATCGACTGATGATCCCCCGGCGGCGGATAGACGAACAGCTTCGACGGCCTCGCGAACTGCGCCCGGTACCCCTTGACATGCTCGTACACGTCGCCCCACAGCTCGACCTGACCGACCACCACCTGCCAGCCCGAATTGAACACGCCGAGCTTGTGGGTCGGGAACTCGATCTCGTGGAGCAACGCCTTCAGCGACCGGTAGGCGTAGAGGCCGCACCCGTACCCGTCGTGGTTCGCCGCGTCGCCAGGGCACGGGCACCTCGAGCACGCAGCGTCGCGGCCACCGTTGTGCGAACCCGGAACGCAGAACGCTCGCGTCGGTTCGCCGGGACGCCAAGGCAGGCGGGTGCGCGGCGAGAGGAGCAGCGGGTGGCCCTGGCCGCCAGCTCGCACCCACCACCGGTAGCCGACGATCGGCTCGGGCACATCAGGAACCCGGAACCCCTCGCCGAAGTCGAGCGGCCACATCGGCGACGACGGGTCACTCGCCATCGTCGTCCTCGAGGCCGAAGTCGGCGGGGTCGAGGTGGAGCATCTCGATCAGCCGGCGCATGTTCGCTTCGCCGCTCATCGACTGGACCGCGGTCAGCTCCATGACCTCGCGGTGCTTCCGAGCTCGGGCACCGAGATCCGGTTCGTAGCCGTTCGCCATCAGCTCGCGGGCGTAATGGATCGGATCGACCTCCTCATCGACCACGACAGGCGTCTCACGGCCCGCTAAGGCCATCCGGTAGACCTCCTCGACGGATACCGCCGAGCGGGGCCTGAGAAGCGGCACACGGTAGATCTGCGCCAGGAACGAGAGGGCGGCGAGGTAGTCGAGCATGTGGCGCTGACTCGAGCGGCTCCCGACCATCGCCAGCTCCCACCCGTTCCGATCGGCGAAGGCCAAGGGGAGGCCGATGCCGGTCACCCGGGCGTGGGACCCGCGGTAGCCGTAGTCGTGGTCGTAGACGGTGCCCCACATCTCGATCCGGCCCCACGCCCTCGAGATCAGCGGCGACTCGGCGGCAAGCTTGCCGGGCAGCTTGAACCCGTAGATCCCGCAGCCGTACCCCTCATGACCCGCGGCCGTCGGCGACGGGCACGCCCGGCACACGTCGCGGTCGGGATAGGTGTACCGGGCCGGGACCCCGAACGGGAACCGGATCATCCCATTCTCGACCACTTGGGGGTGATGGTCGCCGTCCGACCACGGGCACCCCGCCCGCGCCTCGCGACCCGGCTCCCACACCCCGTGGTTGTACGTCGACTGGAGCCGCGAGTCGCCACCAACCGGGAACGGGAACGCCCCGGAAGCCTCAACCGGGATCTGGCCCCACTGGACCTGCCACTGGCGGTACGCGACGAGCGGCGTCGGAACGTCGGGGATCACGACCGAGCCGGACCCGAACGGATCCCCCTGACCGTTGAAGGCGTTGGTGCCCATGCCGCGAGGTTACGCGAGGACCCGCGCCGAGATCGCTGCCATCACGATCTCGCGCCAGCCCGAGTCCAGCTCCAGCACCTTCACCACCGGGAAGTCCCACCGGCCCTGCTGCATCGCCCAAGCGATGTCCACGATGTTCTTCTCGCCCGTGCTCAGCGCGGCGTACCGCGGCTGGGCGCTCGGCATCACCGTGAGGGCTCCGTCGGTGATCCACTCACCGATCGCCCAATGGTCGGCGAGCTCGGCGAGTACCAACCCTGCCGAGTAGTTGTCATTTCCGGGTGTCGCAGCCATGTCGGCTCCTCCTGGTTTGGCGGTCCCGACGACTGTAGCTCCGAAGGCTACGGACCCGCAACTACTCCGGGTGCGGTGCTACGGTCCACCGGCACCGATAAAGGAGACGGCGAATGCCTGAAGCGAAGCACCTCCTCTGGTTTGACCTGGAGACCACCGGCACCGACGAGGCCGAGGACAAGATCCTTGAAGTCGGATCGATCCTCACCGGGGTCGACCCGCCGTTCGAAACGCTCTCCGAGTTCAGCGGGGTCGTCCACTACCCGGCGACGGTCGCTCACCTGATGAACGACTTCGTGCTCGAAATGCACACCGGGAACGGTCTGCTCGAGGCGGTCGAGCGGTCGCCGCTCTCGCTGGTCGAGGTAGAGGCGATGCTCATCGAATCGGTCCTCGTGCCGAACGGGGCGAAGCCTCACCGGGTGCTGCTGGCCGGCTCGGGCGTCTCGCACTTCGATCGCCGGTTCGTTCACCGTCAGATGCCCACCCTCGAGGCGTGGCTCCAGTACCCGCACCTCGACGTGGGCGTCATCCGCCGCGGCCTGTGGCTCGCCGGGCGAGGCGACCTCGTCCCCGAGTCGGGCGACGGCGACCTCAAGAACCACCGGGGCCTGGACGACGCCCGCATGCACCTCGCCGAGTGGCGCGCCTACGCGGCGATGATCGACCAGTTCGTCCACCACCCGGCCTGACCTCACCACAACCACAGAAAGAGGAGGACCCACCATGCCAGAATCCGACCGCCAGGTTCGGCCATTCGCCGACTTCCTGGCCGATCAGCGCAACGGGCTGACGCACCTCGAGCTCGGCGACGCGCTCAACGCGTTGCTCGAGGCGGTGACCGACACCGGCAAGAGCGGGAAGATGACGCTCACGATCTCGGTGAAGCCCGAAGGGCAGATGGTGATCGTGAAGGACAAGATCGCCGTCACGCTCCCCGAGGCCGACCGCGACCCGTCGCTCTACTTCGTGGACGAGGACTGCAACCTCTCCCGCGACAACCCGATGCAACCCCGGCTGCCGCTCCGTGACGTGAGCACGCCGCCGCCAGACAAGGAAGTCGACCCCGAGACCGGGGAGATCAGGGAGGTGGGATCGTGAGCGATCCGACGACGAACATCCTCGAGGCCACCGCAGGCGACGCCGCGGCCATCATCGAGCAGGCACAGAAGGCCGTCGCCCCCCGCAAGGTCGAACCGGGCGAGGTGTTCATGGTCGTCGCGAACGGCCGCACCGAGCTGGTCAACACCCTCGGCCTGGCCGCCGCCCCGCCACGCAAGACCGGCCCGGCGATCTTCTACACCCACGACTCGCTGAGCAGGTACGTCAACGAGCACGCCGGCCCCGGGTCGGCGCTCTTCGCCAACATCGAGGCGTCGAAGGTCATCGGTGTCCTCAACGGGCACGTCCCCGAGGGGGAGACCGCCGGGTGGCATGACCACACGGCGACGCTCGCTCTGCGCCACACTCCCGAGTGGGACCGCTGGACCGCCAAGGACGGGGGTCTCATGGGCCAGCAGGAGTTCGCCGAGCACCTCGAGCTCGGCCAGCTCGAGATCGTGGAACCCGAGGCGGCGACGATGGTGGAGCTGGCACGCACCTTCGAAGCCAACACGGCGGTCGCGTTCAAGGAGGCGATCGTCCTCCAGTCGGGCGAGCGGAAGCTCATGTACGACGAGACCACCGTGGCGAAGGCCGGCCAGAAGGGCGACATCACGATCCCGAAGGAGTTCGTGATCGGGGTCGCGCCCTACGAGGGCAGCGACCGGTACCGGGTCACCTGCCAGCTCCGCTACCGGATCCGAGAGGGCCGGCTGCAGATCGGGTACGCGATGGTCCGGCCCCGCGAGGTGCTCCGGTCAGCGTTCGGTGACATCGTGACGGCGATCGAGGAAGCCACCGAGATGACGGCCTTCCACGGCACGCCGCAGCCCGGTATCAAGCTCTGACCTGGCGGTCAGTTGCGGCGGCCCCGGTGGTTCCTTCGCGGAACCCCGGGGTCGTTGCGCGCCTACGCTCGGTTGGCATGGCGGGTGGGGATGAGCTGCGTCACAAGCTCAGGGTGGGGATGGACGTAGACGGGGTGCTCTACCCGTTCGTGGACCGGTTCCGCGACTGGCTTGTCTCCCGAGGCCATGACCGGGCCGAGCTCGGCGAGCCGACGGTCTGGTCGTTCCACCGGGAGGACTGGGGCCTCACGACCGAGGAGTGGATGGCCGAGTTCGTCGCCGGGATCGAGGCGGGCGTGATCTTCGGGCCGTCGCCGGCGATCGAGGGCGCGGTGGAAGCGATGCTGGCGATCACCTCGGCGGGCGACGAGCTGCACCTCGTCACGTCGCGCAACGTCCCGACGGTGGAGGCGACGGCCAGGCGGTCGACGTTCGCTTGGCTCGGCGAGCTCGGGGTCCCGTTCGACTCGGTGACGGTGAGCCACGACAAGGGTGCGGTCGAGACCGACGTGTTCCTCGAGGACTCGGTCGACAACTACGAGGCGCTCGAGGCGATGGGCGAGACGGTGCCGGTCCTGTTCACTCAGCCGTACAACGGCGACCACCCGGGGCTGCGGGTCGACAGCCACGCCGAGTTCGTGGCGCTGCTGGACGCCTTGCGCCATGACCTGCGAGAGGCCCCTGACGGCGCTGGTGCGGGCTGCGACCGGTGCGGCGGGTGGTGGACGTGGGAGCACGTCGATCTCACGCTGACGGGCGTGTGCGAGGGCGAGGCGTTGATCGTGGGCGACGCTCACCCCTACGCCGACCTGTGGCCGGGCCGGCCCGAGGGCGATCCCGAGGACGCCAGCGACGCCTGATCCTCGGCGATCCCACGCCGAGCTGTAGCTTCTTCGGCTACATAGATGCTGGTCAGGGCGTTGTTCCCTCGGAACCCCTCTTTGTAGTTGACTCGGCTACAGCGGGGAAGTTACGTTGTCCTCGTAAGCAAGACGGGAAGCCCCCACAAGACCCGGGGCGAGTCGCCAGGCCGAGAGGCCGAAGCCATAAGGGCTCGAGCGGCGCAAGGTCGGCACCGGACCAACTGGTGAGACTACGAGGGCAAGCCTCGGGCAGCGGAGCAACCGCAGCCGGACACGGCGAACAAAGCAACGATCGACGCTCAAGCGGGCCTCCCGCCGGAGCGACTAACGGACGAGCCCGGCAGGGCGAGTGAGGCAAAGCGGAGCGGGTGGCGTCAGGCCAGCAGGCCAAGTCACCCCCACAGCGCACCCGAGCAACCAACGAGAACGAGCACCGCCAACCGGCGGGAGGCCCGCTTGAGCGTCGATCAGCCACCTCGAGGCGTAAGCCTCGGCGAATCGGAGCGGGATCCGAACGGCTCAACGCAGCCTCGGGGTGAAGGATTACGGGACAGCTCACCGAAGCGCCCGAGCCCGGAAAGCATGAAAGCTTTGAAGCGTCAGCGCCGGGATAGCGGGAGGAGCGCGGTGAGCTGGAACCGACATAGGCAGCCCCGGAGCGTTGCGCCGGTTGAGGGAAACCCCCTCGGGCGAACACTCACAACGAGGCTGCCGAACAGGAGCAGAGGCCAACGCCGACGACGCTCCGAACCGGTCGCCGGGACCGGGTGGCGCAAGCCACCGAACCCCGGCAAGCTCGCAACAACCTCGGCCAGTCGAACGACTCGCCGAGGCGCAACAGACGGCGATGGACCTCTAGCCCACGGGAACGGTCAGTAGTACCGGGGGCTCCCACTAACCGGGTAACCGGCGGGTAAAACGGAGGCGTCGAGCTGGTGGCAGCCAGCTCGGCCAAGCCCGACGATCGAACCGCATACCCAGCCTCGGCTGGAAGCAGCGGCCACGGGGTCGGATCACTTGAACCACTCAATGACGCGCCGCCCACAACGGGCGGCCATGAGGTAGGGACCAGCCACCCGAGAGGGTGCCGGATCGCAGACCAAGCGACCGGGGAAACTGAGATAACCGCTGGCCCGATCGAGGAGCTCCTCGGTCGGCCTCGCTGCCACGAGGAACCCTGGGCAATCGCAAGGCGAGCAGCGCCGGCCCCCTCGGGGGCAAGGCAGCGCCGCCACGGACTAGCACCGACGAGCCGGATACGGCGAAGCGGTCGGGGGGAGACCCGCCCCCTTCTGGCAAACGACAACAAACGGGCCCGGCATCGCGACCGGGAGGGGGCCGCTCCGACTCCTCAGATAAACCCCGGAGCAGACTTCGCAACGAGCAGCAGCAGGCCTCGAGCCGAGCAGCGCCGCCAGAATCGAAACCGACCAACGAGCGAGAGAAGGTGATACGAGAACCACGCCGCCGAGTGGCGGAGCAGCGAAGCCCGAACCCGGGAATGAAGTCGCCAAGCGCGACCGCTCGGCCCCGGCGGATGATGGGCTGCAACCACTCACTCACGCCACGGCACGGCAGCCGGAAGCGGATCGGCCCCCGAGGCCGGGACGCCCCGAGAGGGGCGGGCAGGGGTTCAACTCCCCCCGGTGGCACTCAGCTCACTACCACGCCCGACAGGACCAAGGGCCGGGTCGGCACGCCGCAAGGCTGGGACCGACTACGAACCGCGGCCGACGGGGCCGGGGAGTGAGCACAACCTGCGAGGCGGTGACGCCGGCCGAGGTGCCGGACAAACCACCAGGGGACTCACGCGGCCCGACGCCGCCAGCCTGATCAACTGGCGTCGAGCGGAGCACCGGACGTGAGGAACAACCGGATCGGGTTCGCAAAGCTGGGTTGCCCCCGGCGTCGCATCTCGGTCGGCGTGACCGCCTCGCCATCACGGACCGCCCTCGGGGCCTTCGGGCCTCGGGGGCCTTTCGTCGTTCTGGCCCGATGCTGGATGCGCGTAGCCTCGCAGGCTACGGTCCCCGGCATGGCTGATGAATCCACCCGGTACCGCATCGAGGTCAACGTCACCACCGTGGCCCGCTCACCCGACGGTCGCCCCGTCGCCGGTCGCCGCATCATGCGGCAGGAGTTCATGCTCCACGCCGACGACGACGACACCGCCCTCGCCCACGTCGCCGAGTACGCCGGCCGAGCCGCCGAGCAGGAACGGACCCGGCTGAAGGCGACGGACCCGACCACGCAGATGCCGTGAGCTGTCGGGCGGTGAGCGGCATGCGCCGCTGGGAAACGCAGTGCGACGGGTGCGGGCGACGCTTCGGCCGGTCATCGCCGCTTGGCTGCATCCCCGCCCGCGACCTCGCCCTCGAGGCCGGATGGCGACGACCGAAGCCAGGGCTGGACGACCTCTGCCCCGACTGCCTCAAGGAACGATCGAGTGGACAAACAGAGGTACGGTCCCCGCATGGGATCACCTGATGGCGCAACGAAGACCGCCGCCGCCCGGATCGGATGTTCCCACGAGGAGTACGCATCCCACCTCGAGCTCGGCGAGAAGTGGTGCGGGGGATGCGGCTGGCAACCACGCTCGGCCTTCGGCAGCGACCGCAACCGATCCGACGGCCTCGCGGCATTGTGCCGGCCGTGCCGACGCCAGCGCGCCAAGGACCGGTACGAACGGCGCGACCCGCCCGCTCCTGGCCGCCGCTATGTCACCGCCCGAGATGACGACCGGCTGCAGGCACGAGGCCGCGTCAACCACCTCGTCAACGTCGGGGTCCTGCCCAATCCTGACGAGGTGGCGTGCTGCGACTGCGACCACCGAGGGTCCGACCGACGCCACGAATACGACCACTTCCTCGGCTACGCGCCAGAGCACCACGAAGCCGTAGAGGCTGTCTGCACGAAGTGTCATCACGCCCGAGAACGGGCACGGCAGCCGCGCGAGCGACGCCGCGACGAGCGGGGAAGGTTCGCGCCTAGCCCCGCAGATGGAGGTGAGGGAAACCGTGGGAGAGAACACAGCAATTGAGTGGGCTGACCACACATTTCAACCCGTGGTGGGGCTGCACTCGGGTCTCGCCGGCGTGCCAGCACTGCTACGCCGAAACGCTCGCGCACCGGTTCGGGACCGAGTGGGGGAAGAACGCCGACCGGAAGTTCTTCGGCGACAAGCACTGGAACGACCCTCGGCGGTGGGATCGGGCCGCGGCGAAGGCCGGGGTGCGCCAGCGGGTGTTCTGCGCGTCGATGGCCGACGTGTTCGAAGACCGGCCCGAGCTCGCCGAGCATCGGGAACGGCTGTGGGAGCTGATCGCCGAGACCCCGAACCTCGACTGGCTGCTGCTCACCAAGCGCCCCGAGAACGTGCTGGGGATGGTCCCCGACCGGTGGATCAACTACGCCTGCCCGACCTGCCGGGCGTCGTTCTCGCTTCCGCTCGGGATGACCTGCGACGACCATCGGCCCGAGCTCGGGTGGCCGTCGAACGCGTGGGTTGGGACGACCGTCGAGAACCAGGAGTGCGCCGACACCCGGATCCCGGCGCTGCTCGAGGTGCCCGCCCCGGTGAGGTTCTTGTCCTGCGAGCCGCTCCTCGAGGCGGTCGACCTCGGCCCCTGGCTGCGCCGGATCTCCGACGAGGCCCGCGCCGAGTCGGAGTACGAGTGGTCGCGCAACCGGATCGGGTGGGTCATCGCTGGCGGCGAGTCGGGCACCTCAGCGCGGCCGATGAACCCCGACTGGCCGCGCCGGATCCGTGACGCCTGCGTCCAGTGGTCGGTGCCGTTCCTGTTCAAGCAGTGGGGCGAGTGGAGACCGATCGACGGCGACGAGGCCGACGAGTACTCCCCTCTCGGCGTGATCCGGGTCGGGAAGAAGGAAGCCGGCCGCGAGCTGGACGGGCGCACATGGGATGAGCTCCCTATCCTGGCCCCGTGATCATCGACCTGTTCGCAGGACCGGGGGGATGGGATGAGGGCCTCCTCGAGCTGGGCCGCACCGACGTCCTCGGCCTCGAGTGGGACGACAACGCCGCCGCCACCCGGTACGCCGCCGGGCACCGGACGTGGCACACCGACATCGCCGCGGTGACCGACGACCAGATCCGTGCCCTGGCCGACGCCCTCGGCCCGATCGAGGGGCTCATCGGGTCGCCGCCATGCCAAGGGTTCTCGATGGCCGGCCACAAGAAGGGCCTCGATGACATCGGCGACCTGCGCCGGGCGATCGCCGCGTGCACCGACGGGTGGGTCGATCCCGAGGGCGACTGGACCGACGACCGGTCGAAGCTGGTCCTCGAACCGCTCCGGTGGGCCTGGCTGATGCAGCCCGAGTGGATCGCCTGCGAGCAGGTCCCGAGGGTCCTCCCGCTGTGGAAGGCGATGGCGAACGTGCTCGCCGGCTGGGGGTACTCGGTGTGGACCGGGGTGCTCAACGCCGCCGACTACGGGGTCCCGCAGACCCGTGAGCGGGCGATCCTCATGGCGAAGCGCGGCCCGAAGGACTGGCTGGCCCCGGAGCCGACCCATTCGAAGAAGGGGGCCGGGTCCCGAGCTCGGTGGGTGACGATGGCCGAAGCGCTCGGCTGGGGCCTCACGACCAGGCCGTCGACTTCGGTGATGTCGCGCCACCACAACGGCCCGGCGGATCCGCTCGACGGCGGCTCCGGGTCGCGGCAGGTGTACGCCGACGCGCAGGAGGCCGGCGATTGGGAACCGGAGCCCGGCTCGAGGGTCGGGTTCCCGAGGCTGAACGACCGCGACGACGGCGGCGAGTACCGCGAGCGCGACCTGCGCGGGATCGATGAGCCGGCGTTCGCTCTCACCGAGAAGGCCCGGTCGTGGCAGGTGTACCCGCCCGACGACGGCGAGCTCGCCGAGGACGACCCGGGCGAGGGGGCGATGCTGAACACCGGGCGCGACTGGAAGCCGGGCGGGACCCGGGAGGACGCTCAGACGATCGACCCGACCGAGCAGCCCGCTCCGACGTTCACCGCGCTCTCCGGGTCGCAGTGGCAGCTTCGCTCCGACCGCCAAGCGAACGCCGCGGTGCGGACCGGCGACCAGCCCGCGCCGACGATCGCTTTCGGTCACGCCGCCGACGACATGGTGTTCCAGCCGGCCGGCGAGGAGCACCCGAAGAACGTCGACCCGCGCGCCGACCGGGAGCGGCTCGAGACGATCGACGCGACCGAGGCGACCGACACCCCGGAGGGCGGCGAGTGGGCCGAGGAGCGGCCGGCGACGACGTTGGCGTGCGACCCGAGGGTGTTCCGGCCCGGCGGCCACCACGCGAACGACGGGCGACGTCCGGACTTCCCTGGCCGGTCGGAGGGCGCGATGCGGATCCAGCCGTGGCAGGCGCTGGCCCTTCAGAGCTTCCGGCGCGACTACCCGGTGCAGGGGACGTGGTCGAGGCAGTTCGAACAGATCGGGAACGCGGTCCCGCCGGGGTTGGCTCGGGCGGTCCTCGAGCCGCTCCTCGGGTTGCAGACCTTCGCCGAGCCGATCACCCCTCGGCTCAAGCTGGACCCCGCCACCGACGGCGGTCCGGGCGAGCAATCCAGCCTGTTCGATCTGTAGTTGCTTCGGCTACACATCGGAGGTAGGGTCGTCCCATGATGAACCTCACCGCAACCCCGAGCATGCACGACGTGATCGACGCCTCCGACGGGCGGATCGACGCCGACCTGTACCGCGACGCCGAAGGCCACGAGGTCTGGCGCATCACCCTCGACGGCAAGACCTTCGCCGAGGGCGTCGCCTCCGACCACGACGCCGGATGGTTCGTCGCCACGCTCGCCGAGTCGATCGACGGCGGGGCCGAGTGATGGCCGCCACCAAGAGCGCCAAGGGCCGCTGGTCGCGTCACCGCGACCGCTGCGCCGGATGCGACGCCGACATCGACGCCACGCTATGCGACGCCACCGCCGCCCACTACGACGGGCCGTTCGGCACCGAGATCGTGGCGTGGACCTGCAGCGACGACTGCTGCGCCCGATTCGAGGACGGCCGATGACCGCCCCCGCTGTAGTTGCTTCGGCTACGGACGGAAGGTACGGTGTCCGCATGATGAATCACGGAACCCCCTGCCAAGGCTGGCGCTGCGAAGACGACGCCACCACCGACCGCACCCGCGACGACGGCACGACCTTCGCCTGTTGCGATGAGCACGCCCGAGGCTTCGACGCTCACCAGCGTCGGACCGCCGGGTACTCGCCGGCCTTCCTCGCCGAGATGGAAGCCGAGGGCCGCGCCGAACGCGAGCTGGAAGGGCGGGTGAGCTGAGATGGCGAGCATCGCCCACGCAGACGACCTGACGGCCGACGCGCCGATCATCGAGACCGACGGCGAGGCGTGGGGACTCACCACGCACCTCCCCGGTTGCAAGAACATCCCGACCGACGGGAACCGGTGGGACCGGGTGTGGGCCGACGCTGGCGGCTGGCTCTGCTCCTGCATCGACGTGACGCGCCGCGACCGGATCTACGACCGGGTCGGCGGCGACTCGATCGACCCGCCCGAGCAGGGCGACGGCACCGGCCAAGGCCAGCTCGGCCTCGAGGCCCCCCGCTGGACGAAGGTCGGCGACGACTTCGCGGTGGTCGCCAAGGGCCGCAGCACGGGCGACACCGTGAGCGTGACCGCGAAGAGCGGCAAGACGTCGGAGGTGAAGCTCGGCGAGAAGGTGAAGGCCCACACCTACCTGCCTGACCGGAGCGCCCCCGAGGGGTACCGGTGGACGAAGAACGGCGACGAGTGGGTCGTCACCGGCCCGAAGGCTGAGCGGGGCGACACGATCACGATCGCCAAGAAGGACGGCTCGACCGCCGAGGCGGTGGTCGTCGGGTTCGCTGGCACCGACCTGTACCGGGTGGAGCGGGCCTCAGAGGCCCCCACGGCCCCCGAGGGCGCTGCGCCCCGTGGAGGGGACCTGCCGACCGCTGAGGCGGTACCGGAGGGCCACTACGCCCTGCCGAGCTCGGGCCACAACGACCTCGTCTTCTACCGGGTCGACCGCCCCGAGGAGGGCCGGTGGGCCGGGCGGGTGTTCGTGAAGATGATCGTCGGCGGGAAGCCCGAGGCTCGGGTCGAGTGGAGCCACATCCCCGGGATCCTCGAGCGCATCGCCGAGGCTGGCGCGGACGAGGCGATGGCGCTCTACGGTCGGGAGATCGGCCGCTGCGGCCACTGCAACCGGACGCTCACCGATGAGAAGTCGAGGGAGCTGGGCCTCGGCCCGGACTGCCGCAAGAAGCTCGGCCTCGTCGGCTGAGCACCAACCCAAGGAGGAGCCGACATGGCACCGAACCCCCCGACCGCGTACGCGGTCCATCTCACCGAGGGCGACGACCCCTGCACGATGTACCTCATCGACCCGGGTCGCACCACCACGCCCCGAGCGCCAGGCGGGCGCGACCTCACGCCGCTGCAGGAGCGTCACTGGTACGCCGGCCCCGAAGGGCTGACCGAGGTGGAGCTGCCGCTACCACCGCTGCGGATCGTGACCGGCTACCGGCTGCGCGACGGCTACAACTTCCCGGGGTGGCCCGCGGCGATGACCGCCGACGAGGCCCGAGCTCGCCGAGCCGGTCCCGACGAGGACGCTCGGGAGTGGGCGTTCTACGAGGAGGAGTTCGACACCGAGGAACGACCGCCCGACGTGGTGGCGCTCACCCCGATCAACCTCGCCGAGCTGTCGCTCGAGGACCGGCCGATGCCCTGGCGGGCGAACCTGCCGTGGGCAGCGAAGGACCACCCGCAGCTACGCCGAGGGTTCCCCGGCCAGTACGTCGAGGTGCGAGCGTGGCTGCAAGGCCAGCTCGAGGTGCTCCCGCAGGTCCGGCACTGCTTCCTCGCCCGAGGCGCGACCGGTGAGCGGTACGCCACCGTCGACCTGAAGCTCGCCCCGACCGAGCACACGCCAGCCCGAGGGCGGCGAGGGTCGAAGAACTACAAGCCCGCGGTCACGACCCGGTCGGTTCGGATCCCGCTCGGCTGGGTCCCCGACGAGGTGAAGGGCGCGCACGCGGACGCGGCGTGGCGCGCCGTCGAGGAGCTGCGCGACCGGGTGATCGCCGAGGTGTCGCTCGTCGGGGTGAGCTGCCCGACCTGCGGCGGGTCCGGGATCCTCCCCGAATTGGGCGACGCCGAGCGGCCCGGCTGAGCGCCGGTTCCAGGGTTCTTTCCAACAACGCCGTGACCAGCCTCTTTGCGGCCCCCGTTCTGGCCGGTGTAGTTGCTTCGGCTACACCGAGGGACCATACTGGAGCACATGATGAACGCAGCCACCGAGGCCAAAGGAGCCACGATGACCACCACCGCAACCACCAACCGCTTCGAAGCTCGGGCCAGGGCCCGCAAGGTCGAGAACCTCCTCGCCGCCCTCGAGCGCCACCTCCCCGGCACCACCACCGCCGACCTGCTCGCAGTGGTCAGGCTCGCCAACGCCAACGGCGGCGACCTGCTCCGCAGCCTCGCCTCAGTCGAGAGCGTGAACCCCCCGAGCGCAGCGACGCTCGCAGCCCTCGAGGGTCGCCTCGAGGCTCGCCTCGACCGTGAGACCACCACCCCCGACCCCTTCGCTGGCCTCGCCTGAGACCGCCGACCAACCCAAGGAGACGCCGACATGGCAACCACCAAGACGAAGAGCAAGACCGTGACCTTCATGGAGGTCACGATCCGCGGCTACGAGCTGCGGGTCATCGGTGCGAACCGCGCCGAGTGCATCGCAGCCATCGCCCGAGACATCGACGGCGGCGGCTTCGGCGAATGCCTCACGGCATGGGCCGAGGACAACCCCGAGGACGTCGAGGGTCACGCCTCGCCGCTGGAAGCGTGGATCGAGTACGCCGGTGCCTTCTGCGCCGAGATGACCCCGGGCACGGTGACGTGGCCATGAGCGATACGCCCGCCTACATCCGCACCAGCGACGACGGCCGCTACGGCCTCACCGGCCCCGACGATCTCGGCTACCACAGCCTCTACCGGATCGTCGCGCCGGACCCGACCGACCCCGAGGCCGTCGACTTCAGCGTCGGCCTCGTCGCAGACCCCGCCAACTTCGGCACGGCGATCGACGCCGCTGACGAGGAGATGGCCTGCCTCATCGCCGACGCTCGCGCCGAGTTCGGCTGACCACGACCACCAACCAAGGAGACCCCGCAATGGGATACGAATCGACCCTCATCGTCGCCGAGACGATGGACGGCTTCGGCGATGGCCGCACCATGATCCGCCCGGTCGCCACGTTCGACCTGTCGAAGATGGGCTACGACGGCGACTTCGCCGAGCTGGTCAAGGCCCGCAAGAGCCGCCTCGACGCCGACCGGTACTACTGGTACCCGCAGCTCGCGTGGGGGCCGATCGAGATCGACGCCCCCGAGGCCGAGCAGCGCTACTTCGGCGACCAGCAGCAGAGCAAGGACGCCTACGCCGAGCCGCCGACGACGATGGACTTCGACACGACCATCCTCGCCCTCGAGGCCAGCGACGACGGGTACCGGCGCATCGCCCCCGTGATCGCCGCGCTGAAGGTGTACGCCGAACAGCTCGCCGCCGGGAAGTGGGACCGCGACCGGTTCGGCCTCTTCCACATCGGCCACTGATCTGCCGTAGCCTCACATGCTACGGTCCGAACCCGACCACCAAGGAGGTCCCGAGTGGGAACGCCCGACCTGAAGATCCTGACCGTCATCGAACTCGAATCCGGGGTCAACGAACAGCTCGAGGGGTTCTGCTCCGTTCGGGCGATCGCCGAGGACGGGACCGTCATGTACGGCCAGCTCGACCCCGCCACCTGCCGCCAGCAGGCGCAGGCGTTCATGGAGGTCGCCGAGGGGGCGGTCACCGACGCCATGCTCGTCAAGCTGCTCACCGAGGACGTGGGGCTGGACGAGGCGACCGCCGGCCAAGTCCTCGTCACGTTGCGCGGGATGCGCGGCGACCACGACACGAACCCCAACCAAGGAGAAGGCTGATGCCTACCGGATACACCGAGTCCGTCCAGAAGGGCGAGGTCACCGAGCTCGCCGTCTTCGCCATCGAGTGCGCCCGAGCGTTCGGCGCGCTGGTCACGATGCGCGACGCCCCGACGGGCACCCCGATCCCCGACGAGTTCCAGCCGTCGAGCCACTACCGGGACCGGATCGCCGAGCTGGAGACCGAGCTGGCCGAGGTTGAGGGCTGGTCGCACGACCAGGCCGCCGACGCCGCGATGGATGCGTTCACCGCCGAGGTGGACCGCCGGCGTGAGCGCCGGGAGCGCGAGGCCGAAGAGGAGGCCCGCTACGAGGCGATGCTCGCCAAGGTCGAAGCGTGGACACCTCCCACCCTCGGGCACCGGGAGCTGAAGACGTTCATGGTCGACCAGCTCACCGAGTCGATCCGGTTCGACTGCTCGACGCTCTACCCCGCCGACGGCGACCCGAAGCGGGCGATGTCGCCCGAGGAGTACCGGGCGATGCGCCGCACCACCATCACCGACCAGCTCGAGCGTGCCCGCGACGAGTGGGTCAAGGAACAGCGCCGGGCCAGCGACCGCACCCGGTGGGTCAACGACCTGCGGGCCAGCCTGAAGGAGTCGGTCAATGGATGACGAGTTTCACCTCACCGACGCCCACCTGAAGCTGCTCGCCCGGCTCTGGCCGACCGAACGGCTCTCCGAGTGCGAGGTCGGCGCGCCCGAGTTCGACGGGAAGCGCCCATACGGCAACAGCAGCCACCTCATCGACATCGTGGAGATCGTCCACGGGTTCGGCGCGACCGTCGACAACGACGGGTGCCAGTCGCTCGACGCGATCCGCCCCGACCTGCTCGAGGAGGCCGAGCGGCTCCACGCGGAGATGCCGGTGGCGTTCGCTGTGGCGTGGTCGATGTTCGTCCGGTCCGAGCTCGACTCGATCGAGCCGTCGCTCTACTCGCGGGCCAACTTCCGTGAGGGATGGGTGCGATCCTGATGGCCCCGGTCCCCGAGTACCTCGAAGGCATCGAGTGGCTCCACGCCACCGCCGAAGAGCTCGCCACCGCGTACGAGATCGACACCGACCAGGCGCTCGACATGCTCACATGGCTGCTGGCGCGAGACTGGACCCCCCTGGGGCTCGGCGACGCGACCAAGCTCGGCTGGTGCCACAGCACCGCCCGACCCGCAGCGCTCGACCCCGAGAACACCGGGGTCCAGCTCGAGGCGTGGAAGCGCCGCCGATCCGGTGACGACCTGATGGTCATCGCCCTCACCATGCCGCCCACCATCGAATAGGAACCCCCGATGCCGACCCACACCCCCGACCCCGACGACGACCTTGTGTACGTCGCTGACCGCGCCGAGCTGCGAGGCCAGACCGGCTTCCGGCACCTCACCCGCAAACGCCGCGCCGGCGTCGAGGGCCAGAACTGGGCACACCCCGGCGGGAACTCCACCGCCCGATGTGGGGCTTCCTGCTGGCTCGCCGGGTCGACCGAGCCGCCACCAACCGGCGACTGCAACTCCTGCTTCAGAGACATCCCTGAGGACCAGCGGTGAAGGCAGCGAAGTGGACCGTCGCGATGGTCGCGTTCGCGTTCCTCGCCGCTGGAGCGCTGATCCTCGCCATGACCGCCGCGCTCGTAGTCGGCGGGGTCCTCGCCACCAAGGCGGTCCTCGCTCACCTCGAGGCCCGACCGTCGGCGACGCTCCCCCCGCCGCCACCGCCGACCCCCTCGCCCGATCAGCGGCCCCTGGCCGCGCTACCCGCAGGAGAACCCGATGAGTGACCAACAGCAGCCAGCCGGCCAGAGCGGAGCGGCCGGGCAACCACCCGCGATCCCGATCGGTCCGGTCCCGATGAATTGGGCGATCAACCCGGGCGACATGAACGGCGAGGGGATCGTGCTCGTCCAGATCGCCACCCCGGTCGGCACGTTCGCGTTCGTGGTCCCGAAGGCGAACGCCACGGCCATCGGCCAGAAGTTCATCGAGGCCGGCACCGGCGGGCTGCAGATCAGCCAGCAGATGCCGCCGGGCGCGCCCCCTCGAGGTCCGCTCGGGTGAACTGGTCGACGGCCGGCTGGGTCGTCGCGGTCGTCCTCACGGTCGGCTGCGTGTACCTCGGCCGCGAGCTGCGCCGAGCTCGGGGCCGGGTTCTCCTCCTCGAGCTGGCGGTCCGCTGCACCGACGAGCTGGACGTGACGATCAACCCGACGGAGGGCGGCCGGTACTACTGGCGGGTGTCACCGATGCACTGGTCGTCGGCAGCGTTCACCACGACGGGGTACTGCGACACCGAGGTCGACGCCGAGCGCCAGGCCGAGGAAGCCGCGGTCGTTCTGCAGGCCGAGATCTTCGCCTTCCGGTCTGGCGTCCATCGTTGACCCCGGCGAGCTCGCCGGCGCTGCCACGATGGACCCAAGCGAGAGCCGGGCGGGACCTTCGATGTGGACGGGTAACTGACGTGGAGCGACGCGAGGACCCGCCAGGTCGTAGGGTTGAGCCGATGAGCGCTCCAGCGAACGCCGCGACGATCGCAGAGACCGTCGACCCGCTGGCCGCAGCGGACCCGGTTGTCTGCCACCACTGCGGCGAGTCCGCGGCGTGGGCGAGCGTCCGGTTCCAACGCTCGGGCCGGTACCTGTGGGTCCCGATCTCGACGGCGGGCGACGGTCGGGTCGTGTGGTGGAACGGCGAGTTCGTCGCGCTGAAGCCAGGGTCGAAGGTGTACCCCGGGGTGACCGCGTACCGGTTGCACGGCCAAATGGAGTGCGCTGAGGGCTGAGGCCCCCGCCCCCCTTCCCCCTCGTTGTATGGGTTCCGAGGCCCGGTTCCTCGCGGCGATTCTGAGGTTCTTCTGAACAACCCCGTGACCAGCGTCTTTGCGTACCCGATCCGGGGCGCTGTAGTTGATCCGACTACAGAACCCTGTATACTCGTACACATGAACAACACCGCAGACGCCACCAGCCGCCAGGGCGAGACCCGCTACATCGTCGCCCTCAACAACCCCGCCACGGTTCACCCCGCCCGCATCGAGGTCGACTACACCGACAGCGAGTGGGGCGGCCGGCAGGCATGGGTCACCGTCAGGGCCACCGACGGAAGCAACCGGTCGCAGACCGACATCGACCGCACCTACGCCACCGAGGCCGAGGCCAACGCCGCAGCCCGCCAGTACGAAGCAGACTGCGATCGCCGCAACGCAGCCGAGGCAGCCCGGTGGGCGAGCATGAGCAACGCCGAACAATGCGCCTCGATGGGATACGGCCAAGGCCGCTACACCGGCGACTGAAGCCCCCACCAACCCGACCACCACCAACCCAAGGAGACGCCGACATGGCAACCACGACCGAAACCACAGACGCCCGAGGCCGCGAGGTCTGGCACCGACTCGCCAACGGCGAATGGGAACTCGAAGGCGTCGCCGCCACCGAGACCGACGCGGTGACCGCCGCCAAGCTGCTCCACCGCAGCCAGCTCGCCCTCTACCGCAACCGGTACACCGAGCAGGCCCGCCTCCTCGCCCGAGGCTGGGCGCTCCTCGAGATGGCGGCCGCGTGATGGCCGACACCTTCAGCCTCCACGCCGCCGAACTGGCCGCGCTCCCCGAAGGGACCGTCGTGGTCGACACCTCCGAGTACGACTACACCAAGCTCGCCGACGGCCGGTGGGTCACCGAAGGCCCCGAAAGCCCCGAGTACGGGACCAGTCAGATGCTCGCCGGTCTCGACCTCGCCGAGATCGACGGCGACCTCGCCGACCCGACCACCAACGAGACGATCCTTCGGATCCTTGAGCTGAGGAGCTGACGATGAAGATCCCCGGCTACTGCGAGAAGTGCCACCGGGCGCGCCGCGTCACCGTCACCGGATCCGCCCTCGCCCGAGGCGGAACCCCCACCGGGATCTGCGACCCCTGCGCCACCCCCACCTGCGAGCACGGCAACTGCGCGAAGCCCGCCCGCCACCGAGTCGCCCGCACCGTCGATCGTCGCCTCTACCCGACCGGGCAGCTCCTCTGCGACTGGCACGAGGACCACGCCGCCGACCTCGGGATCCGATCCTCGGTGCTCCGATGAGCAAGAAGCGCCGCACGGGAGGCAACCCCCGCGCCCGCCAAGCCGCCGGGAGGGTCACCAGACCCGCTCAGCCGCCGTGTAAGCGCCGGTCGTCCGTCGAAGGCCGACCTGTACCGTGCAAGCGGACAAGCCGCCTCCGGGTCGCTGGGGGGCCGTGGGTCGCCCACTGCTCATGGTGCGGGTCGATCGAACCCGGCCAGGCGCGACCGCCCACCGCTCGAGGCCCCGACCCCGAGCCGGTCCCCGCCGACCGGTTCTCGGCGGAAGCCCCCGCCATCGCGCTCCCGATCGCCGCACGGCAGCGCGCCCACCGCCTCGGCGTCGCCGGCTGGCCGCAAGAAGCCGTGGCCGCGTACGCGGAAGAGCTACAGTCACAATCCACCGCCCGCTGAGGAGACGCCAACATGGCTGACATCGCACAGCTCGCCGAACGGCAGACCGTGAAGGTCACCGCCGACGGGACCATCATCTCAGGGACCGCGCACCTCGCGGCCGCCGCGATCACCGGAGCTGCGGTACGCCCCGAGCTCGGGACCCGAGACCAACGGATCGACGCCGGCGAGCACCGCTGCCTGACCTGCGGGGCGCTCGCATGGGACGAGACCCAAGACTTCCCCGGCGACGGCCACACCGACCGCGACTGGCCGCTCACGCACGGCCCTGTCGTGAACGACGAGTGCGACCTCTGCCGGGTCGGCCGACTCGAGCTGGAGGCCGACGATGGCTGACCAGTACCTCGACCCCGACAAGACCCCGGTCGACTTCCGCAAATGGCTCTCCGAACCCGACGAAGACGACTGCCCGTGGCCCATCATCGACGCCGCGCTCAACGAGATCGACCGGCTCCGCGACCTCCTCACCGACGTACTGGCCGACAACCCCGACGCCTGCGACCACCCGTGGGACTGCGACTGCTCGGCCGCCAAAGCGATCCGGCTCCTGCGCCTCGAGGGGGCCGAGGCCCCGAACCGAGAACAGCGAACCGAGAACCCCGGTTCCCGGTTCAACGCCCCGAGGGGCCACTGATGAGCGACCTCGAGACGATCGCCGTCATCCTCAGCGCCATCGCGTTCTCCGCGATCACCGCCTACCGGATCTGGCAACACGACCAGGACGACCACACCGACACCCGCCAGCTACGCGAAGCCGACGCCCGCCGCGCCGCCATCGGCCGCGCCGTCACCCCCCGCCCCTGGCCCGAGGAGGCCCACGATGGATGACGCCCTCACCTGCCCATGCAAGGACGGGCTGCCCGACCCCTGCACCGTCTGCGGCGAACCCGCCGACGGGATCTGCAAGCTCGATGAAGCGAACGCCCGCCAGTCGCGCGCCCCGCTGGTCACGATGCTGCAGCGGATCCACGAAGCGTCATGGGCGACCGGCCAAGAGCGACCGGTCACCATGTCGGCGATCGACTGGCCGCCAGCCGAGCAAGCCGTGTGGGCCGAGATCCTGCCCGCGGCGGTACCCGCGACGGCCGCCGACCTGCCTGACCCCGACGAAGACCTGCGCTGCCCGCACTGCAACGGCGAACCCGGCGACCCGACCAGCCACCGAGAGGGCTGCGTCACGCTCGACACCTGCGCTCAGACCGAACCGGACCTCGAGCGCCCGTGGCACCCCGAATCGGAGTGGCTCCACGGCGGCCATGCCAAGTACGGCGAAGAGCTGAACGCCCACATCCGAGAAGCCCACGGAGGACAGCGATGACCGACCACCTGACCGCCTCGGGCGGCTACTGCGCGCCGATCGCCCCCTTCTACGACCTCGGCCCCGACCGCAACCGCCGACGCGACGACCCCGACCCGCCGAGGTGGCGACAGAAGGCGTTCTGGACCGGCTCGCCGGCCGCCGCCCTGGCCGACGCGCTCGCCGCCGAACGGTACCGCGACATGGTCAACTACGACCTGATCCCCACCGTCGAGGATCTGTTCCCCGTCATCTCAGCGCCCCGCGGCGGGATCACCTACCTCAAGCCACCCGACCTCGAGGCCAGCCCGTGAAGACCGTCACCCTCACCATCCACGACGCCGCCGAATGCGAAGTGCTCGCCGAGCTCACCGCCCACGCCTTCGAAATCAACGCCACCCGAGCGGTCGAAGCGTCCGACCCTGATGCCTTCGACTACGCCACCCGCAACGCCACCCGGATCCGAGCGCTCCAAGAACGGCTCCGGGCGAGGCTCGAGCAGGCCGGCTGCGAGCTGGTCAACGGCGACTGGATCGCCCGATGAGCGACGAGCCGATGGACGGCTACCCCGACATCTACGACCAGCTCGTAGAAACCGACCCGCTCGAGCTACGCGACCGCGCCCGCCGCCTCCATTGGTGGCTCGGCCAGCTCTGCGAGAGCGTCAGCGCCGACGACATGACCGGCCTCCCTGGCTGCCACGCCGGCGCACCCGCATGGGGATGGCTCAACACGCCAGACTCCATCTCGATCACCCGACCCGAAGCCGCCGAGCTCGCCGAACTACTCGGCCTCGAAGGCGGCCCCCGACCAGGAGACACCGATGGCTGACGACAAACCCGAACAGGTCGCATTCCAGACCAACAACCCGTACAGCCTCGTCGCGCCCGGCGCACGCCACGCCGGCCAATACAACGTCTCCGAGGACGGCACCACCATCGTCGCCTCCTGCTCCTGCCGGTGGCACGCCGAACCCGTCGAGATCGAACACGCCACCAGCGCCGCCGACCGGACCCGCGTCATGGTCGCCGCCGCCGAGAAGGCCCGCCCCCTCCTCGATGACCACCTCAAGCACCAAGCGTGCCCCCGCTGCGGAGGGCAAGGCCAGACCGTCGACCCGAAACGCCCGTGGATCGAACCGCAGCCCTGCACCCTCTGCTTCGGGTCACGCACCTGCCTCCCCGACCCGAAGCCGTGACCGAACCCGCCGCCGTCACAGTCGGGAACCTCGTCACCGCCGACGACCAAGACGAACCGCTCGAGTGCCGGCGCTGCAACGAGATCGGCGTGCCCCGCCTCATCTCCCCCTACTGGAAGCCCGACGAGCCCGGCCTCTGCCCCCGATGCTGCGCCGCCGCGGCCGCCCACTTCGAAGCGCTCGCCGAGGGCTGGCCCATCCTCGACGGCACCCGACCCCCGAAGCTCGCCGACCTGCAGCAGTTCTGGCACGACTACCGACGCTTCCCCGACGACGAAGAGGTAGACCGTGACACCGGCCTCCTCTCATGGCGGCCCCGCCCGAACGAGATCGAGGAGATCCCCGAGTGGTGACCACCGACGAAGCGCCCGAGATGCCCCGCCCCGCGACGATCTCCGTCAGCGCAGCCGACACCTACGACAAATGCCCCCGCCAATGGCACGCCAAGTACGTCCTCCGACTCGAAGACCCATCCGGTCCCGAAGCGATCGCCGGGACGCTCACGCACACCGTCCTCGAGCACCTCGCCGCCGAGCCGCCCGAGCGTCGCAACCTCCGCACCGCCGCGTCGATCGCCGACCTCTACTGGCCCGAAGTCGACGCCGCGCTCCGAGCGAAGGCGATGGCGTTCGTGTCGCTCGCGCTGAAGCTCCCCACCAGCCGCCAGCCCGGAACCGTCGTCGCCGAACGGCGCGTCGAGACCGAGCTCGCCGGCATCCCGTTCGTCGGGATCATCGACCTGACCGAGACGACCGCGTCGGGCGCGGCGATCGTCACCGACTGGAAGACCGGGAAGCGTCCCGACCGCGCCGACTGGCTCGAGCCGAAGCTGCGCCAAGTCACCCTGTACGCCGCCGCGGTCGAGGCCCACGACAAGCGGCCCGTCGCCGAGGGTCGCATCGTGTGGATCCCGATCGGTCACATCGACGTCGTGCCGATCACCCGCTCGGCGATCACCGAGGCTGTCGACTGGCTCGGGAACATCTGGACGTCGATCGAGCAGGATCTCGCCGAGGACCGGTTCGACCCGTCGCCGGGTCCGCTGTGCTCTTGGTGCCCCGCGTGTGGCGACTGCCCCGAGGGGATGGTGGCGATCCGAGCTCGGGCGAAGCGGCCCGGGAAGTCGCTCGGCGATCACGGGATCGCCGCCCTGGCGGCCGAGGCAGAACAGGGTTCTTCTCCGACAACCCTGTGACCAGCGTCTTTGCCCCCTCGCTGTAGTTGACTCGACTACAGATGCACGGTATCTTGTGGACATGAGGAACCCCACCGCAGCCCAACAAAACGCCCGCCAGCGCCGAGCACGCGCCGCCCGCCAGATGAAAAACGCCAACGACGCAGCCCGCCGAGACCGCCGCAGCCGCCAGGCCGCAGCCCCTCGCACCAGCTTCGACGCCAGCATGGCCGCAGCCGCAGCCCGCCGGGCCGCTCGCAGCGCCGACCAGAGCGCAGCCGACGCAGCCGACGACGCCGCCCAAGACGCGAGCATGGCCCGCCAAGCAGCCCGAGGACAGGCCCGATGAGCACCACCACCACCACCAACCGACCCGAAGCCGACATGGCCCCCACCGACACCCCCACCCCCGGCGATCGAGTCACACACATCGCCGACCGCGACCAACTCACCTGGATCGTAGACACCATCGACGGCGACAACGCCCACCTCCACAAGCTCGTCGCCCCCGGCGTCACCGTCACCTACCCCACCCGCAAGCTCGCCCGGAAGGCCACCCGATGAGCACCACCACCACCGACACCCGCCGCTACCGGATCCCGATGGCAGCCCGCACCGTGGTCACCAACTGCCACCGCTGCGGAACACTGGTCGATGACACCCACGCCCAAGCCGTCGAAGTATGGGACCTCGCCGACGGCACCAGCGAAACCCGCTACTACCACGCCCACGCCTCGCGCTGCGAAGCAGCCGAAGCGACCAACCAAGGAGACGCCGACATGGCCCACCACATCACCATCACCGAGAAGCCCGCCACACCCGGCGCAGGCGACATCGACGGCTACAACGCCACCTGCTCGAGCTGCGGCCCGACCGGCGGATACAGCATCCGGTCGATGACCGAGAAGCACGGCCGCGACCACGCCGCCTACATGACCCGCAAGGAGACGACCCGATGAGCCTCCACCACACCGACCTCGGCGACGGACGCACCGAGATCCGCCGCCAACCCGACGAGGAACCCTTCGCGCTCCTCACCGCGCCCCGAGCACGCCCCGACCGCCGATGGGGCATCACCTACCGCAGCCACGGCCAGACCGACTGGACCGCCTACAGCAACGTCTCCACCGAGAACCGCAAGCAAGCCGACGCCGAACTCGAGCGGACCGCCCGAGTCGCCAACGACTACCAGCTCGGCCTCACCGACCAGCTCCCCGCCTGACTCCTCGCTCCCCGTCACACGGAGAGCTACAGTCGAACCCCCGACCAAGGAGAAGCCGAATGGCCGAATTCGAAGGCGAACGCCGATGGCGATACGTCGCCACGTTCACCGCCGACAACCCCGCCAGCGCCACCCGAGCAGCGATCGCCGCCGAGCGCGCCATCGAAGACACCCGCCGCGCCGAAGACCTCCCCGACGGAGTCCGCAGCTCCCTCGACGCCCTCCAACCCGAAACGTGGGCGATGTGGGCCGAGCCGATCAACCCGAGAGACGCCGATGGCTGACACCCCGCCCATCCGCATCCAACGCAAACGCACCGCCGGCTGGCGCATGCCGAAAGGCGCACGATCCGTCACCCGACCCGGACCCTTCGGGAACCCGTTCCGAGTCGGCGACCCGATCATCATCCTCGCCGTCGACCACGAGTACTCGACCGTCACCACCCCCGACCTCGCCGTCGCCCTCTACCGCGCCTGGCTCACCAACCCGACCGACCCGCGCGCCATCATCCTCACCGAACACCTCCCCGAGCTCACCGGCCTCGACCTCGCCTGCTACTGCCAGCCCGACGACCCGTGCCACGCCGACGTCCTCCTCGAGCTGGCGAACCCATGACCATCGCCGACTGGTACACCCGCAACGCCGGCCAAACCCCCACCGAAGACCAGGCCCGCTGCCTCACCGTCCTCGCCACCATCAGCACCACCCCCGGCACCCTCTACAACCTCCACGCCGACGCGCCCCTCACCGAATGGAGCTACCCGTGAAACCCCCGATCCGCACCGTCCGCTGCCCCCACTGCGACGGCGAACTCGCCGCCTACGACCACGCCACCCGCACCGCCCACCTCACCATCAGCGCCCCAACCTGGGACGCCCTCGAGGAACGCGCCCACCGCGCCCTCACGGCGCTCGCCGACGGCCACGGCTACCTCATCGACCACATCACCGCCAGCCCGCTCGTCCGCACCGCCGGCGGCGACATCTGCATGTGGACCGCCGACATCGAAGCCCGCATCATCCCCAACGCCGATGACTGACCACCTCACCCCCGCCGAAATCATCACCCGCTGGCGACCCGGCTCCCACCCCCCACCCTGGGACTGGAACGACGAAGCCCGAGACCTCGACAGCCGCAACGAACTCGCCGAGCTCACCGCCACCTTCAACCCCGACCTCTGCGACCCCGTAACCCTCGGCGACGACGGCCGAGTATGGGACGGCCACCACCGCATCCTCGCCGCGCTCCGCTCGAGCACCACCACCATCCCCGTCCGAATCGCCGGGCCCGCCTGGCCGGCGCGCGAAACTGGGGCCATGCCGACCCCCGAACCGCCGTACACCTACCGCTGCCAGATCACCCGAGTCGTAGACGGCGACACCGTGGACGCCCGCATCGACCTCGGGTTCCACCTCACCACCCTCCAACGGATCCGCCTCCTCGGGATCAACTGCCCCGAACCCCGCGGCGAAACCCGCGACGCCGGCCGCGCCGCCACCGAACACACCCGCCAATGGGTCGCAGCCCGAGCCGACCACAACACCGACCCGTTCCTCATCACCACCACCAAAGCCGACAGCTTCGGCCGCTGGCTCGGCGACATCACCGGCCCCGACTACGCGTCCCTCACCGGCTCCCTCCTCGAAACCGGCCACGCCGAGGAATGGCATGGCTGACCCCCGCCACCCCTCGCAACCCCCCGACGCCGTAGCCGACCTCGAGGCAATGGCCGCCCACTACCGCAAGGTCAACGGCCTCCCCCCCGACGCGCCGATCCAGATCAACCTCGGCGACACCGCCTCCAAAGCGCTCGGCGACCTCGCCGCCATCGAGATCGCCGGCTGGCTCGACGCCACCTGCCCCCACTGCCACGTCGGCCCCGAAGACGAATGCCTGGCCGACTGCCCTGGCGACCCCGACGACCAGGCCGAATGACCCCCCGCAGCCTGTCAGATCCGACAGTCGCGACACCCTCGAGCACCCCCACCGCAAGCCCGTGACCAGCGGTTATGGACAGGCAGCCTGTCAGCCTGTCACACCCCGGCACCCTTCCCCGGCAACCCGATCGCCCAAGCTCGCCCCGTCGGGTAGCTTCACCTCGGGCGGCGGCGGCCGACCGAGGGAAACCCTGCCCCGGTGAGCGGGACGAGCGCCGGCTCAAGACCTCGCAAGCCGCCCCCGCCCGCCTCACGCCCGAGCACGAGGCCCGTTCAGTCACTCAACGACCTCAACGCCCGCACCGCCGTTCAGGCCGCTCAGTCACTCAACGCCGCCTCGACCCGCCACTCAACGCCCCGCCAGGCGGCCCGAGATCGCCGCTGACGCCCTCGAGGCCCACGCCACGCCCGACCAGCCCCGAATGGCGACCGGTACGCTTGTACGCCCACCACGCCCGAGCGCAGGACCGTCGATGAGTGGTGCCGCCCCGGAACCTGCTGGCCGCCGACCAGGCCGGGAATTGATAGCACGCTAGCAACGCGGCCGAGCTCGCCCTGTCAGCCGCAACCGCTGTCCGTTGCAGTTCCGCCGGCCAGCAGCCCCCAGCAACCGCTGACCGTGACGGCTCACCAGGGCGGAATCGATGGATCCTCGAGCATCCATCAATTCCCCGACCATCAATTCCGGAGGGTGCTGGCACCCCGACAGTCGCGGCAGTCGCGACACCCCCGACCAGCCGGCCAGAAACGCACCGTGACCAGCCCTTATGCACAGGGTTCGACAGTCGCGCCGAGCTCGAGCCGACGCTGGCCGACGCTGGCCGAAACGGCCCCCAGCGTCCGCAACGAACCCCCGACGGAACCATCAACGAACCATCTGACGACCATCGCCGGCCAGGTCGCCGGCCAGGCAAACGCATAACCGCAGGTCAGCGGCTGGCTCAGTGGCTGGCTCAGTGGCGGCTCGGCGATGGCTCCGAGCTCGCCCGACCAGGGAGAACACCCGGGAGAACACCCGGAGAACACCCCCGGATCGGCGACGACCACCCCCGAGGCCGCCACCCGCGCCCACGATCGCCACGGATCAGCCCCTCACGGCCCCCGTACGCGCCCGAGCGCCACGCCACGCCCGATCACCCGCCCCGAGCTGGCACGGCCCGCCGCCGCCCCCTCGAGCTGGTAGCCGGGAACCCAGCCGCCAGGCCCCACGATCGACGCCGAGCGCGCCCTCCTGGCGACTGCCGTTTCAGCCTCTCGAAACCGCAGTCGCCGACACCCTCGTTTCTGCACCGTGACCAGCGGTTATGCACCCTGACCAGGCAGTCGCGCCGACAGTCGGCCGAGCCCGCCCGCAACTGCCGCCACGCTGCTCCCCACTGCGTTCCACTCCATCCCACGCTCCTCGCCCTGGCCGGCCCCCTGGGAAACGACCTGGCGCGAGCCTCCCGATTCTCCCTGTCGGAAACGGACGCTGACCAGCGGTTACGCCCTGGCCGGCCGAGCTCGGCGCGACTGCCTGGCGCGCCTCCTGGCTCGAGACCTGGCCGCAGGTACCTCACGTCATCCCGTTCTGCCTGGCCGCCCTGGCCGGCTCAAGCGCAGATCCGAGCCCGGCCAGCTCACGCCACGGCCCCCGGATCACGGCCCGTGTGCCGCCGTGCGCCACCCCGAGCGTCATCACGCCCGAGCGCCGCCCCGACGCCCTCGGCCACCTCACGCCGCCAGCCAGGCCAGCTCCTTCGATCGACGCCAGCCAGGCCACCTGCCGGCAACCACCACTGCGGACAACACGCCGGCCAAGGAGTCCCATTTCTGTCCCCTGACCAGCGGTTACGCGAGGACACCAGGCCGGACAGAATCGGCTCGAGTAGCCGGCCAGGGCAAACCCGGATCCGCCAGGCGGCCCACCTCACCGAGCGCCAGCCGTCACGATCCTCGGGTCCTTCTCCCAAGAACCCGACGAACTCCCGGGAACACTCCCGGCCGCCAGGGCCGGCATATCGCCACCGCCAGGCCGGCATATGCGCTGGTCACGGCGTTGTGTCGTTGAGTGTTCGCCGGCCAGGAACACGAGGAACACGACGGCCGCCCGAGCTCGCCCCGAGGCCCACCAGCTCACGCCCACGCCCCGCCGGGTTCGTCGGGTTCGTCACGTTCCTCGCCCCGGGAACCAGAAGAACCACTCCCCGCCAGGCGACCGGGCGCGCTCCACGCCGCCAGGCCGCCACGGATCGGCCCGGATCCGACGCACAACGCCGCCGTGTGCCCCTCGAGGCGGGCCGCCGCCCGATCACGCCCGAGGCCCCCGCCCCGCTCATGGCGGCGATCGTGGCCGCCAGGCCGCCTGCTCGACAGCAGAACCGCTGCCAGGGCACCAACTTCGCTGCGTTCCACTGCGTTCCACTGCGTTCTACTGCGTCGTGCTGCGTTCCACTGCCTTCCACGCTGCTCGCCCGACGACCGCGAGCTCGCCGCCACCGAGGTCCGACTGCCCGACTTCGGACAATCTTCAGTGCCGGCATGTCCGCAGGTCACGGGCCTGTAAGGGCTCTCTGTACTCCCCCCTGGCTGCCGGCTCGAGCTCGAGCGCCGGCCGGCCAGGACCCCGCCTTCACCCGAGGCCCACGCCAAGGCCCCCGATGATCTCGCCGCTCCCCACATCATCCCGTGCTCCCGCCAGGGAGTCGCGCCAGGAGTCGCCAGGGAGCCCGCAGTATCCCAGGACTCCCGAGCTCAGAAACGGACCGTGACCAGCGCATACGAGAGCATGCCAGGACAGCCGGCCAGGAGGCTCGAGGCCGCCGCAGACCCGCCCGTTTCGCCCTGGTCGCCAGGGCTCCCGAGACTGATGTCGGGTCGTTCCACGCTCCTCGGCCCGTCCCGACCCCCCGAGAGTCGCCAGGGAGTCGCCAGGAGGCGCGCCGGCCAGGCCAGATCGCTCAGAATCCCCGACGATGCTCGGACGATGCTCGGACGATGCCGACGATGCTTGGCACGATGCTCGCCGCTGGCCGCCGCCAGGAGCCGACGATCGGCCCCTCAGCGCCCGTCTACGCCCTCGAGGGCCGCCTCCCGCCCGATCACCGCCCAACCGGCCCCGGGGCGACCAGCGGACGCCAGGCGCATCACTCGATCATCCCCCGTTATGCCCCCGTTATCCCCGAGCTCGGCGACGAACCCCCGACGAACCCCCGGAGACCATCACGAGACCACCTCGGCGAAGCTCGCCGCCCTGGCCGGCAACCGCTCAGAGCGGTCCGGTCACGCACCGGCCGGGCAGCAAACGCAGCAGAACTGCTGCCGGCGCACCGGAACTGCTGCGATCTGCTGCGAAACTGCTGCGATCCCGGCTAGCAGTCCGTCGCCGAGCCGCCCGAGCCGTCACGCCCCGCGGTTGCCGCCAGCCGGCCGAGCTCGAGCACCTGACGAACCTCCCGAGAACCTGACGGAACCTCAACGAACCTGACGGGAACCTCCCGACCGCCTCGAGCTCGCCCGACGCCGCCGAGCCACCAGCCGGGCCACCACCCCGAAACCCGACACATCGCCGTAGCCTTCTATGCTACAGTTCGGGACATGAAGTGGAGCACCGCAATCGCAGCCCCGAGCCTCCCGAGGTGGACCGCCGCCGGACGCATCCCGAACCTCAACGCCAAAGGCGCGGCCATCGGCTACGCCCTCGCCGTCGCCACCCCCACCCCCAAGACCCGCCGAGGCCGCCGCCTCGCCCGCAAGGCCCGCCGCCAGATCCGCCGCGGCTGAACGTCACCCGCCGAGCAACGCCGGCGACACATCGCCAAGCGACCGGCGCGCCGCCGACTTCGCCCGAGCACGACGCCGCATCCGCCTCGGCTTCGGATCCAGATCGTCCCATGACCAGAAACACGCGTCGGTGAGGTCGAACGGCTTCGTCTTCGGGAACCGCGACAACGACCGCTCGATCACCCGATGGACGCCCTCGAGGTGGCGGAACACGTCGGTCTCGTAGTCGACCAGCATCCGGGCCGCCCGAGCGGTCTTCGACGCCTGCATCTGCCCGGCCTTCGCCTGATCGAACCGGGGAATCACCTGCTCGTCGCCGAGCTCGAGCGGGGCGTTCTCGTCCTCGAGCAACGACCGCAACGCCTCCCGGTACACCGACTCCCAAGTGTCGCCGCCCTGGTCGGTCTCCACGCCAACCTTCTCCGACCCGAGCCGCACCGCCGCCCGGATCGCGCGCTGCAACGTGTCGAGCGGAGTGGTCCGGCCCTCCCACGCCCACAGCCGGTAGATCTTCCCATCGACGCCGAGACCGTCCACGATGATCGCCTGGCAGTCGCTGTTGTCGGTCGACGTGACCGCCGGGTCGACCCAACAGACCACCCGCCGGAACTCGGGCAGCTCAGCCTCCGTCACCCGGATCGCCGGCCAATCCAGATGGTCGAACATCCCGCCGCCTGGCGGCTCGGTGTCGTGCTGCGCCTCCGACAGAAACGCCGACAACCCCCAGTCGTTCATCTGCGACTCGCAGATCTCGACCGACTGGCCCTCCCACGACGCCGTCCCCCCGGTGATGACCCACCGCCGCCGCCCGTCCTCGGTCGGCTGCTGCTCATACTCGAGACCCTCGATCGCCGGGATCGGCCCCGACAAGATCCGCGAGGTCAGGAAGTCGGCGCGCCCATCAGCGAGCTGAGCGAAGATCGACTCGTCCGACACCTTGTTCTGGATCGCCAGCACCGCGCAATCATGCGACCCCGCCGGCAACAGCTTCCGGGTGATGATCGTCTTCTTCTTCTCCGTCGTGTGCCCCGAGTCGGTCTCCCCATCGATGTCATCGAGCACGATGAAGTCAGGCCGCTGCTCATCGAGCTTGATCCCCCGGGCCGCCTTGTCGAGACCGATCGCGTCGAGCGTGAACCCCGACGCCGTCCGCAACCGGTTCACCTTCCAGCCCTTCGCATGCCCGAACTTGCCGAGCATCCGCTCCCCGAGCTCGGGGTACGCCGCCGAGATCGCGTCCGTCTCGAGCAGCGACGCCACGTTCCCCACATGGTCATCCGCCTGGTCCTGCGTCTCGCAGATGTAGAGCCCGTACTTCCGCCGGCCCCGAGCCGCCAGCGCGACGATCCCGAGCTCAGCCGCCGTCGACTTCGCTCCACCACGCGGCCAGATCGCCACAAACGGATCCGGCTTCTCCTGCCGCTCGATCTCCCACAACCACGACCAGAACACCTTGTGATGCTCAGCGAAATCGAACGGCACATACGACGGGAACAACGCGTCCAACCACGGCAACGGATCGGTCGCCTCCTGCACCACCTGATAGTCGAGGTACTGCGAGTAGAGCGCCCGCTCCTCATCGGTCATCAGCTCGAGGAGACCGCTAGGGATCAACGCCGGCTGGTCACTCATCGCCCACCACCTCGGCGTCCACCACCGCCAACTCCCCCGACGCCTCAGCACGCCGCTCCAACGTCGCCTGCAACCGCCTGATGTCATCCTCCGAAGCGATCACCACCTGCGTCCCCCCCTGCCCAAGCTGCCCCGGATCCTGCCGAGCGAAATCCTCCGGATGCATCCGCTCCAACCACCACGCCGCCGCCTTCCAATGCTTCGACTCCTGCGCCGCCGCCTGAATCAACCCGACGTTCCGCAACACCGCCCGAGCATGAGCCCCCTCCAACTCCTCAAACAACGCCCGCAACTCCTCCGGGGCCTCCGGCTCAGCCGACTGCCGCCGCCACCGATAAAACGTCCCCTCATCAATCCCCGCCGCCCGACACGCATACTTCACCGGAGCGCCCATCCTCACCCCATCCACCAACGCCTCCCGCACCCGAGGATCCGCCCACTTCGCAGGCCTCCCACCATCACGAGACGAACTTTCGATCACCGAATCCGTTCCTCCATCGGTGTTTTGGGCGCGTTGGGTTTTGGGGTCGTGTGGGGCTTGGGGTTTGGGTGTGGTCATGGCTGGTCGTGGTCGTCGCTGGTCGTGTCGTTGGTGGTCGGGTCGTCTGTCTCGGGGGCGTGGGTGACGGTGGCTGTGTGGCCGGTGAGGTGTTCTGCCCTTCGGATGGTGATGTCGGCGAAGCGGGGTTCGAGTTCGGTGGCGTAGGCGATGCGGCCTGTGTGGTGGGCGGCGATGATGACGGAGCCGCTGCCGGTGAAGGGGTCGAGGATGGTTTCGCCTTCGTCGGTGCTGTTGACGATGAGCCATTGGAGGAGGTCGAGGGGTTTGGCTGCGTTGTGTTGGCGGTCGTCTCCGGTGGGGCGGTTGGTGTGGAAGATGTTGGGTTCGCTGTTGACGGCGCGTTGGCCTCGCTGGTCGCTGGAGGTCATGGTGCGTTGGTTGGGGAGGTTGGCGAAGAAGCCGACGAATTCGTGGGTGTTGGCGTACATGCCGCCGAGGCCGAAGCGGCCTTTGTCCCACACGATGCAGTTCTTGGGGGCGAGGCGTGCGGTTTTCATTCCGTGCCAGACGGTTGCCCATGAGCGCCAGTCGCAGAAGACGTAGGCGTGGCCGAATGGCTTGAGGCGGGCGCGGATGAGGCGGCCGAGTTGTTCGAAGAACGGGCGAACCATTTTGTCGTCGGCTACGTCGCTCGAGATGCCGGTGCTTGAGCCGTAGATGGCGTAGGGGGGGTCGGTGACGACGGCGTCGACGGTGCCGTGTTCGGTGTTGTCGAGGAGGCGGTCGAGGTTGGCGGGGTCGTAGCAGTCGCCGACGAGTAGCCGGTGGGGGCCGATCTGCCAGAGGTCGCCTACCTTGGCGACGGGTTCGGCGTCGGGGTCGATGTTGGTGAGCGGGTCGTCGTCGTCGGGCGGGTCGAGGGTTTGGTCTTGGGGGTCGAGCCGGTCGAGGAGTTCTCGGAGGTCGGTGCCGTCGAACCCGGTGCCGGTGAGGCCGGCTTCGCTGGTTTTGATTTCGCCGAGGAGGTCGGCGAGGTACCGGTCGTCGTAGGTGGCGAGGTCGTCGGCGCGGTTGTCTACCAGCAGGATGCGGCGTGCCCGGTCGTCGTCGCAGGTGATCCAGAGGACGGGGATCTCGAGGTGGCCGTGGCGTTGCGCGGCGAGCCACCGGTGTTCGCCGGCGAGGATCCGTGGGCCGTGATCCGCTGTGGCGCGTTGGGCGAGGACCGCTCCGAAGAACCCGTTGGCGTCGATCGACGCTGCGATCGCGTCGACATCGCCTCGCCTCGGGTTGTCGGGGTGCGGGTCGAGCGAGTCGACGGGGACGGTCGCGTACTCCTGCTCGAGGAGGTCGGCGGGGACGGTCGTGTCGGTCATGGAACCCGAGCGTACAGTTTCGCGTGCCGCGACTCGCGAAACCCTGGTCGTCGGGGTGGTCGTCCCCCGTGCCGGGTTCAAGTTTTGGTGCTGCCGACGCCTGTTAGAGGACTCTCGGGTCGTCGGCCCCACAATCGCTTCACTCGGCGCGGCCGGTCCGCTACGGTGGCCGCTCGCAGGGTAGAGCAGTCCGGTCAGCTCACATGGCTCATAACCATGAGGTCGCAGGTTCGAATCCTGCCCCTGCCACCAAGCCAGCCCCCGAGGTGTGGCCCCCGATCACCGGGCGAAGATCGATGTGAAGCGAGCCTCGTCGATGCGGGCGATCTCGTCGGCGGTGATCGTCTCGACGGGGGCGACCTTGCCGCCACCCGCTGCGATCTTCGCGACGCCGAGCCGGATCGCCTTGCGGAGGTCCTTGTTGCGGGTCGTGACCCGACCGATGAGGCTGACGCTGTGGAGGTCGATCGTGAGGCCCGTGACGTCGTGGTCTCCGTGGCGGCCGAGCGGCTGACCGTCGGCCCGCTCGAGGGTGAGCGCCGGGAGGCCGAAGAGGCCGCTGACCTTGGCGGTGAGGATGCCGTCGGTGAGCGCCTCCGTGATGGTGGCTGCCGCTCGGGCGTTCGCTGCGTTCGTCGCTTCGTTCATGGGCACAACGTACCTCCACCGTGTAGCTGGATCAACTACACCGGGGGTCTGTGGGAAACAACGCCGTGACCAGCGCTTTCAACCCGTGAACGGACGGCCCTCCATCCACGGCGGCTGCTCCAACCCCTCCGTCTCGGCGAGGACCGCCAGCGCCTCGACGGCGGTCAGCCCGATCTCGGGGGGCCGCGACCACCGCTCCGTGAACACCCGAGCAGCGTCGGGGCCTTCGCCGTCGTAGACGGATCGTCGTTGCTTCACCAGACCGACCGCGCCCCGCTCGAGGACGCACCGCTCACCGGGCGGATCCAACCGGTCGTCGCCCGTCGGGACGGTCGGCCACCGGACGAGCGCCGCCCACCCGTTGACCCACCGGATCCAGAACCCGAGCGTCGGCGACCACGGCTGCGAGGTCCGGTCGTCCACCTCCCACACCGGGAACGCCCGGTCGCCGACGTGGCCCACCCCGTCGACCACCCGGAACGGGCCGGTCATGGCCGCCAGGAGACGAGCGCCCACCGCTCGCCTGCGGTCACCTCGGTCGTCCTGTGCGGGAACTGCGCCGGCCACTCCGCAGCCGACCCCCGCCCGGTCGGGGCCTCGGGCCAGCCTCGCACCTCGACCAGCCCGCCCTCGTAGTCGCCCGGCTCGGAGAGCTGCACGAGCAGCGTCGTCGCCCGCCCTGGCCCATCGACGTGCCAGTCGTACCCGCCGCCCGGCCCGTACCGGACGACCTGCGCGTCGAGGAACGGCCAGCCGAGCTCGGCGAGCGCCCTCGCGGCGATCGTGCCGCGCCGCACCTTCAGCGCGTGGCAGGACGTGGCCGTGGTCGTCGTCGGCCTCAGCCGGTCCCGAGCCTCGGCGATGATCTCCTCACACACGACCGACGTGAGCATCACGGCCTCCCCCACAACGACGCCGAACGATGACCCGTCAACTTCACCGCCGACCAGTCCTTCGGCTGCTCGCCCTGGTCGGTCTCGACCGTCGCGCCGCACCGATCGCAGGTCCACGTCGTCACTGTCACGTTCATCAGAAGAGCTCCACTTCTTCGTCGTCGGGTTCGATCCAGCCGGCCGCACACATCGCCAGGTCGGCCTCGCGGCCAGCCTCGGCCAGCTCGTACATCGGGCTGTTCGGATCCCTCGGCCAGCCCATCATCGCCGTCTGGTGCTTCACCACCTCGCCCGCCGCCGCCAGAAGCCGACCCGCGGCTCTGGCCGCCACCTCCTGCCGCTCGAGCGCCTCCCGCCCGAACGCACGCTCGTAGGCCCTCACCGCCTCATCCACAACGGCGGGGGCCGGTGGGGCCTCCGGTGCCTCGGCGGCCACGACAGGCCCCTCAGCGGCCGCCTCATCGGCAGCGGCCTGGTCGAGCGACGCCATCACCATCTGCTCATCGAGGTTCAGCTCATCGGCGAGCTCATCATCCTCGGCCAGCTTCGCCAGCAGCTTCGCGTCATCGAGGTGAGCCTTCGCCCGAGTCGTCGCCACATAGCGCAACCGCTGCTCCTCGGTCCCCGACTTCGCCAGATCCGGGGTGAGCCTCACCGACTCCCACTCCCGGCCCTTCGCCTTGTGAGCCGTCGACAGGATCAGCGTGGCGTCCCGCTCGCGCGGCTGGTGCT
This sequence comes from Acidimicrobiales bacterium, assembly GCA_035529695.1. Lineage (GTDB taxonomy): Bacteria > Actinomycetota > Acidimicrobiia > Acidimicrobiales > Salinilacustritrichaceae > DATKWD01. The sequence continues at coordinate 60,616 of DATKWD010000002.1, read as the reverse complement.
CAAGGAGGTCCACGATCTCGTCCGCGCCGAACTGGTCGATGATGCCGACCAGCAGAGCGAGGTCCGATCCCAGCTCGTCGTTCTTGACGTAGGCCCTCACCTCGCCCCATGACGTGAAGCAGATCAGGTCGGGATGGGAGACCATCTCGCCCCGCTGCAGCTTCGACGCCGCCCGAGCGAAGCCGACCACGTCGTCCGCGCCGCCGATCACATGCGGCCGGCCGCCATTCTCGATCTCCTCGAGCGCGCCCATCACCGCGCCAGCGTTCGTCCTCGACAACAGGATCGACGGGTCGTCGCACTCGCCTCGGGTCCCTGGCCGGCCCGCGCCGATCACATGGTGCTCCGCTCCGAGGAGGTCGAGCACCTCGTTCGCCGCCTCAGCGATCTCGGGGCCGAACCGGAAGGACGTCGTCAGCCACGCCCGATGCGCCACCTCGACCCGCTCCATCGCGTTCACCGCGCCGTTCCACCCGTAGATCGCCTGATGGCGGTCGCCGACGAAGACGAGCTGAGCGTGATCGTTCTGCGCCTCCACGATCGCGAGCGTCACCCCGTTCGCGTCCTGCGCCTCATCGAACAGGATGTAGTCCGTCGCGATGAACGGGTCCTCGAGGTACCACAGCTTCAGGTAGGCGTTGTGATCGAACGGGAGCTGCCCGTCGACCTTCCGCACGTCGGCCCACGCCGCCCGGATCTCATCGCCGAGGCTGTCGCGGATCATCCCGAACGCAATCGTCATCTCCGGGTCGTCGCGCATCGTCGTCGGCAGCGGGATGTGGCGGGTCCCGATCTCACGGTCCGCTGACTGGCAGAACACCCGGACGCCCTTCATCACCATCCCGGCGATCTTGTCGGCCGGGAACATCTGGCGTCCCAACGAAGTCTCGACCGGCTGCGAACCGATCCCGAGCCGCTTCGCGATCTGCCACGACTTCATCCGCGGCCCGTTCAACCGGTGCTTGTACCGGTGGCCGACCGCCCGGAACGCCAGGGAGTGCGAGGTCGCGCACGTCACCCGGCTCGGGAACTTCTGCTTCGCCTCGGTCACGATCGCCTTGTTGAACGCGACGTAGATCCCGTCCTCGGGCTTCGCCTCGGCGATCAGGTTCAACGTGGTCGTCTTGCCCGTCCCCGCCAGCGCCTCGACGGCGAGGTTGTCGCCGGTCACCGCCAGGTCCACCGCCTCGAGCTGCTCGTCGGTCGGAGCGAACCCCCCGGTGATCGCCCGACTCGGGGCCGAGCTCGGGGCCGGGCGCACCTCCGGGGCCATCGCCGGCATCTCGGCGTCGGTGAACTCGCGCCCCGGCATCTCGAAAGGATGCGGCTCGGCGGCCGGCGTCGGCTCCTCGGGCCGTTCGAACGGGTGACCGTTGACCCGCTCGTACTCGGCGTTCTGCGCGACGATCATCCGCTCCCGATGGTTCGTGCCGGTCTCCTCGCGGCCCTCGCAGTAGCCGCCGGGCCTCGCACCGCACTCGGGGCACGCGTACTGGCGGATCTGGCCCTTGCTCACTCGCACAAAGTCCTGCGCCATTCGGCTCCTCCTTCACTCCATCGGTCGGTTCGCGGACCCTACCCGCCGTCTGTAGCCGAAGCAACTACTACCGGCGAGCACAGCGCACCTCACTCGATGCGCGTCGAAGGTCGGGCCACGAACTCGTCGCCGAGCGCCGGGCACAACGCAGCGCCCTCGGCCAGATCGATCATCACCTCGATGCCGACCCACACCCGCACCACCTCGCCGGTCTCCCACTCGGTGCTCCGACGCCGTAGGAACGTGATCCGCTCCCCGGCGTCGGGCCACCGCTCGAGGCCGAGCGCCTTACGTTCAGCTTCGAAGAACGCCGGGGCGACCGCCATCAGCCGCGCTGCGGGCCAGCCAGCCGCGGCATCGATGGCCGACCGACCGGAGCCAGATCGTGCGGGCCGCCGTTCCTCGAGCCAGCCGGCACCGGCTCAGCCGTCTCCACCGCGACCAGCTCGGGCGCGTCGAACGTGAACTCGGCCGGCTCCCCGGTCGTCCGGTTCACCCCTCGCAACGCCACCCGCAGGCAGCCGTGCTTGAAGAAGTAGAGGCCCGTCGGCTCGCCTTCGAACCCGGATGCGGGGTCGCGGTAGCGGACGCCCCACTCGATGCCGTGCTCGTCCATCTGGTCGTTGATCTGCGCTGCGGTCTCACTCATCGGTCTGCTCCTTGGGTTGGTGGTCATCGGCTTCGGGGTCGGCCTCGGCGAACGCGACCACCAGCACCACGTCGTCACCCTCGAGGAACGTCCGCAGCCCATCGAAGTCGGGGTCGGCGAACAGGTCACGCATCGGCGCGGCCCACTGCGCCCGCTCGTAGACCATCCACGTCACCCCCGAGCGCCGCCGCGCCCCGAGCTCGGCGATCAGCGCGTCGTGGGACGCCTGCATCGCCCGCTCAATGTCGCGCCTGTTGTTGTGAGCGCCGGCCGGGAACACCGAGACCAGCTCGGCCTCGGTCATCCGTCGCCGCAGCGCCCGGTCGCGTTGCACCCGCCTCGGGGGCCGATGCCGCCTCGCCTGGTTCCGTCGCTCAGCTCGCCCCATCACTCCACCTCCCCGAGCTCGCCGCCGTGAGACGAATCCGGGCACAGCGGACACCCGCACAACCCGGCCGGCCGAACACGGTCGCGCTCCCATTGATCGATCTCGTCGGCCAGGAGCCGCAGCCCCGCCGCCTGCTCGGTCGCCTCCTCGAGCCAGTCCACGGCCGCCTCGGTCTGCATCGACTCGCCCGCCCGGTCCCGTTCACCCTGAGCGTCCTCGACCAGCTCGGCGGCCATCACCCGCACAGCGTTGGTCGACCCGTAGTAGCCGACGCCGCCCTCGTCCAGCAGCCACACCCCGCCACCGTGGTCGCGGGTCAGGTTCTCGGGCAGCCCCACATGGATCGAACCGTCGGCGAGCCTCACCGCCGGGACCGACACCACCTCCGGGGTCGGCGCGCTCATCCGCTCGCCTGCCAGACGCACGGCCACTCGGGCACCGAGTCCCGCATGTCGGCCAGCACCTTCAACAGCGACTCGTAGGACCCCCACCCGTTCTCCGGGTTCATCGCTTCGAACCGGACCGGGTCGGCCATCAGCGCCTTCACGATCGTGTCGAGGAACTCGCCGCCCTCGGGGCCGGTCATCCCGTTGAGCCGTTCCCACCACGCCGGCCCGATCACCGGCCCGAGCGGGCCACCGCACTCCTCGACCGTCTCGCCCGTCGCCGCCTGCAGCGCCTCGGCGATCATCCCGTTCGTGTTGTGCGTGAAGTTCCACGACCCCTCGTCGTTGCCTCGGTCATCGGCCAAGTGCGCCCACCAACCCATCAGCCCGACTCCTCGCCGTCGATGACCCACTCAGCGCGGTCCTGGTCCCACCGGCCGACCGACATCAGCCGACTCACATCCGGCACCTGCGCCCCTTCGAAGCCCACCAGATCATCACGCCACAGCCCGTACCGGACCGCCTCAGCCTCGCCGGGCCACTGGCCGGTCCAGACGTCCACCCCGCAGCTCTGGCCGGGATGATCGAAACCGCCGCACGACAACTGCTGGCGACCAGTCACCAAGCACCGGGCCACGTCGCAGCCCTCGAGGTGCGGCTCACCGGCCTCGACGCCGCAGTCGCCGCAATCGGAGAGCGTCGGAGCCTCCCTCGGGTTCGCCGACCCGTGCAGATTCACCGCGTCGGCGAGCTCGGGATGAACCGCGACCGCGGGGCCGGCCTCCCACCCGCAGGTGCAAGCAGCGGAGAACAGACCCTCGCGGGTCCGGTTCACCGAGATCAGATGCCGGTCATCGGGACGCGGCACGGCGGGCCTCCTCGCGACGCTTGGCACGGTGACGCCAGCCGGGAGGCATCGCCCACCCGTACCCGAACCACTGCAGGCACCGCTTCACCGGTCGACCCCCTGAGTCAGCGCCCTCATCAGGTTCGCTTCGACCTGCTCCGACGGGATCGGCGGGATCACCGTCCGCACCGCCTCGCCGACACCGACGGTCCCGCCCCGCGCCAGCACCGAAGCGACCACCTCGAGCGACTCGTAGTCGCCGCCGCAGTGAACCTTCAGGTCCATGCCGGGCGCGGCCTCGAGCGCACGCCCGAGATGATCGGCGACCGACTCGGGCGTGTAGTCACGCTCGTAGCAGTTCCCGATCCTCATCACCGTCTCGGCCGGCCATGAACCGAGACCGGCCAGACCACCCGAGATCGTGAGCGGGCCAAGCCGCGCCCACTCGGGGTCGTCCATCGACCCGCCATCGAACCGCGGCCCCTGGAGCCAAGCGGTGAGCGGAGCCACCTCATCGGCGGGGATCTCGCCCTCGATCATCACGGTCATCCAGTTCCCCACTCGGGGCCTCCTTCATTGACGTCGTGCTCAACGTTCGCGGCTCGGAGCACCGTAGCCGCTAGGACTACGCCGCACATCCATTTCGACCAGCCGGGCAGGGACGGGGCCCCCGCGGCGACCAGCGTCACGAACGCCGCGATCACGACCAGCGTGTTGTGTAGGCGTGGCATCAGCTCACCTCCTCCATGTCGGCCTCGTACTCGAGGCAGGTCGGGCACAGCTCCTCATCGGCCATGCAGGTCTCGCAGACCGGGTCGCCACACCCGGGGCAGTAGTTGTCGGTGTGCTCGACGCCGTGGACCACCGCGCCACCCGTCCCGAGGTACCCGGCGGGGGCCTCGCAGCCAGCGTTCACGACCGAGCAGGTGTCGCCCTCGTACTCCTCCTCTTCGGGGTTGTCGCCGGTCGCGCCCGCGGCGAGCAGCGGCCACTCATGGAGCGGCCAGACGTCGTCGTGGTGGCCGGGCCGGTCGGGGTCGAGGTCGCCGAGCCGTTCAGCGATGCGGGCAAGCTGCGACGAGCCGCCCGACAGCTCGAGGGCGGCGACCGCGCCAGCGCACTCCGAAGCGGCCGACTGGTCGGGGATGGTCGCGCCCTCCTCGTCCTCCTCGTCGGTGTCGTAGTTGACCGTGGCGTGGCACGGGAACCCGCGGCCGTCGGCCAACGCCCGGGCGATCTCCTCGCGGGCACCAGCCCGGAGGTAGATCGGCACGTCCTTGCGGAAGGGGCACTTCGCGCACGGGGCCTTGGTCACGATCGGCCGGGTCATCGTCATGACCCGATGCAGGCGTAGTACCCGGCGGCGACCACGAAGACCATGCCGTCCACGTCGTACACCTCGGCCGGGCTGCCGCAGTAAAAGATGAGGGCGTCGCCGACCAGCTTCCGCTCGTCGGAGTTGAGCGCCGGGAAGCAGGCGTTCACGCCGAGCTTCCAGTTCTCATCGCTGACCACCGCCGCGAAGGCCATCCGCAGCTCGGCCTCGGTGTGGCCGTGGTAGTCGAAGTCGACGGCGAGGGGGTGCTCGCCGAGGTCGGCCATCTTGGTCCGCTTGCGGGACCGAGCGACCGCGGCCTCGAGGTTCGGGTGGTCGTGACCGGTGGGCAGCGACGAGCCGCGGGGCGGCGGGTCGACCTCTACGAGTCGGGGGGTCTTGGGGGCCATGTCGGCTTCTCCTTGGTGGTGGGTTGGTGGGCGATTCAGCGGGCGAGGGCGACCGGGGCGGCGGGGGCCTTCACCATCGAGGCGTGGTTGCCGTTGCGGTCGGTGTAGCTGATGACCTGCCGGCCGCAGCGGCGGTAGTTCCGGGTGACCGTGCCGCCGTTAGCGAGGGCGTCGCCTTCGGTGACGTCTTGGGCCTTGCGGGTGGTGGGGGCTTCGGTGTTCTTCATGTACACAACGTACCATGCCGGTGTAGTCAGATCAACTACAGCGGGAAGATTCTTTCGGGGTCAGCCCTCGGCCTCGGGAACCAGCCCCAGCGACGGGGAACCAGCCCCCGCGCCCTCGGGCCTCGCCGCCACCGGAACCCCGACCATCCCCTCGGGAACCATCGACGGGACCGCCTCGGGACCATCCGGCCCGAACAGCCGCACCACCGGCAGGCACCGGTCCAACGGATCGAACCCGCCGGGCCAGTCGTCGGGGTGAGCGTTGTACAGCTCGGCCTCGGCCTCGGTGAGCGGCGGCCCGTCATGCGCGGCGCACCCCGGTTCGCTGCACCAGCCCTCGGCGATCCCGGTCGTCAGCCACTCCTCGAACGTCATGGCGACCAGTCTGTCAGAACAGGCTGGCCTGATGTCCAGACTCGGCGGCCTTGCCGATCCGCTGGCGGGCGAGCTCGGCGAACTCGGGGTCCTGCTCGCAGCCAACGAAGTCGAACCCCTCGAGCAGCGACGCCGCGCCCGTCGACCCCGAGCCGGTGAACGGATCGAGGACCGTCCCCTCGGGCGGGGTGACCAACCGGACGAGCCACCTCATCAGATCGAGAGGCTTCACCGTCGGGTGCTTGTTCTCCTCGCCGGCCGGCAGCCCGTAGTCGCGGTCCACTCGGGACGCCTTCCCGCAGTAGAAGAACCTCGACCCGCCACCCGGCGTCGTGAACCGCTCGTTCTCGGGTGCGTCGACCGACGCCCACGTCCCGTACACATTCTTGGTGCCGGCCTGGCGCACCGGAGGGAAGTAGCCGGGCCCCGAGACACCGGTCTGCGCGTCGAGCATCGCGATCGGGCAACCCTCGACGCACGACCAGTCCTCCACGATCTCCGTCTTCGGCTGCTGATCCTCGAGGCCCTCTTGGCCGGCATGGCCGGGGTTGCCGATCCCGCCCTCGCCGCGCGTGGCCGGGTAGTGCGTGCCCGTCGAGACCTTCTTCATCCCCGGCGGCACCCATCCCGGCGGCGGCGACCCGTGCTTCGTCACGCCCGACTGCGCCCGCTCGTGCCCGTGGCCCTCGCACTCGTCGGGCCAGAACGAACACCGAGTACCCGGCGCTCCTTCGACCTCCTTCGTGCCGACCAGCTCGCAGCCCTCGGAGTGCGACAGCGCACCGTTCGTCGGCCACCGGCCGGCGTCATGCGGGTGCGACTGCTGCGGCGCGGTCGACGCCGTCTCCTTCAACCCGTCGAAGAGCGCGCCCTTGCCCTGCGTCACCTGCGGGACCTCACCGCCCAACCGGCAGCCGTCGATGTTGATCGCCCCCGTCCCATGCTCGAGCACGGACGCCGCGGTCGTCTGCCCCATCGGCTTCCGGCACAGGATGATCGGCTCCCACGCCGGCTTCAGCGCGGTGCCCCACCCCTCCCACGCCGCGGCCTCCTCGGTGACCGGCTCGGAGATCGACGTGAACCCGCCGTGCGAATCGCCATACGTCGCGCCCTGGTCGCCCTCGCCTCGCCGCTCAGCGTTCCCGGCCCTCGTCGGGACCAGCTCCTCGTCGCGCTCGGCCCCGAGGATCTTGTCGACCGCCTTGCCGACGTTGTGGGACTTCGGGAACCCCTGCCCGTACAGCCACATGAGGGTGTCACGGATCTCGAAGCCGGCGAGTCGGAGCGCCATCGACATCAGGTCCATCGTCCGGGTCCCCGCGAACACGACGGCGTGACCGCCCGGCTTCAGGACCCTCATCGCCTCGGCCCACACCGCCGGCCCCGGCACGAACGAGTCCCACTCGCGGCCCATGAACCCCTTCCCGCGATGCTCGTAGGTCTCGCCGGCCAGCCAGTGCCGCAGCACCTCAGCGATGTCAGGGGGCGAGCTCAGCCCATACGGCGGGTCGGTGACCACCGCGTCGACGGACCCGTCCTTGAGCTTCGCCATCTCGGCGAGGCAGTCGCCGTGGAGCAGTTCCCAATGCATCGCCGGGGACTGTAGCCGATCCGACGACGCTACGGTTTGTTCCACTTCTTGAACGGCGGTGCAGTCGAAGGGTCGAGCGATCCGACCTCGACATGCGGGGCCTCACGGGGCGCGGGCGGGGCCTCGGGTTCCGGGTCCGGTATCGCCTCGACCACGGCCTCGGCCTCGGGCTTGGTCGCCCGCTTCACCGGCAGGATCCGCTTCGGGGTCCCGGTCGGCGTGACCTCGACCTCCTCGGCGGGGAGCATCACGTCCGCGCCCAACGCCGCGGCGAGCCGGGCAGCCCTGGTCAGCTCGGCGACCGTCTCGGCCGCATCGACCTCGACCACGACCTCCTCGGTCGTCACCTCGGGTTCGTCGGGTAACTCGACCACCTCGACGGCCTCGAGCAGCTCGAGCGGCCCGGTGACCACGATCGGCGTCACGTCCTCCATCTCGGGTTCGTCGGCCACCTCGTCGCGCTCGGCCTCTGCGACCACCTCACCCAACGACTCGGTGACCACCTCCGCCGCGGGCGACGCCGCGCCGATCGGGGGGAGCTCCGCGTCGGGCCTCGCCTCCTCGGCCGGCCTCGCCTCCGACGCGTCGACCTGCTCGGCCACGTCGTCCAGAGTCAGGCCCACCTCGCCGTCAGCGATCGCCTGGCGGGCCTCAGCGGCCTCGTCCTCGGTGAGCGGCTCCAGCTCCACCTCGTCGCCGTCAGCGACCTCCTCGCCCACCTCAGCGCCGTGCGTCGGGTGATGCCCGCTCGACTCCTTGACGCCCCGCTCGAGCGCCCTCCCCCGAGCTCGGCCCCACCAGTACGCGCCGACGGTGGAGGCAGCCCCAGCCCCAGCGATCAGAAGATCCGCAGCGTCAATCATCATCGGAGACCGTACCCTTCACTCGCTCGTCGCCCCTGGCCCTGCGTTGCTCAGCCTCAGAACCGAGCGGACGCCGCTTCGCCTCGCTCTCGCAACCGGCGCACATCTCGCCCGGGTTGTATCGGCTCAGCACGGTGCCGCACTCCTCGGTCGCACAATCGCGTCGCCCGCTGGCCCGCTTCGGGGCCGACGAGGACACCGGCACGAGCGGTGTAGCCCGAACCGGCTGCCCCCGACTGTAGTAAGACACGCCGCGACGGTAGCCGCCGACCTGTAGCTCAACCCGCGACCACTAGCTCAGCGGGGATCACCCGGCACTCGCCAAGCAGCTCGGCGACCTTCTCGGCACGCCACCGTGCGTCCAACGCCCCGAGCTTCACGAACGGCTCCTCGAGGATGTCGAAGTCGGCGTCCACATGGAAGTGCGCGGCCCGGTCGGTGGCGTACCCCGAGTCGGCGAACCCCTTGCTCAGGTCGTCACGATCGACCGGAGCGAACCAGCCGGGGAGGATGAACCCGGGCGAGCATGGGCACGACCCGCAACCGGCGTGGACGTTCCAGCGCATCCCCTTTGCGGGCAGCCCGAGCACCGGGAGGACCCGCGCCCGGACCATCTTCGCCCACTCGATGTTGGGGCGGTGGTGACGGTTGACGAAGTTGGCGGCGAGCGATTCGCCACGCACCCCGACGTACAGCCGGGACTTCTTGGTGCGCTCCCGCCAGCCCTCGTCTCGGGCGTACCGGGTCTCGTCGTAGGCGTTGACCGTGAGGCCAGGCTCCAGCTCGAGTCCTCGGATCAGTTCGTTGTAGGCCATGTCGGCTTCTCCTTGGTTGGTGGTCGGGTTAGGCGTTGGCGAGCGCAGCCTGCACCCGGAGGTGCCACTGGCGGGTCTCGCCGCAGGTCGGGCAGGCGTGCTCGTCGTCGGGGAAGTCCCACTGGCTCGACCCGTCGAAGACCGGAGCGCCGTAGTGGCCGCAGCTCAGGAGCGGCCGCAGCCACTCCATCCCACGGTCGGCTGCGCTGAGGCAGGAGCCGAGGCCCCATTCGATCAGCTCGAGGTCCGTGACCTCGATGGCGAGGGGCTGTTCGGTGGCGCTCATCACGCAACCTCTGCGACCGTGACGGTCCGCTCGTCGGTGCAGGTGCGCTGGCCGTCAACCTCGGCCCACGTCCACTCGACCCGCTCGACGGTGACCGCCGTGACGGTGACCGGGTTGCGAGCGATGGCCTGCGAGGAGCTGCCGTCATCGACCGTCGTGGTCGTGCCGACCGCCTCGCGGGCGCTGGCGATGGCCTCGGCCTCGCCGCCCTTACGGACCGGCCGGTAGGCGGTGCGCCCGTCGGAGACCGTGAGGCGAAGCTGGAGGTGGGTTGTGATCGTTGGGTTCTCGGTGTTCATCATGGACTGAACCGTAGCCGATCCCGCTACAGGCATGCAACTCATTCGGGGGCCTCGTCACCAGCGTCGCTGACCGCCTTCATCTTCTCGGCGAACTCGGCGAACGCAACGCCAACACCCTTCACCGCGTCGGCGAACGCCTCGAGCGCCGGCCGGACCTGGCGCAGCCCGACGTAGGCGGCGTGAGCCATTCGCTGCGCTGCTTGGTGGCGCTGGCGTTCGGCCTCGGCAGCCTCTTGGAACGTCGGCCAGTCAGCCATCGTCGCCCAGCCTCTCGATCGTGGCCTCGCCCGTGGTCGAAGCGTTCATGCGGATCCCTTCGAAGTCGTTCGTGGTGAGCGGGTGACCGCCCACGAAGTCGGTGCGGTCCTCGTTGACCGCCTCGATGGCGAACGTGAGCCGCGGGTCGCCGAAGCGACGCTCCCGCTCGGGGCGCGTCATCGTCACCCGAACCCGGCGACCGTCAGCGAAGCGGACCTCGGTCACGATCTCGACCGGGTCGTGCTCATCGAAGCTCGGCATCGGCGGCCACCTCGGCGCAGTACGGGCACGACGCCATCGTGAGGAACCCGCCATGCGAACGGAGGTGCCTCATCGACGGCGAGTCGGGCGTCGTCGGGTCGTAGTCGCCGGGCTTGTCGGTGACCGGCGGCGCGGGCGGGTAGCGGAGTCCCATCGGTCAGACCTCCGTGAGGGTGGTCTCGATGACCGTCGTGTCGAACTCGCAGGTGTCGTTGCCGTCATCGCCGGGGATGAACGGCTCGGCGATCTGGACCTCGGCCTGCGCGAGCAGCTCGATGAGCTGGTCGTAGGTGGCCTCGTCGCCCGCCGTGAACTCGATGGTGGCGCGGTAGCGGGTGGCGCTCATGCTGCCGGGACCGCCATGCCGTTGCCGACCATCGCCTGCTCGGCGTGCGCCACGTCGGTCTCCGCTTCGACCAGCCGGGTCGCGACGTCGTCCACGATGCCGCGGGCCACGTCGGCGGCGATCCGCTCGGCGGGTGAGGCGTCGGCGTCGCCGACCAGTTCGAAGCGCTCGAGGGCGTCCTCGATCTTTTCGAAGACTGCGGTGAGCGCGTCGCGGTTGGCGCGTGCTCGGTCCAGCTCTCGGCGGGGGTTGGTTGGCACTCTCAGGTTGCGGGCCATGTCGGCTCCTCTTGGTGGTGGGTCGGTCGGTGGTCGGTGGGTCCGGCTGCTCAGTGCCGCCAGCCCTCGGTGATGCCCTGCTCTTCGGCCTTGGCCCAGCAGCATGCCCGGGCGTTCACCTCGTCGGTGCCGAAGGTGCTGAGGCCGTGACCGGTGCAGACCAGCTCGTTGCAGCAGCGGGTGTAGCCCTCGGTGTCGCTGAGGTTGGCGATGTCCTCGGCCTCGGTGGTGCCGCAGCTTTCGCAGTGGTCCTGGCCGGTGTTTGCGTGGTTCATCATGTGGACCACTGTAGCGGGTCCGACTACACCCGTCCAGTCTTGCGGGCCGGATCGGGGGTGCAAAGACGCTGGTCACGGGGTTGTTCAGATCGTCGCTGGTTTCGGGTTGCCGTCGCCGTCCAGAACGGCCCCGCAATCGAGGCAGATCGTCACGACCATCTGGCCGATCACCCGGCCGCCAGGACCAGCGGTGAGCGTCACCGGGGCGACCGCGGCCGACGGGAGCAGGCAGACGTTGCACCAGAGGCCCACCTCGAGCAGCCCCTCGGGTCGCTCGGGTTCATCATCCTCGATCAGCGTCCCGGTCACGGATCAGCCCTCGATGACCTCGCCGGCGGCGGCGATGACCTCGGCGGCGAACCATTCGGCGACGGCTCGGCGCTCGGCGTCGGAGGAGCACGGGCGCGCTTGGCCGTAGAGGATGCAGTGGCGGTCGGCGAGGAACCGTTCGAACACGTCGACCCATTCGCCCTCGGTGTAGCTCGGGGTGATCAGCTCGCCTCGGCGGGTCGCGTCGAAGTCGCTGCAGTCGCAGGCGACGCAGTAGCCGCTGGCGATCACGCCGCCGTCGTCGGGGTGAGTGGTCATCCCGTTGTGCTGATTCAGGTGGTGGCCGCACGCGCAGCTCGCCGAGCTCGGGCCGGGGATCACGGTCACCTCGGGAACGTCGTCGGCTCCTGGTCGCGAGTAGCGGGAGGTGTCAGCCATCGGCGGTCTCCTTGGTCGGGCGGTAGTGGTGCTCGGCGATCCTCGGGGGTGGGCCGCCGAGTCGCCGGTACCGGTCAGGGTAGGTGCGCGCCGCGGCCTGGCTCATCACCTTCGCCTGCAGTTGGTGGATGATCGCGGCGACCTCGTTCCAATCGAAGTCAGCGATCTCCGGGCGGTGATCTCGGGCGTTCCCGTCCTCGGTGGACGAGTCGAGGATCGCCATGCGGAACCGGTCGGCGACCTCGCCGAGCAGGTCCATCAGCTTGTGCTCGGCTTCGGTGAGGAGGCCCGGGTCATCCATCGGTGCGGTCACGTCTTCGGTCCCCCCATCTCAGGCAAGGTCTTCCGCGGCGGGTCGCCCGGCTCCTTCCCGGCGTCGGGATCGTTGTGCGGGTACGGAGGCCACGGCCGGTCGTGGGTCCGGTAGTGGTGAGCTTCGAAGAGGCTCGGAGGCTGATCCTCGCCGCGGTCCACCTCGTCGGCCGGCGTGTACGACGCGACGATCACCGGAGGCATCCCCTCGGCGAGATCATCGACCACCAGCTCGGAGTCCTCGGTCACGGTCAAGTAGTGCGGGTTCAGGTAGGTGTGGCCGTTGACCTCGACCTCGGGCGGGTAGCCCGAGTAGATGCACCCGGCCCGGTGATCGTCGGGGAGCTGAGCCGGGAACCCGCAAGAGCAGCCGAGCAACGTCGCCCCCAGCGGATCGACCTTCGCGACCCGACGATCGAGCGACTCGAGCGCGGCGACGGCGATAGAGGCGATCTCGAGGAGCTGCCGGCGCGGGTCATCGGCGACCACCGCGGTCACCGGGCACGACAGATCCGTCGCCCGCCGCGCCAGAAGCCAGCCCCACCATGACATCGGCTGCCGGTCGTCCTTGTCAGGGTTGTGGCCATGCCGATCGATCTGGCGGTCCCGCTCGCCGGCGATCTCGCCCAAGACCCTGAAGGTCGCGGCCCGGTCTGATTCGTGCTGATCCATTCGGATTCCTCCTCAGTTGAACAACGAAGCCGGCGGCGAGGGTTCCAGCCCAAGCTCGGCGCGGCCCTTCTCGGTGAGCTTCCAGACCGTAGCGTCCAGCCCCGCCGCGGTCGGCCTGGTCTCGGCGGTCTCCCGAACCCAGCCGCCGGTCACCAGCTCGGAGCAGCGGGTCCGCACCGAGCTCGGCGCGGCGCGGCCCTTCAGAACCTCCTCGAGCTCGGGGTGGGTTCTGCCGTCATCGCCGGCGGCGGCGATCCGTTCGAGCACCTCAAGGCGCACGGTGCCGGTGTTCGGCATCACGGCCAGGGCCGCGGCCCGTTCGGTGGCGAGCGCTCCACCTCGCACCGGTCCCGGCGTGTTGGCTCCCGGGTCGGTGAGCGGCAGGTCGCTGGCGTCGAGGGCGGCCTCGAGGGCGTCGGCGTGCTCGCCCATCCGCTGCCACCCGGGGCGCAGGACCCGCTCGGGGTCCTCGGTGGCGAAGTGGGCCATCATCGCCCGAGCGTCGGCGATGAGCAGGTACGCGGCGTCGACCAGCTCACTCATCGTCGGGCTCCAGCTTGACGAGGCGGATCACGTCAAGCGGGATCCAGTAGACCCGGTCCGGTTCGTCGGGTCGCCGGTCGGGGTTGTTGCGGTAGAAGCTCACCCCGTATGGCCCCTCTTCGAACCCGTCGGCGTGGAGGATGGTCGGGTCGGGGGTGATCTCCTGGCCGTTGTCGGTGCGCCACGCCTGCCGGTAGACGATCCGGTACCGGTTCATCATGCCCCCAGCCGGTCAGCGATCCGCCCGGCGATCGTCCACCCGACGGCCGCGCCGACCACCACGCAAGCGGTCAGGAACAGGGCGAGCGCCGGCCAGGGGACCGGGTCGGAAGGTCGGGGGGTCGGGACGCACCTCGGGCTGTCGCTCATTCGGTTCTCCTCACCGGTAGCTGGTCCTCAATGTCGGAGGCGGCGGGCAGACCACGTTCCCCTGAGACGCCCTCAGCGGCCCCCTCACGGCCGATCTCGAACCGGAGCATGGCGAGCTGCGTCTCCCGGCACGAACGCTGCCTCGGGCCGTTGTCGTGGTAGTGGGCCAAGGCTTCCATGATGACCGCCATGTTCCCGGCGTCGAGCGTGACGGTGACCTCGCCTCGCCGGCGGGGGTCGCGGGGGAACACGTCGGCCGCCGCGGTCCGGTCGTAGATCTCCTGCGGGGTCCGCGGGTCGCGGTGGGGGGTCACGTCGCCCATCAGGCGCTCCTCGCTCGGCGGTGCGCCGCCAAGCTCACCACGTTCTCGGGTAGCTGGTCGCCCATCTTCGCCTGCACACCGAGACCGATCGCTTGGCGTGCCCGACCGATCGCGACGACCAGACCCGGGTCGTAGTGGGCCGACGTTCGATCGAGCTGGCGTTCGATCCGGTGAACGGTCTGCGTCGCCCACGACCTCGAGCGGCCACATCGGGCGGCGAGCTCGGCCAGCCCGACGCCCGCCTCATCGACGGCGATGTACGCCATCACGCCACGCCACTGCGTCAGCGGCCGCTTCTGCGGGCCAGCGGTGCCGGTCAGCTCGGCCTGGCCGAACCCCGAAACGAAGGCGACGGCGGCGACGCAGTCCTCCCAATCGGGCACCGGGTCACTCCTCGCCGAGCGCCGCGGCCATGTCGGCCCACCCCGCGAGGCATCGGGCCGCGTGGAAGTGGAGCACCGCCGGGTCGAGATCTTCCTCGCCGAGCTCGGGGGCGGCCACCTCCTCGTCCTCGTCGCCGTGCAGATGAACCTCGAGACCGCCGGTCATCAGCCGCATCTGCGGGATCTCGCCGGGGATTTCGGGCACATCGATGTTCGCGCCGTTCCGCTCGAGTCGCCACCAGCGGACCGCCCGCTCGGGGTCGACCACCAGCTCCGGGCAGTCCGGGCCGTCGCAGCGAAGCGCGGCCGTCACGCGCCCGGCCTGCTGTTCAGGTACCCCTGGACCGCGGCGATCGCGAAGACGACCAGCCCGTGAACGGGCAGCGGGGTGTCGACAATGAAGTCCCACCCCTCGGTCGCGCCGAGCCACGAGAAGTACGCCGCGGCCGAGATCCAGAACCCGAGGCACCACGGGCAGGTGAGCAGGTCAGAGAGCTTGCCGCGGATCCACGACCGGTCGTTGCCCTCCTCGTCGTAGCCGAACCGGTCAACCTTCGCGGCGAGCGGTGAGGCGAACTCCTTGCCGACCAGCCCCATCCCGAGGAGCGAGTCGAAGAGCAGGAACCGGGTGATGCGGTAGGCGGCGAGCGCCAGCACAACGAACTCGAGCCAGTCGATCGGCATGGTCATGGTCAGTCCTCCACTCGGAACGTGCGGGTCTGTCGATCGAGAACGACGTCGCCGGCGTCGCGCAACCGGAGCAGCGCGGCGGTGACGACGCCCTCATCCTGGCCGAGCGCGGCGGTCACCTCGGCGATCGTGGACGCCCCTTCCGCAACAGCGGCGCGGGCCTCCGCGAGTACCTCGTCGGTTCGTTCGGCGCTCAGCCCGACGATCGGGCCGCTCACTTCTTGTCCTTGGCCGCTGCCTTCTTGGCGGGGGCCTTGGCCTTCTTCGGCTTCGGGAGATACCGCTTCGCCTCGGCGTCCAGTGCGCCCGACTCGGGGAGCCGGTCGGTCGTCGCCGCCCACTTCAGGACGGTGCGGCGCTTCCATGCGGGCTGATGGTTCACCGACTCGAAGTCGGCGGCCGGGAGCAGCCCGCGGAATTGCCACATGCGTGGCGTGCGCTTCTGGACCTCGAGGAGTGCGGCGATCTCCACCAGCCCGAGCACGTCGCCGACGACGATCTCGTCGGTGTCGGTGGCTGTGGGTGTCATGGTGTAGCTCTCCTTGTGTCGCAGGAATGGTACAGGAAGCAGGGACCGTAGCCGCATCGGCTACGCCTTGCAACCGTGTCGGGTCAGGTCACTCCCCCCCGATGAAGATGTGGCCGGGGCCGTTGCCCTCGGGGTCGCGGCTGATCTCGAGCTGCACCTCGGTGCCGTCGGTCAGCGTGACCTTGAGGATCGGCCACAGCTCGGGCCAGCTCGGGTCGCTGTCGTCCAGCGCCACGTCAGCGACGGTGATCGTCGCGCCGACCAGTCGGGCCATCCGCTCGCGGTGGTAGGTGGCCTCGTCGGCCTTCGGTCCTGTCAGGGTTGCATTCGCCATGTCGGCGTCTCCTTGTGTGGTGGTGGTGGTGGTCATCGGGCGAAGTCGGGGTCGACGTAAAAGCCCGGGTCTTGGCCGACGCCATCGCGGGCGACGACCCCCTCCTCGAGGTTGTGGATCGTCACGTCGTCGGCGTCGAAGTAGTCGGGGTCCGCTCCGGTCTCGGCGGCGTGCTTGGCCCACGCCCGCTCGATGGTGACCACCGCGTCCCCGGCGATCCGGTTCACGGTGCGGAAGGTGAAGTGCGGGGTGGCGTACTCGGCGAGGATCATCATCACTTCGCCACCCAATGCGGGATCTTCTTGGCGGGCAGCGGCTCGCCCTCGGTGGCCCCGCCGGGGTGGCGGGTCGTCACGCAGGTGCCGTGGCCGAGGTCTCGGCGCGTCTGGTCGTGCGTGAAGTAGGCCGAGTCGCCGACCGCCATGAGCGATCCCCAAGTCGTGAAGGCCCGGAGCTTGCCGTCGCCCATGTCGAGGATGTGGAGCGTCAGGTCGTCGCTCATGTAGGTGGCGTCGAGCGCCTCGGTCGGGCGCATGCGCTCGCCGGTCGGGAGTGCGATCATCTCGGTCATCGTGTGGTCTCTCCTTGGGCGATCACCCGGAAGCCTCGTACCGGGTGGGGGCTGTTGGTGCTGGCGTCGATGAAGCGCTGCCGGGCCTCGGGGTTGCGGAAGCCGATGCTCTGCTCCCCCTCGGTGGCGGTGCTCCAGACCAGCCAGTAGGTCGTGGTTGCGGTGTTCGTCATGGACACACCGTACCCGACCGGTGTAGCCGGATCAACTACAACCGGGGCGGCGAGCCGCGCGAAGACGCTGGTCAGCGCCTTCTTCCAGAACCGCCCCGAAGAACCCCTACTCGGCGGCCAGCTTGCGGGCCAGCTCGAGCGCCCCCCACGGGTCCCACTTGCGGAGCACCTTCCCTCGGGGACCGGTGATCGTCATCGCCGCCATCACCACGCTGAACCCCGCCGGGACCTTCGACCGCCCCGCCACGAACCCCGGGCACTCCCATATCACGTTCCCCCAGCGATCGAACGCCCGATACAAGCCGACCTCTTGGGCCGGCGGGTCGGGCCTCGGTGCCGCTTCACTTCGAGCCATTCGGTCTCCTCCTGTCGCGCCGCCGTCGGACCGTACCGTCACCCGATCGGCTACGCAACCAACCGCCCCGTGTACCCTCGACGGCCATGACCGACACGATCCCCACCGAGCTCGCCGACTCCCTGGCCGAAGGGTACGAGCTGGCCTTCGTGAACCTCGACGCCCTCGAGCAGCACCCCGACAACCCGCGCGAAGGGAACGTCGAAGTCATCGCCGAGTCGATCCGCGAGAACGGGTTCACCGCCCCGCTCGTCTGCCAGACGCCCCGAGGCGACCGCGCCAAGGGCCGCATCCTCGCCGGGAACCACCGGTACCTCGCCGCCCGCCGGGTCGGCCTCAAGGAGGTCCCGGTCATCTGGCTCGACGTAGACGACGTGCGAGCCGCCAAGATCCTCGTCGCCGACAACCGGACCTCCGACCTCGCGACCTACGACGACCCGGTCCTCGCCCGCATCCTGAAAGACATCGCCGACGCCGACTCGCTCATCGGCACCGGGTTCGCCGACGAAGACCTCGCCGACCTGCTCTACAAGGTGAACGGGTTCCGGGCCGGCCAGGGCGACGAGGACGCGGTCCCCGCCGCGCCCACCATCCCGACGACCAAGCTCGGCGACCTGTGGATCCTCGGCGGTGAACACCGGCTCCTCTGCGGCTCGAGCACCGACGCCGCCGACGTGGCCCGCCTCCTCGACGGCGAGCGCCCGGTCGCCATGCTCACCGACCCGCCTTACGGCATCGAACTGGACCACACCTGGCGCGACGCCGCGCTCCCCCAGCTCGCCCCCGGGTCCACCGATCACGTCGCGAACGACGACGAGGACGACTGGCGTGAGGCGTACCGGCTCAGCGACGCCACCATCGCCCTCGTCTGGCACGCCGCCAGCCACGCGCACGTCGTGTGGGAAGGCCTCGAGGACGCCGGGTACGAGATCCTCCAGCAGATCGTGTGGGTCAAGCAACGGTTCTCGCTCGGCCGCAGCTACTACCACTGGCAGCACGAGCCCGCCTGGTTCGCCCGCAAGAAGGGCCGCACCGTCCCGTTCCACGTCGATCGCAACCGGTCGACGGTGTGGGAGGCCCCCTCGCCGAAGCACATCATGTCATCGAAGACCGACGACAAGACCGCCCACCCGACGCAGAAGCCGGTCTCCATCTACGTCCAACCGCTCGAGAACCACCTCCACTCGGGCGAGCTCGCCTACGACCCGTTCGGCGGGTCCGGGTCGCTGCTCATCGCCGCGCACAAGACGGGCCGGCGGGCCGCGCTCATGGAGCTGGAACCGAAGTGGGTCGACATGATGTGCCAGCGATACATCGACCACTCGGGCCTCGAGGTAGTGAACGCCGAGACCGGCGAGCTGTTCCCGTCGGCGATCGACACCGACTTCTGAGAGCGCCAGGCGGGACTCGAACCCGCGATGTACGGCTTTGCAGGCCGCCCCCTCAGCTCGAGGCGACGTACCCCGGCAGCGAACGCAGCGACGCCACCGCATCGGCCTGGCGCTCAGGGTTGTACCACTGGACGTCCGGGTTCGCGGAGGTCTGGATCACCACGCCCAGCCACGCCTGATTCGCGTCGGTGTCGGAGCCGTCGGTGCCCGGAGCGGAGATGTGGACGAGCTGCCAGTACGGGTCGTCCTCGACGCGCCGCAGGTCGTAGACGGCCGGCTCGCCCTCGATGCCGACGAGGTACGGGCGCGACGCCCAGCCGGCCGCGGCGATCGGCGCGTTCAGCTTGTGCTCGACGCCGTTGATCACCACGGTCCGGGTGTCGTGCTCCCACACGCCGAGGTCGTTGCGGAGCCTCGCGTCGTTGGCGTTGATCAGGGCCGTGAGCTCGGCGACGTCTTGAGCACTCATGGGTTCATCCTCCGGTGGTTCTGGCGGCGGTGGCACGTTACCGCGGGCCGCCTCGATCGCGGGTTGCGGGTCGATCGGCTGACCGTCGATCCACAGCTCCCAATGGTTGTGCGAGCCGGTCGACGCTCCGGTGTTGTCGGAGTAGGCGATGAGCTGGCCGGCTTCTACCCGCTGGCCGTTCCGCACCGCGAAACTGTCGAGGTGGAAGGACTTGAACAGCTTCCCGCCCGACGCGACCCACAACCAGTTGCCGGCACCCGACTCAGAACCGGTCGTGACCACGCCGCCGAACGGTGCGAAGACCGGTGCTCGGAGCATCGGCAACCGGCCAGGGTCGGGCGACCCGTAGTCGACCCCTTGGTGCATTCGCCCCCAGCGGTAGCCGTAGCCCGAGGTGACGATCTCCCACTCGGGGGCCGGGAACACATCGATCAGCGCCATCCTTGGCAGGGTACGGATCGTGTCAAGCGCCCCCGGCAGGAGTCGAACCTGCAACCCCAGGTTTAGGAAACCGGGACCGATCCAGTCGGCGAGGGCCAAGCGCCCCCTCGAGCAGGGAAGGGATTTGATCCCCCAACGGCGAACGCCCCCGACGGTGGGTCGAGGGCGCTCCCGATGATGAACGGTTGGAACCGCTGGTGCGGAACGTAGCCGTCGGTCTGGCGGTGAGTCAACGGCCGAGCTCGGCGTACTCCTCGTGGTCGCAACCGGTCTGGCCGCACAGCAGGCACAGGTGGATCGGTGAGCGCCACGGCGCTCCGCATCGGCATGGGTCACCGGTCGGGCGGTGGTTCGCTTGGCTCGAGCTCGGGCGCTCCTCGAGGGTCAGCATGCGGACCAGTGCGAGCAGCCCGCGCCGCCGGCCCACAACTGGCGTGCCCGGTCGTCCTGCACCGACTCGGGCGCGTAGCGGGCCTTGGCGTATCCGCCGTAGCCGGCCCACGTCGAGTCGAGGAACTGCCACTTCCCGCTCGCCGTCGACACCGGGTTCTGAGCGGTGATGTTCCCGCCGGACTCGCGCATCATCACATAGCACGGTGGCAGGTCGCCGCCGCAGGCACCGGACCCGTAGTTGGTCGCGGGTGGTGGCGGTGGTGCTGGCGGGGCTGTGGTGGTCGCCGCTTGGGCGGCCGCGGCCTGGCGGGCCTGCTCGGCTTGGCGGGCCTCCTCGGCGATCCGGGCCTGCTCAGCCGCTTCGGCCTCGAGGCGGGCCTGCTCCGCTGCGAAGGCTTCGGCCGCCGCGGCGTTCTCGGTGTCCTGCCATGTGTCGAGGAACTCGGTGACGACGGCCTGGTCGATCGTGGTCGTCGTCGCAGGGGCCTCGGTGGTTGTCGTGGCCGCCTGGGTGGCGGGTGGCGACTCGGCGGCCGCTGTGGTCATCACGTCTTCGCCGGCC
Source organism: Acidimicrobiales bacterium (assembly GCA_035529695.1). Taxonomy (GTDB): domain Bacteria; phylum Actinomycetota; class Acidimicrobiia; order Acidimicrobiales; family Salinilacustritrichaceae; genus DATKWD01. The sequence continues at coordinate 39,986 of DATKWD010000002.1, read as the reverse complement.
GCTCGAGCGGTGAGGATGAGAACGAAGGCGAGCAGGGTGACGGCGAGAACGCCAGCGGCGATCTTCTGCCACGCCGCGCGCGGGTTGTCGGAAGGGTCGGGGGTCATCAGATTGCTCCTTGGTCGGGTACGCAAACGACCCACCGTGAAGGTGGGCCGCTTGACCTCAACGGTAGCCGCTCGCCGTCAGCCGACCGCGGAGCTTGCGATCGCCGCCGAGAAGGCCAACTACACCGGCCCCTGGCTTCGCGATACGCTCACGCCCGCGGTCTTGGTGCGACGGTTCATCACTCACGGATTCGCTCCTTGGTCGGATATGCGAACGGCCCACCGTGATAGGTGGGCCAAGCCCGAGAGTAGTCGGCGATGTAACAGGACTGCAACGAAAGGGCCGCTCCTCGGGGCGGTCCTTTCAGCGTCGTAGGATGGCCCGATGAGCTACACCGCGACCCCGCTCGAGGCCGCCCACGCCGGCGAGATCATCCGCCTCCGGGGAGCTGCGCTGCCGAACCTGACCGCCGACACGATCGCCGGGTTCATCGCCGACCCCGCACAGATCTGGCTCGGTCTCCACACCGAAGGGCAGCCCGGCACCCTGTACGGGTTCCTCCGCGCCGAGGAGTTCCCCGACCCGTCGCCCGAGGTGAGCCACCCCGGCTGGTACGTCCGCTGGTTCTACATCGACCCCGATCACCGCGGCGGATTGGCGGTCAACTTCTGGCCGGCGCTCACCGCCGAGCTCGATGCCCGAGCGGTCACGGAGGTGTTCGCCATCAGCCGACGCCGGCCTCGGTGGTCGAAGTACGGCCTCGAGCTGGTCGCCCTGGCCGGGGACTTCGAGCATCCCGACGCGAAGCGCGGGCCGCGCTGGTCGCTGGCGAAGGCGTCGGCCCCGTGGGTCGAGGTCTGATTCAGACCCGAGGGTCGATGCCCCGGTCCCGCAGCGCCCGCTGCAGCCCGATGATCTGGCGGGCGAGGTGGCCGAGCTGGTTCCGGCTGTCGCAGTCGTAGGCGAGCTGCGCCCGGTTGTCGAGCAGCCAGTCGAGCCGACGGACGATCCGGTCGGAGTCGATGTTGTCGATCCGGCTGAGGCGGATCGGCGAGGACGCCGGTACCCCGAGCTGCAGGTCGTGTCGGTCGTGGTTGCTCATGGAGACCACTGTAGCCGGACCAGCTACACCGCATCCACTCGGTTTAGCTGAGCGCCCACTCCCACGACTGGCGGGCCAGCCAAACCACCGGGGCGAGTAGCACCGCGCAGATCAGCACCATCACCACGATCGTCGTCACTCGGGCCACGACCTGCAACGCCTCAGCCGTCTTCGGGTCCTTCGTCATCGGGAGCCTCCTCCTCGTTGTCGGTCTTCGGGCCGAACCGCTCGGCCAACGTCGCCGCCACGCCATCGAGCGACGCCGCCGCCTTCTTGGCCGAGCGCCGCATGTTCTTCATCGGGTCCTTCTTCCGTGCCGACGTGCCCGACACCCCCGCCAGCTTCCGCCGCATTGCCCGCTGATTGCTCACGACAGCGCCTCGGCGATCCCGGCGCGGGCATCGGCGCTACGGTCCCGATCGTTCACGAGACGGGCCGCACGATCGATGTCGACGCCCCGCTGGATCAGCCGGGCGCGCAGCTCACTATCGCCAAGGTCGGCGAGCTCGCCCCACCGGACTGCAAGGTCACCGTCCACTTCGCATCACCTCTACGCCACCGAACCCGAGAGCTCGGGCTTGGGCCTCGATCGCATCCGGGTCACCGTGCGGGGCCAGCTCGAGCGCCGCCTCGTACTCGGCGACCGTCAAGAACAGCGGCGGGGCCGGCGGCGGATGCTCGTACTGGTCACGCCACGACGCCGCGACCTTCATCAGGTCGGCCATCGGATCGGCGTCGGGGTCATCCCATCCCATCAGAACTGCTCCATCTCTTCGGGCGGCTGTTGCGTGGTGCCCACGTCCCACTGTCCCTCGAACGGCCACGGCTTCGACCGGAGGATCCGGTTCGGCCAAGTGTGCTCCACCCGATCGCCACGGAACCGGCCGAGCCGCATGAGCGTCATGTCCTCGGGGTCTTCGCCCGCCGGCGTCATCGTCATCCCGATCTCGGACCAGCGCAACCACAACGACGTCCCATACGGGGTGAGCTCGCGCGACCCCTTCGGTCCCTTCGGCGCGTGGTGCTCGATGAGCACCCCGAACTTGTAGCGGATCCGCAGGTCATCGAGGACCGACTGGACGTCGCCAGCGGCCTGCTCATCGGACTCGTGGGGCGCTGTCCGGTACGCCTTGTAGAGCGGGCCGAGGCAGACCACCTCGGGTCGGACGTGAGCGATGACCGCCTCGAGCTTCGACTTCCCGGCCCTCGAGCGAAGGTCGATGCCCTGCGGCTGATGCCACAGCCACGCCCGGTCCGGGTTGTAGTTCTCGCGTGCCCGGCCGAGCGCTTCGTCGCGGATCGGTTCGCAGACGTCCACGATGGCGTCCTCGGGGTTCTCGAGGTCCACGATGAGGGTGACTGGCGGCTCGCCCGGCATCGGGTCGAAGGTGAGCGGGTGGATGCCCTGCGCGGCAGCGATCGCGATCTGGCGGAACAGGACGCTCTTCCCGACGCCCTCGGCGGCGACGAGCAGGACCCGCCAGCCGGCGCGGATGATCCCGGGGATGACCCACGGCGGCCGGCCCTCTTCATCGAACGCCTCGAGGAAGTCGTCCAGCCGGTAGAGCTTGTCGGGGACCGCGCCGAGCGACAGATCGACGGCGGCCAGGCGGGCCTGCAGGAAGTCGATCACGTCGCCGGGGTTCTCTTTGCCGTAGCCCATCTCGATCACGTCGGCGCAGGCATGCATGATCGCCCGGAGCTGCGACGCCTCGGCGATCATCCGTGCGTACTTCGGAGCGCCACTGGTCGACGGGCAGTTCGCGAGGAGGGTGACGAGCTCGGCGGGGCCGCCGATGCGGTCGAGCCACTCGCACTTCAGCAGCTCGTCGGCGACGGTGAGCGGATCGATCGGGTCACCGCGCCCGTGCATCTCGTAGACGAGGTGGCAGATCTGACCGTGGTTCGGCGAGTAGAAGTCGGCCGGCATCACGACCCTGCGGGCCTCGGTGACCGCCTCGGTCGACAGCAGGAACGCCCCGAGGAGCGCACGCTCGGCGACGAGGTTCTCTGGCGGTGTCCGCGGGTTGCTCATGGCGTCGACCCCGCAGGCATCCGCTCACCGGTCGATCTGTCCATCCAGCTCTTCCCCCCGGTCTTGCGCCGCTTGATCGCGAGGTTCGCGAAGTCCTCGACGTGGGCCTCGTCGCGGAGAGCGAGCGTGATGTCGTCGTACTTCTTCGCCCGGTCGTTCTGGCCCATGTGGAAGTCGCTCAGCGCGATGCCCTGGACCGCGGCGATCAGCTCGGCCTCGGTGTACCCGTCCTTGAGCCGGGCGAGGATGACCGCCTTGCGCTTCCCGGCGAGTACGGCCCTCGGGTGGTTCGTTGCCTCGCGCCACGCTTCGAAGATCGCGGCGACCTGCTCGGCTTGAGTTCGTGGCGCGCCCGGCTCGCCGTCGGGCGAGTCGACGTCTCTCTTGGTTCCATTGGACGGGTCAAGGACGGTTTGGGTGGACGCTGCGTCCACCCCGTTCGTGACGGAGCGTCCACCCCGCGGGGTAGACGGAACGTCCACCCCGTTCGTCAGCGGGGGTGACGGAGCGTCCACCCCGTTCGTCGGGGTGATCGTTGCGGCCACCCCGTCCTCATCGACGCCGTTCGTGTCGGCGAGCGCCAGCGGCAGGATCGTGTAGCGGTTCGGCCGACGATCCGCCGGGCAGTCACGCGAGCCGCCCTCGTTGACCTCACGGGAGATGATGCCCCGCTCCTCGAGCGCCCGAATCGCATCCTGAGCTCGGCGCTTCGACACGCCGGCTTCGTGGCAGATGGTGCTCATCGTCGGCCAGGCGTTCCCCCCGAACCGATCGGCGTGGTTGGCGATGCTCAGGAGCACCAGCCGCTGCGTCGCGCTCAGCGCCTCATCGTCGTGGTACAGATTCGGGACTTCCTCGATGAGCCAAGCGAGCGCTTGGATGCTCATCGGGTTCCCTCATGGCGATCCGGTCCGGTAGTATTCGCCATCAGGCGCACCTCCTAGTTGGGTGTTCCTCACGACCCCCGGGTGCCGCTACGCATCGCGGGGGTCCATTCGTTTTCAGATTCGCTCGGCCCCATGAGCGTCGGACCCGAGACCGCCGACCCTACAACAGACCTGCGAGCCGAAGCATGCTTCTCGCCGCGAGTCGCAGCCGCCGATGACCGACGCCGGGACGGCCCCGCCACTCCCACGGCGACCGGTCCCCCTTGCTCGAGTTGCAGGCGCGGCAGAGCGCCAGAAGGTTGCGCCGGGTGGTGATGCCTCCTCGAGCGCGGGGCCAGATGTGGTCGATCGTCAGGTCCGCTCGGGACCCGCACGCGACGCACCGGCCGCGGTCCGCGGCGAGGACCGCGGCGCGGGTCGGCCCGTCGATCGGCCGGTCGCCCTCGAGCTGCTTCACGAGCAGTCCGGCGAGACGGTCGGCCTTCACGCCGCGGCGGGTTGCCGTTGGCGGGTGAGCCACGCGTGGACTTCGTGATCGAAGCTGCCCCGAGGCCCCTGCGGGTTCTGTTCCCGCCAGTCGAGCCACGCTGAGTTCGTGCCGCCGACGTTGAGGAGGTGAGCGCCCCACGCTTCATGGACCGCGAGGTGGCGGTGCATGCCTTCGCGGACAGTTATCGTGGTCCCCATCATTTTCTCGGTCCTGAGGACCGGCCAGCCCCATTCGCCGAGCTGGTCGTCGCTGACTTCGCCGGCCCAGGGGAGGCCGCCGAGGCGAGGCCGCCACCGGGGGGGTTCGGGGTTCGTGTGGTTCATCATGGGACCACCCTACCCGATCCGGTGTAGCCGATGCAACTACAGCGGGGGATCCCTCGGGACCGTGGTCAGCCCGCCCTCGCGGGGGCGAAGGAGCCGCTCCTTGACGTACCCCTCGAAGTCCGACGGTCGCACCACCCGCGCCTCGAGACCACACGCGCTGAGCTCGGCCAGCCATCGCTCCTGCTCGGGCGTCGGCTTCGCAGCCGAAGGAGGCCCCTCACGCTTCAGCTCCCAAAAGATGATCTCGGGCGGCCGGATCAGAACCGTGTCAGGGAACCCCTTCGCCTCCTTGTCGCCGACGAACACGCCGGGCGCGACCTGCCGGCGCGAGTCGTGGAAGTGACAGATCCGCCAGCCGCCGATCTTGCCGAGATCGATGATCCAGCTCTGCAACGCCTTCTCGGAGATCGACCGGAGCTGCCGCTCCTCATTGGTCAACCGCTTCGCCACGTCTGCTCCTCTCGCCGATGCACGCCAAGCAGTAGCGCCTACCGTGAGCATGCATCGTGTTCTCGTCGTCATAAGGGTGGCCCTGAGCGCACTCGGTCTTCGCGGCGTTGATCGACGCCAAGGTGTTCGGCGAGCGCAACAGGTTCTCGTGGTGCGTGACCGCCTCGAGGTGGTCCGGGTTCACGCAGTTGCGGGTCCGACAGGTGTGGTCGAGCTCGGTCCCCGCCGGCATCGGGCCGCGCCACACCGCGTAGGCGAAGGCGTGGGCGGGGACCATCCACCGAGGCTTCGGCCAGAACCTGCCGTACCCGTCGTCGTTGCAGAACGCGGTCCACAGCCAACACCCGCCAGGGCCGCCCCGGTCGATGTGCGACTCGAACCGCTCGAGCGGCGGGGTCGTCTTGCGTTGCCCGATCGCCCGCCCAGCGAGCACATCGCCGTGGCGCTTCAGCCGGCGGTAGTGGGCCGAGCAGTACCCCTTGGCGTAGTGGCGACCGACGCACCCCTCGACAGCGCAGCCAGCCATCTCAGCGCCCCGGCATCTCGATCGACTCGGTCTTCGCTGCCTTGCGCCGGCCAGGCCACCCCTCCGAAGCGAGCAACCCCCGAGGGTCACGCCCCGGCAACCGCTTGTCGAGCACGTCGAGCGCGACCGCGCCGATCGGCTCATGCTCACGGCCACGGAACTCGTGCGGCACCCTCGCCGCGATCAGCCCGCCGATCGCCTCGAGCTGCGCTTGCGGTTCCATCGCCGCCGCCGCTTCCTTCTTCCCCGGAAGGCCTTTCTCCACCCGACGGATCGTCCGCTGCGCCGCCTCGAGCCGTTCGGCCATCAGCCCGAGCTCGGTCACCGCGTCGGCGAGCCGCTGCCCACAGTCGGCCGAGCTGGCCCCCTCGACCACCTGCCAGACCATCATCTGCAACACCTCGGTCGCCAGGACCGTCTTCGCGAGCGCCACCGGGTCGCCGGCATCGGGATGAAGATCAGCGATCGCCGCCGAGATCGGCTCCTCGAGATCAGCGAGGATCGAATCGACCAGCGCCTTCGGTGTCTTCGGCCGGCCGGACGGCATCACAGCCCCCGATCGGCCCGAGCGCCCATCCGGTCGTAGTCGGCGTCCCCTGGTCGAAGGACCAGCGCGACGCCGAACAGCTCCCGCACCACCCGAGGTTCGTCCTCGACCAGCCCGTTGCACCAGTTGCACGCCGGGATCAGGTTCTCGCGGGCCGTCAGCGAGCCCCCAGCGCTCCGCTTGCGCCGTTCATGCAGCCCTTCGATGTGGCCCCCGCATCGCACCTCGATGCCCTCAGCGGCCAACAGAGAGGCTGCCTCGGTGAGCATCGGGCCGATCTCGCACCCGACGCCCGCCTCGATCAAGGACTGGATGTACGGCACCCGGTCGTCGGCCATGACCTTCGACCGCTTCGCCGACCTCGGCTTCATCCGGGTCCGCTTCAGGTTCGATCCGCCATTACTCAGCGACGACCGTTGGTTCGCGAACTTCCGCGCCCCCTCGCCGTCTCGCCGCATCGGGGTCTTGCGTTCGAGGCTCATCGGCCCCGAGCGTAGCCGCTGGAGCTACGCCTCAGCCTTCTTCGAGGTGGTCGATGTAGACGAGGGTGTCCTCGCCGTTGTGGCGGTGCCGCACCGGAATCCCCTTGTGAGCGGCGAGCTTGGCCGCTTCGAAGCGGGCGACGTACTCGCTCCAGCCGGGCCGGGTGAAGGCGAGGATTTCCTCGTCGGCCACTGCTGCGACCTCGAGGCTGCGGGTGATGAAGGGTGCGGTGCTCATGGTGTGGCTCCTAGTTCTCGGTGGTGAGGTTCAGCGGTCGCTGTAGTCAACGTCGGCGGCGTTGAGCAGGTCGATCACTCCAGCGACGTCCACGTCTGCGTCAAGCGTGACGGTGACGTTCCGGCCGGTGATGGCCGTCTCGACGGTGACGCCGAGGGCTTCGACCAGCTCGACGGCGAGGTCTCGGTAGTCCCGATCGGCGCTCTCGATGAGGGCGGCGAGCTCGGTGGCGAGCGTTGCCGTCTCGTAGGTGTCACCTTCGAAGGTGATCTCGTTGCGGGCTGCGGTGTTCGTGTGGTTCTTCATGTAATCACTGTAACCGATAAGGCTACAGGGAGTCAAGGAAACCTAGCCTCGCTGGCATCCGAGAAACCCGCTGTGTGACGCGGGAAACTCGGGGTCGCGGGAGAAACCCGGAAAGAACTTCGGCGTCGCCGCCCCGAATCACGCCGACTTCCGCTCGAGGTAGCGGCGCTTCGACGCCGTCTGCTCATCGGTGCAAGGGTCGCACCGGCACCCGTGCCGCTCGTACGCGTACCGGGTCCCGTGATCCCCGGCGGGAAGGTCCACCGGGGCGCTCGAGCGCAACGCCCTGGCCCCCGCCCTCGGCCCCGTCCGGTCCACCGGCTCGCGCCCCAGCTCGCCGTCGCCCTCGTGTGGCCGCAACCTCGGGGCGAGCTCGGGGACCTCTTCGCCCTTCTGGACGGCCCGCTCGGTCGGCGACATCGCCCGCATCGTGAGGGTGAGCACGAACCCGTTGTCGCAATCGACGCACCACACCCGGGCGCGCCTCATCGTCCCGTCCCCGGTCCCGTGGCCGGCCCCGAGGAACACAAGGGGTTCGCCGCAGGCGTGGCAGGTCAGCCCGAACTGGAGCGTCCGCGAAGTCGTGGGATCAGTCATCGGTCGAAGCAGGCCGAGGCCCAGGGGCGCGCCGACACTTTGGCCGGCGGCCCCCAGCCCGCTCGGCTAGAAGGGCTCCTCGTCGGGGTTGAACCCGCCGCCGTTGCCGCCGCCCTGGTTGCCCTGGTTGCCGCCGCTCGAGCCGCCACGGTTCCCACCACCGCCACGGTTCCCGTCGCCGCCGCCGTCGCGCTTCTCGTTGCGGGTCACGTCCACGGTCGCCCAGCGCATCGAAGCGCACACCTCGTCGGCGATGATCTCGACCTGAGAACGCTTGTCGCCCTCCTTGGTCTCCCACGACCGCTGATCGAGCCGGCCGAAGACGACGCAGCGCGTCCCCTTCGAGATCGACTCGGCGACGTTCTCGGCCATCTGGCCCCACACGGTCACGTTGAAGAACGCCGGGTCCTGGTCCTCCCACTCGCCGGTGCTCGAGTTCTTCTTCCGCTTGTTGTAGGCGATGCCGAAGTTGGCGACCGCCTGGCCGCTGTTGGTGAACCGGAGTTCGGGGTCACGAGTCGCGTTCCCGATCACCGTGACGGTGTTGTCGTTTGCCATCGCTGGCTCCTTCTGGATTGGTGAGGCCCGGTGTTCTACCTCCACCGGCCAGGGCCTCGTTCAACCGGTGCAGTCCTTGGGTCAGCTCTGCCGCTCGCAGCGGATCTCGATGCCCGGGTTGTCCGGGTTGTCGGGGTGGACGAGCACGGCCGTCATCCCCGCCTTCCACACCTCGCCCTTGTCGAGGAGCGGCGCGAGCTTCGACGCGATCGCCGGATCCTTCGCAGGGACGTGGCCGATCATCCCGTGCCGGCCGAGCGCCGGAACGTGGACCTCGATCGCGTTGGCGTCGTACTTGTTGTCCGGGTCGCGGATCAGCACCACCGGCAGCGGCTCGGGCGCGTCGTGATCGCCGAAGCTCGCCGACGGCCCCGTGAGGTAACGCTCCGCGGCGACCTCCTGCAACCGGTACAGGTTGTCCGGGTAGCCCGGAACGAACGTCAGCCCGACGACCTTGAACTGGAGCGTCCTCATACGTTCTCACCGGCCTCGAGCCACTCCATGACCAGCCCGATGTGCTCCTCGGTCATCTCGCCGAGCGTCGCCGGCGCACCGATCGTCGCGAGGTAGCCCTCGTAGAGCTTCATCTCGTCGGCGTTGAGGCCCGCGACCAGTTCCGCGACCATCGCAGCGTCGCCCTCGAGCAGCTCACCCGTCGCCGGGTCGACCCCCTCGGGGACCAGCTCGGCGTCGACCACCTCATCATCGGCGCTCTTCGCCAGCGTCGCCCGCAGCTTCGTGAGCACCTTCGACGCCGTCTCCTCGGTCGGCGGGGCGAGCAGATCGAACCCGGCCTCATCGGCCCACGCCTTCGCCTTCGCCTGCACCTCGGCGTCGACCTCGCCGAACGCCTCACGGATCTGCGCGACGGTCTCGGGATGCGGGGCGTCGCCCGACCCGTCATCGTCATCACCGGAGCGCCCATCCGGCGACGAAGTTCCCGCCGCCTCGAGCGCCTGCGTGACCGCCTCACCCGACCCGATCGCCAGCGTCGCGCGCCCATCGGACGCCGCGGTGCCGATCGCGTGGACCTCGGCGTTGCGCTGACGCCACAGCACCAGCGCCTTCAAATCCTTGAGGTTGTCGGGGTACCCGGCCTTCTTGAGCGCCCGGCCCTGCGTCTTCGTGCAGAGCGTGTTCCAGTCGTCGGCCTCGCCCTCGGGTGGGACCGGCTTGTACGCGGTCACCGGAGCGAGCGTCGACCCCTCGGGGAAGGTGATCGTCGCCACGCAGAACGTGCGCTCGCCGCCGTAGCTCGCGGGCACCCCTCCGTTCGGGATCTGGTCGCCCGTGAGCAGCGCGAACTCGTAGGTCGCGCCCGGGTGATCCTCGAGCAGGAGGCCCCACCGCAAACCGGGTGAGGCGTAGTTCTCATCAATGCCAGGCATGGGCATCTCCTTGTCATCAGGTTGCTTGGTCGGAAGGTGGATCGTAGCACCTCACGCTACGGGGCATCCACCCGGTCTTGTTGTCGGATCGGCTACGGCTAGTCGATGAAGAAGCCGGTGTCCTTCGCCACGATGCGGAGGCCCGGGACGACCTCGCCGGTCTTCGGATCGACCACCGTCCCTTCCTCATCGCGGGGCACCTGGCCGCCCTTCTTGCGGTCCACCACAGCGCCCTCCTTCAGCGCGGTCTTCATCTCGTTGCGGTTGAGCTTCGCCTTCGGAGGTTCCTGCGGCTCAAGCAACGCCGGCCAGTTCTCCTTGAGCCACGCCCGAAGCGCCTCCTCGTCCTCGATCTCCCACGACACGCCGCCAGCCCTCGCCCTCAGCGTCCCGTGGGGGAGCTTCACCGTGGTCTGGCTCGGCGCGACGCTGAGCACCGCGGCGTGGTACTGCTCGAGCTGGAACGTGATGTCGGCGACCTGCTGGTCAAGCGGGCCGACCACCTCGGCGATCCGGGCGTCGAGCTCGGCGCGGCGACGGTTCGCCACGTCGAGGAACTCGTCTCGCCGGCGGGTGACGGCTCGCAGCCCTCGGAGGAGCCGGTCGGCGTTGTCCTGGTCCGGTGGACCGTTCTCGCCCCAATCGGCGTAGTCCTCGGGCCAGTCGAGAAGGTCTTCGGGGTCGTCCATCAGAACCCGGCGGCCTGCTGGTCGTCGGGATCGAGCGGGTCAGCGTCGCCCTCGGTCTCGTCGTCGGCGTCGCCAGCAGGTTCGGTGGCGATCGTCGGCGTCTCGCCCTTGGAGGTGTCGATCACCTCGACGGCGAACCCGGCCTTCGCCCACAGCGCAGCCTCTTCCTCGGCCGCCTCGAGCGTCGAGAACGAGGTGACGGGCCGGTCGATGTTCTCGACCGTCACGATCTCCTTGCGGGCATGCAGTTGGTACGGCCGTGCGGCCATGATGGTTCTCCTTGGGTTGGTGGATCAGAGGTAGTCGACGCCGGCGGCCACGCAGCGGGCCTCGACGGCGAGCCGGTGGCCCTCATCGAGACCGCAGATGCAGTCGATGGTCCCCTCCTCGGGATCGACGCAGCGACCCGAATGGGTCGACTGGCCGATCTCGGGGGAGGCCCGACCTTCGCGGATCGCCTTGGCGATCGTCCCGCACTGGCCCGGTAGGGCTCGGTGCGATGGTCGGGGGGTGAAGCGAGGTGTGCGGTCCATTCGGATCCTCCTAATACGTCCACCCTACGCAGGGGGTGTGACAGGAACTCCTGCCAGCTCGGCGTCGGCCCCCACCGTAGCTCTGCGAACTACAGCCAGGCAACCGGTTCGGTGTAGCGGCCGGACCACCATCGAGCTGCCGCAGGATGATGACCGGTGCTTCCACCCGGCGAAGCTGCGAGGAGTCGCCGCTGGCCCCCCGCCACCGGGTCGGCCGCCCGCTCCCCAGCTCATCGCCGAGAGATCTCCACCCTGCCCACGTTCTCGCGGGCGAACGCTCGGGCGTCCTCGAGCCGATCGAACGTGACCTGCTCGGCCCCGTTGCGAGGGATGACCGTGTAGAGCACCCGACGCTTCGACTTCTCCGAGTCCACGGTTCGGCGGGTACCCGCGGGCACCGAGTTCGGCGACGCAGCACGGGTCGCTCGGGGCGTCTCACCTGCCCCACGTCGCGCGGCCCTCGGCGTCGCCGCCCTCGCCGCTGCCTTCCCCTTGCCGCATCCACATGCCATGCGGGCGAGGTTATCGGGTCAGTCGATCGTGAGCGGGGTTCCCGACTCGGCGTAGGCGACCTTGCCCTCGTCCACGAAGACCTTCCCGTCCACGACCCGGAGCCGCCACTGGTCGCCCGGCTCCTCGCCCTCCGCGGCGATCGCCCCGTTGGCGGTGCGGGTGTCGGGGAGCTGGCTGATCATCCAGACCATCCACGCCGCGGCGTCGTAGAACTTCTCGCTCTCGTCCCAGCGGATCGCCGAGCCGTGGTCGTAGACCCGCCAGTCGCAGTTCGTCGCGTACCGGGTCGGCTGGACCCCGTCGTCGCGCGCCGCCTCGGCGGCGGCGTTCAGGCGCTCGGCCTGGCGGTCGGTGAGCGGAGGCTCGATCTTGATCTCGCCTTCGAAGGTGGTTGTGTAGCCCATTGGGGTTCTCCTTGTTTGGTGGTGGTGGTCGGTTTCGGCGTCAGCTCGAGGCGTAGCCGGTGAAGGTGAAGACCTTGTCGTGGGTGCCCTTGCGGCCCGCGCGGGCCTTGATCTCGGCGGCGCGCTTGCCGGTCACCTCGATCGCTGCGGCTGGCCCCCACTTGTCGCCCTCGGCCGCTTCGATCCACCGGTCGGCTTGGTGGCCGAGCTTCTCTCGCAGGTAGGCGAGCGCCTTGCGCTCCTTGGCGGTGGCCTTCCGCGCCCACTCGGTGCCAGCCTCGGCCTCGAGCGCCGCGTGGGCGTCGTAGGTCTTGGCGAGGAGCCGCTCGGCGCTGGTGCCCTTCGGCGTGGCGACCAGTACGAAGTCGTGCTTCTCGGCGATGGAGCCGGTGTAGCCCCCGTGGCCGTACTCGTACTGAGCGTCGCGGACCGCCCGGTCGAAGGCTTGCTCGGCGGTCTTGCCGAGGCTGGTTGTGGTGAAGTCGTATGCTCCCATGTCGGGGTCTCCTTGGTGAGTTGGTCGGGCGCTTCAGCGGGGGCCGAAGTCGATGCTGTCGGCGATGTCGGCGATCTCGGCGAGTTCGTCGGCGTCGATGTCGGCGGGGAGGGTGACCGTGAGGGTCGTGCTCAGGGCCTGCGTCCAGCCGGTGACCTTCACGCCGAAGTCCTCGGCGAGCTGATCGGCGATGCCGTGGGCGTCGGAGCCGGCGTCGATGAGGGCCGAGCGCAGGGCTTCGGTGACCTCTTCGGTGGTGGGGGTGGTGGTGGTTTCCATGTCCACAAGATACCGTGCATCTGTAGTCGAGTCAACTACAGCGCCAGATGGGGGGTCTCGGAAACCCGCGCCACTACTGGCCTTCCGGGGGGGCCGGAAAGAAACCTCGGATTCCTTCCCCGCTCACCCCGCCCTCGGGGCCTCAAAGCGGGATGTCGACCACCGACCGCAGCAGCGACTGGAGGCCCGAGTACCGCGCCCGCACCGAGTAGAGGTGCTCCTTCACGGCCTCGACGTGCTCCTCGAGGATGATCGACGCCCGCCACAACGAGTCGCCCATCTCCTCGCTGTCGCGGTTCAGCCGAGTACGCCGCGCCAACGCCTCCCGATCCGCCTGCGCGCCTCGCCGCTCGGGTGACGCGTTCGCCAGGTTCACCAACGTCCGATCGAGGTGCTGGTTCCACCGGATCACCGCCAGCGCCTTCGCTCGGCGCGCCCGGTAATAGTCGCGGGTCGTCTCGGCGAGCTCGGAGTCCGTCGCGGCGAGCAGCTTCTGGACGTCGCCGGCCGACGGCTCGGGAGGCAACGGCAGCCCGTCGGTCGGGAACACGAGTCCCGGCATCACCCCCTCGAGCAACGCGTCGAGCTCGGGATCGTCAGAGGTGTGGGCGGCCATCGCCGGACTGTAGCTCTGCTGCTACGCGGAAGACCCCGACCCGCGAGGGCCGGGGTCTCCTTCCTACAGCCGCCCCGCTGCGGTCAGGTGATCGGCGAGTTGAACGTCGCGTCCCACGTCGCCGGACCCACGATGCCGTCGACCCCGAGACGCTTCTCGGCCTGGAACTTCTGGCACACCGATTCCGACGCGGGTCCGTACTGGCCGTCCGCGGCGAGGTTCCAACCGCGCTGCTTCATGCGCGCCTGCCAGACCCGGACGTCGTTGCCCGACATCCCCCTCTTCAGGTACCGGCCCGGCCACGGAGGACCAGCGGTCGCCGGCGGGGTCGGCTTGACCGGGCCGCCGAGCGACGGCTTCCAGTTCTCCTTCTCCGCTGCGGTCATCGACGCGAGGGTCTGCGGACCGACCTTGCCGTCCACATCGATCTTGCGGCCCTCCTGGAACCACTTCGTCACGCCCTCGGTGAGATCACCGAACGCACCGTCCGCGGCGATCCAGTATCCGCGCCCGGCGAGCCGGGTCTGCCACTGCTTCACGTCGTCGCCGACCATGCCCTTGGCGAGGACCCGAGTACCCGAAGGCGGCGGAGGAGGCGGCGGCGGCGGCGGTTCGCCCGGCGATCCCGAGGTCGGGAACCCGGCCTTGAGCCAGGTGTACCCGTAGCCGCCAGGGCAGCCGGTCTGCGCCACGTCGCGGTGCCCGCGCTCGGGGCCGTTGCCGTAGCGGGCCTCGATCGTGTGGAGCACCGCCAGCCACGCCCGCTTCGCTGCCGCGGTCGGGTTCACGTCGTCGGTGTTCGCAATCCAGCAGATCGCGTGGGACGAGGAGTTGTAGCCGGCCGTGTGACCGCCCGCGATCCCGATGCCGCGCCCCTCGAGGATCTGGCCGGTCACCACATCGATCCCGAACGAGTAGGCCACGTCGGCCCAGCCTCGGGTGTCCATGTGGAAGTTCTGGACGGCACGCCAGATCGAAGCGGCCGGCGCGATGCTGGTGACGGTGTGGTGCATGAACACACCGTTCGCCGTCGACGCCAGCCCGTTGCGGTACTTCGGCGGGCGAGCGCCCCACTCGGCGCGGGTGAGGTACGAGAACTTCTCGCCGGTCAGCGGGTCGGTGAGGGTACTCATGCCTGGCCCCCCATCGTCGCGAGCTCGGCCGCGGCGGCCGCGGTGCTCTCGGCGTCCCCGGTGTCCAGCGCCACCGACAGCTCGATGAGCTCGGCGGGGATGTCTTCGGGGTGGGCGTCGTCGTCGTCCTCGGGCACCCGGTCCGGGGCCTCGAGCTTCGCTGCTTCGTCAGCGGCGGCGGCGATGTCGATCTCGTCCTCTTCGGGCATTCGCTCTCTCCTCAGTTGGTGACGGCTTGGAGCCACTGGTGCTCGATGTAGAAGTCCACCTTCGACCCCCGGACCCACGCCACTTCCTGCGCGGCGATCCCGAGGATGTGGACCGTGGCCCGCACCTGGCGCGACTCGCCGAAGTCTTCCCCCAAGATCAGGGGTTCCTCGGCGGTGGTCGCCTTCTTACCTTTGCCACATCCGCAAGCCATGCGAGGGAGCGTACAACCGCAGGTCGCCAGGGTCGAGGGACCGTGAACGTCCAGCGACCGTCAGACGGCCTCAGTGGCCGCTGTTGCCCTCGGCGTCACCGCTCGGGTCCTCGGCACCACTATCGCCCCTCTTGGACGACCTGCGGCCCTTGGGGGCCTCCTCGGTCTCCGCGGGCAGATCGGCTGGCGGATCGGCCGGCGGATCGGCCGGCGGATCCTCTGGCGGTGGCGGCGGGGCCGTCACCCCGGCCGAGCCATCGACCTTCTGGAGAACGCCTTTCTCGACTCGGGCCCGCGTGGCCTTCGCCCCGGGCTCCTCGTCCACGATGTCGCCGCGCTTCAGACCCGGGTAGGCCGAGGTCGCGATCGCAATCCGGTACTTCGCCATGTTGCCTCCTCAGGCAGCCTTGCCGAGACCGAACCCGGCGGTCACGTTCTGGAGCGGAACCTGATCGGTCTTGCCGATCGGCTTCCACATCCCGATGTAGGTCGTCACGTTCGCCGCGAAGGCGATCCCCGCAGCTTCGATGATCTGCTCGGGGGTGAAGCTCGCCGCCTCGGTCGCCGTGGTGGCAACACCGACGAGCACCGAAAGGACCAGAGCGGCGGCGGCCTTCCAGCCCGTCGAGGAGTTGAGCTTGGTGACCAGCCCGGTCAGGACCGGGACGAGCGCCCCGCCGACGAGGGCGACAACCGTGGGGTCGAGCGTGATCTCCGTCATGGCTTCTCAGCCTCCTCGAGCACCTCGGCGTCTTCGTCGCGCCGCCGGTCACCCGTGTCGTGGTCGCCCCCTAGCCTACGCTCCACGCACTTGTGGAGCCGCTCAATGGCTTCCATCACGTCGCTGTGGCGAGTCTCGAGGGAGGTGATCCGCCCCCCGTGGTCCGACAGGGTGGTCGAGATCCCGGCCGACATCTCCACGATCGCCCCCCGGTTCGCTTCGATCCCGTCGACCAGCTTCTGCTGCCCCGATTGGGCTTCCCCCGTCCACTCGGTCAGCGTGTCCTGGCCCGACTTGAGGCCGTCGATGGCGTCCCGCAACGACGCTCCACCGTTCGAGGCGAACTCCTTGCCGACCTTCTCCTCGATGATCTCGCCGCCGTTCTCGCGGAACCATTCGGTGATCGGCTCCGACACGACCTGACGCCACAGCCAGCGGGCCGGCTTGGTGCGCGACAGCAGCCCGAGCGCGGTCACGAACCCGGCGAACCAGACCGTGAGCTCGCCCCAGGCGTGCCACCAGTTGTGGTCGGCGAGAATCATTCGGGCGGGGTGTAGCCGGTGAGGGTCGAAGCGGCCGCGGCCGTCACCCCGGCGGCCACGAGATCGGTGTACGCGTCCTCCATCGCCTGCGCCCGCTCGGTGATCGCGTCGGCCTTCACCAGAGCTGCAGCGTCCTTCAGCTCCTGCGTCTTCGCTCGGAGCTGCGTGAGCGTCACCTCGGTCCACCCGGCGGCCGGCGGCGACCCCTCGGGGCTCGCCTCGTCGGCCAGGACGTGACCGTTCGCGATCGCCACCATCTCGTCGCCACGCTCGATCGTCACCTCTGCGACACCCGTGGCGCTTTCGAAGTACCTGCTGGTCGTGCTCATCGGTTCCTCCTAGAGCCCCGAAATCGAAAGGACGTTCGTCCACATGAACACCGTCTGGTAGTTCACCGTGCAAGACCCCGAGGTCGCCTCGGCGCGCCGCCGCCACTCAACAGACTGAGTCGCCCCGGCCGCCAGCGTCGCGAACCCGATGTCGATCGCCGGGACCGGCCACCACGCATGCTCGAGGCCGCCCACGCCGGTCAAGTTCTGGAGCACCGCGAAGCCGTAGTCGTTCCACGGGCCACCGTCGATCCGCACCTGCGCCTCGAGTTCGACTCGTCCGCCCGCCGTCATCGCCGTGACATGGGTGGTCCCGAAGGCGATGTTGCGGTAGATGAGCGCCGGCGCGCACCCCGTGTTCTTGATCGATTGGGTGCCGCTCTGCAGGGTGATGTTCCCGCCACCCGAGGAAACACCGACGGTCACCGACCCGAACTGCGACTGCGCGATGTTGCGGGACAGCTTGTGCGCCCACAGCCCGTCGGGCAGCTTGAGCAGCCCGTTGCACGCCACGACTGAGATCGGACAGATGTTCCCGAAGAGACCGTCATCGAGGCAGACGAGCTGGTTGTCGGCGTCGGGCGAGATGATCAGGTCAGCTCGGAGGTTGCCCTCGTCATCGAGGCTGAGGCCGATGCAGTCGGTGTCGGTGATGCAGGGGTTCGCCATTTGGTTCTCCTCACGTCCCCGAGATCGCTAGGAATCGCATTTCGATGATGGTCGGCGCGAACTCGATGTTGCCAGATCCGAAACCGCCGAAGGGCAAGGTGAGCAGAACCTCTCGCCGGAAGGAGAGATTGAAGCTACTACCGGAAGCGGTCGCGAGGCCGAGCGTCGAACCATCGAGGTCGGGATAGAACCCGTAGTCCCCGAAGCTGCCGGTGAGGCTGTTGTCCCACACGGCGAACCCGATGGTGCTGAACGGCCCGTTGTTGATCGACGCCGTGTCCTGCAGCTCCCACCGGGTAGTCCCGCCCCCCTCAGCCCGAACCGACCCGAGCTGGATCTTGTAGAAGACCATCGACGGGACGCACCCGTCGAGAGTCACCCCGATCGACGCGCTCTGGTAGAGCTCCTCGGAGATGGCTCCCGCGAAGCCTGCGTCGAGGAACGCAAACCCGCCGGGTTGCGTGCTGGCGAACGCCTGGCCGTCGATCTGGTGGGTCCAGTTCCCGCCGTCCTGTGGGGCGATCTTCACCCCGTTGCACGCCACCGCCGAGACTTCGCAACGCTCCCCGTACAGCCCGTTCGCCCGGCACTCGATCGCCTGGTTCGGTTCGCCGCTGAGATCGATGTCGAGCTGGAGAAGCGAGCCGGGGTTGCCTTCGCCGCTCCACATCAGCCCGCAGCTTTCCGCTAGGCATGGTTCGCTCATCGACATGGGCTGCTGGACCTATCTACTCGAGGGCTTCGAGGCTCAGGGTAATGGGTCACAGGAAAGCGAGGTCGGACACCTGCCAGCCGCCGGGATTGCCGGCGTTGGTGAACTGGCCGACATCGGCGAGCTCACCGTTCGACGTGTCGATGACCCCGAGGCGGCGGCGATAGTTCCCGAACCCGGTCTCGGGAAGCGCGTACGAGATGTAGAGATCGGCCCCGTCGTAGGCGAGGCCGTGAGCGAAGTCGGGGGTCTGCGGACCTGAGACGAACGTGATCGGCGTGGTGGCGAGGGTCGATCCGTCGCTCGAGTCGATCTCGTAGAGGAGCGAGCAGTCACGGTTGACCGCCCACAACGTCGCGCCGATCCACTCGATGCCCGGCATCCGTTCGTCCATCGTCCCCACGGTGGTGACGGCCCCGGCGAGCGTGATCGAGTAGAGGATGGCGTTGGCGTCCGACAGCCACACGTCGGTGCCGTCCCACGCCATCCCCAGCGGCGGTCCGGTCGGGGGGCCGATCGCCACCGAGCCGGTCGCGAGGGTGTTCGGGTCGACCGACATCAGCGGGCCGCCGCCGCCGCCGCCGATGTGGTAGAGCAAGCCGGCCACCGGGTCGGAGGTCATCGCCTCACCGTTGAAGGCTTGGGTGCCCCAGTCGTAGCGGCGGGGCACGATCACGGTCCCGGTGCCCGGGTCGCAGCGCATGACCCACCCCGGGTTGATCCCAGCTTCGCCCATGTTGAGGAACAGGCCAGCGCCGCCCGTCGTGGTGGTGGTGGTCGACGCGGTGGTCGTCGTGTTCGGGACCGAATAGAACGTCCCGGTCTTGGAGTACCCGTAGCAGCTCGAGCAGTTGTTGTCGCCGAGCTGATGCGCCGGCGGGCTGCCCATGATGACCTTCGCGGTGCCGCCCGTGACCCGCAGATCTGTGGGACCGGTCCCGATGTTGCCGACCACGATGCGCGGTTGGATCACGGTCGGGGCGAGCGCATCGGTGATCGTGTAATCGAACGACGCCATGAACGGGATGTGTTGGGTCTCGTCGGGAGCGAGCACGCCGCCGATCCGGTAGAGGGTGCGCCACGCGGCTGGATCGCAGACGGCGTACTGGTAGATGTATTCGCCAAACTCAGGGTCCACGAACAGGCAGTTGTCGAACGGCGACACCGGCGAGATCCCAACCTGGACTGACGCGCCGACCGTGCCGGGAGCCTGGTTCGGGGTCCATGCCAGATAGACCTCGCCCTTGAGGATGAGCCGGTAGCAGCCCGGTTCGATGATCGTGAACCGCAGCCCGTTGTCTTCGGTCTCTTCGTCCGGTTCGGGGCCGAGCATCTCCACCTCACCCGGGCCGATGAGCTGCCCATCGGGCGAAGCGGGGGTGAGGCACCAGCACCATTCCTGCGGTCCGGGGCGCGCCCACAGCCCGGCGCTGTCGATGTCGGGGTCGTCGCCCGGGGGGAGGCACTCGAGGACGTTGCAGGCGTCGGGCGAGATGATGAAGTCGGCGGTCAGGATCTTTGACGCGATCCCTGGCTGCTCGACGGTGGTGAGGTCGATGCAGTCGGTGTCGGCGACGTTGTCGTCACGGCCCATCCACAGCCCGTTCGGCCGGCACTCCACTTCGTTCGCCACGTCGGGGTCGATGACGCCGAGCAACGTGTACGGATCGTCGCCGGTACCCGCACCCGTGAGCGACAGGCACGTCTCGTCGGCGTCGAGCTCGAGCGAGCAGAAGCACACCTCTTGGCACTTACACCGTGGCAAGGTCGGCCTCCCTCACGTTGCGGCGCAACGCCGGGTCGATGAGCTCCGCGACGGCTCGGGGGTCAAGCGGCCAGCCGGCGTCGGCGAGGCGTTGGTACTCGGCGATCGTGGAGGCAGGCGGGTCGGCGCACATGGCGTTGTAGTCGAGGCGGGTGACCGACACGACGCAACCGATGGCCTCGAGGCGGGCAATGTCCTGGTCGACTCGGGCGTGGTACTGGTCGGCGGTGCGCCAACGCATCGTGGGGCGGCCCATCATTCGCCGGTAGCTGGCAGCGATCTCGTCGGGGTCGCGGGTGAGGTAGGCGACCATCCACTCGCCGGTCCCGCGGTCGCGGAGCTGGCGGATCGTGGGGGCGAACACCTTCGCCGCCCACCCGTCGGGCAGGTTGTTCGGCCAGTCGTGCTCGCGGCCGACGCCGTAGGGGACCTCCCAAAACCCGTAGGGGTTCGGGTGCTTGGTGAAGCCTTCCCGGTCGGCGTCGCGATGAGCCTTCTGGTCGCGACGGACATCGCGCCACACGTTCATGCCGGCGAAGTAGAGGCCACGCATAGCGGTCGAGGTGCCGCCCCGGGGGTGGCCGAAGAGGAGGTACTTCATCGCGATCAGGGCGCGCAGACCGTGCAGAGGTTGTTCGGCTGGTCCGCGGGGACCTGGCCGACGATGGCGGTGACCGTGTAGTCCTCGGCGGTGACGATCGCCGCGTGAGAAACCCCGGTGACGATCTGTGGGACCACGGTGACGGAGAGCGGGCCAGTCACGTCGAAGCTGCTGATCAAGAACAGGGTCTCGATTTCGGCGGAGCCGGGGCCGCCGGTTCGGAACTGAGTGACGAGCTGAGGGGCGTCGCAGGTGACGTTGAACACGTCGGGGAGGGTGCAGAGGCCCGTGACGTCGTAGGACGCGCCGAGCTCGATGAGCGCCCCAGCCTGGTTCGGGTCCCACTCGAGAACGATGAGGATCTCGATGTTGACCCGCCAGTCGCCGTCGGCGATCTCGAGATCGCAGCCGGGGGGGAGATTGAACGTCGTGGACGTGGCGTTGATCGGCAACGACGGGGCGTCGCAGCAGCAGTAGATGTCGGGGCACGGGTAGGCGTACAGCCCGTTCGCCCGGCACTCGAGGCGGTTCCCGGAGTCGGGTGAGATCACCACGTCGGCGGTGATCGGGTCGCCGATCTTGCCTGTGCCGCTCAGGTCGATGCAGTCGGTGTCGGCGGTGACGACGCCGTTCTGGCCGAAGAGGCCGTTCGGTTCGCAGGAGATGGCGTTGTCGGCGTCGGCCGAGACCACCACGTTGACCGTGTACGGCGACGTGGGCCGGCCGTCGCCGACGACCTGGACGCAGTTCCCGCCGACCACAGCGCAGTTGCAGACCTCATCGCACCCGCAGCTCACGGTGCCTCCTCGGGGGTAGCGGCTGAGGTCAGCGTAGTCCTAGCCCTCGGCCCGGTGGCGATGCAGCGCCCCGTCGATCGTCGCCGCGGCGGCCTCGGGGTCGATCGGCCAGCCCTCGGCGGTGAGTCGTTCGAACTGCTCGAGGCGGGTAGCGGGGTCGGTGACATCGGGGTAGTCGACCACGGCGAGCCCTTCGACCCACGGGACCGAGGTCTGGTGAGCGATCCTCGCGGCGGCGATCGTCGGGTACCGGTTGTCGGCCGTCCACGGCGGGCACCGCCCGAAGGTCGCGAGGTGGCTCGCCCGAATCTCGGCTGGCGGGCGACGCATCCACACGACCCGGATCGGGGCGGCCTGACGGAACCGTGGTTCGGCGGGGCCGACGCCCATGAGCTTCACGAGCTTCCCGTCGATGAGCCGCGGGAACGCTCGGGTGTGGCGCGCCTGGCCTGGTTCGAAGTAGCCGTTCGGGTTCGGGTGGTATCTCGGCGCGGCGATCTTGGCGAGCTCGGCGTCCTTGTCGGGGTTCCAGTACGGCTCGAGGCCGCCTGCGATGAGGGCGCGCATCATCATCGACGTGCCCGAGCGCGGCATCCCCGACACGACCCAGGTCGTCACTCGGGGCCGCCGCCGACGAACCACCAGTTCAATCCACCAGAGCCGCACCAGTCGCCGACCATCAGTACCTGCGCGTTCACAAACGACCGCGCCCCCGATGAGCAGGAGAGCGACAAGTAATCGTTCGCGGCGAGCGCCACCGGACCGCCGAGCAACACCTCCACGGTGGCCGCCGCCGCGGGGAGGACCACCGTTTGCACGACCACCCCGGTGACGCGCACCTCCACGACGAGGTCAGAGAACCCGGTCTCGTCGCTCGAGAGTCGCAGCCCCCGAACCGACGCTGTGCCGCCCCGGGAATACCAACGACCCGTGAGAGCCGACGAGTCGACCGACTCGTCGCCGCTTGCCACGTCCACCTCGTAGAACACATCGCCGCCGCCAGCCTCGCAGCATTTGTAGATGTACCGGACGTCGCGTTCGATGCCGGCCATCACCTCCTCGAGCGTCTCGCCCCGGTTCCTGAAGCTCATCCCTCGCCTCCGCCGCCGGGGTCCTCGGTGAACTGACCACCGAAGCTCGGGCAATAGGCCGACGAAGTTCCGAAGATCGACACTCGGGGATCGGGTTCGCTGCCCAGGATCACGGTGAGCTGGATGTACTGGCCCGGGTTGAGGGTGACCGGCGGGGTGATGACCGCCACCGCGGAGGCAGACCCGACCGGGATGGTGATGGTGTGCCCCGACGGCGTCCCGTCGATGTCGAGCTCGACGGTGAAGGGAAGGGTCACCGGGTCCACGAACGTCGCAGCGAACGATTCGAGTCGGACCGGGCCGACGGTGACGTACCAATGTTCGCTCGAGTCGTCGCCGTCGATCTGGCCCTGGCCGGCGACCAGCAGCTCGAACCCTTCGCTCGCGTTCGATCGCTCGCAGCACTTGTAGAGGTACCGGAGGGCCTCCTCGATCGACTCGATCTGCTCATCGGGGGTCTCCCCCTCCACCCGGAAACTCATGCGGGCGCTTCACCCCGGTAGATGTTGAGCCCGCCGGATGCTCGCACGTCGCCTTCGAAGAGCAGTTGGACGGTCAGCCCGCTGACGCCGCCACCCGAGGGGGTGAGCACTTGGAGGCGCTCGCCGGGGTTGAAGACCACCGTCGGGTTCAGCGCGACTTCGCCGGTCAGCCCCACCAAGGTCAGCGACGCGACAACGCCGAGGCCCGAGTGGGTGACCGATACCGTGCCGCCAGCGCCGGCCACACCCGAAGCGAACACCTCGACCAGTCGGGCCGTCCCGAGCTCGGACGTCCACACCTCGGAGTAGCCGTCGCCAGACCAGTCGTAGGAGGAGTTCGACGCGATGACGGTCCAGCTACCGCCCAGCCCGCCCTCGCAGCACTTGTAGAGGTACCGGAGGTCGCCCTCCATCTTCTCGACCCACTCGGCGAAAGACTGGCCCTCCACTCGGAAGCTCATGGCACCGGATACTACGCGACGGGCAGCGCGGCACAGTTGGAACCGTTCTGCTCGGCTGGCGCTCCCGAGCCGGGGCCACCCGACTGCGTGGTTCCGATCGGCTGCAGGGTGATCGACACGGTCCCGTCGAAGTTGACGGACACCTCAGCGAGCCGGAAGTCGCGGACCATCTTCCGGCACGTCGCCTGAGTGTCGACCCGAACTCGAGCGCCGGGGACCAGCTCGGTGAGCGTGATCGGGGCGGTGGAGCGAAGCCCAGCGTTCTGCGGGGGGACGATGTAGAGCGGGTCCTTGAGCAGATCGAGGCGGGTTTGCGCCGCGGCTTGCAGGCTGGGTTCGTCTCGGATCTCGCCCTCGTTGAACACCCGGACGATCTCGCCGTAGAAGTTGACGTAGTCGGGGTCGCGGGCCTCGGCCCTGAACTTCACCTGTTCGCTGTTCCCACGGACGACGACCACGGTCGCCTGCTCGTTGCCGCGCTCCTGCACGGTCGGCGGGGTGATCCAGTCCTCGTCGGTGAGGGTGACGATCGGGTCGGTCGGGATCTCTTCGCCGCCGACGATGACGGTCCGGCCATAGGCGGTGAAGTCGAGACCGGTGCGGGTGAGCTCATGGATGTGGTCGGAGGCGTAGTCGAAGTCATCGCCGAAGACCTGCCGGTCGCCGAGGATCCCGGTGCGGGTCGCTGAGATCACGATGTTCGGTGACGGGTCGGAGGCCATCGCCGCGGCGTGGTAGTCGAGGAAGATGTCGGCCAGGTCCACCTGGAAGTGGCACTCGTCGGGGAGGACCCGGCGGTCCCACCACGCGGTGAGGTCCGACGCTTCGACGCTCACGGACCCGTACGCGAACACGAGGTTCGTGATGGGGCCGGCCCACTGGTCGCGGCCGTCTCGAGTGATGAGCAGCTCTGTGGCCCAGGCGTAGGCTTCGGCGAACTCGTCGCAGCAGGACCGCAGGTCGCCGCCGCTGACGGTCGCGACGAGCGACGCCGCGGTGGTCCCGTCGAGCTTCCGGTTGAAGCTCCCCGAGTCGGGGTTGATTTCGGTGATGACCTGCCCGCCGCCCCGGGTCATCAGCAGCACCCGAAGGTCGTCGCCCGAGCCGAGGATCGCCTGTCCGCTAACCGCCACTGGCCTGGAACCTCTCAGCGACGCCGACCGACACCTTGGTCTGGCTCGAGTGGTTCGCGTCGACGGTGATGAGGAAGCAGACAGTCGAGCAGGCGGCGAGGTCGACCCATTCGAACGGGACGCCCCGCTCCCCGGTGATGAACCGGGTGCCGCCCTGCGAACCGCCGCCGGCCAGCTCGAGCGTGGAGATCCTCGAGCGGGAATCGACGGTGAGGATCGACCCCGAGGGAAGCTCGGCGATCTCGATGACCGAGCACGGGTCCCGGCAGAGCCAGAACAGGTCGTCGGGATCGCACGGGCATGGCCGGTCATCGCCGAACGGGTTGATGAACGCCTGGATCTTCATGTGGCGCAACGTCGCGTTGCCGGCCTCGACGCGGATCACGGTCGACGCTTCGTTCCAGTCGGCCTCGTTGCTCAGCGAGCAGCACATCCGGTACTGGACCCACGGGTCGCAGTAGCAGGTGATGATCGGGTTGAACACCGGGGGCGGGGCGAAGATGGTGTCGCCACCGCAGGTGAGCCGGAAGAACGGGTCGGCCGCCTCGGGGCAGTCGCCACAGAACAGGCTGAGGCAGTATTCGTTCTCGGGTTCGGTGAGGAAGCTGGCGTCCTCGAGGCACCAGTCGATCGGCCCGAAGATGAACGGCGACTCCGATGCGAGGGTGAACTGGACCCGGAGGTCGGTGCATCCGCACGAGTCGCAGCAGGTCCCGTTCCGTTCGATGACGGTGGGGCCGTCGACCAGCCCGAGGCGTAGCACCTCCCGGTCGTAGTTCGCTGGGTCGGGGCCATCCTTCGCGGTGTAGGCCCGCCCGTTCGAGAACGGCTTGGCTGCGATGACCGCGCCGTCGCCGTAGAGGGTGATCCAGTCGGCGAGCGCGGCGGCGAGGTCGTCGCGGGTCTGGTTCTCGACGGGGAGCCCGAGGTCGATGTTCGTGTCGATCGTGAGCGACAGCTCCCGGCCAGTACCGGACGCCACGTCAGCCTGAGCGGTGATGAGCCCGTAGGAGATCGAGAAGTTGATCTCGGGGCCGGCGGGGTCAGCTCCGATGCTGATTTGGGCCATGCCCTCGGGGTCGGCCCCGTTGAGGGTGACGGGCAGGAACCCGAGAGCGTTGTTCACAGCGCCGCCCTGCAACGAGACCACGTTGCTGCGATCGAAGTCGTCGTAGACGAAGTCGTAGATCCCGCCGCCGAGGTCGGTGACGGTGAGCGTCCCAGGGGTCTGCGGGTCGAACTGAGCGGTGGGGGGGACCTGCTCGAAGTAGCCGCCCTCGTCATCGGGTGGGCAACACCGGAACATCGACAGCTCGCCGAGAGCGCAGTCGTCGCACGCCCCCCCGGTGAGCGCCGCCTCGAGCCAGCGGAGGCCGTACTCCGCGGCGCAGCACGTCTTCGCGCGCAGCCAGCCGGTGACGGTGAGGGTCCGCGCCCCGAGGCGTTGCGGGCCAAGGGATCCGCCTCGGATCGCGGCGTCGGTGACGGTGCGTCGGACGACCGAGTCGAACCCCTCGATGGTCTCCACGATGAGCCCGGCGAACTCGGCCGACTCGGGAACGTCAGGGTCGTACCACGGTGCGCCGTCCAGCTCGGGCGACCGGTACGCGCCGTCGGTGCCGGACCCCTTCTCGCAGTAGAGGGGCCGCAGCGTGGTGCATCCGCAGTTGACCTCGACCCTGGTCGTCTTGTGCTTCAGCCCGTTGACGGGCGGTGAGCCGGTGAGGCCGAGCGGGTCGCCCTGGAGGTAGTGGAGGACCCGGTCGTTGTTCCAGATCTCCACTCGGTCGGTGCCGCGGGTGAGGTAGCCGTATCCATGCCACATCAGCGCCGAATCCCTCTCATGGCCGTCTCTTCCCGGGCGACGATCTTGGCGACCACGTCGTCCGCGGACACCCCGTAGATGTTGAAGGTGCTGCCGCTGGAGCCTACAACCTGTTCCGGTTCGGGTCGGGGGGTCACAGCGTTCGGTGTCGGGGTGCTCGGCGCTCCGACGCCAGCGAGCTGACCGACCGGCCCCGCAGACGGGACCGCCGACGAGAGCCCTTCGGCGAGGACCCCGAAGAGGCCCGACGCGGTGGCGAGCTCGAGGACCCGCTTCGGGTTGGTGAGGGGGAGGACCACCTCGGGTCCCGCTTCGCCGATCAGTGCTCGGGTCGGGTCGGTGATGATGCCCCCGTCGGCGAGCAGCCGCATCGATCCATCTTCGAACACGGTGGCGGGCGTGCCAGCGAGGACGGCTGCACGGTCCGGGTCGGAGAAGTAGTTGCTGGCGAAGTTGGCCCGCGTCTTGTCGGTGCCGCCCTGGAGACCTTCGCCGAAGTACCCGACGCTGTTCAGCTCGGAGACGGCCTGCTCGAAGCTCCCGATCGCGCTCGCCGCGGCACCCCCGGCCGCGCCAGCCCCGCCAGAGGCCGCGCCGACTGCGCCTGCGCCAGCAGCGGCGACCGCAGCGGTCCCGGCTTCCATCCCCGCGGCGAGCCCTTCGGAGAGGCTCATCCCGATGTCGAAGAACACCTGCGACGGCGACGCGATCTGAGCGGCCGCGATCGCCGCGGCTTCTGCTGCGCCGACCACGCCGGCCGAGGCCATCTCGACCATGCTGGCGCTCTGCTCGAGGCCGCCGGTCATCCCTTCGTTGAACGCCATCCCGGCCGCCATCCCGGTATCGGTTGCGGCCGGGTCGAGGGTCGCAGCGCCCGAGGCCATGATGGCGTCGGTCACCCCGGCCGTGAATCCCTCACCGACGGCGGTGCCCGCGGTGTTGGCGATCGCTTCCAGAGACCCGCCAGGAGCGCCCACAGCGCCCGCTCCTGCCCCGCCAGCCCCTCCGGGGCCGCCAGCCCCCGCAGGGGCTCCCACGCCCGCAGCGCCCGCCACAGCCTGTCCTGTGAGCTGGTGAGTGATGAGGGCGGTGAGGCCCGACTGCTCGGCCAAGGCGAGCGCCCGCTCCACGTTGGTCAGCGGGATGACCACCTCCGCGCCAGCTTCACCGATCTGCGCCACGGTGGGCCGGTCGAAGATCCCGCCTTCCGCCAGGTTGATGTGGGGGATCGGGTTGTCGGGAATGTTGACCGGCCCGAGCGAGTTCGGGATGGCGTCGTTGATCCGGTCGATCACCTGCACGTTGATGAAATCGACGAAGGCTCGGCCGATGTTCGACACGAAGTCGCCGACGAAGTTCGCCGCGCCCGAGATGCCTTGGGCGATGCCGTCGATGATGGCCGACCCGACCTCGCCGAACTTCTCGAGGATGGTGTCCTTGAACGCGAGCACCTTGCTGACGAGGCCGTCGGGGTTGGTCGGGTTGAAGAACTCGGCGATACCGGTGATGGCTTCGCCGACCTTGTCCTTGATGAAGGTGAAGGCCCCCGAGATGCCACCCCAAATCGTTTCGCCGGCGGTGGAGAAGAACCCGATGGCCTTCTGCACGAGACCTTCCGGGTTGAGCGGGTTGAAGAACTCGACCACCGAGCCGACCCACGTCCCGATGTTGTCCTTCACGAAGTTGAAGCCGCCGACGATCCCGTTCCAGATGGTCTCGCCCATCGTGGCGGCGAGACCGATGGCCCGCTGCACCAGCCCGTCGGGGTTCGTCGGGTTGAAGAACTCGGCGAGGGTACCGATCCACGTCCCGAAGTTGTCGAACACGAAGCCGAGTAGCCCGCTGAGTGCGTCCCACAGGAACGAGCCAACCTCGGCCGCTGCGAGTACCGCCCGCGCCCAAACGCTGTCCGCGTTGAACGGGTTGAAGAACTCGGCAAGCGTCCCCGCCCACTCGCCGAAGTTGTCGAACACGAACCCGAGGACGCCGCTGATGGCGTCCCACAGGAAGCTGCCCACCTCGAGGAGTAGCCCGGCGGCCTTCGCCCAAATCGAGTCGGCGTTGAAGGGGTTGAAGAACTCGGCGATGGTGCCGACCCACTCGCCGATGTTGTCGCGGACGAAGTTGAAGGCGACGACGATCCCGTCCCAAATGAACGAGCCGACGCCGGCCAGGGCCTCCACGATCTTCCCGGGGAGCATGGCGACGAACTCGACCACGGCGGGGATCCCGTCGTTGACGAGCCACTCGCCGAGCTGAGCGAAGGCCTTCGTCGCCCAATCGATGAGGCCGCCTCCAGCGCCGCCGCCGTCGTCGGCCCCGCCCCCGGAGAAGAAGTCGCCGATCGCTGCGGGGATCCCAACGAAGAAGTCGATGATGGCGGGGATGCCGTCGGAGAAGATCCACGCTCCGAAGCTCACGATGACGCCGAGGAGCCAGCCGGCGAGAGCGCCGAGGAGGTCGGCCGCGCCGCTGAGAGCTGAGCCGATGAGGCCGGGCAGAGCGGCGAGTGCGGTGCCGATGGCGGGCAGCACGGTGTCGGTGAAGAAGGTGCCGATGGCGGGGAACGCTGCGGCGAGGCCGTCGAGGATCAGGAACCCGAGGTCGGCGAGGAGCTGCGGGACGTTGGCGAGGATCCCGAAGAGGGCGTTGCCGATCCCGCCGGCCAGTTCCTTGATCCCGTCGATGACTCGCCCGAAGTCGAGCGACACGATCCCGGCGATGATGTCGAAGATGCCGCCGAGAGCGTCGCCGACCCCGGTGATGGTGCTGCCGATCGTGTCGAAGATCTCGCCGATGATCGGCACGTCGTCAAAGAGGCCCGACAGGAAGTCGCCGATCCCGCCGAGGGCGTCGGCGATGAACGGCACGGCGTCGGAGATGATGTCCACGAGGATCTCGGGGATGGCCGTGAGCGCTTCGCGGAAGATCCCGAGGAGCGACTCGCCGAGGCCGCCGAGCCCTTCAGCGATGCGGCCCGGATCGAGGGTGATGATCCCGGCGATGATGTCGAAGATGCCCGAGAGGCCGTCGGCGACGTCGTTGACGACCTGGCCGATGGTCTCGAAGATCTCGCCGAGGAGCGGTACCTCGCTGAGCTTGTCGGCGATGAACTCACCGATGCCCGAGAAGGCCCCGAGGATGATGGGGATCCCGTCGCCGAGGATCCCGGCGAGGAGTTCGGGGAGGTTGGTGAACGCCTCGCCGAGCAGGAGGAGGAACCCCTCGCCGACGCCAGCCAGCCCGTCGAGGATCCGGCTCCCGTCAAGGCTGAAGATGCCGCCGAGAATGTCGAACACGCCCTGCAGCGCGATGCCCACGTCGCCGATGACCTGCTGGATCGTTTCGAACAGCTCGCCGATGACGGGGATGTTGCTGAGGCCCCCGAAGATCACGTCGTTGACCGACAGGATCGCGTCGAGCGCCGCGCCGGGGAGGTCGGCCAGGACCGAGGTGAACGTGTCGAGGATGCCCTGAGCCAGCCCCGTAATGCCTTCGGTGATCTGGTCGAGGTCGCCCGAGAAGATCCCGGCGATGATGTCGGTGAAGCCGCGGATGGCCTCGATCGCCGAGCCGAACGCTTCGCCCGCGAAGCCCACGGCGTCAGCCACAGCGTCGAAGAGACCGGCGTCGACCAAGGCGGCGATCACCTCGGTGACCTTTTCGATGGCGATGGTCAAGGCGGCGAAGGCGACCTGCAGCACGGTGCCGACCACGGACGCCACGTTTTCGATGATCGGCAGCAGGTTCTCCTGCAGAGCCGGGACGATGTCGTTCACGATCGCGCCGATGAACGAGTCGAGGATCGGCAGGAGGCCGGTGATGATGACGCCGACGTTTTCGATCGCCCGTTGGAGCGGTTCGAAGCCGACGATGGCGTCCACGATCGCGCCGAACTTCTCGACCACCACCCCGATCACGTCGGGGATCTTCGTGAAGCCCTCCACGACCGCGTTGATGGCGTTGAGGACTCCCTCACGGAACCCCTCGTTGTCCTGTAGCAGCTTGAAGAACGCGAACCCGATGGCGGCGATCCCGGCGACGAGGAGACCGATGGGGCTGAGGATGGTGGCGATGACCGCCCCGACGGTGGCGAGCGCCCCGGCGATACCGGCGATGATCCCGGGAACCACCGAAGCGCCAGCGAACCCGAGGAGGATCGTGGCGAGCGTGGCGAGCGCAGGGACGAGGTTGTCGGCGAGGAACCCGGCGAGCGGTTCGGCGAGCTCGGCCAGGGTGCGGAAGATCCCCTCGAGCGGGGTTCCCTCGAGCACGTTGGCGAGCCCGTCGAACGCGACGACGAGCGTTTCGCCGATCACGGTCCCGAGGTCGCCGAGCGCCGCGGGGATGAGCTCGAACAGGATGGTGGCGGCCCGGTCGAGGAGGATCGAGAACCGGCCGCGGAGCACCTCGACCGCCCCACCGAAGTCGCCCTGGAAGATCTTCGAGAAGAAGTCGAGCCGGCCGGCGACCAGATCGATGGCGCTCTCGATGATGAGCTGGATGCCTTCGGCGAGCGGGCCGACCACCGGGATGTCCTTCACGGCCCCGACGGCGGCGGTGAGCGCGTTGGACACGGCGTCGGAGACCGGACCGGAGATGAGCTCGCTGAGGCCCGACAGGACGGCGGGGATGTTGGTGGTGATGAGCGTGCCGAGGTTGTCGAGGAAGCTTGAGAAGAACTCGCCGGCCTGGTCGAAGTCGCCGCGGAGCGCCGCCGCGATCGCGCCGCCGAGGTTGCTCACGAGGTTGACGACGGTGGTGAGCCCGGCCGAGACGGAGGCCACAAGCGGGGAGAGGACGTCGATGCTGGCGAGCTGATCGAGGCCGGCCTGCATCCCGACGGCGAGCGTGTCGAAGAACTGAAGCGGGATCTCGATCGCGAAGTTGACGACCGCCTCGAGCGCGTCGTCGCCGGCCATGCGGATCGAGTCCACGAACCCGTCGAAGTCGCCCGAGGCGAGCGCCCGGAAGGCGTCGATCACATTCCCGACCGCCGAGGTCAGGTTTGCGAGCCCCTCGTCGGCGATCACCTTGATCACGTCGATGCCGATCTCGAAGATTTCGATCACGTCTCTGACGAAGACGCCGAGCCGGAAGAACGTTTCGCCGAGGATGGCGATCGGTGCCTCGAGGTCCCCGGCGAAGAACGCGGCGTTCTCCATCCCGAAGGCGGCCTGATTGAACACGTCGGCCAGGAACTCGACCACCTCCACGACCTTGTCGATGGCCGGGCCGAGGGTGGAGCTGAGGGCGCTGGCGAGCTCGCCGAGGAAGTCGCCGAGCTTCGACACGGCGGGGACCACGGAACCCTCGATGAACGACGACACGGCAGCGAGGCCGTTCTCGAGCCAGTCGGCGAAGGCGTCGACCAGCACCGCGATCTTGTCGCCCAAGAACTCGCCGGCGACTGCGAGCTTGTCGCCGAGCAGACCCGCGAGCTTCGACACCGCGTCGCCGACCGCGCCGAGAGTCCCAGCGAAGATCCCGCCGAGGATGTCGGCGAGCCGCCCGACGGCTTCGCGGAGCGCCTCGCTGTTCTTCCACGCCAGGACCATCGCCCCGACGAACAGCCCGATCGCGAGGGTGACCGGGTTGAAGGCGATGAGGAGGAGCTGCTTGCCGATGTTCCCGAGGACGAGACCGAGCGCCTTGATGCCCTTGATCGCGCCGCCGATCGCGCCGCCCACAGAGAACGCGGTGAGGCGAACAGAGAGCGCGGCCAGCCCGGTGGACAGCTTCCCGATGATGAGCAGCACCGGCCCGATCGACGCGGCGATCAGACCGACGACAGCGACGAACTTGAAGATCGCCGGGTTGGCCGTCGCGAGCTTCGAGAAGATGTTGGTCAGGAACTCGGCGAACTTCGCGAGCGCGTCGAGGACCCCCGCCTCGGAGAAAGCGATGGCGACACCCTCAGCCGCGGACTTCAGGCGCAGCATCGAGCCACGCACACCCGACATCTGGATCTCGGCAATCTCCGCGGCGCGGCCCGCCTTGCCGGTCTCCTCGAAGATCTTGAGCATTTCTTCGGAGCCGACAGAGAGCGCTGCCGCGAGGTCGCCGCCCACGGTGTCGCCGAACTTGGCCATGAGGTCTTGCGTGGAGAGCCCGGCCCCCTCGAGCAGGGTGACCGCCTCGAGGAGCGACACGACTTCGACGGTGCCGTCGGGGAGGGTCTGGACGAGCTGGCCGGTCTCATCGACCATGAACCCGAGCCCGTCGGCCGCGCCGCCGAGGGCCTCCGCGAACGCCCCGGCGTCGGTGTTGAACGAGGTGACGATCCCGGCGAGCGATTCGGCGCTCTCGGATGCGTCCTGGCCGGCGACGGTGAGCGCCCCGAGGATCGCCGTGGTCTCATCGGTGTTCTCGTTGTACTGCTGGATCACCGGCAGCGAAGCGAGGAAGGCCTCGGTGAGCCCTTCAGCGACCGATCCCTCGAGGCCGAGGGCCTTGGCGGCCAGCTCGGCTTCCTCGCCTGCGAGCGCGTTCTGTGTGGTGAGGTCGCCGAGGGCGTCGGCACCCTGCGAGACGAGCGCCGCGAAACCGGGGCCGGCGCGGAGACCGAAGATGGTCATGGCGTCGGCGGTGGACAGCCCGGCCGCTTCGAACTGGCGGATGATGTCGACCAGCGGGAGCATCTGGCCGCCGGAGTCGTTGACCTGGATCCCGAGCCGTTCGAGCGCCCCCTGCGCCTCGTTGGTCGGCTTCGCGAGCTTGGCGATGCCACCGCGGAGGGTGGTACCGGCCATCGACGCTTGGATGCCGGCGTTGCCGAGGAGGCCGAGCGCGGCGGTCACTTCGTTGAAGTCGAGGCCAGCCGACGCGGCGACGGGGGCGACGAACTTGAACGCCTCGCCGAGCTGAGCGAGCGACGTGTTGCTACTGGTGAAGGTCTGGACGAGCGCGTCGTTCGCCGCGCCGAGCTCGCCGACTTCCTTGCCGTAACCGGTCAGGATGTTGGTGACGATGTCCGCGGCTTGGGCGAGCTCGAGGTTCCCGGCGGCGGCGAGGTTGAGGGTCCCGGGGAGCGCCCCGAGGATCTCGTTCGCTTCGAAGCCGGCCATCGCGAGGAAGCCCATCGCGTCGGCGGCCTGACTGGCCGAGAACTGCGTAGTACGCCCCAGCTCCTTCGCGAGGTCGTTCAGCGATTCGAACTCGACGCCGGTCGCGCCCGAGACGGCCTGCACCTGCAGCATGGCGGTCTGGAAGTCAGCGCCAGCCTTCAGCGCGATCCCGCCGATGGCGACGATCGGGAGCGTCAGCGACTTCGTGAGCTTCGCCCCGGCGGCGGTAGCCGAGGTCCCGAACGTGGCGAGCTGCGTCTGCGCTGCCGCGAGACCGCTGTTGAGACCACCAACCGCGCCGGTCATCGCCGCCGTCGACGCGGCGAGCTGACTCGAGAGCGTCCCAGCGAACGCCGTCGTGTCGGGAACGATGATGACTCTGGCGGTACCGACTACATCGGTCACCTCAGATCACCCCGCGCAGGGTCAGCGGCCAGGAGGGGCCTTCCCCGGAATCGTCGCTGCGCCCTCGCCCGGAGTGGGCATGGAGCGAACGCCGCCCGAGGTGCCCAAGTCGAGATCCTTCGTCTCGATTGCGCCCTGGTCGCCTGTCCACCACTCCGGTGCCTCCTTGCCTCGCAGCGGGGCCGGGATCGACTCGTCGTCTTCGTCGGTGAGGATGCCACCTCGGGAGCCAAGCCGCCCCGTCAGGGCAGCGTCGATCTTCTTTCGCTGGTCCGCATCTGCGTGCTCTACAAGGCAAGCGTACGCGAAGTGAAGAAGGGCCACCGCGGACAGGTCCAGTAGGCGACGGCCGCTGTCACGAATCAGCCGGCCGTCGAGCTCGGCAGCGGTCGCCACGATGTACGCGGCGATGTTGACGACCGTCAGGTAGGGCTGCCGGTCACCAGCTCGATCAACTGCGAGATCACGCCGTCGAGCTCCTGCATGCCGATCGTCGGCTGAGCGTTGCGGAGAAGGCTCTTGAACCGGGACCGGTCGCCAAGGACGATGGCGTCATCGAGGACCCGTCGAACGGCTCGGATCCGGTCGAAGTCGGACGCCTCGGGGTCGGCGGCGAGGCCGAGGTCGAGGAGGGTGATGCCGGGCAGCTCGTCCACCACTCGGAAGGACTGGTCACGGAGGGCGACCGATCGGGACTCGTCGCCGGTCGCCTCGGCCTTCATCGCCTTGACGGTGCTGGCGCTCGAACTCTTCGCCTTCGCCTTCTTCGGTTCGGGCTTCGCTGCGTCGTCGGTGGTGGTTTCGTCAGCCATGAGTGGTCTGCTCCTCGGGGTGATCTGCTCGGAATGTGCCCCCTGTTGTAGCACGCGGAGCCACGGCTCCTCAGCCTAGAGGCCCATGATGACCTGCCTGGCGGCGTCCACAAGGAACGGCTGGCCGGTCGTTCCGGGGTGATCGACGCGGGGCGTGTAGACGATCACCCCCGCCTTCGAAGGGAACCGGAGGATCGGGTTCCCCTCGATCGGGTGGGGGCCGGTGCCTTCGTGGACGAAGATCGCGTAGCTCGCCGTCGCGACCACCTCCGCGCCAGGGCCACCCGGGGAGATGAATTGCGACGAGCCGATCGATCCCTGCAGGTTGCCGGTCACTCGGGGAGCGAGCCCTCGAGCGACGCCAGCGACCGCGACGCCGAGGCCGATCATGTACCTTCCTACATCGCCGCCCGGGGCCTTCAGGAGCGCGAAGAGGCCCCCGGGGTTGGGGGTGAACACGACGGAGGTCGCCACGGGTCACCGCCTCAGCAGCAGAAGTCCTCGATCACGCCCCACAAGGTCCAGCCGGCGCAGCCGCCCTTCGGGCCGTGCGGGCGGAGCTCGCCCATGCGGAAGTCTTGGCAGTCCGACGGGGCGGGCCCGAAGCTGTTGCCGATCTCGAGGAGGCAGCACTGGAGGACCCACGCGTCGATCAGCAGGTTCTCGGCGGCCGGTTCGATCGTGTCCTCGCCGTCGGGGAACGGGTTGAACGCGTTGTCGACCAGCGTCGGGAAGCACGGGCGGGTGAGCCGGACCCCGAACTCGACCGCGGCGTGCGTGGACCCGCAGCGGGTGGTGCCCTCGGTGAACTTCGGGAAGTCGGTCGTCGGGTAGATGCGGCGCAGCCAGACGGCCAGGAAGTCGCAGCAGTCGTCGGCAGGTTCGCCGTGGGAGATGAAGCAGTCCTGCGGGCGGCCGTCGGGGGTTTCGGCCTCGAGGCAGGCGCAGAGGCCGTCACGGATCGCGGCGAGGAGGAAGACCAGTCGGTCGGGGTTCTGGAGCGGCATCAGCCGGTGATGTTCCGGGGCGGCGACGACCGTTGGTACTGGTCGGCGCGGTGGACTCGGGCGCGGCGCTGGAGCTTCGCCGGGTTCACGTCGGCGAGCCACAGGTCGATCTCGTAGATCCCCACCTCGCCCTTGTCGATGAACTCGAGCGGGTCGGCGAACGCCATCGCGACGCCTTGGCGGGTGATCTCCTTCAACCGTTGCGGGAGGATGCAACCCTCGCCGCCGCACCGGTTGAGCGCGATCTGGCAGGCGAGGATCGATGCCATGAAGCGGGCGTCGGCTGGTACGTCGCGCCCGAACTGGTAGTCGATCTGCCAGGAGCCTTCACCCGTGCAGCCGAGCTGTTGGATGACGGGCGAGGCGGTCGAGGCCCCGCCGGCGAGGGTCACGTCGGTCGTGGTGATCGTGACGCGCCCGAGCTCGCGGGGGAACTCGATCAGGTAGGGGGTGGTTCCGCCGGCGTCGCCCGGCCCGCCAGCTACGACCACGTTCCCGACGCCGACGTTGGGGAGCGCCTCGAGCGCCGCTTCGACCACGGCCGCGGCGTCGGTGGCGAACACGGCGGTCGTCTCGGTTCCGGCGTCGGTGGTGACGTTGATCTCGTAGAGGCCGGCGGTCGCGTCGACGGTCAGCTCGATGATCGACGGCTGAGGGAGGCAGGTGAGGTCGTTGCTACACGGCCAGAACCCGCCGTCGGCCCGGCAGATCTTGTCGAACCCGGTGATCATGTAGAGGCCCGGGTCGAGCACCTGGCCGTTGATGATGATCTCGTTGATGCCCGAGATCGGGGCGGGGACCTCGACGCAGTTGAGCTTGCACGTCCGGTCGCAGGACCCGACGTTCACGAACCCGCCGGCGTAGGGGAACGCGCCCCCGGAGAACCCGGAGCCGCCGTTCCAGCCGCCGAAGCCGGGGTACCCGGCGTAGCCCCACTGCCAGTCGCCAGCGGTGTTGCCGCCCCACCCGGCTCCGCAGCACCCGCAGTTGTCGCCCATGCACGGGTAGATGGTCCGGTTGCAGAGGCCGTGGAACCGGCGGCCTGACTTGCGCCACAGGATGACGGTCGCCCACTGGATCGCCTGCGTGAGGTCGTAGGCGGGGTCGAGGCCGACGCAGCAGGCGCGCACCTCGTCGGGGGTGGTCCACTCCTCGCAGGGTCCGGTCGTTGGGGAAGCCACGGCTCCTATGCTACGACGCCCCGCCGTTCAGAACAGGCGACCTTGGTTCGTCGCCTCGCGCGCCCACCCGAGAACGGTCGGTACGGCGCTCGGGCCTTCGAATACGAGGTGGGTCCCGTCGACCGAAACACAGCCCATCCGGGCGGCGGCCAAGGTTCGGCGTCGGCTGTTCACCCGGCCCATGTGGACCCACAACCCTCGGGCCGCGCCCACGGCCACCACAGCGGCCGCCTCGGCGCTCAGTTTGAAGTCGTCGGTGCCGCCGACGAACAGGGCGTCCACCTCGGACCACGGGACCTCGTCGGGGCCGGTGAGGCCGTCTTGGAGGACCAGCGCGGCCCGGTAGCCGAGGGAGCGCACCTCGCCGAGCTCGGGGAGGGACCGCTCGAGGGTCGCCGACCAGTCGCCCACCACGTCCGGGGCGACGGCGAAGAGACACCGGTCGCGGGCGGCGGGGGTCATCCGGTCAAGCCAGCTCAGCCAGGCGTCGCGGTTGAACTCGTCGCCGGCATTGAAGCAGTCGTTGTCAGCCGCCCACGTCCACCTATCCACAGGATGACCGGCTCGCCGATAGGTGCGGGGGGTGACGAGCAGCCCGAGGAGGTCGGGGTGAGCTTCGATGCCGGCCTTCAGCGCCTGAGTGTTCCCGGTGGTCAGGTAGATCACTGGCAGGACACCGCCGTGAGCTTCACCCGCCCTTCCGCGACCGTGACGGTGGTGGTGACCGTGACCAGCCCGGGGGGCGCACCGAGATCCTCCTCGAGCTGCGCCGCGATCTCGTTCGCGACGGCGACGACCAGATCTTCGGCCGAGATCTTGGTGTCGGCGTAGCTGGCGAGGTAGTCGGCCAGAGACCCGGCCTCGATGGTTCCCGAACCACCAGCGATCTCGATGACGAGAGCGTGGCGGTCGGTCTCGTCGGCGAAGGGGCAGAGGGCCTCGCACGCCACTTCGAACTGGACCCCGTCGTGAGGGAAGGCCACCATCCCGGCGACAGGGTGGGCTGAGTGGCCGCTCATTGCGCTTCTCCGGGCCGTTCATCCCCGGGGAGCAGGTAGCGGCGGGCGAGCCACACGAGCGGCAGGACGGGGAGGATCATGGCGATCTTGCCGACGATCTGGCCCTCGATGAAGTTGAGCGACCCGAAGGCCAGCCACAGGAACAGCGCCGAGTCGACCACGGCCCCAACAGCGTTCGACGCGATCACGGCCGCCCACCATCGCCGAGCGCGCAGCGGGTCGTACACCGCGAGGTCGGCGAGCTCGCTTAGGAGGAAGGCGATACCCGAGGCGACGGCGATGGTGACGTGCCCGCCGGGTATCTCGGCCCCGTCGGAGATGACGTAGCTGAGCGAAGCGCCGAGGATGATCGCGAGGGCGACCCACCGCCGGCCAAGGGTCTCGTGGACCACGTCGCGGAGGCCGAACGCCAGACCGGCGAAGTAGACACCGGCCGGGGCGGTCAGCCCGGTGAGGGGCAGGTCGATGATCTCGTAGGTCTCGAGCGCCCAGTTGGCGGCGTAGACGGTACCGACGAAAGCAGCGAAGGCTGCCCACCCGGCGATGGTCCTCTTGGTCATGGGTTCCCCCCTCGGTGGAGTAGTTCGGGACACTACACCGAGGGCTCGCCCGCTGGCGGCTTCTCAGCCGAGGGTGGGGATGATCTCACGGAAGCGAGCGGCGTCCTCCGTTGCGCCCATCGCCTCGAGGTCGTCGGCGATCTCGGCGAGGCTATCGATGTGCTCGCCGCCGTCGCAGTGGTCGTCTACGAGGTTGTCTGCCCACATCGCGAGGGCGTCGGCGTCGCTCATGTCGGGCTGGTCGATGGCCTCCGCGTACTCGCGGGCGGCGTAAAGGTGATCGCTCATGGCCGGGCCTTTCACAGCTCGCCGTCGCGGTCCGCTGACTTCCACGCCTGACCTTCACGGCGGCGCTGCGCTCGGCGGATGCCCTTGCGCTTCTGCTGAGCGGCCTTCCGGCGACCAGCGCCGAGGGGCTTCGAGCCGATCGAGTGCATCTCGGTGGCCCGCCCGTCGTGACGGTCTGCGATCAACATGGGTGCGTTGGTGGCGCTCATCGGTTCATCCTCGCTTCGGCCCTCATCATCAGCCGGTCTTCGGCGACGATGACCGGGTGGCGTGCGATCTCGTCACGCAGCCGGTCCATCTCGGCGCGCTCGGCGTCGGTGCCGGTCCAGTCGAAGCCGTGGGTCTCGTGGTTCCAAGCGAAGCGTTCGCTGAGTTCCACCTCGGCGGGGATGAGCACCTCGTAGAGGTACTCCTCGGTCTCGGGGTTCGGGGTGTTCTCCATGCCCACAACGTACCATGCCGGTGTAGCGGAAGCGACTACACCGAGGGGGTGCGGGAAAGAACCCGCTGACCAGCCACAACACGGCCCCCCAACGGCAGAACCCCCCCGCCGAAGCGAGGGGGTCCCTATGGGCCGAGGAGATGCCTACCGGATCAGGGAGCGACCGGGACGTAGTCGCAGTCGTCGATCGGAGCGGGGAGTGCGCTCACGCAGACCCAAGCCATCGGGCCGCCCGCCTGGATCGCAGCCTGGTCGGCGAGCGTCCACGGATCGGCCGTCACGCCAGCCGGCAGGATCGGAGGCGGTGCGCCGGTCGGCACACCGGTCGGATCGCCGCCACCCGGGTCGTAGCTCGGGAACGTCGCGTCGGGGAAGCTCGGGAACCACTGCGGGTTGTTCTCCGCGTAGCCCGACAGCTCGAGGGTGAGCGCCTCGTTCTCGAACGTGATGTCGCCCGAGATCTGCAGGTTGCTCACTCGGGGGAGCAGCCACTGGACGTACACCGCGCCCTGCGAGCCGTCCGGGTTGCAGACGGCCGGGTCGGCGTTGCGCGACCACACCTCGACGGAGAGAGGATCCGGGCAACCAGCGGACTTCGACTCGGGGAGCACCGCTCCACGGAAGTCGCCGGTCACGGTCGGGTCCTCGAGCAGCGTCGCGTTGAGGAACATCTCGAGCGCCGGCAGAGGCACACCGCAGAGGGTGAGCGTCACGTCGAAGCCCTTGAGACGGTCGCAGTCCTTGTCACGGATGCAGACGTCGCCACAGGCGTTCGTCACCGTGATGTCGGAACCGTCCTCGAGGTCAGGCGAAAGCGACAGCGACGTGAACGCCGCCATCTGGATCCGGCTGTTCGGGGTGAGAGGATCGAGTGCGATGTAGCACTCACTCTCGCGGGTGAATCGGATGGCGC
Source organism: Acidimicrobiales bacterium (assembly GCA_035529695.1). GTDB lineage: Bacteria > Actinomycetota > Acidimicrobiia > Acidimicrobiales > Salinilacustritrichaceae > DATKWD01. The sequence goes on along the minus strand of DATKWD010000002.1, from coordinate 100 downwards.
AGCCCTTGATCGACTGCGGGCAACAGAATGCCATTTGTCAGCCCTCCTTCAAGAGCACTGCCAGTCGGCTTCGCCTGCGTCGGTTATTGGCCCGTGCCGA
>DATKWD010000001.1:0-13034 GCA_035529695.1 Acidimicrobiales bacterium | reverse complement strand
TCGGCGACCACCCGACCTGCGTCCTCGATGATGTCCTGCTCGACCCCGCAGTGTGGGCACTTCAGGCGCTGGGCGGCGATGTCGAACTCGAGCTCGCCACCACACGCCGTGCACGGGTAGGTGCGGGTCTGCTCGGTGGAGTGCTGGATGGCGCGCTGTCGGACCGCCTCGGCCGCGGCGGTGACATCCGCGGGCGGTGGCGGCTCGCCCTCGTCCGCAACCGCCGAGCCGGCCGGAGGAGGGGGCGGCGGCGCGGGTGCCGATGGGGCCGGCGCCGGGGCCGGCACCGGCGCACCGAAGGACCCCGGTGGCGGGGGTGGAGGCGGCGGCGCGTTCGAGGCCGGGGCGGGAGGAGGAGGAGGCGACGACGGTGGTGGTGGAGGAGGCGGCGAAGGTGGTGGCGGTGGTGGCGAAGGAGGAGGTGGCGGTGGAGCCGCGTCGTCGTGCTCGCCGGCCTCGCTCATTCGGGGCTCGGTGGCGCCTCGGCCGCAGGGGGCGCGGGGGGAGGTGCCGGTTCGCCCGGTGCATCGGCGGGCGCGGCCGGGGCCGCAGGCGGAGCGGGCGGGGGCGGCGGCGGCGGAGCGGGGGCTGCCCCAGCCGAAGGCGGGGGGCCCGGCGGCATGGGCGGAGGTGCGGCGAAGATCGCAGCGAGTGCCGGCACCTGCCCGGCCGGCGTCCAGGCGGCCATGCCTGCGGTCCACACCAGCGTCTCGGCGGTCACCTGACCATTGGCGGCACCCTGCTGGATCTGGGCGACACCGTAGGGGCCGGCCTGCTGTCCGTTGCCCGCGTCGATGTGGAACATCTGCTGGGCCGGGAGCGGCGGCGGACCCGCAGGAGCGGCCTGGGGCTGCTGACCGCCCATCGCACCCATCTGGTTGGACATCTGATTGGCCATCGCCAGGCCGAGACCGAGGCCCATGGCATCGCCGGCGATGCCGCCGGGATTCTGCGCGGCGGCAAGGGTGGCATCGGCGGTGCGAACCTGCTGCAGGGCCTGGGCGTCGCCCACGTTGTGGACGTAGCTCCCCTCCTCGACACCGCGGGCGACCCCACGGGTCATGGCCTGGGTGACCTCGTCGGGCAACGAGATGTTCATCGTGATCGAGTCGATGTCGAGGCCGTATTCGTCGTCGACCCGGTCGGCGACGAAGTCGCGAAGCTTGTCCGACAACTCGACCTGGCGTCCCTGGAGGTCGATGACGCCGAGACCGGTCTCCATGATGAGGTCGCTGAACGCGAGGGTGATGACCCTCCGGAGCAGTTCGGTGACCTCTTCGATCTCGACGGCCGAGTCGGTGCCGATGACCTCCTTCAAGAAGATCTCGGCGTCACCGATGCTCACCACGCAGAGTCCGTTGGCGCGGAGCTGCACCATCTTGAAGTCGGGATCGCGGACCGTCACCGGTTGTGGAGTCCCCCAGCGGAGGTCGGTGACCGGGCGGGTGTTCAGGAAGTACACCTCGGACCGGAACGGGCTGTTGAACCCGTGCTTCCAGCCCTGGATGGTGCTCATGACCGGCATGTTCTCGCTGGTCAGGGTGTAGTGACCCGGGCCGTAACGATCAGCGAGTTGGCCGCGATAGACGAAGACGGCTTCCTGTCCCTCGCGGACGATCAGCTCGGCCCCGTTCTTGATCTCGTTCTGGTAGCGCGGGAACCGCCAGGCCAACGTCGAGCGCGAATCATCGATCCACTCGATGATGTCGACGATCTCGCCCTTGATCTTGTCCATCAGGCCCATGTCGGGTCCTCCCGTGGGGGTTGCGCTGGCTTGGAGTGGTGAGGATATGGCATCGCATGGAACACGTGTCGACGGCGCGGGGTTGAACGTCGCATGCGCCTCGAATTGTCCGATGACGCCCGCGACCTGCTCAGTCGCCGAGGCGGCACCCTGGCCGTCGATCTCATCCGGCCCACCGGCTGAGGCAAGGTCGCTGAGGTGGCGGTCGCCACCTCGATCAAAGGTCGCAAGCTCGAGCCCTACGAGGTGCTCCGTGAGGACGATCTGCGGGTGTTCGTCACGCCCGAGCTGACGACGATGGCCCGCACCTTGCACGTCGACGTCAAGCGTGGGGTCCGCAAGGGACTGTCGGTCAGTTTCTCGAACGCCCTCGGCTGAGCACCTAGCGCGGGGCGAACGGCTGGCGCTCGAACCACCACCGAAGCTCGGGATCGGAGATGCGATTCGCGAGCTCCCTGAACTCGACCGCTGCCTCGTCCGTCGACTCGCCGAGGGCGCGTGCTCGCACCATCCGTATCCGCCAGGTGAGCGAGCCGAAGTCCATCGACTCCGCCGCCTTCAGTCCCCGGTCGGCCGCAGCACCGGCAGCATCGCGATCGCCGAGGTCGAGGTGGGCTCGGGCCATGAGATCGAGGGCACTCACCTGATCCCGCGTGCCGTCGGTCTCGGCGGCCCGCGAGGCGAACGAAGCCGCATCGGCGGGTCGACCTTCGACGAGCGCGACTTCACCGGCCGGGAGGCCGCCGGCCGCGTACTTCGTCCGGAACTCCTCGAGGTCGAGCTCGAGCGTCGGAGCGACCGGGGCACTCGCCCAGTCACCCGCACGCAGGTTCGCGGCCACGACCGCCATCAGCGAGCCGGCCCAGTGCTGCATCCACACCCGCGACAAGGCCTCAGCTCTCGCCATCGTGTCGGTGAGCGAGGTTGCCGCCGGACCCCACGCCCCCAGCCGTGACAGAAGGACCGACCGCGCGAGCGATGCCATGGCCTGACCGAACGGGTGCTCGTCGTCGGTGACCTCCTGCCCGATCGCAGCGGCCACCTCGTCGAAGCGTCCCATCTCGGTCAGCGCGATGGCCTTGATCCCCCCGTATTGCACAGGCGCCGAACCGATGAGTTCGGCCAGTTCGATGCCGCGATCGCACATGGCAACCGAGTCGGCGAAGCGACCCAGACCCGTGTACTGCCACATCATCCAGAAGCAGTGCGCGTTGAGCTTCACCGGATCGCGCCGCTGTTCGAGTCGCGCGAGCAGTTCCTCGGACACTTCGGCGTTGAACCCGACCCCGCCTCGATGCATCCACGCCGCCTCCGCGTCGAGCAGCAGATCCTCGTCGCCGATCTCGCGCGCCAGGCGCATCGCCTCATCGGCGTTGGCCTTCGCCGTCTCGTGATAGTCGGCCCAGTAGTCGGTGAACCAAGTCGTCGGGAGGAGCGCCCGAGCCATGCTCGCTTTGTCGCCCTGCTGCTTGGCGGCCTGGTAGGCAGCCTCGTAGGCGTCCCGTGACTGGTGTGCGTGCGCCGGATCGTCGAGCGAGAGGATGTAGTGGGCCCGCCCGCGGGCGAGCTGAACGGCGACGTCGAGTTCGGGATCGTCGCGCTCGTCGGCCGCGGCCACCAGTGCATCGATGTCGGCCAGGCCCTCACCCGCTCGGTACTGATCATTGACCAGTTGGACACGTTGGAGCCGAAGGGCGATCTGGACGTCGCGATCTTCGGTGCGCTCGAGCTCCTCATCCAGCACGTCCAGCGCGTCGTCGACTCTTCCGGCGCCTCGCAAGGCATCGGCCTGCATCCGCCGCAGGTCGAGTCGATCGTCGTCGTCGTCGTCGACGATCTTGGCTGCGTGGTCGATGTGGGGAAGCGCATCCTCGAACGCGAGCGAGTCGATGTTGGCCCTGGCCGCAGCGATCAGCGCCTCGACGGTGCGCGCCCTGGGTGCCGCCGTCCCGGCCGACAGCAGGTGATGGGCCAGATCGACCGAAGAGTCGTGACCCGACGCCACGAGGGCATCGGCGATCCTGAGATGGACTCGTTGACGCCGAGCAAGGGCGAGCTCGCCGACGAGGGTCTGGCGGATCTGCTCGTGCACGAAGAGATAGTGGGCGTCGTCCTCAGCGGGGAGATCCTCGATCAAGTTGGCCCGCTCGGCCGCTTCGAGTGCATCGAAGAGATCATCCTCGTCGCTGCCCACGACCGAGGCGAGATGGCCGAAGGCGAAGGTTCGACCGATCACGGCTGCGGACGCGAGCACCTTGCGGTGTTCGGGGTCGAGCTGTTCGAGCCGCCGGCTGATCAGCAACCGGATCCCTTGCGGAACCTCGGTCTCACCGATCTCGAAGCCGGCCCGCCACCGGCCCTCCTCATCGAAGATGCGGCCACTCTCACTCAGGTGTCGAAAGAGCTCCTCGACGAAGAAGGGGTTGCCCTGGGTCTCGTCGAAGACGAGATCGACCAGTTCGGGCGGAGCCTCCTGACCAGCACGGGCGGTCAACACCGACCGCACCTCGTCGATGGTCAGGAGTTGCGGATGCAGATCGACGGCGCCGCCATCGCGAATCAGCGGCCCGATCGATGTCGTCAACGGTCGTTCGGGTGCCAACTCGTCGTCGCGGTAGGTGCCGAGCATCATGAGGGGGACGTGCGTGAGCCGGGGAGCCATGTGCCGGAGGAAGAGCATCGTCGACTCGTCGGCCCAGTGCAGATCCTCGAAGGTGAGCAGCAGTGGCTGAGTTCCCGCGGCTCGCTCGGTGAACTCGCCCACTCCGTGGAGCATGTAGCGGCGCTCCTGCTCGGGCGTCAGCTCAGGTGATGGAGGGATGTCGTCGTAGCGCTGGCGCAGCGACGGCAACAGCTTCGCCACCTCGGGGGCATTGATGCCGAGCGCGGTTCGGAACCCCTCGGGCGACGCCACCCGAGCGGCCTGCTCGAGATGATCGATGCTGGGCTGGTAGGGCGGCGGCGATTCCATGTCGACGCAGTGGCCGGTCAGCACGCTCATCCCGAGCCGCTCAGCCATGGCCGCCGCCTCACGGGTCAGCCTGCTCTTTCCCATTCCTGCCGGGCCCCCGATGAGCACCATCGAACCGTGACCGGCCGCTGCCGCCTCCAGCATCGCGCGCAGCTGTTCGCGTTCAGCGACACGACCGACGTAGGGCGTGGGCGCGTTGGCGGCCAGCAGCGCGTCTTCTTCGTCGTCGTCGGGCACCGGAACGAGATAGAGCTCCCATTCGGCATCGATCCCCTTCAACTCGGCGGACCCCTGTGAGACCAGTTCGTCACGAGCCGTGCCGAGCACGCCGTGCACCGTGTCGGATGCCAGGATGCCTCCGGCCGGCGCCAGGCCCTCGATGCGCTTCGCGATGATCACGGTTTCTCCGTGGATGTCACCCTCCTCGCCGATCACCTCGCCGGTGTGGAGTCCGATCCGCATCTCGACCGCGTCGTCGAGGCCCGCCCGGTGGAGGCGTCCCATCTCGACCTGAACCTCGCGAGCAGCGGTCACCGCGCGACGGGCCGACGCGAACGCGGCCATCAGCCCGTCGCCCATCTCCTTGATGAGCACCCCCCGGTTTGCCACGACCACCGTCCGCGCCATGTCCTCGACCTGCCGTCCGATCTCGCGCGCAGCCTCGTCACCCAGCGACTGATTGAGGCGTGTCGACTCGACCAGGTCGGTGAACAGCACGGTCACCGTGCCTTCGGGGACCTGCTGATTCTCCGGGTCGGACATCTCAGCGCATCACAGCGAGGCCGAACCGAAGGGCCGCGACACCTCGCCGATGGTGCTGATGAGCCGGGACAGGCGATCCTGCATCATGGGCGCACCATCGGGTTCGGGATCAGCGAGGAGACGGTTCGGCGCGAACCCGGCGCTGATCCCCGTTGCCGGGTCCATGGTTGCCAACGATCCGCCGTAGCCACCCCAGTGCATGGCGGTCGGGGACGGACCCGGGAAGTACTCGCTGTCGAGGCCGAACCCCAGTCCGTACCGGCAGGGCCCGAGCATGCGGTCGTCCTCGAAACTCTGCTCGGTCCCGGCTTCGTCGATGGTCGCCTTGCTGAGGTAGCGCCGACCCTCGAGCTCTCCGCCCGTCGCCATCATCGAGCAGATGCGAGCGATCGAACGGGCGTTGCCGATCCCGTTGGTCGAGGGCATCACCGCAGCCATCCGCTCGGGCACGACCCAGAGACCCTCTTCGAGTTCGGCCATGACCGGGTCGTCGACGGCCTCGTTCGTGGTCTCAGGATCCGCAGGCCACAGCTCTGCCACGCGGGCTTGATCCTCGGGAGCCGTCAGGCCGAAGTGGAAGTCAGCCCCCATGGGCGCGGCGACCTCCCGAGCGAAGAAGTCCGCGAACGCGACACCAGCGGTCCGATGAACGAGCTCTCCCAGGAGAAACCCGTAGGTCAGGGGGTGGTAATGGGCCACGGTGCCGGGCTCGTACCAGAGCTCGGCAGCTTCGAGCACGCCGATCATGTGGTCCCAGTCGTGGATCTCATCCCACCCGATCGGCCGGCCGAACCCTGGCAGGCCCGACTTGTGGACCAGGATCTGGCGGGTGGTGATCCTGTCCTTGCCGTTCTGGCCGAACTCGGGCCAGTACTCGACGATCGGTGCGTCGAGGTCGAGGAGTCCCCGGTCATAGGTCATCAACACCGCGATGTTGACCATCACCTTGGACGTCGAGAAGACGTACACGAGCGTGTCCTCGACCCACGGCTCCTTCAGCTCGTAGTCGGTGGTGCCGGCCCACAGGTCGACCACGAATTCGCCATCGAGCGTGACGGCCAAGGAGGCTCCGGCGTCGATCTCGTCGTCCTGGTTGGCGCGAAACATCTCCTCGAGCGGCGCGAAACGCTCGTCGCAGAATCCGTGGATTGCACCCATTCGTCTCCCCTCGGCGGCGACCCGCCGGAGCGGGGCAGGGACGGCAACGTAACACTCGGACCATCTTCGATGGCTGGGCAGTCGGCGGCTCGACACCCCTGCGGCGGGCGGAACAGGGCAGGATCTCTGGCATGCAGCCGATGGCAGGGATGCGCGTGCTCGACTTCGGGCGCTACATCGCCGGGCCCTGGTGCGCGCAGCTGCTCCAGGGGTACGGCGCCGAGGTCATCCGGGTCGAGCGTCCCGGCGGTGCCGAGGACCGTTCGTTGTTCGAGCTGGGCCCGGGGATCGACGGGGCCATCGTCGTGCACGTCAACCGGGGCAAGCGATCGGTCACCGTCAAGCCGACGACCGATGCCGGGCGATCGGTCGTGGGCCGCCTCGTCGCGACGGCAGACGTGGTGGTCGCCAATCTGCCCGACGCAGCGCTCGAGCGGATGGGACTCGACTGGCCGACCGTGCATGCCGCGCATCCGTCGGTGGTGCTGGCGACCGCCACGATGTTCGGGACCACCGGCCCCTACCGCGGACGCCTCGGCTTCGACGGCGTCGGCCAGGCGATGAGCGGAGCCATCGCCACCGCCGGCCGGCCCGACGATCCGATGAAGAGCTTCGTCCCGTGGGTCGACTTCCAGACAGGGACCGCCCTCGCCGGGGCCGTGCTCGCCGCCCTGCTCGAGCGCACCACGACCGGGACCGGGCAGCGAGTCGAGGTCGACCTGCTGGGCTCGGCCGTGTCGGCAGCCGGGGCGATCCTCGTCGAGGAGGCCGCCACCGGCATCGGACGAGCCCCGACCGGGAACCGTCACACCGCCATCGGCCCGAGCGACGTGGTGCCGACCGCCGACGGCGCCATCATCACCCAGGTGATCGGCGACGCCATGTTCGCCCGTTGGTGCGAGCTGGTGGGCCGCGCCGATCTGATCGACGACCCACGCTTCGGATCCGACGCCGACCGCGGCGCCAACAGCGAAGCGCTCACCGAGGTGTTGGCCGACTGGTGCCGGACGCGCACGACCGACGACGTGCTGGCCGAGATGGCGCGAGCCGACGTGCCCGCCGGACCCGTGCTGAAACCGACCGACGCCCTCGACGATCCCCACCTCGCCACGCTGCTCGAACCGGTTCGGGTCCCGGGCCTCGATGCCCCGGTTCCCGTCCCCGGCCACCCGGTCAGCGTCGACGGGGCGAGGCTCGATCTCGGCGACGAACTCGTGCCGCTGGGCACCGACACCGACTCGGTCCTCGCCGAGCTCGGCTACGAGCCCGCCGAGGTCTCAGCGCTCCGAGCCTCGGGAACTGTCTGACCTCGCGCCCCGACCCCGACGTGTGCCGTCGGCGACCGTCTCGACTTCGGATCTCAGGGTTCGAGGCCGAGTTCGGCGAGCTCGACCGGTCGGCCCTCGTCGATCGACCGGTGCGCGGCGGCGCCGACCGCGACCGACCACAGGCCGTCGTCAACGGTCACCTCGGCAGGTGAGCCGGCTCGGATGGCTTCGCAGAACCCGAGGAGCTCGAGATAGCTCGCACCGTGATGACCACCGACGTAGCCGATGCGGTCGTCGCCGGTGATCTCGTGCTCGACGACCGGCCAGCCCTCGCCACGACTGCCGACCACGAGCTCAGAGGTCCGGCCGCGTGACAGCTCCATGAAGTTGGGCAGGTGGGCTTCGACCTTGCCCCGGTCGCCGACGCCGACGAGCTCCTGCTCCCAACGTGATCCCTCGGCGAACATGCACAGGTCGAGCAGACCGCGCACGCCGCTCGGATAGTCGACGATCACGAATGCGTTGTCGAGGATGTCGCTCGGCGCGCCGTCGTAGACCTCGTCGAGATGATTGACGTCCTGGCCGCCCGACGCCGTCACCCGGGTCGGCCGCTCGCCGGTGGCCTGGTTCATCAGGTCGAAGAAGTGGCAGCACTTCTCGACCAGCGTTCCGCCGGTGTTCTGGGTGAAGCGATTCCAGTTGTCGACCTTCACGAGGAACGGATAGCGGTGCTCGCGGATCGAGAGCATCTTCAGCCGGCCGATCTCGCCCGACTGCACGCGTCCGAGGAACTGGGTGACCGCCGGCATGAAGCGATACTCGAGGCCCATCCAGACCAGTCCCCCGTGGTCGGCGGCACGGCGGCGGACATCGACGCAATCGTCGACGGTGGTGCACAAGGGCTTCTCGATCATCACGGGCAGATCGGTCTGCCACACCTGTTCGAGCACCCGGTGGTGCGTGTGGTTGGGGGTCGCCACGACGAGCGCGTCGAGGTCGTCACGGGCGAGCAGTTCCTGCTCGGTCGCGTGCAGCCCGATCTCGCCCGCCGCCGACCGACGGGCGTCCTCTCGCGACGCTTCGTGCGGATCGGCGATCGCCACGACGTCTGCGTCGGGGAGCGAGTTCAGGTTGCGGATGTGCTCGCAGCCCATCATGCCGGTCCCGAGGACCCCGAAGCGCAGAGGTGCCGTCATCTCATCCGGTGGGCGACGTGCAGTCGGGCGGCGCGGTGACGGGGTTGCATCGATCGTCGAGCGTCACCACGTAACCGGTGCCGAGCGCCGGATCCTCGGCGTAATAGTCGGTCGACAGGAACTGTGCTCCGCTCACGAGCGCCGCGTCGCGCCGCTCGGTCGAGCCGGCCGGGGCATCGATGCCGGGCGAATCGGTTCGGGTTCGGATGAGGTACCCGGCCTTTGCGAGCGTGGCGATGCGCTCGGCCTCGGCGATCGGATCGTCGACCCGGATGAAGGCCGCATCGGGGCGGCCCTCTTCGCTGCTCGTGAACATGAGGCGGCCCTCGAGCGACGTGGCCTCGCCGACATACACATCGCGCGTGGCACCGGTGTCGACGAGAGCGAACAGCACCTTGCCCCGTGCGTCGCCGACCGTCGGCCAGGCGTCGCCCGCCAGCACGGCCTCCTCGAGGGTCGCGGCATCACCCCGGATGTCGTCGGGCGTGATGAGCTGGTTGCGGTCGAAGACCGACGTGATCTCGGCTTCGAGGTCGTCGAAGGTCGCTCGATCGAAGGGCAGGACCTCGGTGAAGTCGACCCCGAGCTGATCGACACCGTCGATCCCGAGAGCGGCAGCCGACGACACGATGTCGTCCTGCTTGGCCTCGACCATGACCATGATCGGCAGGTGATCGGGCTCGCTCGACGACCACGCCTCGATCTCGCGGAGGCAGCCGACGAAGGTCAGGCACGAGCTCAGGAAGTCGATGTCGGCGATGTGCAGCACCTTGAAACCGGGAACGTCGAGTTCGGGCTCGCCCGACTCGGTGGGCCGGCCGATCACCTCGAGTGCCGGACGGTTGGCGAAGCGACCACCGTCGGGATCGGCGTACACGTCGATCTCGAACTGCCGGATCCCGAACTGGTCGAGTTGCTCGGTCAGGGGACGGTGCTCGTAGTCGATCTCTGCTGCGAGATCGGGCGAGAAGCCGGCCAGTGCAGCGAGCACATCAGCTTCCGGCCGTTGGTGGTAGCTGTTGTGCGAACCGAGCACGGTGACCTCGTCGAGCCGGAGATCGTCGCCGGGCAGCGCCACGACCTCGGGTTGATCGTTCGACGAATCGTCGTCGGCCGAGCCCGATGTTCCACCGTCGCCCCCACCACAGGCTGCTGCCAGAAGGGCGAGCGAAACGAGCCACGCGATGCGCTTCATCCTCAGACCGTAGCCACCCCGAACGTGTCGCATGCGTCGAAGGCCCCCTGCTGGTGGCCGATCCGACGGTGGTCGAGTGGACCCGGCGCCCTACGATCTACCGCCGTGAGTCGAGGTGTCCCCGTCGAGTTGCGCGGCATCCGATCCGCCTACGACGGCGCCGAGGTGCTCCACGGCATCGACCTCGGCGTCGCCGCGGCCGAGACGATCTCGCTGCTGGGCCCGTCGGGCTGCGGCAAGACCACGCTGCTGCGATGCATCGCGGGACTCGAACATCCGACGGCCGGGATGATCACGATCGGCGATCACGTGGTGAGCGACGGCGACTCGACCTGGGTCGCCCCCCGGCATCGGGGCCTCGGCATGGTCTTCCAGGACGGAGCACTGTTCCCTCACCTCAGCGTGGCCGAGAACATCGCGTTCGGGATCCACCGCAACGGTGACATCGCAGGCCGGGTCGACGAGATGCTCGACCTGGTCGGTCTCGGAGGCATGGGTGACCGGCTGCCCGGGACACTCTCGGGCGGCCAGGCTCAGCGCGTTGCCCTCGCCCGGGCGCTGGCGCCGGCCCCGTCGGTTCTCCTGCTCGACGAGCCGTTCTCGTCACTCGACGCCGCGCTGCGCGATCAGGTGCGGGGTGAGGTCCAACGCATTCTCCGAGAGGTCGAGGTCACCACCGTGTTCGTGACCCACGATCAGGAGGAGGCGTTCGAGATGGGCAGCCTGGTTGCGGTCATCTGCGATGGCCACCTCGAACAGGTCGCGCCAGGACGAGATCTCTACCGTGCACCTGCCTCGGCGTGGGTGGCCACGTTCGTCGGCGAGGCGAACCTCGTCGAGGGCACCGCGTCGGGGACGACGGCCACGACGGCGCTCGGCGAGATCGAGCTCCGGCACGCAGCCGTCGGAGCCGTCACGGTCGTGATCCGACCCGAGGACATCGCGGTGATCGGCCCCGGGACCCACGCCGTGCAGGCCGAGGTCGGACCGGTCCGCTACCGAGGCCACGACATGCTGGTGCCGCTCCGAGTCGACGGTCTCGAGATCACCGCGCGTGTCCAGGGTGACGTCGATCCCCGTGGCCGTGTCGGGCTCGAGCTCGTCGGCCCGCCGGCGGCGGCCTTCCCCCGTACCTGAGCGCAGCCGCCCGGTCTTAGGTGACCTTTACACTTCATGGATGGGTGGCTACATTGCGCCCTCGTGACTTCGCTGCTCCATCGCCTCGCTCCGCTCCTCACCGTCTCCGCCATGATCCTCGCGCTCACCGCATGCGGCGATTCATCCGGGGAGACGGTCACCATCTACTCGGGTCGGACAGAGAATCTCGTCGGTCCGATCCTCGAGGACTTCACCGAACAGACCGGCATCGAGGTCGAGGTCCGCTACGGCGACTCGGCCGACCTGGCGCTGCTGATCGAACAAGAAGGCAACGACCCGCGCGCCGATGTCTTCCTCTCGCAGAGCCCGGGCGCAGTCGGATTCCTGCAGGATCTCGATCTGCTGGCCCCGCTCGCCCCGGAGATCCTCGAACAGGTGCCCGAGGGCTTCCGCGACCCCCAGGGCAACTGGGTCGGGTTCAGCGGCCGACAGCGGGTGCTCGTCTATGACTCCAGAGAACTGAACGACGCCGACCTCCCCGACTCGGTCTTCGACCTCACCGACGAGGAGTGGAAGGGCCGGGTCGGGATCGCTCCGTCGAACGGATCGTTCCAGGACTTCGTCACCGCCATGCGGGTGAGCGAAGGCGACGACGTCGCCGCCGAATTCCTGGCCGATCTCGCAGCCAACGACGTCGTGACCTACCCGAACAACAGCGCCATCGTCGGGGCCGTCGGCCGCGGCGAGATCGATGTCGGGCTCGTGAACCACTACTACAACTTCCGTTTCCTCGAAGAGGACCCGGGTCATCCGGGGCTCAATCACTCCTTCGCCGCCGACGACGCCGGCAGTGTCTTCATCGTCACCGGCGCTGCGCTCACCCAGGGAGCGGCCGATGACACCGACGCCGCGAGACTCATCGAGTTCCTGCTCGAGAGCGACGCGCAGCGCTACTTCGCCGACGAGACCTTCGAGTACCCGGTTGCTGCCGGCGTCGAGCCGGCCGAGGCGATCCCGCCCGTCGACCTCGAGGCCGTGCAGGCGATCGACTACGAGGCGCTCGGAGGAGGCCTCGCCCGAACCCGAGAGCTGATCAGCGACAGCGGCCTCGACGGGTGAGTTCGAGCCGCCCCCCGAAGAACGTGGCCATCACGGCCACGGGGGTGGCGATCGCCTTCGTCCTGCCGGGGCTCTACGTCATCGGTCAGACCGTCAGCCTGTCGGGCGACCTCGGCGAGGCATGGAGTGACAGCCTCGGGCCCCTGTGGCGCACGCTTCAGCTCGCCACCGCGGTCTCGATCACCGCAACCCTGCTCGGCACCTCGCTGGCGTGGCTGTTGCACCGCACCGACCTCCCCGGCCGTCGGATCTGGCGCGTCCTCGTGCCACTCCCCCTGGCGTTGCCGTCGTTCATCGGCGCTGCGGCCTTCATCGCTGCGGTGACGCCGCAGGGCGTGCTCGGTGGAGTGGCCGAAGCGTTCGGCCTGGGCGGTCCGCAAGGGTTCCGGGGCCTCGGCGCCGCCTGGCTCGTGCTGAGCTTGTTCACCTACCCCTACGTCTACCTGCCGGTGGCCGCCCGTCTGGCCAACCTCTCGACCAGCGTCGAAGAGAGCGCGCTCCTGCTGGGTGCATCCGAAGCGGC